>NZ_ACCD01000011.1 GCF_000173775.1 Yersinia rohdei ATCC 43380
TAACTTTATTAAGGATAATAAAGTGACAAACCCAAAGGACATCACTGTCGTAGTGCCAGTTTATAACTGTGTGGCATACCTCGCGGAACTACTTGATTCATTACGTAATCAATCTGGCCCATCATTAGAAATTATCGCGGTTAATGATGGGTCGACTGATAGCAGCCTTTCTCTGTTAGAAAACATGGCCCGCCTTGACCCGCGAATAATCATTATTAATCAGCCTAATCAAGGGCTTTCTGTGGCCCGCAACACTGGAATAGCGCGCGCTACCGGAACCTGGATTGCATTTGCTGACGGGGATGACTGGCTCGCTCCCGGTGCTTTATTCACTTGGTTTGAGCAGGCAAAACAGCAGCAACTCGACTTACTGATTGGCAATGGCTATATCTTCAATTTGGATCCGCAGCAACCGACCCGCCGCCCACTGCTGCATAAGCAGCCTTGGGGTCAGGTACTCGGGGGGAATCAGTGGGTTATCCAGAGTGTCGAAAACAATGAATGGCCGCATTATGCTTGGCTACAACTCATTCGCCGTGATTTGCTCCACACTCATCAACTGGCATTCATTCCAAAGATGTTGCATGAAGATATTCTGTGGACAACTCATTTGGCATTAGTGGCCCAGCGTATCGGCTATTGTGCTAAACCCTTTTATGGTTACCGGAAGAATCCTGAGTCAATCACCCACTCCCACGCCCCTCAAGCCTTACTCCACCGTGCTAACAGTTATATGCATATTATCAAAGGATTAGTTGATATAGCCGAGACCTTAGAACCGGCCTTACGCCATGCGCTATTTCGTCATGCTAATCAGGAAAGTCGCCATTTTTTGGGATTAATACGTAAACGGCTACCAGCCTCACCAGCCCGCAGTGCGCTGGCGGCCGAGTTCAGTCATTTGGGATTATGCTCTGCTCTGTTCCGTGGAACTAGCAATCTGCATGAGTTCTGGCGGGCACTACGTTGCACGCTAATTATTAGCGGTTATGCGCGGCAAAAGTATTTATTACCTAAATAGAAACTAAATTAACGCTTATTTTTGTTATTGCTCGGAAGATTTTAATGTTTAATAAGGCATCAAATTATTTCTGGGAAAAAAGCATCAATGCAGCGGATTTTAGTCATTCGGATTGATTTCCTTGGCGATATGATATGCACCACTGCTTTATTACATGCATTGAAACAGCGTTGGCCTTCTGCTGAAATTCATGTTTTAGCCAATAAATATAATCAGGAAGCATTAGCACGTAACCCCGATATCAGCGCTGTTTACACTTACGTTTACAGTAAACAATGTGAACGAAACCAAAAATCTGGCCGAGTTAAGGCCATTTTTGACCGGTTGGCTCTGATTTGGCAATTACGGCGTTTGCGTTTTGATCTGCTGGTTATCCCCAATGGCGGCGTGAGTAAAAATAGTATTCAGTTCGCCAAACAACTGAATGTGGTAGATAGCCGCTGGCATACCGATGCCACAGAGTTTGATGACCGCAATCCGGAGCATGTTGCCAACCGCCCAATACACCATGAGGCACTTTCTGGTTTCGCGCTGCTGCCCGAATTGGGCCCGGTGGATATCAATAAACTCAAGTTATTCCTCTACCCTGATCCACAATTGCAAGCCAAATGGCGGGTAAGATTCGGCGACAGAAACCGGCCGCGTGTCGGGCTGTTTGTCTCTAATAAATCTCCGCAACGGCGTTGGAGTTGGGAAAAGTGGCAACAATTAGCACTGAATCTTAGCGATCAAGCCGATGTCGTGATTTTATATGACCCCTGCGCCCCCCCGAGCGAACAGCAGTTGGCCAGCATAAAAGGCCGCCATGTGTTAACGCCGTCAGTCGATGAGTTTGTTGCTGCGGTGAGCCAATTGGACGTGGTTATTTCCGCCGATAGCGCGCCGGTGCATATTAGCTCAGCATTACAAATACCCGTCGTCGCCTTGTTTGAGTCGCGACCAGAAAAATACCTACGCTGGTATCCACTAACCCGTCATGTTCTGTTGCACGCCGGGCCAGAGATCGAAGATATCAGTGCCGATGCCGTCGAAACTGCCGCCCGCGAGTTATTGAGCCAGATACCCTCAACTCTAACAGCAGAGACGCCAAGGCGAAGGTATACCTCGCCTATCGCAGTTTAAAAGGTGTTAAAGAGATGGCGAAATTTCACCTTTGAGGAAAATGCGGGCATCGCCGGAGATAATGGTGCGATCGCCCGCCAATGTGCAGAAAAGCTCGCCCCCGCGTGCAGATACCTGGTGAGCATGCAGTGATGCCCGGCCCAATCTCGCCACCCAATACGGCATTAAAGTACAGTGGGCAGACCCTGTCACCGGATCTTCATTGCTGCCAAGGGTAAAGTAGCGCGAGACAAAATCCACCTGATCCCCCGGCGCAGTGACAATCACCCCACGGCCAGTAAAAGCAATCAGTGCCGCAATATCCGGCTGCAACTGGCGCACCTGTTGCTCATTCTCCAGCACCACCAGCAGCGATTTTGCCTGCCACAGTTGCCTAATTTCAGCACCCAGTAGGGTTACCAACTCGGCCGAAACCACGATTTGCTCGGGCGGCAATGACGGGAAATTCAGCGATAATCGGCCAAAACTATCGGCGGTGCGCTTCACATGTAAATCACCGCTGGCGCTGCGAAAACAGATATCTTGCAAACCGGGATTCACGCGACTGAAAATCACGTGTGCCGCCGCTAAAGTACCGTGGCCACATAAATCGACTTCGCGTTCTGGTGTGAACCAACGGATCGCCAATTTATCCCCTTCATCCCAGACAAAGCTGGTTTCTGGCAAATTAATTTCAGCGGCAATACGTTGCATCTGCTCTGCCGACAGCGGTTTTTTCAACAAATACACCCCGGCCGGGTTACCGGAAAGCCCTACGCCGACAAAAGCATCAACGTGAAAATAGTTATAATCCATCAATTAGCTCCGGTGATTCATTAATGCCAGATCAACAATACACAGGCCGCCGTCAGCAACCCCATCGAGATATTAAAGGTAAACCAGGCACGGCGACTGCTTAGTAAGCGGCCAATCAAAGTCCCAAAACCCAGCCAAATAATACCGGCCACCAGATTCACCATAAACATGCCAAAGCTTATCATGACGATGGAATGGTTATATTGAGCACCAGCCAGGCTAAAACTGGCTACCGACCCTAATCCCATCAGCCAGGCTTTTGGATTAAGAAACTGTAATAACCAGCCTTGATACAAACGCAGTGGTTTTGGCGGCACCAGATTGGTTTCTAATTTTTCATAGGCCGAAGTGGCAACTTTCCATGCCAGCCACAGCAGATAAAGGCTTCCCAAAACTTTCAGTATGAAGTGAATGGAAGGGTAGACCAAAATCAAGCCGCCCACGCCAAATGCCACCATCAGCAGCATGCTTTGCATACCTAACATAATGCCAAGCATCAACCAGATAGAGCGCCTAAAGCCAAAATTGGCGCCAGCGGAGGTCAATAACATATTATTCGGGCCAGGGGTAATAGCAGCAACCCAAAGAAAACCCACCATTGAAAGAAATAAACTCAGTTCCATGAGACGGGTGCCTCCCACCCAAAATGATGCGCAATATACCCATGAAGCTAACAGTGTGCTATTGATCACACAAGAGCAACAACATGATTTCCATTCATCATATGCATGAAACATTCCGTCCACTGGCCGGTGCCAGTAACCCACACTTACAGACGCTGCTGCCACGGCTGGTCAGGCGGCGGGTACAATTGCAGCCTTTTTGGCAACGGCTAGAATTGCCCGATGGCGATTTCATTGATCTCGCCTGGAGTGAAAATCCTGAGCTGGCGCGCGATAAGCCCAGGTTAGTGTTATTCCACGGTCTGGAAGGAAACTTTTACAGCCCCTATGCCCACGGTTTGTTACACGCCGCTCAAGCTAAAGGGTGGCTGGGTGTGGTGATGCATTTTCGCGGATGCAGTGGCGAGCCAAATCGCAAGTCGCGCATTTATCACTCTGGTGAAACTGAAGATGCCCGCTTTTTTCTGCGCTGGTTACCCGAAAACTATGGCCAAGTGCCCACCGCCGCCGTCGGTATCTCTTTGGGTGGCAATATGCTGGCGATGTATTTAGCTGAACAAGGGCAAAACAGCCGGTTACAAGCCGCTGTCGTGGTTTCTGCGCCCTTAATGCTGGAACCTTGCGCGGATCGTATGGAACAAGGTTTTTCCCGCGTTTATCAGCGCTATTTACTGAACCAGCTCAAGTTAAATGCCACCCGGAAACTGTTGCATTACCCCGACAGCCTGCCTTTGAGTCTGGCTCAATTGAAAGGACTGCGGCGAATCAGAGATTTTGATGATGTCATTACAGCTAAAATACATGGCTTTAATGATGCAGTGGATTACTATCGTCGCTGTAGCGCCCTGCCGCTATTGCCGCAGATTACAACTCCGTTGCTTATCATTCATGCCAAAGATGATCCTTTCATGACTGCCGAGGTTATTCCGGATCTCCGCGCCTTGCCGGGCAATATTGCTTATCAGCTCACTGAGCATGGCGGCCATGTGGGTTTTGTCGGCGGCAGTTTAAAGCAACCAAAAATGTGGCTGGAACAACGAATTCCAACCTGGCTTTCCCCTTATCTGGAGCAGCAGTAATGATTATCCCCTGGCAACAAATCGACAGTGAAACACTGGATAATTTGCTTGAGACTTTTGTACTACGTGAAGGCACTGATTATGGTGAACATGAGCGCTCGCTGGCGCAAAAAGTCGAGGATGTCCGCCGTCAATTGGTGACGGGTGAGGCGGTGCTGGTGTGGTCTGAGTTACATGAAACTATCAATATTATGCCCCGTGGTGCCTTGCGCGCGGGTGCTGAAGAGTCGCTATAACTCTCGTCTTATCACCGCAGGTTTTGTGTAAAATCAGAGTGACAAGCGGGACTCTTTGCCCTAAAAATAACCATCGGCGAAAAAACAGGCCATTACCGGCTGTTTATCGTGGCTCTCTACCCAATAGATTTCAAGTTGCAGTAGGCAGCAACCTAATCAACCTAACATACTGATATAAATAAAATAGTTAGGTTAGCCATGCAGCCAATACCCCAGCATCTTGAAAGATGACGGGCATAACCCCGCGGAGTTACAGCTACTATGTCAATTAAACATCCGGTTATTGCCGTGACCGGCTCCAGTGGTGCCGGGACGACCACCACCAGTCTGGCGTTTCGCAAAATTTTTCAGCAATTAAATATTCGTGCCGCGCAAATTGAAGGTGACAGTTTTCATCGCTATACCCGCCCAGAAATGGATGCAGCCATTCGTAAGGCCCGGGATCAAGGGCGGCATATTAGCTATTTTGGCCCTGAAGCCAATGACTTTGGTCAGTTAGAGGACAGCGTGTCGCAATACGGCGCGCACGGCACTGGCAGTTCCCGTAAATATTTGCATACCTATGATGAGGCGGTGCCTTATAACCTTATTCCGGGCACCTTCACGCCGTGGGAGGCGCTGCCAGAACCTACCGACGTCCTGTTTTATGAAGGATTGCACGGCGGGGTCGTGACTGAACATCATGATGTGGCAAAACATGTGGATTTACTGGTCGGCGTGGTGCCAATCGTCAATCTGGAGTGGATTCAGAAATTAGTGCGGGATACCGGCGAGCGCGGTCATTCTCGTGAAGCTGTGATGGACTCCGTGGTGCGCTCCATGGATGATTACATTAATTACATTACCCCCCAGTTCTCCCGCACCCATATAAATTTCCAGCGCGTGCCAACTGTCGATACCTCCAACCCCTTCGCTGCCAAAGCTATTCCATCTTTGGATGAAAGTTTTGTTGTCATTCACTTCAGGGGCTTAGATCAGATTGATTTCCCTTACTTACTGGCAATGTTGCAAGGGTCATTTATATCGAATATCAATACGTTGGTGGTGCCGGGTGGGAAAATGGGGCTGGCAATGGAGTTGATTATGGCCCCATTAGTGCAACAGTTACTGGAAGGCAAAAAGATTGGTTAACTTAAGCTGACCCCAGCTACAGGTAGGCAACAGCGCCTCCTGTAGCTTCAAACATCATGCGGTTAACTACACAATGTCTTTGATTTCAAAACTGTGGGTGATGGTCGCCGCCTTACCCAACATCAAAGACACCGAGCAATATTTCTCTGCTGACAACTCAACCGCCCGCTCAACCGTTTTATCGGTTAGCCCTTTGCCGCTGACAATAAAGTGCAGGTTGATTTGCGTAAACAAACGCGGGGCTTCTTCCCGGCGCTGAGAGGTCAATGTCACTTCGCAATCGCGCACATCATTGCGCCCTTTTTGCAAAATAGAAACGACATCAATGGCACTACAGCCACCGGCCGACATTAACAACATTTCCATTGGGCTAGGCGCTTTATCTCCAGAGTTCCCATCCATCAAAATCTGGTGACCTGATGCCGATTCACCCAAAAATGTTAGCCCCTCAACCCACTTTACACGTGCCTGCATAACTCACTCTCCCGGTTAAATTTATCACTCCAGACTACCCTTTCATTTACAAACTCGCAATGTAACCAGATGTTCATCATGCTGAAGCGATACAACACAAGACACTGGCCTCATCCTGTGCTACAAACAGAACCGAAAGTATTGCTTCTGGAATTAAATAGGGTAGCTTCTCAATACTCAGTGAAGGGTTTCTATCCGGTACGTATCTTGGTTATACCTTTCGGCAGTTGAGCAAATTAATATGCTAAGAGAAAGTGTATTTTATAAGCACGCCGCGCAGGGAACTCTGAGCCCTGTTAAGTTAGGCAGCGATAACAACAGAGGATAACAGCGAATGGTTCTCGGCAAGCCACAAACAGACCCGACTCTTGAATGGTTCCTGTCTCATTGCCATATCCACAAATATCCATCAAAAAGTACGCTTATTCACCAAGGTGAAAAGGCCGAAACGCTTTACTACATCGTGAAAGGCTCCGTTGCGGTGCTTATCAAAGATGAAGAAGGTAAAGAGATGATTCTTTCCTATTTAAACCAGGGAGATTTCATCGGTGAGCTTGGATTATTTGAAGAAGGCCAAGAACGCAGTGCTTGGGTAAGAGCAAAAACTGCCTGTGAAGTGGCTGAAATTTCTTACAAAAAATTCCGTCAGTTGATCCAGGTAAATCCAGATATCTTGATGCGCCTGTCTTCACAAATGGCGAATCGCTTACAAATCACATCAGAGAAAGTGGGTAACCTCGCCTTCCTTGACGTGACTGGGCGCATTGCACAAACACTGCTTAATCTGGCAAAACAACCTGATGCCATGACCCACCCAGATGGGATGCAGATTAAAATTACCCGCCAGGAAATTGGTCAAATAGTTGGCTGTTCCCGCGAAACTGTGGGGCGGATACTAAAAATGCTGGAAGATCAAAATCTGATCTCCGCACACGGTAAGACGATTGTCGTTTACGGCACCCGTTAATCCCACATCAACCGGTGCTGATAATCTCAGCACCGGTTTTCTTTATCTACGCAATTAATAAATTTCTGGGGCCGACATGAAATGGCAACGGTTGATTTATCATCCTGAAGTTAATTATGCCCTGCGGCAAACCCTTGTTCTCTGTATACCTGCGGCATTGGGCTTTGCTTTTGGCGATTTGCGGCTGGGGTTGATGTTTTCCCTGATACCCGCCTGTTGTAATATCGCGTCGCTAGATACCCCGCACCAACATTTTTTCCGGCGTCTGATTATTGGCGGCGCACTCTTTACACTGAGCAGCTTCTTAACCCAACAGTTGTTACTGTGGGAGATTCCATTACCTTGGATAATGCTGGGGCTGGCGCTGACACTCGGTGTCACCGGATCTATCAGCCAGCTCAATGGCCGCATGTTACCCGCCGCCATGATCGCGGCTATTTTTAGCCTCAGCATGGTAGGCCGAGCCCCTATTTGGCAAGCACCCTTGATGTGTGCGGTCGGCACCCTCTGGTACGGCGTATTTACCTGGCTATGGTTCCGGCTATGTAAAGACCAACCGATCCGCGAGCCTTTGAGCCAGCTTTATCATTTACTGGCAAATTATTGCGATACTGAATTCCGTTTATTTATTCACAATCCTGAGCCAGAAAAATCATTGCCGCAGATGCTCGACCGTCAGCAAGGGATAATGGATAAAATTAACCAACTTTATCAACAATTTAACCTTCTCCCTAACACGCCAAAAAAAGAGCAAAAACGGCTATTGAGCTTGTTTCAGATGGCGCTCGATTTACAAGAGCACATCACGGCGGCGCTGAATCAGCCAGATAAAATGCAAGAGTTAATTGAGCAAAGCCCAATAGAGGATGTTCTTGACCGCAATATGCAGGCTATCTCAGCTCAAATGCGCACTATTGCTGATGATATTCTCTATCACCACCATGCGATGGAACATTTCAGCACCAGTGATGCTCTGATAGAACTGAAAAATATCGCCCAGCAGCACCCTAATAACTCGGTGGCGCAATTCTGTTATTACCATATCAGCAATATTAGCCAGCTCCTCAGTGAACGGCGTCCGCAATATGACCGCGACTTGATGTCCAGCCAACTATATCAGCCTTTCTGGCCAGCGCTTGTCAGCTATTTATCTTTTAAATCCATTGCATTGCGGGATTCAGCTCGGATAGGGGTAACTCTGGCAGCAGGCAGTTATATCGGCAGTTTGATCCACTTGCCAAAACCTTATTGGATCTTACTCACCGTGATGTTAGTGACGCAAAACGGCTATAACGCCACCAAAATTCGCATCCATCACCGCGCCCTTGGCACCCTCATTGGGCTGATATTGGCAGCTGGCTTATTACATTTGCAGATGTCTGAAGGGATTACATTGAGCATCATGTTGCTCATCACCCTGCTTTCTTATCTGGTGCAACGCAAAAACTATGGGTTAGCGGTCATCGGCAGAACCATCACTGCGGTTTATATCTTGCAATTATTGACCGGAGAAGGCGCTGACTTCTTAGTCCCGCGGCTGCTTGATACCTTGATAGGCTGTGCTTTGGCTTTTGCCAGCACCTTATGGCTGTGGCCTCAGTGGCAAAGCGGTTTACTGCGTAAAAATGCGCATCAGGCGCTGGAGAATGACCAGAAAATCCTAAGGCTCCTGCTGACACCTCACCCAGATATTACCCAGTTGGAATATGAGCGCATTCATGTGAATAAGGCCAGCAATGCTGTTCTGAACTCACTGAATCAAGCCATGCAAGAGCCGGGATTTAACTCGAAATACTTGGCTGATATGCGGCTATGGGCAACCCACAGCGAGCTTATTGTCGGGCATATCAACGAGATGACCATCCTGACGCGCGAACATCCGTTAACAGAATCGCCCCCGACGTCCAAAGATAATCATCCTCACCTGAGCATTACAATCGCGCAGAAATATTTACAGCTATGTGAGATGGCGATTCAGCAATGCCAACAACGGCTGGAATCAGATAACAGTGAGGGAAATAACGATTTTGTGCAAATGCCGGACATCTCTGCTGACACACAACTATCTGAAATAGAAAGAAATACACGGCGTATTTTATCGCATCTCAATGTGATGCATACCGTGTCATCCTTGGCCTGGCAGCAGCAACCACACCACGGTATTTGGCGGCGGAAGTTGCGGGCTAAGGCCTAAAAAGAAAAGAGAGGCCCAGAGCCTCTCTTTTTTACTGTGCTTTGCTGCTAAACAACCAGACTGGCAATGGCCGCATCCAAACGCGCCATTCCTTGCTTGATATCTTCTAATTCAACCACCAGCGAGGGGGCTAAACGCAACACATCTGGCCCTGCATTGAGGATCATTACACCATTCGCTGCCGCCACCGTCAGGAACTCCCGCGCCCGCCCACGGTATTGCGGCGATAATTCTGCGCCAATCAATAACCCCATGCCGCGAATATCACTGAAAACTGAATACTTATTATTGATAGCTTGCAGAGCCTGCACAAACAGGCCGTGGCGCTGTTCAATGCCATCAAGTACCTCAGGGGTGTTAATGACATCCAAAGCCGCCTCTGCGACCGCACAGGCCAAAGGATTACCACCATAAGTGGTGCCATGAGTTCCCACCGCCATCACCGACGCAATTTCTTCCGTCGTCAGCATGGCACTGATAGGGAACCCGCCCCCCAAGGCTTTTGCCGTGGTGAGGATATCCGGCGTCACACCATAATGCATATAGGTAAACAGTTTGCCGCTGCGACCCATCCCACTTTGGACTTCATCAAAGACCAACAGCGCTTTATGCTGAGAACAAAGCTCGCGCACGCCTTGCAGAAATTCTGGTGTGGCGGCAGTAATGCCCCCTTCGCCTTGAATTGGCTCCAAGACCACCGCACAAGTGTGGTCATCCATTACCGCTTTCACTGCTGCCAAATCATTAAATGGCACGTGGATAATATCGGCAGGTTTTGGGCCAAATCCATCTGAGTACTTTGGTTGCCCACCGACTGAAACAGTAAACAGGGTGCGACCATGAAATGCATGGTGGAAAGCAATAATTTTGGTTTTATAGGGGCTATGGCGCTCAATGGCGTAATGGCGGGCAAGCTTAAAAGCGGCCTCATTTGCCTCAGCCCCCGAGTTGGCAAAGAACACCCGGTCAGCAAAGGTGGCGGCAATCAGTTTTTGTGCCAACCGCAGTGCCGGTTCGTTGGTGAATACGTTACTGGTATGCCATAACGTTTCCCCTTGCTGATGCAAAGCTGCCACCAGCGCCGGATGACAGTGGCCCAGTGCAGTTACCGCAATACCACCTGCAAAATCAATGTATTCCTTGCCTTGTTGGTCCCAGACGCGGCTGCCTTTCCCTTTAACCGGAATAAACTGCGCTGGTGCATAAACAGGCAAAATAACCTGATCAAATGTACTGCGATTTACTGCTAACTTATCTGCCATTGCGCTGCCCACCCTAAGAAACCATTAAACTGCCGATTACTGGAATGTGAAAATATAATCACAAAATATGCATAAAAAATCACAATCAGGCAAACAAAAAAATCATTTAATTAATGTGTTTGGTTCAACGCTCTAATTTTTAAGAAAATTATCTAATAACTGATGGCCTTGTTCGCTGAGAATGCTCTCTGGGTGGAACTGCACACCTTCAAGGGGCAGTGTTCGATGGCGAATCCCCATAATCTCATCCACCACACCCTCTTGTTCTGTCCATGCCGTCAGTTCAAAGCATTCTGGCAATGAATCGGGCGCAATCACCAGAGAGTGATAGCGGGTAACCGTCAGTGGCTGGTTAAGCCCCCGGAAAACCCCCTGCCCGTTATGACAAATCGCCGTGGTTTTGCCGTGCATCACTTGCCGCGCCCGTACAATTCGCGCACCAAAAGACTGCCCCAGAGCTTGATGCCCCAGACAAACACCCAATATGGGCAATTTATCGGCAAAATGCTGGATAGCCGCTAAAGAAATCCCGGCCTCGTTAGGTGTGCAAGGGCCGGGAGAAATGACCAGATGGGAAGGTGATAATTTTTCAATATCAGACAGTTGTATTTCATCATTACGTTTCACTACCACCTGTGCGCCCAGCTCACAAAAATACTGGTACAGGTTGTAGGTAAATGAATCGTAATTATCAATCAGTAACAGCATTTCATATCCAAAATCAGGTTAACGCTTGCGCCCACCGGTAATTGAACCCAGAACACCGCGCAAAATTTGTCGACCCAAATCGCGCGCCATACTTTTGGCCGCAGTCTGGACGATACCATCTCGTTTTCCACCACGCGGGCCGGTAGAGCCAAACAGCAAATCATTCAGCCCATCCATCAAACCACCGCCTTGACTGGCAGGTTGCTGAGGGGTGGCCGCTTCACCTGCTGCCGCGTCGCCCATCGTGCTAAATCTGCCGGAGGATAATTTCTCATACGCAGATTCACGATCCACACTCTCTTCGTAGCGGCCATACAGCGGCGAATGATTGATGGCGTGATTACGTGCCGCCACATCCAGTGCGCCCATTTTGGATTGCGGGGCAATCACCATCCCGCGCTCAACCACATTCGGCCGCCCTTTCTCATCAAGAAAAGAAATAAGTGCCTCGCCAACGGCCAGCTCGGTAATCACCTGCTCGGCACTGAAGGCCGGGTTGGCTCGCATTGTTTGCGCCGCCGCTTTAACTGCTTTTTGATCCCGTGGAGTAAAGGCGCGCAGGGCATGCTGCACCCGATTACCCAATTGCCCCAGGATTTTATCCGGGATATCCAGCGGGTTTTGTGTCACGAAATAGATGCCAACCCCTTTTGAACGAATCAGCCGCACCACTTGCTCGACTTTATCCACCAGCGCGGTCGGTGCATCAGCAAACAACAAATGGGCCTCGTCAAAGAAAAAGACCAGTTTAGGTTTATCCACATCGCCCACTTCCGGCAATTGCTCGAAAAGTTCTGACAGGAGCCACAGCAAGAAAACCGCATAGAGTTTGGGTTGGTTGATCAAGCTATCCGCCGCCAGCAGATTAATAACCCCCTGCCCATCACTGTCGGTTTGCATTAAATCATGAATATCCAGCATGGGTTCGCCAAAGAACTGATTGGCACCCTGCTCTTCCAGGGTCAGCAACCCGCGCTGGATAGCCCCAATCGACGCCGGCGTAATATTGCCGTATTGCGTGCGGAATTGTTTGGCATTGTCGCCCACGAATTGCACGATGGCGCGCAAGTCTTTCATGTCCAGCAACAGCAGGCCATTGTCGTCTGCTATCTTAAACACCAATTGCAGCACGCCGCTTTGCACCTCATTGAGATCAAGCAGACGCCCCAGCAATAGTGGGCCGAGGTCAGAAATGGTGGCCCGGATCGGGTGGCCTTTTTCAGCAAAAATATCCCAAGGGATAATCGGGCAAGCTTGGGGTTGCCAATCGGTGACACCTATTGCCGCCAGCCGTGCCAGCAGTTTTTCTGACTCAACACCTTCAGCACCAATACCGGATAAATCGCCTTTTACATCAGCCAAAAACACGGGCACACCAATGCGCGAGAATTGCTCCGCCATTTTTTGTAAGGTGACAGTTTTACCTGTACCGGTTGCCCCAGTAATCAGCCCGTGGCGGTTCGCCAATGCCGATAAAATCGCTAAATCCTGTGTCGGCGGTACTTTCGCGATAAGCAATGTTTCACTCATAAACCTTACCCCAGCTGAGTCAGATAATTGATTATAAGCAACCTATTCGGGCAGGCGAGTGAATTTATAGCGGGGGGAGGGAATATTTACCCAAAGTCATTGGCGTTGCAGCTCGCCAGCAAGTGAACTTATCCGATGAGCTTACTTAACTGAGTCATTCGGGTAAGTGGGTGCAGCTAACACCCCTGCAACGTCAAGGACAGCGGGTAATTTAAGGTAAAACTTTCGCGGACAAGATGGTGATCGGCTTAACAGGCACATTCTGATACGGGCCAACATTTTCGGTCTGAACTTGAGAGATTTTCTCTACTACATCCATACCCTTAACCACTTTACCAAACACGGCATAACCAAAGTCGCGTTGACCGTGGTCGAGGAAAGCATTGTCTGCCACATTCAGGAAGAACTGGCTGGTGGCGCTGTCTTTATCTGCGGTACGGGCCATTGAAATCGTGCCGCGCAAGTTGCGCAAGCCATTATCCGCTTCATTTTTGATTGGCGTTTTAGCGGTTTTCTGTTTGAAATCAGCAGTAAATCCCCCGCCCTGAACCATAAAGCCAGGGATGACGCGGTGGAAAATAGTGTTGTTGTAGTAGCCGTCATTAACATAATCAACGAAATTCTGTGTTGAAATGGGTGCCTTCTGGCTATTGAGTTCTAACTCAATATTCCCAGCCGACGTTGTTAACAAAACATGAGGTTCACCGGCAGCTAAAGCAGCGGGCACCACGGCGCTAAGGGAACAAAGGGTGATGAAGGTCACTAAAGTACGTTTGAACATTAACGGTTCCTTTCTGTGGGATGCGAACAACGGAAAAGCGCTTTGATTCTAGAGAGCTGACCTGTGCAATGCCACCAATTTACCGATTTTTACGTAACAGAATGCACATTCTTGCTAAAAAACCGCGTCACCGGCAGATAAAGTGGGTTAGAGGAGAAAGGTGCCCAATGGGCCGCAGCGGCCAAAGCGCCTCTCTGTGCAACTGCCCTGACGGGCACGAAATTGCCACTGAAAACGTCAGTTTTTCATTCACCTCTGTGGTTATTCCTTCGCCAATTTAAACTATGCAGCCAATCCCTGACAACAGTGAAATTCTGCAACCGAGATCACGTCTTGCTGATTCTTTTACCCTCTTCCTGCCATTTTTGGGAGAACCATCTCATTTTGTTTTTGCTGAATCGCTAGTCTGCTTCCAAATGAGAGCGCTCTCATTTCTAATTTACCCATTTGGAGGCCCAAGATGAAAACCTTTAAAATTGCCATTATTGGCGGTGGCAGTAGCTATACCCCAGAGCTGGTGGATGGATTAATCCAGCGTATTGATGAGTTACCGGTCACTGAACTGGCGCTGGTTGATGTCGAGTTGGGCCGCCAGAAAGTAGAAATTATTGCGGCATTGACCCGAAGAATGCTGGATCGCCACGGACTGGAACAAGTGAAGGTCAGTGTTCATTTCTCACTCGAGACAGCTATCACCGGTGCCAGCTTTGTTCTGACGCAATTTCGTGTCGGCCAACTTCCGGCACGGGCAGCCGATGAGCGCCTGGGGCTGAAATACCATCTGCTCGGTCAGGAAACCACCGGAGTCGGGGGCTTTGCCAAAGCGCTACGCACTATTCCAGTGATGTTGGATATTGCCGCGAAAGTCGAAAAACTGGCCCCAGACGCCTGGATAATTAACTTCACCAATCCGGCCGGCATTGTCACCGAGGCCGTCACTCGCTATAGCAAAGCGAAAATTATTGGCCTGTGTAATGTCCCTATCAGCATGCATCATATGATTGCGAATTTGCTGCATGCACCTTATGAAGATATCCAGCTGCGCTTTGCCGGACTCAATCATATGGTATGGGTGCACGAAGTTTTACAACAGGGTAAAGATGTCACTGCGGATGTGCTCAATATGTTGTGCGACGGCGCTTCGCTGACCATGAACAATATTAAAGAAGCACCTTGGCCACCAGAATTCCTGCGCGCAATGGGGGCGATCCCTTGTCCATATCATCGCTATTTTTATCAGACACAAGATATGTTGGCTGAAGAAATGGCCGCCGCCGCCGAACGTGGCACCCGAGCCGAGCAAGTGATGCAGGTGGAAAAAGAGCTGTTTGACCTGTACGCTGACCCCCATCTGGATAGCAAACCAGAGCAACTCAGTTTCCGTGGCGGATCATTTTATTCTGAAGTTGCACTGGAACTTATTCGTTCAATTCATAATAATTTAGGTACACAACTTGTTGTGAATACCACAAACCGTGGGGCAATCCGCGGCTTGTCGGATAGTTCAGTGGTAGAAACCAACTGTATTGTTGATGCGAAAGGTGCTCATCCACTCACTTTTGGCCCTTTACCGGTGGCAATGCACGGGCTAACTCAGCAGGTAAAAGCCTATGAAAGGCTAACCATTGAAGCTGCGGTGCACGGAGATCGTCGGAGTGCTTTGTTGGCTTTAGTGACCAACCCGCTGATTGCTAATGCCAGTATTGCGCAACCGCTGCTGGAAGAAGTTCTTCAGGTAAATAAGCCTTACTTGCCTCAGTTCACAGATCTGTGATGGTAAATTAATTATTGTGGCGACCTTTGTTTTTAGGGTCGCCTATTATTGGGAGCTGCAAATGGTAACACTGGAAGACGTCGCGGTATTAGCCGGGGTTTCCCGCGCTACGGTATCCCGCGTGGTCAACGGTGATACCAATGTAAAATCCGTGACCCGCGAGAAAGTCGCACAAGCCGTCGCAGTATTGGGATACAGCCCAAATCCGGCTGCGCGCGCGCTGGCCTCCAGTCAAAGTAATACCTTGGGATTGGTTACCACCTCATATCGAGGCGGATTTTTTGGTGCGCTGATGGATTTTGTGCAAACCGAAGCTGAATCTCAGGGCAAACAGCTATTGGTCACTCAGGGGCGGGATAACGCAGATAAAGAATGGCAAGCTATTCAGCGCCTGTATAACTTACGCTGCGATGGTTTAATTTTGCATGTCCGTTTTCTCAGTGATGAAAAATTGCGCCAGCTCGCGGCAGCAGGTAAATCATTCGTGTTATTGGACAGGTTGGTTCCCGGTTTAGAAGCCCGCTGCGTCTCTTTTGATCATCGCCATGCCAGTCAAATAGCAACTCAAGTACTTATTGATGCGGGCCATCGCCGCATCGCGTGCATCAGTGGCTCTGCGCAACGCCATGCCAGTGGGTTACGCCGTCAGGGTTTTATCGATGCAATGAAAATGGCAGGTTTAGAACCCGTCGCTTGTATGGAAGGGGTTTATGATCTGGAGAGTGGTTATCAGCGCGCCAATGAAATCCTTAGCCAGCCACAACTCCCAACAGCCATTTATTGTTGTAATGAAGAAATGGCTATTGGCGCACTGCTGGCCATCAATAAGCATCACTTGCAGGTGCCGCAGGATATTTCATTGCTGTGCTATGACAGTGGGGAACGCGCCCCTTTTGTGAGCCCGGCATTAACCAGTTTGCATTTTCCTATTGCGGAAATGGCGCAATACGCCACGCAATTACTGATTAACCCGCTCATTCCTACTGCCAATTTCCCGCCAGCCATTATCTTGCGCAATTCGGTGACACCGCCCAAAAATACCCCTTAGCAGCTGACACGCGAGTAAATCCTGGGGCTGTTTATTACCAACTCAGATAAGGCATTGAGGCCTTTTGCGGGCTCTCCACCACCAAACTTGTGACGCATAACCGTTTATCGCCATCAAATTTCATCTATTACATTAAAAATTGAATGTATATCACAAAAACTCACTATGCCTGTGCTAGGATCCGCGACCTCAGTACTGAACTGGTTTTAATCTTTTTTGTACTTGTTCTTACTATTATTGTCTTAATCCTATGCTGACACAGGCCCCATCTATGAATAACAGCAATCGCATTCGACTAACTTGGATCAGTTACTTTTCTTACGCCCTTACTGGTGCGTTAGTTATTGTCACCGGGATGGTGATGGGGAATATCGCAGAGTATTTCAATCTGCCTATTGCCAGTATGAGTAACACATTTACCTTCCTTAATGCCGGCATCTTAATCTCTATTTTCCTTAATGCCTGGTTGATGGAAATCATTCCATTAAAACGTCAATTAGTGTTTGGTTTTATTCTGATGTTAATTGCCATTGCCGGATTGATGGTTGGCCATAATCTATTGGTCTTCTCAATCAGCATGTTCATCCTTGGGGTGGTCAGCGGGATAACAATGTCGATAGGTACCTTCCTGGTTACCCATATGTACGAAGGGCGTCAGCGCGGTTCACGTCTGCTATTTACCGACTCATTCTTCAGTATGGCGGGGATGATTTTCCCGGTGGTCGCGGCAATGCTATTGGCTCGCCACATTGAATGGTACTGGGTTTATGCTTGTATCGGCCTGCTGTATCTCGGCATTTTTGTGCTGACACTGTATTCTGAGTTTCCGGTGCTGGGCCATAAAGCCACCGACCAAAGCAAACCTGTCGCGAAAGAAAAATGGGGCGTCGGCGTGCTGTTCCTGGCAATTGCCGCACTGTGCTATATCCTCGGCCAGCTTGGTTTCATCCAATGGGTTCCTGAATACGCGACCAAAAATTTCAACATGGATATCAGCCAGGCGGGCCAATTGGTCAGTAATTTCTGGATCTCTTACATGATTGGGATGTGGGTATTCAGCTTTATCCTGCGCTTCTTTGATTTGCAGCGCATCGTGACCATACTGGCAGCGCTGGCAACTTTGGCGATGTATATGTTTGTCAGCACGAATAACCCTGAACACCTGAGCTACTACATTCTGGCTTTAGGTTTTGTCTCCAGCGCCATTTACACCACCCTGATTACCCTGGGTTCGCTGCAAACCAAGGTGTCTTCGCCAAAACTGGTGAACTTCATTCTGACCTGCGGCACTGTCGGCACCATGCTGACCTTCGTGGTGACCGGCCCGATTGTGGCGAACAGTGGTGTTCATGCCGCGCTGGCAACAGCAAACGGCTTGTACCTGGTGGTCTTTGTGATGTGCCTGATTCTGGGCTTCTTCACCAAGCACCGCAGCCACGGTCATGTAACTCACTGATTTAGCTGTTTTACTGCCCTGCCACTCTTTGGGTGCAGGGCAGTTCCCGCCTTATTTAAAGTTGATAACTTCCTCTTGCCCTAAATAAATCCGGCTCTCTGCGGGCTGCGTCTTGGCGATGACCACGCCACGGCGGATAGAATACTGCACCGGCACCTGACGCCGAACCGCATCAAAACCATTTTCGGCGGGTAAAATAATCAGGTTAGCGCTATTACCCGGCTGCAAACCATAATCCGATAAATTCAATGTTCTGGCACTATGAGTGGTTATCAAATTCAGCCCATCATTGATTTGGCTATATCCCATCAGTTGGCAGATATGTAATCCCATATGCAATACCTGCAACATATTCGCCGTGCCCAGCGGATACCACGGGTCAAACACATCGTCATGGCCGAAACAGACATTAATGTCTGCTGCCAGCATCTCTTTCACCCGCGTGATGCCGCGCCGCTTCGGATAAGTATCAAAACGCCCTTGCAGATGAATATTCACCAAAGGATTGGCCACAAAATTAATACCGGACATTTTCAACAGGCGGAATAACCGCGAGGTATATGCGCCATTATAGGAATGCATTGCCGTGGTGTGGCTGGCAGTCACCCGCGCGCCCATGTTCTCCCGGTGTGCCAATGCCGCTACAGTTTCGACAAAACGGGACTGCTCATCATCAATTTCATCGCAATGAACATCCACCAGCCGCTGATATTTCTGCGCCAATGCAAAAGCAATATGTAGCGATTCGATGCCATATTCGCGGGTAAATTCAAAGTGAGGAATAGCACCAACCACATCAGCGCCCAGCCGTAGCGCCTCTTCCAACAGGGCCGCCCCCTGTGGATAGGACAAAATCCCTTCTTGTGGGAAGGCGACAATTTGCATCTCCACCCACGGGCTCACTTCTTCTTTGACTTCCAGCATTGCGCTTAAAGCTGTCAAACTGGGGTCAGAAACATCGACATGGGTACGAACATGCTGGATCCCATTGGCTATTTGCCATTTCAGTGTTTGCCATGCGCGCTGTTTAACATCTTCACGGGTCAGCTGTGCTTTGCGCTCAGCCCAACACTCAATGCCCTCAAACAAAGTACCGGACTGGTTCCAGCGGGGCTGCCCGGCGGTTTGAGTGGTATCCAAATGAATATGTGGCTCAATAAAAGGCGGCAATGCCAACCCACCCTGAGCATCCAGTACACCCGCGCCAGTGGCGGCTTGCTCCGGTTGAGGCGCAATCGCGGTGATTTTGCCCTCGGCAATGGCGAGCTGCCACAGCCCTGCTTGCCCGGCAAGCCGCACATTATTGATAGTGTTTAATAAATGATTTGCTAAAGATTGCCCTGCCATTGACGCCTCCAATATTCATTACCGCTTTTCTTTAGCTTACCCGACCGGCCGCCCTGCGCCCGATTTTCTTTTCATCCACGGCATTTTTCTTTTAAGAAAAAAAATCACCAAAACTGAAACCATTCAGCTAAAGATGAATGAAATCCGCGACTTATCAAAAAACGTTAAAAATCAGCAATCTACCACCTTAGAGGTATATGAGAAGCTAATTGATTTACATCAAGAAACGCGCGGTGCGGAAGATTAAGGTGAGGGTAGAAAATTAAAAATCGAGGCAAAAATGAGCAAAGTCAAACTTGCCATCATCGGCAACGGTATGGTCGGCCACCGCTTTATTGAAGACTTACTGGATAAAGCAGATAAAGACCAATTTGAGATAACCGTTTTTTGCGAAGAACCTCGCATTGCTTATGACCGGGTACATCTTTCATCTTACTTCTCCCACCATACTGCCGAAGAACTGTCACTGGTTCGCGAAGGCTTTTATGAAAAACACGGTGTGAAAGTGTTGGTAGGCGAACGCGCCATTACCATCAACCGCACTGAAAAAGTGATTCATTCCAACAGCGGCAGAACCCTATATTACGACAAGCTGATTATGGCGACCGGTTCTTACCCGTGGATCCCGCCCATTAAAGGCAGCGAAGGGCAAGATTGCTTTGTTTATCGCACCATTGAAGACTTGAATGCCATTGAAGCTTGCACCCGCCGCAGTAAACGTGGCGCGGTCATTGGCGGTGGGCTGTTAGGATTAGAAGCCGCCGGCGCACTGAAAAGCCTGGGTGTTGAAACCCATGTCATTGAATTTGCTCCTGTCTTAATGGCAGAGCAACTTGACCCAATGGGCGGTGACCAACTGCGCCAGAAGATTGAGCGCATGGGTGTGAAAGTCCATACCGGCAAAAATACCCAAGAAATTGTGCACTCGGGCCAAAATAGCCGCAAAACCATGCTGTTTGCTGATGATACCCAGCTAGAAGTCGATTTTATCGTCTTCTCCACCGGGATCCGCCCGCAAGATAAATTGGCACATCAATGCGGTTTAGCCACAGCACGCCGTGGTGGTATTGCTATCAATGATTATTGCCAAACCTCCGACCCGGATGTGTACGCCATTGGCGAATGCGCCTCTTGGCAAGAGCGCACTTTCGGGCTAGTCGCCCCGGGTTACAAAATGGCGCAGGTGACGGCTGACCATTTACTGGGCCGCGAGAATGCATTCCGTGGGGCAGATATGAGTGCCAAACTCAAACTGCTTGGTGTCGATGTGGGCGGTATTGGTGATGCCCACGGCCGCACCGAAGGCGCACGCAGTTATGTTTATCTGGATGAAAGCAAAGAGGTTTACAAGCGTTTGGTGGTCAGTGCCGACAACAAAACCTTGCTGGGAGCCGTGCTGGTGGGTGATACCAGCGATTACGGCAATTTGCTGCAACTGGCACTGAACGCTATCCCATTACCAGAAAATCCAGACAGCCTGATTTTACCTGCCCATGCGGGCAGCAAACCGGCAATGGGGGTTGACTCCCTGCCAGATACCGCGCAAATCTGTTCTTGTTTTGATGTCACCAAAGGCGACATTATTCAAGCTATAGGTCAGGGCTGCCATACTGTCGCGGCGCTTAAATCAGCCACGAAAGCCGGCACAGGTTGCGGCGGCTGCATCCCATTGGTTACCCAGGTTTTAAATGCCGAACTCAGCAAGCAAGGCATTGAAGTTAATCATCATTTATGCGAACACTTTGCTTATTCTCGCCAAGAACTGTATCACCTGATTCGTGTTGAAGGGATTAAAAGCTTCGATGCTTTACTGGCAAAATACGGCAAAGGCTATGGTTGTGAAGTGTGCAAACCCACGGTCGGCTCACTGCTCGCCTCCTGCTGGAATGACTATATATTAGCGCCGCAACACACGCCGTTGCAGGACACCAATGACAATTTCCTCGGCAATATCCAAAAAGACGGCACTTACTCGGTTATCCCGCGCTCACCGGGCGGGGAAATCACGCCAGATGGCCTGTTAGCTATAGGTCGCATTGCTAAACAATATAATTTGTATACCAAACTGACCGGCTCTCAGCGGGTGGGGATGTTTGGCGCACAAAAAGATGACCTGCCAGCTATCTGGGCACAATTGATTGAAGCGGGCTTTGAGACCGGGCACGCCTATGCCAAAGCGCTGCGGATGGCGAAAACCTGTGTCGGCAGCACCTGGTGCCGCTATGGTGTCGGCGACAGTGTTGGTTTTGGTGTCGCGCTGGAACACCGCTACAAAGGGATCCGGACACCGCACAAAATGAAATTTGGTGTCTCTGGTTGCACCCGTGAATGTTCTGAAGCTCAGGGCAAAGATGTCGGGATTATTGCCACCGAAAACGGCTGGAACCTGTATGTCTGCGGGAATGGTGGAATGAAACCACGTCATGCCGACTTACTGGCTGCGGATCTGGATGAAGAGACGCTGATGCGCTATCTCGACCGCTTTATGATGCTCTATATCCGCACCGCCGATAAGCTGCAACGCACATCCGTGTGGCTGGAAAGTCTGGAAGGCGGCATTGACTACCTGCGCGCCGTGATCCTTGACGACAAACTGGGTATCAATGACCAGCTCGAAACTGATATTGCCCGCCTGCGCGACAAAGTCACCTGTGAATGGAAAGCTACCGTCGAGAACCCAGCGGCACAAGTTCGTTTCGCCCACTTTATCAACAGCCCACTGCGCGACCCCAATGTGCAAGTGGTGAGTGAACGTGAACAACATCGCCCGGCCCGCCCGGATGAGCGCATTCCTGTTCGGGTGCTGGAACTGGAGGATAACCTATGAGTCAGTGGACCCCACTTTGCCCATTAAATGACATTTTACCCGGCAGCGGCGTCTGTGGTTTGGTTGGCGAGCATCAGGTTGCGGTTTTCCGCCCTTATGCTGATGAGCAGGTTTTTGCCATCAGCAATATCGACCCCTTTGCGCAGGCCAGTGTACTGTCGCGCGGATTAATTGCTGAGCATCAAGGTGATTTATGGGTTGCCAGCCCACTGAAAAAACAGCATTTCCGGTTACATGATGGCCTGTGCATGGAAGATGACACGCGCTCAGTGGCCCATTATGACGCCCGAGTCCGGGACGGCATGGTGCAAGTTAAAGTCTGATATATAACAAGAAAATACGATAAAAACGGATTTATACAACATAACCTTCAGCCATCTCCAAAGATATTGGCGTTGCAGCAAGGCAGCAAACGAGCTCATCCCGATGAGCTGACCCAAGTCAGTGATTCGGGTGAGTGAGAGCCGCTAACACAGTTGCAGCGACAAGAGCGAAGGAGATTTAGGATAAAAAATGTATAGCGACACCATCAACAAATGCGCGGCCAATGCGGCGCGAATCGTCAAACTGGCTAAAGAAAGCCCGCTGGGCTTTTGGATTGGTTCGGCGATGGCCGGTGCTTATGTCGGCCTCGGTATTATTTTGATTTTCACACTGGGTAATTTGATTGACCCGGCTTATCGCCCATTAGTGATGGGGGCAACTTTTGGCCTGGCATTGACGTTGGTGATTATTGCCGGTTCTGAACTTTTTACCGGCCATACCATGTTTCTGACCTTTGGTGTCAAAGCTGGCACCATCAAATCTAGCCAAATGTGGGCGGTATTACCGCAAACTTGGTTGGGAAATCTGGTGGGTTCAGTGTTTGTTGCCCTGCTCTATTACTATGGCGGCGGCAATTTGTTGTCGGTGGATACCAGCTTGGTACACACCGCAGCACTGGCAAAAACCTCGGCACCCGCTATGACCTTATTCTTCAAAGGTGTATTATGTAACTGGCTGGTTTGTTTGGCAATCTGGATGGCAATTCGTGTCGAAGGCGCAGCAAAATTCATTGCCATCTGGTGGTGTTTACTGGCCTTTATTGCCTCTGGTTATGAGCATTCCGTGGCAAACATGACTTTGTTCGCCCTGTCTTGGTTTGGTCATCACAGTGAGGCGTACACCCTGAGCGGCATCGGCCACAACCTGTTGTGGGTCACTCTGGGTAATACCCTGTCAGGCGCAGTCTTTATGGGTCTGGGTTACTGGTATGCCACACCACGGGAGCAGCGCCCACAGCCTGCGGCAATCGACGCGCCACAAACAGTAAAAGAGTCACTGTGATTTAACGGTGAAATGAAGGGGGAATTGCACCCCGAGGAGCCGTCGCCCCTTCAATCACTGAAGCCAAATTCACCACTGCCAACCCAACACTGAAGGATTGCCGATGGACTACTTCCCGATTTTCTGCCAATTGCAACACAAAGCCTGCCTACTGGTCGGTGGCGGTGAAGTTGCCGAGCGCAAAGCCCGCCTGCTGCTGGATGCGGGCGCGGCTGTCACTGTCAATGCGTGCGATTTTACCCCTCAGTTTCACGATTGGGCGGAGGAAGGGCGGCTTTCATTGGTCAGCGGTGAGTTTGTGCCAGAACTCTTGGCAGAAAAATGGCTGGTCATCGCCGCCACCGATCAGATGGCAGTCAATGCATTAGTTTATCAAAGCGCCAATCAGCAGCGGGTATTTTGTAATGTGGTTGACGACCCGAAGCGCACCAGTTTTATTATGCCGTCAATTATTGACCGCTCCCCTATCATGATAGCCATTTCTTCCGGCGGCAAAGCCCCGGTATTGGCTCGATTATTGCGGGAAAAACTCGAGGCAATTTTGCCACAACACTTGGGGCAACTGGCACAATTGGCAGGTAATTTACGCCAACGGGTAAAAACACATTTTTCTGCCATGACCGATCGCCGCCGCTTTTGGGAAAAACTACTGACCCATGACCGCCTGGCGCAATCACTGGCGAATGAAGATAACGTCAACGTCGAGCAGCATATTGAGCAACTGTTCAATGCGCCACTTTCCTCTCGTGGTGAAGTGGTATTAGTCGGGGCTGGGCCGGGTGATGCCGGTTTACTGACATTGAAAGGTTTACAACAAATTCAGCAAGCTGATGTGGTGGTATACGACCGCCTGGTCTCCGATGAAGTTATGAATCTGGTACGGCGCGATGCGGAGCGCATTTTTGTTGGCAAAGAATCCGGCCGCCACAGTGTCCCGCAAGACCAAATCAATCAGATATTGTTGCAGCAAGCACAGATGGGAAAACGGGTCGTGCGCTTGAAAGGTGGCGATCCATTTATTTTTGGTCGTGGCGGCGAAGAACTGGAAACATTAGCCGAATACAATATTCCGTTTTCAGTGGTGCCAGGAATAACTGCGGCGTCGGGCTGCTCCGCTTACAGCGGCATTCCCCTCACCCACCGAGATCATGCTCAGAGTGTCAGGCTGATTACCGGTCATGCCAAGAAAGACAGTCAGTTGGATTGGGCTAATTTAGCAGCAGAAAAACAAACGCTGGTGTTCTATATGGGGCTATCGCAGGCAGGAGAAATCCAGCAACAACTGATAAAGCACCATATGCCAGCCACAACACCGGTGGCACTGGTCGAAAATGGTACCTCGCGACATCAGCGAGTGGTTAGCGGCGAACTCAGTCAGCTAGCATTACTGTCCCAGCAAGTTACCAGCCCTAGCTTGATTATTGTTGGTAGCGTGGTCAGTTTACGTGAAAAATTGAATTGGTTTTCCAGCGCCGAACATGGCAAAGCTGGCGTAAAAATACAGGCTGAAAGAGTGGGTTAAGCCGATTTGATACTGAAAGAATTGATAGCGAAGGGGGAAATCCCCCTTCGAATAACGAATTGATTTACTTATGGATGAGCAACAAAACCAATAGCTTCGTATACTTTCGCCAATGTTTCCTGGGCACGACTACGCGCCTTGGCAGCACCTTCACGCATCACTTCCTGCAAGAAAACCTCGTCATTACGGAACCCATTATAGCGGTCTTGTAACTCAGTCAGCATGCCAGAAACGGCTTCGGCCACTGCGCCCTTCAAGTGGCCGTACATCTGGCCTGCAAACTGTGCTTCCAGTTCAGGAATAGACTGCCCCGTGACGCCAGCCAAAATATCCAGCAGGTTAGAAACACCGGCTTTCTTCTCGGTGTCATAGCGGATAACTGCGGGTTCGTCAGAATCTGTCATCGCGCGTTTGATTTTTTTCACAACGGATTTTGGATCTTCCAATAGTTCGATGACGTTACTGCGGTTGTCATCAGATTTAGACATTTTTTTGGTTGGATCTTGCAATGACATCACCCGCGCACCGGCTTTAGGAATAAACGGCTCAGGGATTTTAAAGATGTCGCCATACAGATTATTAAAGCGGCCAGCAATGTCGCGGCTCAGTTCCAGATGTTGCTTCTGGTCTTCGCCCACCGGCACTTGGTTGGTCTGATACAGCAGAATATCGGCCGCCATCAATACCGGATAATCAAATAAACCGGCGTTAATATTTTCAGCATAGCGGGCTGACTTATCTTTGAACTGAGTCATGCGGCTCAGTTCACCAAAATAGGTATAGCAGTTCAGCGCCCAGCTCAGCTGCGTATGTTCTGGCACATGGGATTGAACAAAAATGGTGCTTTTCTTCGGATCAATACCGCAGGCCAAATACAGCGCCAAGGTATCCAGAGTGCGCTTTCTTAACAGTGCCGGATCCTGACGCGCGGTAATGGCATGCAGGTCAACAATGCAATAGATGCAATCATAATCATCTTGCATCTGTACCCACTGACGCAACGCACCCATGTAATTGCCAATCGTCAATTCGCCAGAGGGCTGCGCGCCGCTAAATACGATAGGTTTTATTGCGTTATCGGAGATAGTTGGTTCAGTGGGTTTACTCATTTTATGCTTCCTGATCTTCTAAAGATGGCAGCCCGAGAGCGGGCAATAAATCGGCAAAATGTGCCAATACACAGTCAGGGTGACTGGTGGCAATAGCTTCGCCGTAGTTATATCCATAGGTCAGCCCAATATTTGGGCAACCCGCCGCCTGCGCGGCCATAATGTCATTGCGCGAATCGCCGACAAACAGCATTTCGCGGGCATGTAAGCCGAGCTTAGCTAATAACAGATACAAAGGCGCTGGATGGGGTTTCTTCACGACAACATCGTCGCCGCCAATAATGACGGAGAAATACTGATTAATTCCCAGTGATGTCAGCAGCGGAGCAACAAATGGCGTGGGTTTATTGGTAATCAGCCCCATTGGCAGCCCATGAGCCGCCAGTTGTTCCAGTGTGGCTTTAACCTGTGGGAATAGCTGGCTCCCCTGCTCAACCGTCTGGGCATAATAATGGTCGAACAGCTCGCGCATATGAGCCATCGCCTGTGCATCAGGTTCACGACCCGCCCAACGCAAGGCGCGTTCCACTAAAATATCGGCACCATTACCAATCCAGGTCGAGACTAAATCTTTACCGGCAACCGGCAACCCCAAATGCTGTAACGCCAAATCAATGGCGCTGGCAAGCCCTGGTGCGCTATCAACTAATGTGCCATCCAAGTCGAAAGCCAGGCCACGAATAGAGTCGAACTTAGTCATTGGCAGACATCGCCAATTCACTGCGCATGGCATCAATGACTGTGGCGTAATCAGGTTGATTGAAGATAGCCGAGCCTGCCACGAACATATCCGCACCGGCTGCCGCTATTTGGCGAATATTATCTACTTTCACTCCGCCATCAACTTCCAGACGAATGTCATAACCGCTGTCATCAATGAGTTTGCGCACTTGGCGCAATTTGTTCAGTGTCTCTGGGATGAATGATTGCCCACCAAAGCCGGGGTTCACTGACATCAACAAAATGACATCCAGCTTATCCATCACATACTCAAGATAGCTTAGAGAAGTGGCCGGATTTAACACTAACCCGGCCTTGCAACCACTCTCTTTGATGAGCTGCAAGGTGCGGTCAACATGCTCTGAGGCTTCGGGATGGAATGAGATATAAGTCGCACCCGCGCGGGCAAAATCCGGGATAATGCGGTCAACCGGTTTCACCATCAGGTGCACATCAATAGGTGCGGTAATACCGTAATCACGCAGAGCTTTGCACACCATCGGCCCGAAGGTCAGATTGGGCACGTAATGGTTGTCCATCACATCAAAGTGTACAACATCAGCACCTGCGGCCAGCACCTTAGCAGTGTCTTCACCTAAACGCGCAAAATCAGCTGACAAAATAGACGGGGCAATTAAAAAGTTTTTCATCCGCTTCTCCAAACATGTCTCTTTGTTTTATGAAATATCCGCGCTATCGCAAGCATCTATTTGATAAGTATCAGTTTAATGCACATCCACGTCAGGCTTTCTATTTCATAAATCACGGGGGTTTGAATCTTTACTGAGCGGCGGTTTCCGCGCAGCTATACAGCGCCAAAAGCTCGTTTACTTTACTACGGCCAAGGATATTACGGCTGATAGTACGGCGCGCTTTTACCACATGCAGTGACGCCTGATGATACCAATCGCGCGTCAATTCTGTGTCATGGTTAGAAATTAGGACTGGGATCTTGTTTTCAGCGGATAGCTGGTATGCAAGACGAGCCAAATTTTGTTGATCCGCAAGACCAAAATTATTGGTGTGATATGCCGTAAAATTAGCCGTTGCTGACAATGGCGCATACGGAGGATCGCAATAAACTACCGCCCCATGCACTGCTTTTAATAAGGTTTCCTGATAATGCTCGCAAACAAAAACAGCATTTTTCGATTTTTCAGCAAACCAATACAGTTCAGCTTCCGGGAAATAAGGTTTTTTGTAACGACCAAAAGGCACATTAAATTCACCACTCAAATTATAACGACACAGCCCGTTATAACAATGGCGATTCAAATAGAGAAACAGTAATGCGCGGCGGTAAGCATGGGTGCTGGCGTTAAACTCTTGACGCAGCATGTAAAACTGCTCGGAATTATTGAAATCACCGGTAAATAAAACGCGAGCATCCTGCACAAACTCATCTGTGCGATCCTTCACGATATTATAGAGATTGATAAGGTCGCTGTTGATATCGGCCAGTATGTAAGAGTCATACTCGGTGTTAAGAAACACCGAACCCGCACCGACGAATGGCTCAATCAAGCAGTCTCCCGCAGGAAGATGGCGTCGAATGTCATCTACCAGCGGGTATTTCCCACCAGCCCATTTTAAAAAAGCGCGGTTTTTCTTCATGCCGTCAGTTAGCTACTTAATAATTCAGAGCCGCAGATTGTACTCTGTTTCAAACAGCACATCAGCGCACAAATAAGAATGATTTATTTTTTAAGGTCTTGCTGCACTTGTTGTACAGGTTTAACCCACGGTTTTTTCGCCTGAACATCAGCCGGTAGTGTTGTGATAGCCCTTTTTGCTTCAGCAGAAGAGGCGTAGTTACCACTCACTAAGATGTACCAAGGCTTACCATCACGTTTAGTTTCATACACATGATAGTCAGATAATTTTTGCTGCTTAGCATAGGCATTTAACGTGTCTGAACGTGATGCGCTGCTCAGCTGTAATGTGAAATGGCTGCCAGGGGCGTTTTTCAATGAACTGCTGTTGCCAGTAGAACCCGATTTAGTCACCGCAGATGCCGCAGGAGATACTGCGGTGGTAGGGCGGCTAGCCGGTTGTTTGGCCGTTGCTGTGGCTGGTTTTTGCGCCGGGTGAGAAACAACCTCGCGCGCGGCCGGTACTTTGGCCCCTTTCGTGTTCGACACTGTGGCCGGAGCTGTCGGTAAGGTTGATGTCTGGCCGTCATTCATATTCTGAGACAATGTATCGACCTGCCCCTGTGACTGCGAGAGGGCATCAGACATGTTGCCCGGCAATTCTACACGCTGGGTCGGGCTGTTCGCAGAAGACTGCGGTGCGGCCTCAGTTGGTGTCGGTGAAATTGGCGGCACAGTGATATCTTGTGGCTGAGCCATATTCTTCACACCATTTGCATCATGTGCATCACTGGCGTTATTGGCCACATCGGGTTGTGTGTTATTACCACTAGTGAGTGACGAAGAATCAGACAGATTAATATTTCTCGCCACATCAACATTCGGATTTTGTTGAGATGCCTCATGCTCTGTTGGTGCTTTCAGAGCTGAACCTATGGCAATAATAATCAACAACAGCACTAAAATGCCGATACCAATCATCATATGTTGGCGCGAAACAGCCAACTTAGGCCCGGTCGAAGACTTGCGAGCACGCGTAGGGCGACGGTCACTGGTATCTGGTTTCAGATCGTCTTCCGGCTTTAAATCATCCATCTAAACCCTCCAACTAGAGGCAAAAGCCTACCGCATTTATCACTGCGATCCGGCTGATTGATTTTACTGACTGCAAACAGGCGAGACCGCCCGCTGCAAAGGAATATGATATTCTTATGATACAACATCATAGCGCTTATGAGCATAGAACTTATAAACAAAGATGAACTTATAAACATAGAGTTATAAATTCAGATTTATGAATCTTGTATTTATGCCATTTCCTATCACTGACAATCAGCGATCGACGCCAGCACTATTTCATGTGCAACACCGCCACGAACTTCTGATTTACCTATCGCGGTTGGCAGTACCAGGCGCAACTCACCTGCCAGTACTTTTTTATCCCGCATCATATGGGGCAGATAGGATTCTGGCGTCATTTCTTGCGGCCCACACACTGGCAGACCTGCACGTAAAAGGAGTTTCTTGATACGCTCTACATCACTGGCTGAGAACTGGCCCAATCGATAAGAAGTTTGCGCGGCCATCATCATACCCGCAGCAACGGCTTCCCCATGCAACCAGACGCCATAACCCATTTCGGCCTCAATGGCATGACCATAAGTATGACCCAAATTGAGTAAAGCGCGCATCCCGGTAGTTTCATGTTCATCAGCAGCCACAACATCAGCTTTTAATTCACAGCAACGGCGGATGCAGTAAGCCAACGCGGACATATCCAGTTCCAGCAAAGCATCAATATTTTCTTCTAACCAAACGAAGAAATCGGCGTCAAGGATAATGCCGTATTTGATAACTTCAGCCAACCCGGAAGCAAGTTCACGTGGAGGGAGGGTTTTGAGACAATTAAGGTCAACCACCACCGATGCTGGTTGGTAGAAAGCACCAATCATGTTCTTGCCCAATGGATGGTTCACTGCGGTTTTGCCACCAACAGAGGAATCTACTTGAGAAAGTAAGGTAGTAGGGACTTGAATAAAGCGAACACCGCGCTGATAACAAGCAGCGGCAAAACCGGTCAGGTCGCCTACTACACCGCCGCCTAAGGCGACAAGTGTAGTATCACGACCGTGCGGTTTTTCCAGAAGGGCAGAAAATACCTGCTCCAGGACACTGAGAGATTTATACTGTTCACCATCAGGTAAAATCACCTGATCGACTTTGATGCCGTTTTGTTCCAACACTGCCCGGAGTGAATCCAGGTAGAGTGGAGCAAGTGTTTGGTTAGTCACCAGCATTACCTGGTCACCCGCCTTTAGCGGCTCAAAAGAAGCGGGATCATTAAATAATCCAGCCGCAATCGTGATCGGGTAGCTACGCTCCCCTAACGTGACAGTAATCTTCTCCATGTCGCGCCCAGTAACCTTCTTAACTTACGCCCGCAGGCATTAGTAAAATGCTAAAATCAGTTACTTTCCAGCATGTTGATAATCTGGTTAGCAACAACTTTCGCGCTTTGATCGTCAGTGCGGATGGTGACATCTGCAATTTCTTCGTACAACGGATTACGTTCTTTTGCCAGTGCTTCTAACACTTCACGTGGAGGCGAATCAACCTGCAACAACGGACGTTTTTTGTCACGCTGAGTACGGGCTAACTGCTTCTCGATAGTGGTTTCTAAATACACCACAACGCCACGGGCTGACAAACGGTTACGGGTTTCTCTGGATTTAACAGAGCCACCACCGGTTGCCAGAACAATGCCCTGTTTTTCCGTCAGTTCATTAATCACTTTTTCTTCACGATCGCGGAAACCTTCTTCGCCTTCCACGTCGAATACCCAGCCCACGTCAGCTCCGGTACGTCGCTCAATTTCTTGATCAGAGTCGAAAAACTCCATATTGAGTTGCTGAGCTAACTGACGACCAATAGTGCTTTTGCCGGCACCCATAGGCCCAACCAGAAAGATATTGCGTTTCTCTGCCATGTTTTTGGTATTACTAAGACTATTCGTTAATGATAACCCGCCCCGCCAATCAAATCAGCGGCGGGACCTAAACTGAAACCTCATGAGCGATAGTGCGAGATCAGACGAAAAATTATCTCAGCACATCTGGTAGTTTGGCAACCGAATAAATCGTTGTACACGTCGTGGGAGGGAAACCATACGTTTTTATCGGCGTATCAACGTTATTAAAAACCTCGGAGCTCAATTCGGTAACCCTTGTAAGCTAAATCTGGCGCAGCGTCAAATTTAGAAGCCTCCAATCACACAAAAAGTTGCAGAAAGTCACCAAGATTAGTCTGTTTTCATAAAACAGCCACCTATAAGACTCAAGCGTTGATTAACTTTGGCGTAATGAAAATGACTAACTCTCGCCGACTTTGTTGTTGAGCATCTTGTTTAAACAACACTCCCAACCACGGAATATCGGCCAATACTGGCACTTTATGAACGCCCTGAGTACTTTTTTGTTGGAAAATTCCTCCTAACACAATGGTTTCACCATCATTTACAGTTATTTGGGTTTTTATTTCCTGTTTATCTATTAGTAATGTTTCACTATCGCCACGTTTCATTGCCATTCCGGGCATATTTTGGCTAATTTTCAAGTCTAATGTAATTTTACCATTACGCAGTATTTTTGGTGTCACTTCCATTCCCAATACGGCTTCTTTAAATTCAACAGTAGAAATCCCTTTTTTACCCTTTGAAACAGTATAAGGGATATCCGAACCTTGCTTGATGCTGGCCGTCTGTTGATGTGAGGCCACCAAGTGCGGACTGGCAATAATATCAATTTGGTTTTCTTGCTCCAATGCACTCAATTCAAGCTCCAACAGCCTTCCACCAATGCGAGCGACATTAAATCCGGCACTGATAACACGATTCGGTAACGGCAAATTGACATTAAAATCATTCATTCTGAGCGAGCTATTTTGCTTGGCCTCTCCCATGCCCCAACGTACGCCCAGTTCCTGTAAGTTCTCACGGCTGATAGTCACTATGTGAGCCGCAAGCTGCACTTGCTGCAAGGGTAAATCCATTTCTACCAACCAACTTTGCAACAATGCTAGTGATGCCGGAGTATCACGAATTAATAACGTGTTGGTACGTTTATCTACCACCACACTGCCTAAAGGGGAAAGTACTCCTCCCTCGGCAAGATCTAAACTGTCGGCAACCTGCTCAGCATCAGCATATTGCAAGGCAATGCTTAGGTTACTAAGAGATTCAGGTGCAGCTTTTTGCTGACTACGTTGCCGCTTTTCCTCAAGTTCCTGCTCAGTAAAAACCATCATTACCGCGCCTTCCCGCTCAACTGTTAGCCGGCTCATACGCAACACAGTGGTCAGTGCCTGTTCCCAGGGAATATCCACTAATCTCAAGCTCAGGTTGCCACCAACGCCGGCTGCAATGACTAAATTCAACTGTTGATAATCAGCCAACGCTTGCAGTACCACAGACGCAGGAGCGTCTTGAAACTCCAATGTTACTGGCACACCATTTTGCCAGCTGCAAGCAAGGCACTGAGAAACAGAAAAAAAGGGATTTGTTGGCGGGCGGCCCTAAAAGAGGAATAAAACCAGCCTTTAAGATTAATTGTATCAATATCCATCAGATCAATTCCTTTCAATGCTGATTATTATCAGAAAAGTATTTTGAAGGTTGATGACAAACCGATATTTTCAGTTCCGAGTGAGTCGGCGCCTGCACCTATGGGTGTTTCGGCTACTGACTTAAGCAGCGCCCCCTCGGCACCTTCCCCTGTAATCAATTTTGTCAGCAATCTGTTAGTTTATTTCATCGACAACACCACTGTTCCAGACAATCCCAAACAGGCTCTGTCTGGGTTTACATGCTCTAAACTCACCTGCCGCGAGCTGATGTGAGTAACCTGCCAATATGGCAACAAAGGTGTTCCTGTCACCAGTTTTTGCCACTGCCCTTCAGAGTGCTGCACCCAAGCAGAATGGTACTGGTTACCATGAACAATGCCCTGTAATTGCCAATTGGCGAGTTTTTCTCGGTCATCACCACAAGACTGCGCCGAAATTTGCTGAAAAGGATCGCGCCCATACGCCGCCGATAAGGGCTCAGCACTCACGGTTGGCCCCCATAAAACCGCAATGAGTAGCAATCTCGCTAGCCATAGCACCATTGCCGGCCCTCCTGTGCGGCAACTCATTCACTTCCCTCGGTGAGATATTCTCTCAGGTTTAGCTTCACTATCAGTTCGCGACTATCGCGTTTAATTTCAATTAGCTGCAACTGAGTAGGCGATGAGATAGAAGAGAGTTGGTGAAGCAAGTGGAGCAATCCATAAAAATTAACCCGCAAGCTAACTTGCCACAGCTGGTGGCTGACTGAATGGGTCAGGGCGACTATCTCCGGCTCCAATTGCTGCTGCCAACCAATAACTAACCCACCATAGGGTGCTATCCATTGTCCCACCAAATTAGCCATTGAGACTGGCGGCCATGAGGTGCTTGTTGCTGTTAAGGCTGACAATTTCTGCTGTAGAGAAGAGTGTGATGGCAACTGCGCCAGTGCTAACTTCTGGTATTCAACCTGCTGTTGAAGTTGAATAATTTCATCTACCGCGAGTTGCTGCGGTTGCCATCTGGGGTATAGAACCAAGCTATAGACTATCGCGCCGAGTAACCCCAGCCCCCCTAATTGGTATAAAGCAATTTGCCAACCCGGCCGGTCTATCCAGCGCTGAAGCTGCTTACTCATCATTATTATTCCCTTCATCCTGCCAGCTTGCGTGTACAACAAAGCGGAAATGCCCCTCATCTTGGGTAATTCTTTGTAGGATGACATTAGTCAAAAGAGATAGGCGGCTTAACATTATTAGAAAATCATCAATGGCGGCGTAATCTTGGCAGAAAGCGGAAAAAACCAGCGTATCCTCTTGCGGTATTATGCTAACCAACCAGCAACTCTGCGGTATTTGCTGTGATAACAGCCGCAATAAACTTGAATATCGGCGCGCGGGTTGATGCGCCAGCCGGTAAACCTGCAAGCGCTGCTCGGCATGCTGTAACTGCGCCATCGTCTGTTGCACCTTTTGCTGCTGCTGGCTTAAGGCGATTTGCTGTTGCAGGAGTGCGGCCAAGCGGCCCTGCTGATTGATGTTCATTCTGTGCGATTGCGCCAGTATTGCCCACAGCACAAGGACAAAAACGACACATTGGCACAACCCGATATTGCGCCAAAACCGATAGCGCGCGAGCTGGCGCTCAGTGCGCCATAATGAAAAATTAACCTGATACATCAATAATCTGCCGGTCGTAATGCCAGCCCTCCTGCCAGGGTAAATGCTGCGGGCAACGATGGTAAAGGCGGCTGATAGTGAGTGAATGCAGTAAAAGGTAACCAGGCGATGGTATTTTCAGGCGGAGTTTCTGCCACCGTGCTGCTGTAATACATTTTCAGTGGCGCATCACCCTGCCCGGCATAACGAGAATGAAGCTGCATCAACAAGGTGGAAAGCGGGTTAGCGCCTTTAGACAACAAGGCTGGTGAGTCGCTCTCATCCGCGTCAATCGCCACTACACCAAAATCAAATGGCAGCTCAGCAGAGGAAACCCACAGCCACTCATTCGCCAGCCGGTGCACTAAGTAATACGCCCCGGATAAGCCGGCGGCCGTAGCCATATAGCGCAGGGCGCACGGAGTGATATCAATTATATTTGATGACAAACCGGCCTGCTGCAAACAGGTTTGCCATTGCTGAACTTCTGACTGACGGGCGGCCGTGATGAGCAGCTCATCGCCAGAGGTTGCTCCAGACCGATAATCCAGTGCTAATTCCTGACTATTCACTGGGAATAACCTGCTTGCCGCCGCATTGATAAACCCCTCTCGCTCGGGTTCTCGCAGCCGCCTGTCTGGTGCTTGAAGTGTTTGTTGCAATATGCGCTGCGCGGGTAATGCGATACGTAATGAAATATGTCGTGGTAATTGTTTACGTAATAATTTGAGTTTGTCGCTAACTCTATCTGGCTGTTGTAAAATACCTTCGCGCAACACGCCAGAAGGTAAGGTCTGAGACCACCAATAGCGCAGTTGCCAACCATATCGACGCCTGACAACAGCCAGTGCGCGTATAGCCTCTATTTGAATATCTAGCCCAACCTGCCAATATTGTGAGTACATCTTTACCGACCTCCATGTCGAGAGAGAATAAAAGAACGTATCCATGTTCAGAGCTTGCCTTTATACTACGGCGCGGTTGTTTATAAACTGCCCAATTGACATTGAATGGGAAATCTCAGGTGAAGTTCGTAAAGTATTTTTTGATCCTTGTAGTGTGTTGCATTTTACTGGGAGCAGCCTCGATATTTGGCTTGTACAAATATATTGAGCCGCAGCTGCCCGATGTTGCCACACTGAAAGATGTCCGGCTGCAAACACCTATGTTGGTGTATAGCGCCGAAGGCGAATTGATCGCTCAATTCGGTGAAAAACGCCGTATTCCATTGACACTAAAACAGATTCCACCAGAAATGGTGCATGCGTTTATTGCCACGGAAGATAGCAGATTCTACGAGCATCACGGCGTTGACCCGGTCGGGATCCTGCGCGCGGCGACTATTGCAGTGGTTTCCGGTCATGCCTCTCAGGGGGCCAGTACCATTACCCAGCAATTAGCACGAAACTTCTTCTTAAGCCCGGAACGCACCTTGATGCGAAAAATCAAGGAAGCCTTCCTGGCTATCCGTATTGAACAGTTACTGACGAAAGATGAAATTCTTGAGTTGTACCTGAACAAGATTTATCTGGGCTATCGCGCCTATGGCGTTGGTGCTGCGGCACAGGTTTATTTCGGCAAAGAGGTCAACGAACTGACACTCAGCCAAATGGCCATGATTGCCGGGTTGCCAAAAGCGCCTTCGACCTTCAACCCACTCTATTCACACGACAGGGCTGTTGCCCGCCGTAATGTCGTGTTGTCGCGCATGTTGGATGAAAAATACATCACGCAGGCGCAGTACGACCAAGCGCGCAGTGAAGAGTTGGTTGCCAACTACCATGCGCCTCAAATTGCTTTCTCCGCGCCTTATTTGTCAGAAATGGTACGCCAGGAGATGATTAAGCGTTACGGTGAAAATGCGTATACCGACGGCTATCAGGTCTATACCACTATCACCAAAAAGCTCCAGTTGGCAGCGGTTGATTCCTTGCGCGCCAACGTGTTGGCTTATGACATGCGCCACGGCTATCGCGGCCCATCCAATGTGTTATGGAAAGTGGGTGAAAGCGCCTGGAGCAATGAGCAAATTGTTGATTCGCTGAAAACATTGCCGGTTTATGGCCCGCTGTTACCTGCGGTAGTCACTCAAACCAATGCCGAGCAAGCCACTGCATTATTGGCTGATGGGAGTAGCGTAGCGCTACCTATGGCTGGCATGCGCTGGGCGCGGGCATTTAAATCGGATAATGCACAGGGGCCGATACCGAAAAAAGTGACTGATGTGGTTCAACCAGGTCAGCAGATTTGGGTGCGAAAAGTGGGTGATATTTGGTGGCTGGCACAAGTGCCAGACGTCAACTCCGCTTTAGTTTCTATCGACCCGAACAATGGCGCGATTAAGGCTTTGGTGGGCGGTTTTGACTTTAACCAAAGTAAATTTAACCGTGCTACACAAGCGCTGCGTCAAGTGGGTTCGAATATCAAACCCTTCTTGTATACCGCCGCGATGGATAAAGGTCTGACCTTGGCCACTATCCTCAATGACCTGCCGATTACACGTTGGGATGCTGGTGCGGGCACCGATTGGCGGCCAAAGAACTCGCCACCAACTTATGATGGCCCAATTCGTTTACGCCAAGGTTTAGGCCAATCGAAAAACGTAGTTATGGTGCGAGCAATGCGCGCCATGGGTGTGGATTATGCCGCTGAATACCTGCAACGCTTTGGTTTCCCTGCACAAAATATCGTGCATTCAGAATCATTAGCCTTGGGTTCAGCTTCATTTACACCACTGCAACTGGTGCGTGGCTATGCGGTATTGGCAAACGGCGGCTATTTGGTTGACCCGTATTTTATCGCCAAAATCACGGATGATACCGGTCATGTGCTGTTTGAAGAGAAACCGAAGATTGTCTGTGAAGCGTGTAACTTGCCGGTCATTTACGGTGATACACAACGTTCTGTCACACTGTCTGACGATAGCACTGAAAATGTTGCAACCTCACAGACGAATAATGCCAGTACAGTGCCAATGCCGGAGCTGGAACAAGTAACCCCTGCGGCAACCAAGCTCGATAGTGAATATGCACCGCATGTTATCAGCACACCGCTGGCGTTCCTGATCCGTGATGCATTGAACTCTAACATCTTCGGGGAACCGGGCTGGATGGGCACAGGCTGGCGTGCCGGGCGTGATTTAAAACGCAAGGATATTGGCGGTAAAACCGGCACCACCAACAACTCAAAAGATGCTTGGTTCTCAGGCTATGGCCCGGATACCGTGACCTCAGTCTGGATTGGTTTTGATGACCATCGCCGTGACTTAGGGCGCAGTACAGCATCTGGGGCGATACCAGACCAGATTTCTGGGGCGGAAGGTGGGGCGAAAACGGCCCAGCCGGCTTGGGATGACTTTATGAAAGTCGCTCTTGAAGGGTTACCAGAAAAACCGGTTTCACCACCGCCAGGTATCGTTAGCGTCGTGATTGATAAGCAAACAGGCAAGCTATCCAGTGGCGGGCCAGGCAGCCGCACAGAATACTTTATCGAGGGCACACAGCCCACCGAGTATTCAGTGCATGAGGCCGGAACTACGCTGATGGATAACGGCCAGACTCACGAACTGTTCTGATGATGATGTTGGATTGGTTCTGATAACTGAGTAGTGAAAACAAAGCCGGGGATAACCCCGGCTTTTTATCTTTGGCGGCTCAAGATGAAAATAACCCTGTTTCATTAAAAAATGCCTGCGCCAAAAACAGCGCACTGACATTGCGGGCCTCACAAAAGCCGGGCTCATCAAGTAGCGCCATCATATTCGCAATCGGCCAACGCACCTGTGGTAGAGGCTCAGGTTCATCACCTTCTAAACTTTGTGGATAAAGGCCCCGGGCGATAACAATATTCATTTTGCTGGAGAAATAGGACGGAGCCATAGTTAGCTTTCTGAGATAGTCGAAGTGCTCAGCCCCAAACCCAACCTCTTCCATCAATTCTCGGTTCGCCGCTTCCAACACGTCTTCACCGGGATCAATCAGCCCTTTAGGAAAGCCCAGTTCATACTCTTCAAGGCCAACCGCATATTCGCGGATCAGCAATAAATCATTACCAATAATCGGCACAATCATCACTGCTTCACGGTTCGATGGCCGCATGCGTTCATAAACCCGTTGCACGCCGTTACTGAATTCCAGATCCACCGCCTCGACGGTAAATAAGCGCGAATGGGCAATCGTTTCTATTTTAAGTATTTTAGGTTTTTGCAGGTGTTTCATGATAGCCCCAAATTAAAAACTCACCGCCTATCGGGCGCACACCAAAGTAATTCGGGCCATATTAGGTTACTTAATAAGCCACTTTTTTCTTGTGTGTATCAGCCAGACACTTTATATCGGCATTTATTAGAACTTGATCACATTGTGCGTTAATGAGAACCTTTATCGCAATGTCAGTTAGATATAATTTATCTGTTTTTAACATGGCGACGAGTTTAGTCAAGATTCAACCGGTTAATTTTCACCCCATTTCGGCTCAATACACGTAAATAGTTGTGTTTGAAAATAGGATTATGCTGATATTACCGATGTTTTAGCCTTGCTATTCTTATTAGTCTACGGGCAGTTTCAGAGCACTTGTATTAGGTTATTTGATGAATCCGATAACTCTGCCATATGCCTTTGTACTGTTTTATGCATAAAATAATGCATTTTTTCAAAGAGTTGACGTTAGTCAGGGGCACTCGGATGGGGATGGGATGAGCACGATAGTGTTAATTTTGGCCTTGCTGTTGACTGGTCTTATCGCCGCAGCCTTGCTGTGGTGGTTCCGATCCCGCCGCACTGCCCCCGTAACGGCAACACTGCTGTTCGCAAAACCTATTCACCGCAAACTGACTCAGGAAGAGCGGGTGAATATCGAAAATTACTTGCTCAATCAGCAAGATAAACTTGGCTTCAAGCCCCAATCTACCTTTGATTCCCGCGAACTGGTCAACAGTGGAAAGCTGAGCCTAACATCCCAAAGCGATGATGTTTATTCGGTGACGCGCGCCATAACCCGCTACGGCGTGGCCAGTGACGAACCCAATAAATGGCGTTATTACCTTGATTCCATTGAGATTCACCTACCCGCTTCGTGGGAACAATATATTGCTCAGGATAATGATGTCGAACTTATCCAAACCCAAACGATACCTTTAGTTATTTCCCTCAATGGGCATACGCTTAAAAATCATCAATCAGAGCATACCTATCCGCCTATTTTGGCCTCTGTGGCGCAAAATGCGTCAATTCGTAAGGCTGACAGTGAACATATTGAACTGCTGAATATTCGAAAAGAAACGCCAGAAGAATATGCGTTGCATGGCTCGAATGGTTTAAAAGAAGCGGGCGCGATTTGTGTGGCATTGCTATTGCTGTTTTTCGCTCTGACCGGCCCGGCAGTCACTCTCCCCTGGCTTGTTATTGTGGCAGTTGCGCTAACCGGTTGGGCCTGCTGGAATATGTTCCGCCCATTATCAGAAAAAGATTTACGGGAAGTCCATTGCTTGAGTGGTACGCCAAAGCGCTGGGGGTTGTTCGGCGAATCAAATCAGGGGCAGATGAGCAATATCTCGCTCGGGATTGTCGATTTGATTTATCCCGCTCATTGGGGGCCGTATTTCGCCCATGATCTGGGCAAAAAAACCAATATTGATATCTACCTCAACCGCCAGGTTGTCCGGCAAGGGACGTTTTTGTCTCTGCATGACGAAATGAAAAACTTCCCGTTACAGCGCTGGGGCAAAAATCTGACACTGATGCTTGGCTCACTGTTAGTGCTGGCGCTGTTACTGATTTATGTGCCGCTGGGTTTACCACTGAAATTAAGTGTCGCATGGATACAAGGTGCGCAAAGTCAGCAGGTTACCAGTGTTGATGCGCTGGAAAAAATGCCACTGCGTATTGGCGATATGCTAAAAGCACAGGGCACCGGTATGTGTTATGTTCCGCCGAATACTCAGACTCCGCACAGCTTTGTTTTTACACCTTTTGATTGTTCCGGTATCTATTGGAATAATGCAGCACCCCTGCCGCAGCCTGAATCTGACATCATTGAAAAAGCCGCAGCGCTGGTTTCCACAATCAATCAGCAGCTACACCCTCAGGGCGCAGATGCCAGCATCAATCCACAACTGGCGACGGCCATTGAAAAATCCGGCATGATTTTGCTGGATAACTTTGCCGATATCGTCTTAAAAACCCAGGCATTATGTGGTGGTGATACAGATTGTATCCGCCTGAAGAATGCGTTAGTTAATTTGGGTAATGCTAAGAATTGGCAAGGGCTGGTGAAGCGGGCACAATCTGGCGCATTAAAAGGCATGAATGTGCTGCTGCGCCCTGTCAGCGCCGATACCCTGGAAAGTTTGGTGAAAAATGCCACTTCATCATTTGTTTACCGTGAAACCCATTTGGCGACCGAAGCATTAAACAGCCCACCGCCGGGAGGGTTCCTGATAACCAGCGACGAGGGTAAGCAACTAGTTAGCCACCCGGTGCCCGCGGTGCCAATGTTTGATTACAGTGCGTTAGAGCAGTGGCGCGAGTTACAACGGCTCTCCGGGTTGCTACTCAATACCCCCTTTAAAGCGGAAGGTATCATCACCAACATCACTACCGATGCCAATGGCACACGCCATATCGCATTGCACAGTGAGCCGGATATCATCACTCTCGGGCGCTATTTAGGCACCAGCTCGCTGCTGCTGACGCTGATTGTGTGCTTAGTGGTCAATGCCACGTTGTTAATTCAGCGCATACTCAAAAATCGTAGCCGTATGGATAATATTCAGCGCTACTATGATAATTGCTTTAACCAACCCCTCGCCCCGACATCTTTCCTGCGCTAGCGCGTTTTCGTTTATCATAAGCCTTATTTATTACCACTCTTGTGATTGTGGAGTCGCTATGCCCGCTGAATTTAATTGGCAAGAAATTGATACCGTGCTGCTGGATATGGATGGCACTCTGCTGGATTTAGAGTTCGACAGCCATTTTTGGTTAAAGCAGGTGCCAGAAACACTTAGCCAGCACCGGGGTATCTCGCTGGATCAAGCCCATAAAATTATTCATGATGAATATCTCGCCGTGCAACATACCTTAAATTGGTATTGCTTCGATTATTGGAGTGAGCGGCTGGATTTAGACATTTATGCCATGACCACCCAAGCTGGCAGCCGGGTGCAACTACGCCAGGATACCAAACCATTTTTAGCTGGTTTGCGTGAATGTGGTTTGCAAACAATTTTGCTCACCAATGCCCATCCACACAGCCTTGCGGTAAAAATTGAGCACACCGCCCTCGACCAGCACCTTGATTTATTACTTTCCACCCATACATTTGGTTATCCAAAGGAAGATCAACGACTGTGGCAAGCCGTCACGCAGCACACCGGATTAAACCCGGCCAGAACCTTATTTGTCGATGACAGTGAAACGATTCTGGATGCTGCGCACACCTTTGGTATCCGCTATTGTCTGGGGATAACAAACCCAGACTCCAGCTGTGCTGAGAAAACGTTTCACAACCACCCGGCCATCAATGACTACCGTAAATTGTTGCCCGCATTGCAGTTACGTAGCCAATAGCAGTTACGCAGTTAATCAATTGATGTGGTTATAAACCCGCTCGGCAGGAAAGGAGTTCTCATGAAGGATAAAACAGTCTCTGACGAATCGGTTCGGCTGGATAAATGGCTTTGGGCTGCCCGGTTTTATAAAACCAGAGCAATAGCGCGGGAAATGGTGGATGGCGGCAAAGTCCATTATAACGGGCAGCGCGGTAAACCGAGCAAGCCAGTTGAGCTGAATGCTGAAATCCGACTGCGCCAGGGTAATGACGAGCGCACCGTGCGGGTCTTGGCGCTACACAGTCAGCGCCGAGGAGCCAGTGAAGCACAAGCATTATATGAAGAAACCGAAGCCAGCATTGCTAATCGCGAAAAAGTGGCTCAGGCCCGTAAATTAAATGCCCTGACCATGCCACATCCGGATAGGCGACCAGATAAAAAAGAGCGTCGCAACCTGATTAAATTTAAACTAGGCTCTCCAGAGTAAATCCAAGACACCTCAAAAAGTAGCAGGGCGGCGAAGGAGCACATCGCGATGAACTGGCTCAAGTCAGTGATTCGGTAAGTTAAAACCGCCAATATCTCTACAATTTGAAAGATGCCGGGTTTAGATGGGGCCAAAATGAGAGAAAACTATGTCTAACCACGACCAATTACACCGCTATCTGTTTGCTAACCATGCGGTACGCGGTGAACTGGTTTCAGTTAATGAAACCTACCAGCAGGTATTAGCTAACCATGATTACCCACCAGCGGTACAAAAACTGTTGGGTGAAATGTTGGTCGCAACCAGCCTGCTGACCGCTACCCTCAAATTTGATGGTGATATTACGGTGCAATTACAGGGCGGTGATGGCCCACTGTCGCTGGCCGTCATTAACGGCAATAACCGACAAGAAATGCGCGGCGTCGCCCGTTTTAAAGGTGAAATCAGCGATGAAAGTACCCTGAAAGAAATGGTCGGCAATGCCTATCTGGTGATAACCATTACACCTGAGCAAGGTGAGCGCTATCAGGGTGTCGTGGCATTGGAAGGTGACACCATCGCCGCCTGTCTGGAAAGTTACTTTATGCAGTCTGAACAGTTACCTACCCGCCTGTTTATTCGCACCGGCAATGTAGCAGGTAAAGCTGCTGCTGGCGGTATGTTGCTGCAAGTTCTACCAGCAGAAGAACGTAATGAAGATGAATTTGATCATCTGGCACAACTGACCGCGACCATTAAGGCCGAAGAGTTATTCACTCTGCCAGCCAATGAAGTGCTGTATCGTTTATACCATCAAGAAGAAGTGACGTTATATGAACCGCAAAATGTCAGCTTCCGTTGCACCTGTTCCCGTACACGTTGTGCGGATGCATTAGTAACGTTATCTGAAGATGATATCAACGAAATGCTCGCGCAGGATGGCAATATTGATATGCATTGCGAGTATTGCGGCAGCCACTACCTGTTTGATGCCGTAGATATCGCCACGTTAAAGAGCGGTAACAGCCCGTCTTCAGAACAAATTCATTAATTCTGGTAATACATAGCTGGGTGCTGACTCGTGCCCAGCTATTCCTTCTCTCGTTTCACTCTTGCTACAATCCGTGTTCTATCTCTCATAACCTAGCGAAATGTAGGCCATATGTTGAAATCTTTGAACACTATCGCTGTTAATCAGGGATGAGTATTTACAATCGCTGGTAGAAAATTGACGATCCAGGAGTTATGACATGAGTGTTAAAGGAATTACCCCGCAGGAGCTCGCCGCCTATGGCATCCATAACGTCAGCGAGATTGTTTACAACCCAAGCTATGATTTACTGTTCCAGGAAGAGACCAAACCCACGCTTGAAGGATACGAGCGCGGAACCCTCACCACCACAGGAGCAATAGCGGTCGATACCGGTATCTTTACCGGTCGCTCGCCAAAAGATAAATATATTGTCCGCGACGATATCACCCGGGACACCGTGTGGTGGGCTGATCAGGGCAAAGGCAAAAATGATAACAAACCGCTAAGCCAAGAAACCTGGGCTCACCTGAAAGGGTTGGTTACCCAGCAACTGTCCGGCAAACGTCTGTTTGTGGTTGATACCTTCTGCGGTGCAAATGCCGATACCCGTCTGCAAGTGCGCTTTGTTACAGAAGTGGCCTGGCAAGCTCATTTCGTTAAAAACATGTTTATCCGCCCAACAGATGAAGAACTGGCCCATTTCGAGCCTGATTTTATCGTCATGAATGGGGCAAAATGCACTAACCCGAACTGGAAAGAACAAGGTCTGAATTCAGAAAACTTTGTTGCCTTTAACCTGACCGAACGTATGCAGCTGATTGGCGGCACCTGGTATGGCGGCGAAATGAAGAAAGGTATGTTCTCCATGATGAACTACCTGCTGCCACTGAAAGGCATTGCATCTATGCACTGCTCGGCCAACGTCGGTGAAAAAGGCGATGTCGCAATCTTCTTCGGCTTGTCTGGTACCGGTAAAACCACCCTGTCTACTGACCCGAAACGCAAGTTAATTGGCGATGACGAACACGGCTGGGATGATGACGGCGTATTTAACTTTGAAGGTGGCTGCTACGCCAAAACCATCAAGTTATCTGAAGAAGCAGAGCCCGATATTTATCACGCCATTAAACGTGATGCGCTGCTGGAAAACGTCGTGGTTCTGCCAGATGGCACTGTTGATTTTAATGACGGTTCCAAAACTGAAAACACCCGCGTTTCTTACCCAATTTATCACATCGAAAATATCGTAAAACCGGTTTCAAAAGCCGGTCATGCTACTAAGGTTATTTTCCTAACAGCGGATGCATTTGGGGTCTTACCACCAGTATCACGTCTGACGGCAAGCCAAACTCAGTATCACTTCTTATCTGGGTTTACTGCCAAACTGGCGGGTACAGAACGTGGTGTGACCGAACCGACACCGACCTTCTCTGCCTGCTTCGGTGCGGCATTCCTATCACTGCATCCAACTCAATACGCAGAAGTATTGCTGAAACGTATGCAAGCGGTGGGCGCACAAGCCTATCTGGTCAACACTGGCTGGAATGGCACCGGCAAACGTATTTCCATCAAGGATACCCGAGGGATTATCGATGCCATTCTGAATGGCGAAATTGATAAGGCAGAAACCTTTACCTTACCTATCTTTGATCTGGCAGTACCAATGGCATTACCGGGCGTGAACCCAGATATCCTTGACCCGCGTGACACCTACGCCGATGTCGCGCAGTGGCAAGAAAAAGCCGAAGATCTGGCGAAGCGTTTTACCACTAACTTCGATAAGTATACAGATACCCCGGCAGGGGCTGCATTGGTCAGTGCTGGGCCAAAAGTCTGATTTAGAACTGGTTTTATAGAAATACAAAGGGGCATCAATAAGTGCCCCTTTTGTTTTTTCTGGGGGAGTTGCTGCCGCTTTCGGGCGGTGAGATAGCGGATTTGGGTCGATGAGTTATCTGGTTCGGTTGACATAATATTGACTGCAACCTTATCCCCGCAGACTCAGCTGCCAAAAGCGGGTTTTATTAGTGACTCAGTTAACTCACCACCAATCACCCGTTCCCTACGACTACCGGTAATTTCGGTTTTACATCCAATGGCAACGGAATATACGCCCGGATCCGTAATCCGCCACGTTCACTGGCGCCAATCTCTAACGAACCGGCGTGCGCATCAATAATCCGTTGAACAATCGCCAGCCCCAAACCGGTGCCGCTGGTGCTCCGCGCGCTATCGCCACGGACAAAAGGCTGGAACAAATGCTTCAAATCTTCCGGCTTAATCCCTGGCCCATCATCTTCAACCTGGAACCAGGCCCGCTGAAGTTCAGTGCCGCTGCTCACTTTTATCCAGCCATTACCGTAACGAGCAGCATTCACCACCATATTCGCCAAAGCGCGTTTAATTGATAACGGATGGATATCCACCATGACTTCACCATCACATAAATCAGTTTCAATCACCCGCTCATAACCGCTTTCTGCTGCGATCACTTCACCCAACACAGCATTAAGATCACTCGACTCAGTCGGCATCTCCTGTCCGGTGCGCAGATAATCAATAAATTGCTCAATAATGGCATTGCATTCTTCAATGTCTTTATTGATGGATTCCGACAGATAACCGTCGGCTTCACTCATCATTTCGGTCGCCAGACGGATTCGGGTCAACGGAGTCCGTAAGTCGTGGCTAACCCCGGCCATGAGTAATGTCCGGTCATCCGCCAACAACTTCACGCCAGCGGCCATTTGGTTAAATGCCCGAGTAACGGAACGCACCTCCGATGCCCCATATTCGCGCAACGGCGGCGGAATAATACCCTTCCCGACTTGCACAGCCGCGTGCTCAAGCTCGACCAAGGGCCGATTTTGGATGCGGATAAACAGCCAGGCACCGCCGACTGCCAGTAACATAATTGCCAGGGTATAGCGGAACAATGGCGAGAAATCGCCCTGATGAATTTCGGTTAATGGCACCCGCACCCAGATATCCGGCGACAACCACGTCTTTAGCCAGACAACCGGGGAGTTTTTATTGACCTCAACCCGAACATCCGTTGGCCCACCCAATTGCTGGGCCATCTGGTCACTGAGAAACTTGTAATGCTGTGCCCAGCGCAGGCCACTTTCCTCAGCCGCAGCATTGGTATAAAGCGAAATCCCCAATTCACGGTAAATCTCACGCCGAAACGCCGGCGGGACTTCAAGTAGCGTGCCATCTTCCAGTTGCAGCCGGTCAGTCATCAGCATACGAACTTCATAAGCCAATACTTTATTAAACTGCTGCAAACTGGGCAAAATGGCGAAATTTAGCACCACCAAATACGTCGTGACCAAGCTGACAAACAGCAAGGTCACAATCAGTAATAAGGTTCGGGCAAATGAGCTACGCGGAGAAAAGCGCCATCGCCTCATGCTTTACTGCCGTCCGGCACAAAGACGTAACCCAAGCCCCAAACGGTTTGGATATAGCGCGGGTGAGCTGGATCTTCTTCTACCATGCGGCGCAGACGTGAAATCTGCACATCAATCGAACGTTCCATGGCGCTGTATTCGCGGCCCCGTGCCAGATTCATGAGTTTATCGCGGGATAGCGGCTCACGCGGGTGGCTAACCAAGGCTTTCAGCACCGCAAATTCACCACTGGTCAGTGGCATAGGTTCGTCTTCACGGAACATCTCGCGAGTACCAAGATTCAGTTTGAACTTGCCAAAGGCAATCACAGCTTCTTCTTGAGAAGGCGCGCCCGGTAATTCGTTCGCCTGACGGCGCAGCACTGCGCGGATACGTGCCAGTAATTCGCGGGGATTAAATGGCTTAGGAATATAATCATCCGCACCAATTTCCAGCCCGACGATACGGTCAACTTCTTCGCCCTTCGCCGTCACCATAATGATCGGCATGGGGTTGCTTTGGCTGCGCAGGCGGCGGCAGATAGACAGGCCATCTTCGCCCGGTAACATCAGGTCGAGCACCATCAAATGGAAAGACTCACGGGTTAGCAAGCGATCCATTTGTTCAGCATTGGCGACACTGCGCACCTGGAAACCTTGCTCTGTTAGGTAACGTTCCAACAGCGCACGCAGGCGCATATCGTCATCAACGACCAGAATCTTGTGATTCTCTTGCATTTTATTACTCCCAAAGGACGTATTGCCCGAATCTGTGCATTGTTAGAAAAACTCACTTCATACCCTAAATAACTCAAGTGGTGAGAAGGCGGCAACTGAACGAATCCTCCAGGGCTTACATCAGTAAGTGACTGGGGTGAACGTAAGGAAGTCAACGCACACGCAGCTTGAAGTATGACGTGTATTACAGACAGCTATTTATGGTATATATTCTAGTCGAAATTGTTACAAAGCTTATTGTTGTGCCTAATTATCAACACTTTCGTCAAATGGCCGGTAGCGAATTTCTAAAATACAGTAAATTGCTTCGCCATTAGGCGTTTGAACCGTCACTTCATCATCCACTTGTTTGCCAATTAAAGCGCGGGCAACCGGCGAATCAATAGAAATCCATTTTTTGGCGGGATCAAACTCATCCGGCCCCACTAAACGGAAGATTCGCTGCTCTCCTGATTCATTTTCTACTCGCACCCAAGCACCGAAATACACTTTCCCTTCCTGGCGTGGGTCTGGATCGACAATCTTCAGTACTTCCAATCGCTTAGTCAAAAACCGCACCCGACGATCAATTTCTCGCAGGCGCTTCTTACCATAGATATATTCGGCATTTTCCGAGCGGTCGCCCATTGCTGCGGCTTCAGACACCGCTTGTGTCACGACCGGTCGCTCTTCGCGCCACAGATAATGCAGCTCTGTGTCCAGCGCCTGCCAGCCCTCACGGGTTATATAATTGCTTTTAGACATAAAGTTATCCAAGTATCCCTTTGGGATAGATGCCACCACTATACCCTAACTTTTTACCGATAAGTTCGTGTTAGCTCAAGCCCGATAACCGCTCTGCTGGCAATTTATCCGGGCAATCCGTATAACTACCTTCTGCCATTTTTCCTACTCACTAATTGATATCAGACTTATGAATGAACAACTGAGCCGCATAATTGCAAGCGAACTACAGGCGCGACCGGAACAAGTTATCTCCGCAATACGCCTGCTGGATGAAGGTAATACCGTGCCTTTTATTTCACGGTATCGTAAGGAAGTTACCGGCGGGTTGGATGATACCCAATTGCGCCAGTTGGAAAGCCGTTTGGGCTACTTGCGCGAACTTGAAGATCGCCGCCAAACCATTCTTAAATCAATTGAAGATCAAGGCAAGCTCACCGAGCAGCTAGCCGGTGCCATCAAAGGCACTATGAGTAAAACCGAGCTGGAAGATTTATATCTTCCTTATAAACCCAAACGCCGCACCCGTGGGCAGATTGCGATTGAAGCCGGTCTGGAGCCCTTGGCAGACAGCTTATGGAATGACCCGCAACAAACCCCAGAACAGGTGGCTCTCGCCTATATTGATGCTGATAAAGGGGTTGCTGATACCAAAGCGGCACTGGATGGCGCGCGCTATATCCTGATGGAACGTTTTGCCGAAGATGCCACTTTGCTGGCCAAAGTGCGGCAATACCTGTGGAAAAACGCCCAGTTAGTGTCAAAAGTGGTGGAAGGTAAAGAGCAGGAAGGGGCAAAATTTCGCGATTATTTCGACCACCACGAACCTATCGCCCAAGTGCCATCTCACCGCGCATTGGCAATGTTCCGTGGCCGTAATGAAGGTGTACTGCAACTGGCGCTAAATCCTGATCCCCAGTTTGACGAGCCGCCGCGCGAAAGTCAGGGCGAGCAGATTATTATTAATCACCTGGATTTGCGACTGAATAACGCCCCCGCCGACAGCTGGCGTAAAGCCGTGGTCAACTGGACATGGCGTATCAAAGTGCTGTTGCATCTGGAAACCGAGCTGATGAGCACTTTGCGTGAGCGCGCCGAAGACGAAGCAATCAATGTTTTCGCCCGTAACATGCAAGATTTGCTGATGGCAGCACCGGCAGGGATGCGCGCTACTATGGGGCTTGATCCCGGTCTGCGCACTGGGGTGAAAGTCGCGGTGGTTGATGCTACCGGTAAGCTGGTGGCCTTCGATACCATTTACCCTCATACCGGGCAGGCCGCCAAAGCCGCAGCGGTGGTGGCGGCCTTGTGCATTAAACATCAGGTTGAGCTGGTGGCTATCGGTAATGGCACGGCCTCGCGGGAAACTGAGCGCTTCTTTATTGAGCTGCAACAACAGTATCCGGCGGTAACGGCGCAAAAAGTCATTGTCAGTGAAGCCGGCGCATCGGTTTACTCCGCCTCTGAGCTGGCCGCGCTGGAATTCCCGGACTTGGACGTTTCTATCCGTGGTGCGGTTTCTATTGCCCGTCGGCTGCAAGACCCACTGGCTGAATTAGTTAAAATTGATCCGAAATCCATTGGGGTCGGCCAGTATCAGCATGATGTCAGCCAAAGCCAGCTGGCGAAAAAGCTGGATGCCGTGGTAGAAGACTGCGTAAATGCCGTCGGGGTAGATTTGAACACCGCGTCAGTGCCCTTACTGACCCGAGTGGCAGGTTTAACCCGCATGATGGCGCAGAATATTGTTAACTGGCGTGATGAGAATGGCCGCTTCCATAACCGCGAACAATTACTGAAAGTCAGCCGTTTGGGGCCAAAAGCTTTCGAACAGTGCGCCGGTTTCTTGCGCATCAATCACGGGGATAACCCGCTGGATGCATCCACGGTGCATCCGGAAGCCTATCCGATAGTCGAGCGCATTTTGGCGGCAACCGAGCAGGCGTTGCAGGACTTAATGGGCAATTCAGCCGCCTTACGCAATCTTAATGCCCGCGATTTTACCACCGAGCGTTTTGGCGTGCCGACCGTCACCGATATCCTGCGCGAGCTGGAAAAACCGGGCCGTGACCCACGTCCTGAGTTTAAAACGGCGACCTTTGCTGAAGGCGTTGAGACACTCAATGACCTGACTCCGGGGATGATCCTCGAAGGCTCAGTCACTAACGTGACTAACTTTGGTGCTTTTGTGGATATTGGTGTCCACCAAGATGGTTTGGTGCATATCTCGTCACTGGCCGATAAGTTTGTCGACGACCCGCATAAAGTGGTGAAAGCTGGGGATATCGTCAAAGTCAAAGTGATGGAAGTGGATTTGCAGCGCAAGCGCATTGCCCTGACCATGCGCCTTGATGAGCAGCCGGGTGAAAGCGGCTCGCGCCGTGGTGGTGGTGAAAACCGAGCCAGCACCAATAGCGATAATCGCGGAGCCAGCCGCCCGCGCAACAGCAATGACAGCAATAACCGCGCTCCCGCTAAAGGCCGAGCAGACAGTCACTCGGGCAATAACAGTAATTCGGGCAATAACAGCGCCATGAGTGACGCGCTGGCGGCGGCGTTTAAAAAACGCTAGTGGCTTTTAAAAAGTAAATAGCTTTAAAAAGGCAACTAACTGAGTTAAGGGTCACTTTTTGTGGCCCTTTTTTATTTTCCCACCGGCTTTTTCATGCTTTTTTTCGGTGATTTTGTAAAATTTTTTTAAAATTAATTAGCACGCAATTCTTTTATTTCACGGTGTAACTTCACTGGATCAGGAATGTTAAATCTGACAGAAATCACATTTAATTAATATCCTGGTTAATTCGTCCTGCTATCACACTTAACTTATAAATAATTACGATAACATTCTGTGGGTTAATTAAAACCCGCGCAAGACTTGATTCAGATCATAGTGAAATAGTGAGGTTAACTATTGGTATTCGTCAGTATAGACAGAGACTTATAGAAACATTTAGTTAACTGATTTAACCTCTTATTCGCATTTGCGATTATGCTGATTTGGTGGTAAAACAAGCATAAATAGAAATCAGACTCATTAATTATAAAAATCAAATCACAACAGATGCTTACTTTTTAGTATTTTGTCTGAGTTGAATATGAAAACGATTCTTACTATTATTATTTAACTCATTATTAATTAGCCTGATATCACTCTGAATTTTGGTACGCTATTAATCACCACGAATAGCCAAAATCATTGACGTTGTAGATAGGCCACCAGCGAACTCATCCTGTAGTGATTACTGAAATAAGTGATTCAGGTGAGTGAGAGTAGCTAACACCCCAGGGCTTCAAACCCGAAGGGTAACAAGAGGTTGCTATGCATTTGATCCCACAACGCTCCTACAAAATTATTGGCTTCTCACCTGAAATTAGCCCGGCTTATCGGCAGAAACTATTGTCCTTGGGTATGTTACCCGGCTCTTCATTTAATGTTGTGCGCCTCGCGCCATTAGGTGACCCCATTCAGATAGAAACCCGTCGGGTCAGTCTGGTGGTGCGCAAAAAGGATTTAGACCTACTGACACTCGACCTACAGCCCTAGCGTTTCAGGTCAACGTCTTATTCTGTCTGCTGGATGATGAATTAAACTCGCCCAGCACCGTCTTAATCTATTGATATCACGTTGGAAAATGAAAGCACTCACCATCGGCCTGATAGGCAACCCCAATGCGGGTAAAACCACCCTTTTCAACCAGCTAACTGGTGCTCGTCAGCGGGTCGGTAACTGGGCTGGGGTCACTGTAGAGCGCAAAGAAGGCCATTTTAGCACCGCACAGCATCAGGTGACTTTGGTTGACCTGCCGGGAACTTACTCGCTGACCACCATTTCCGAGCAAACGTCGCTGGATGAGCAAATAGCCTGCCATTATATTTTAAGCGGCGAAGCTGATCTGCTAATTAATGTGGTTGATGCCGCCAATCTGGAACGCAATCTCTACCTGACACTGCAACTGATCGAGTTGGGCATCCCCTGCATTCTGGCACTCAATATGTTGGATATCGCCAAAAGTCAGCATATTGATATTGATATTGCTGCACTTTCTCAGCAATTGGGCTGCCCGGTTATTCCGCTGATTTCCACCCGTGGGCGCGGTATCAATGAATTAAAAAATAGCATTGATGAGTTTCAACCCGTCACCTTCAAAGCATTGGTGGACTACCCGCCAGTGCTGCTTTCGGAAGTGGAGAAGCTGGCACAAAACATGCCGGAGTCTTGGCCCAGCCAACAGCGCCGCTGGTTGGCGCTGCAAATTCTGGAGGGGGATATTTACAGCTTGGCCCGTGCGGGTATTGAGCCGTCACAGGTGGCTCAAGCACGTGAAAATCTGCGGCAGCATCAACACGAAGATCCCGAACTCATCATTGCCGATGCCCGCTATCAAAGCATTGCCCGCATCTGCGATACCGTCGGGAACTCACAGCAGGCCATGCCAAACCGCCTGACTCAAGCACTCGACAAAGTGATTCTTAACCGCTGGTTAGGGGTGCCAATTTTCTTATTTGTCATGTACATCATGTTCGTGCTGGCCATCAATATTGGTGGGGCATTACAGCCTATTTTTGATATTGGCTCTGCGGCTATTTTTATCCAAGGGCTGCAATGGGTCGGTTATACCCTGCATTTCCCGCAGTGGCTGACTGTCTTCCTGGCGCAAGGTGTTGGTGGCGGCATTAACACCGTGCTGCCGCTGGTGCCGCAAATTGGCATGATGTATTTGTTCCTCTCCTTTCTGGAAGACTCCGGCTATATGGCCCGCGCCGCATTTGTGATGGATAGGCTAATGCAGGCATTGGGATTGCCGGGTAAATCATTCGTACCGCTGATTGTTGGCTTCGGCTGCAATGTGCCCTCAATTATGGGCGCACGGACACTGGATGCCCAACGCGAGCGCCTGATTACCATCATGATGGCACCTTTTATGTCCTGTGGTGCACGGCTGGCTATTTTCGCCGTATTTGCCGCTGCATTCTTTGGGCAAGATGGGGCCAGCATTGTTTTCTCTCTCTATTTACTGGGCATTGCCGTCGCCATCCTCACCGGCTTGGTACTGAAACACACCATTATGCGCGGCGAAGCCTCTCCTTTTGTGATGGAGTTGCCGGTTTACCATGTGCCCCATCTCAAAAGCTTGTTATTGCAAACCTGGCAGCGGCTGAAAGGCTTTGTCCTACGGGCCGGGAAAGTCATTGTTATTGCCAGTATTTTCATTGGTGGCTTGAATAGTTTTTCTTTCAGCGGCAAACCCGTGGATAGCATCAATGACTCGGCGCTGGCGTCGGTCAGTAAAGTGCTCACCCCGCTACTGATGCCAATGGGCGTTCATACCGATAACTGGCAAGCGACTGTTGGCCTGGTGACCGGGGCGATGGCGAAAGAAGTGGTGGTCGGCACATTGAATACCTTGTACACCGCCGAGCAGATTAAAAATGAACCCTTTGATGCTGAAAACTTCAATTTACTGGGTGAATTGGCCGGAGCGGTTGATACCACCTGGCAAGGGTTAAAAGACACCTTTAGCCTCAGCGTGCTATCTAACCCTATTGAAGCCAGCAAAGGTGATGGCGAAATGGCCGCGGGTTCTATGGGGATGATGAGCAGTAAGTTCGGCTCCAGTATTTCCGCTTACAGCTATCTGATTTTCGTGCTGCTGTACGTGCCTTGTGTCTCAGTGATGGGGGCGATTGCGCGGGAAACCAGCCGCGGCTGGATGACCTTCTCAATACTCTGGGGGCTGAATGTCGCTTACTCCCTGGCGACCTTGTTCTACCAAGCCGCCACCTTTGGTGACCACCCGCAGCAAAGCCTCGGCATTATTGCGTTGGTCATTATTATTAATGCCGCCATCTTGTTTGGCTTACGCCGTGCTCGTAGCCGAGTCACCCTGAGATTGGCCAACAGTGCGCCCGTCAGTTGCTGCCAAAGCTCAGGTAATGACTGCCACTAAACCGGATAACAATTGAGGATATATCATGGCCAGCCTACTGCAATTGCGCGATGCAATCGCCCTCAATGGCAGTGCTGATGCACATCAGCTGAGCCATCAATTCGCTATGCCCTTGCCCTTGGTTGAAGCCATGCTGGAAAAGCTGACGGCCATGGGCAAGCTTGAACGTATTGAGCAAGATAATCGCGGTTGCCTGACCGGCAGCTGCAAGCAATGCCCCGAGGGGCAGGCTCAGTGCAACACGGTGATTTATCACATCGCGCCCAACTCATGATTCGGTTATTTCAGCGGTTATGTTGCTGGGCGAAATCTAAAATTAAGTTAGAAAAATCATCAGGATGAGAAACAAACGGCGCGTGAGCGGCCCCTGGCATTATCACTGATTGCGTCCCCGGCCATTCGCGGTCTAACAATGAGGCCACTTTGCGCGGCACCAGCCCATCCAGATAACCATAAATCCGCAAAAAAGGCAGGGAACACTGTGCCAGTGCCGAGCGCAAATCGGAGGTGCGCAAAATATCTAACCCGCCAGTCAGTACCTCAACCGCGGGCATCTGATGTTGCAGCACCACCGCTTTCAGTAAGCGGGCATCCTGACGGGCGCTTTCAGTTCCTAATGTTTGCAACGCCAAGAAACGCTCCACTGTGCGCTGAAAATCCTCACTGAGCTGTTGCTCAAACCCGGCTAATACTTCAGGGCGGATCCCCGGCCACTCTTCATGAGCGGTAAAGCACGGAGAGGATGAAACTGTTATTAGCCCTTGAACGCGCTCTGGATAGCTCAATGCTATCTGGCTGGCAACCAGCCCGCCCATCGACCACCCCAGCCATAGCGCCTGTTGCGGTGCTTGCTGTACGACAATTTCAGCCATCTCAGACAATGACATAGCAGAAAATGCGTTACTGCGGCCATAGCCGGGAAGGTCAACCAGATGCAGGCGAAAATGCGGCGCAAGTCTGTCAATTATGCAATGCCATACCTCCGCGTTCAGCCCCCATCCGTGCAGCAGCACAAGATCGCGATCGCCTGTGCCGCAGATGTTCCAATACAGTTGTTTCATGCGCTAGTATCCTGTCGTCTTAGCTCTTTATATCCCCACCATCGTGCCAGATAGCAGGGGATAGAATTGTTCATCAAGGAAGATGTCTATGCTAACCATCGTCAGCCAGTGTTGGCTATGCCAGCAGCCTTTATATCACCCTAAGCACGGTATTTGTTGCTACTGCCGCCGTCATTTGCCCAAATTACCGCCCTGTTGCCCTTGCTGCGGTTTGCTAAGTAGCAACCCGGTTTTGCCCTGTGGCCGCTGCCTGATCCAACCGCCGCGCTGGGGAAGTCTCACTTTTGTTAGTGATTATGCGCCCCCATTGAATCAATTGATAAAAAAGCTAAAATTTAGCGGTGTAACCCCACTGGCACCAGTATTGGCACGTTTATTATTACTGCGCTGGCTCGATGCCCGCCGTTTGGGTCTGGTCAGCAAACCGGACAGAATTATCAGTGTGCCACTGCACCGCTGGCGGTGCTGGCGTCGTGGTTATAACCAAACAGACTTGTTAGCACGGCCATTGGCGCATTGGCTTGGCTGCCATTATAGCCACACGACCTTACAGCGTATTCGCGCGACGCCAGCCCAGCAGCAATTAAATGCCTCTGCACGGCGTAAAAATATGCGCGGAATATTTCGCTGTTTGGAACCTGTTCATGGTCAACATATTGCTTTGCTGGATGATGTTGTGACCACTGGCAGTACACTGAATGAGATTGCCAAGCTATTATGGGCTAAGGGGATTGCCTCATTACAGGTTTGGTGTATCTGCCGAACCTTGTAGTCACCCTAACAATGGGCGTATTATAACCGACAAGAATAGTCAACTATTGAGCAGATGCCATGATCACAATAACAGACGCAGCACAATCTCATTTTGCCAAACTGTTGGCAAATCAAGAAGAAGGCACCCAAATCCGTGTATTTGTTATCAATCCGGGTACCCCAACCGCTGAGTGCGGTGTGTCTTACTGCCCACCGGATGCGGTTGAAGCAACAGATACTGAACTGAAATTTGAACAGTTGTCAGCTTATATTGATGAACTCAGCAAACCTTATCTGGAAGATGCTGAAATTGACTTTGTTACTGACCAGCTAGGTTCTCAGCTAACCCTGAAAGCACCGAATGCCAAAATGCGTAAAGTGGATGACACAGCACCGCTGATGGAGCGAGTTGAATATGTGCTGCAATCACAAATTAACCCACAATTAGCGGGTCACGGCGGTCGTGTGACCTTGATGGAAATAACGCCAGATGCACTGGCTATCCTGCAATTTGGCGGTGGCTGTAACGGTTGTTCTATGGTCGATGTGACGTTGAAAGAAGGCATCGAGAAAGAACTGTTGCAGAAATTCCCAGAATTGAAGGGTGTCAGGGATTTGACCGAGCATCAGCGCGGCGAGCACTCTTACTACTAATTATCCTGCGTCCTTGGTGCTACAGCGGTGTTAGCGGCTCTCACTCACCCGAATCACTGACCTTGGTCAGCTCATCGGGATTTGTTCGTTTGCTGCCTTGCTGTAACACCAATGACTTTGGCTAATCGTTTTCACATGACTCATTAGCCCGCATCCTCAGCTCTACCGCGGTGTTAGCAACTCTCACTCACCCGAATTGCTGGCCTGTAGTTGGCTTACATCAATAAGCTCATCGGGATTTGTTCGTTTGCTGCCTTGCTGTAACACCAATGACTTTGGCTAATCGTTTTTTCAATACTGGCAAAGTTAGATATCAAATGAAGGGAAAAACATCACGTTTGGGTCGTAGCGGCGTGAGCTGCCGAAGTGCTCGTAAGTGCGGTAAACCCTTCACTCACTGTTCTATAAAACAGATTTGTCAGTCACTTTAGGGCGATTACTCACCCTAAAGTCACATCAAATAGTATTTAGATTACCCCGCAGAAACCTTCTTGCGCCGCTTATCCAAATCTTTCAATAAAAGATTAACCTGGCTGTCGGCAAACATCTCTTCCAAGCTTACTTTTAACTTGCGCCGCCAGTTAGGATATTCATCACTGGTTCCAGGGATGTTGACCGGCGTTGCCATATCTAACCAATCTTCTGGCTGTAAACCTAATAGCGCGCTGGCGCTGTCCGCAACATAACGCTGTAATCCGCGATTAAGCACCGGGCTCATTGCCAGCAACGATGCCTTATGGCCCACTTTCTTTGGCACACAATCATAATGATGCAGCCCTTCCAGCAAACCTTGCTTCGCGCGCTCTCTATCCAGATAAAGCTGTTTCAATATCTGTTGGTCCGGATAGAGCCCCAGCTTATTCCCCAGCGTCAAATCATCACTTTGCCAATAACCGCGCAATGTCGGTAAGTCATGGGTCGTAATGGTGGCCATAGCTTGTACCGGATAAGATTGCGGCGCACGGAAGGTGTTCTCACTGTCATGCTCAAAATACAGCACTTTGTAGGAATACACGCCGCTGTCGCGCAGCTTGCCAACAATCTCTACCGGAACTGTGCCCAAATCCTCGCCAATCACCATGCAGTGGTGGCGCTGACTCTCCAGAGCCAATATCGCCAGCAGATCATCCACCGGATATTTTACATAAGCGCCGTGATCAGCAGTCTGGCCATAAGGTATCCACCAGAGGCGCAATAAAGCCATTACATGGTCAATACGCAGCGCGCCGCAACTGGTCATATTGGCGCGCAGCAAATCAATGAAAGGCTGATAAGCACGGGCCACCATGACGTGCGGATCCATTGGTGGCAACCCCCAATTCTGACCCAAAGGCCCTAAAATATCAGGCGGTGCCCCCACGGAGGCTTTAAGGCAATATAATTCGCGATCACACCAGGTTTCAGCCCCGCCTTCCGCCACACCAACCGCCAAATCACGGTATAAACCCAGTGGCATTTTGCGCGATTGGCTGGCGCGGAAACAGTCATCAAACTGGCTGGCGGCCAACCACTGTAGCCACAGATAGAAATTCACTTCCTGCACATGCTCGCGACAGAACTCAGCCACAGCACTGCTGTGACCATTACGATATTTTTCCGGCCACACTGGCCAGCCCCACATCATGGGGTCATTTTCACTTAAATGGGCATGAAGGGCATCAAAAGCGGCTTGTTGATGCAAGCTACTGCCGCCTTGCTCAACAAACTTATGAAATGCCTGCATCCGGGTATCTTTTGCTTTGCGGGCAGTAAACAAAGGAAATGCCAAACGCAATGCAGTTAATTTCAGCTGCATAACCTGCGGATAATCAACCCATTCGCTGGCCCGGATACTGGCCAAGCTGGCTTGTGTCTGTGGCTTATGCCACCAGAGTTGTGCGGCTTCACTGTGCTTAAATTCATCCACGCGATTTACGTCGATATAAATCACATTCAGCCAACGTCTGGATGAGGGGCTATAAGGGCTGGCACTTTGTGGATTAGCAGGATACAGCGCATGAATCGGATTGAGGCCAATAAAGGCCCCGCCGCGCTCTTCGACCTGCTCCAGCATCTGGTTTAAATCACCAAAATCACCAATACCCCAGTTATGTTCAGAACGCAGGGTGTAAAGCTGCACACAAGCGCCCCAGAGCTTTTTCCCTGCCAGCAAGGCATCTGGCTCATAGCAACGTTTTGGCGCTACAATAACTGAGCACTGCCACTGTTGTAAGCCCTGCTCCAGTACCAAACGGTGATAACCTTGCGGCAAAGATGCCGGCAATGTTAGCGTTTTTTTGGCACTGATACGCCCTTGATGTAATTCACCTTTTTCGGTTTGTAGCTGCCAGTGATAATCGCCCGAACCCGCCATTGGCAACTGCATTGGGCTGCCAAAAGTAAAGATTTTCACGACCGGTAATGGGGCTTTTTCTACCTGAGTCTCCTGGGGCGCATGCAAGCGCCCCATCGCCGCCAATAATTGCTGCTTAGTTTCCGGCGAAATAGCTTGCGGCTTACCATGCGCATTAATATAGCTGGCAGATATTCCTGCCAGTGTTGCTGCTTGATCGAGCGATTTACGATCCATGCAGTCTTCTCCTTAACGTTTGGCTTGCCAGATTCGCTGTTGGTAATCGCGAATTGAACGGTCAGAACTGAACATCCCTACCCGGGCAGTGTTAAGGATGGTACGGCGAGTCCATTCATCCTTATCGCGGTACAGGGTATCGATTTGCTTCTGAGCCTGACAATATGAAGCAAAATCAGCCAATACCAGATAAGGGTCGCCCCCTTCCAACAAGCTATGCAGCATCATGTCAAATGCGTGTTTATCACCGTCGCTGAATGCCCCGCTGGCTAATTCATCCAGAATACTCTTCAGGTGTTTATCAGTTTTCAGATATTTTTTCGGCTGATAGCCTTTGGCCAGAATGGCTTTCACTTGCTCAACAGTATTGCCGAAAATAAAGATATTCTCATCGCCTACTTGTTCAGCAATTTCTACGTTAGCACCATCCAATGTGCCCACGGTTAGTGCCCCATTCAGGGCCAATTTCATATTACCGGTACCGGAGGCTTCTTTACCGGCGGTTGAAATCTGCTCAGACACATCTGCCGCTGGGATCATCAATTCCGCAACCGAAACACGGTAATCTGGGATAAAGACCACTTTCAGGCGATCTTTTACGATCGGATCATTGTTGATCTTCTCAGCGGCCTGATTAATAGCATAGATTATATTCTTGGCTAAATAATAACCCGGCGCGGCCTTCGCCCCAAACAGGAAAACACGCGGAACCATATCCAAGTTCGGATTGTCACGAATCTGGCGATATAACGAAAGAATGTGCAACAGGTTCAAATGTTGGCGTTTATATTCATGTAACCGCTTGATCTGCACATCAAAGATGGCATCCGGGTTAATGGTTATCCCCATTACGCGCTTAACATATTCAGCCAACTTAACTTTGTTGTCATATTTGATTTGCTGATAGCGCTGGCAAAAGGCTTTATCCGCGATAAAAGGCTCAAGCCCCGCTAATGCATCTAAATCATTCGCCCATTCTACTTTTAGCGTGTCATCAATCAGAGTAGAGAGTGCCGGGTTACATTGCTTCAACCACCGGCGCGGGGTAATACCATTAGTAACGTTATGGAATTTATTCGGCCATAATTGGTAGTATTCAGGGAACAAGTCTTTGATAACCAAATCAGAATGCAACTGTGCTACGCCATTGACGGCAAAGCCGCTGACGACACATAAATTCGCCATCCGCACCTGTTTATCATGGTGCACTGCCAGCTTGGCCCACACCTTGTCATCCCCCGGCCATTGTTTGGCGACCAACTTCTTAAACTGCGCATTGATCTGCTTGATGATAACAAAATGGCGTGGCAGCAAGCTGCGCACCAGTTTTTCATCCCAGCACTCCAGCGCTTCTGGCATCAGAGTATGGTTGGTATAGGCAAAGGTTTTGCTGGTGATAGCCCAGGCCGCATCCCAATCTAGCTGATGCTCATCCAGCAACACGCGCAGCATTTCAGGAATGGCGATAGTTGGGTGGGTATCATTCAGCTGAATCACTTCATAGTCTGGCAATTCAGCTAATTTACGGCCGGCCAGGTGGTGTTTTCGCAAGATATCGGCAACAGAACAGGCGCACTGGAAATATTGCTGCATCAACCGCAGGCGCTTGCCGGCCAGATGATTATCATTCGGATATAATACTTTGGTCAGTTTTTCTGCTTCAACACCCTTTTGTTCTGCCAGCAGGAACTTTCCGTCATTAAAGTTTGTTAAATCAAATGGATGCTGATGGGTCGCCTGCCATAAACGCAACGGCTGAGTGACACCATTGCGAAAACCTAGCACCGGTAAATCCCAAGCTTCACCACGAATGCTAAAGTCCGGACGCCACAATTGGCGGCCATCGGCCTGTTTCTCCAGCTTGCCACCAAAACCGACATCTACCGCCAGGGCGGCATTGTGGCGGAACCACGGGTAGCTCTCGCGCTGCCAATTGTCCGGCGCTTCCTGTTGTTTACATTCACTGAAAGATTGGCGGAACAAACCGTATTGATAATTCAGACCATAACCGGTGGCCGGTTGCTCAACTGTCGCCATTGAATCCAGGAAACAGGCCGCAAGACGCCCTAAGCCGCCATTACCCAATGCCGGGTCGGTTTCCTGCTCCAGCAGGTCACTCAGGTTAATCTGCTGTTCAGCCAGCAGAGCCTCCACTTGGTCATACCACCCCAGGTTAATCAGGTTATTTGCCGTTAAACGACCAATTAAAAACTCCATCGAAATGTAGTTAACATGGCGCTGTACCTTTTTGGTTTTACCTGGCGCGGGCTGAGCCGCTAACTGCTCAGCTAAAGCTGCGCTAACCGCTTCCCACCATTGGTGTTGGGTCATTTGCTGAGCAGAGGTTAAGCCAAAGCGCTGCCACTGGCGGGTCAGTGCGGCCAGAAAATCGTCCTTTTTAAGCATAGGCTGTGACATAGGGAAGTCTCTATCCTGTGAGTTGGGTAATTTTACCCTTATCCTGCCAATGAGCGCGGACAAGAGCATCATCCTGCCAGGGGCTTAGCTGGGGATGAGTTGCAGGGCGTAGCTAAAATTGTGATCCGGTGCAACTTACAGCCATAGGAAACATTATCTTTATTGCATTAATATGGCTGTTATCAGACCTTAGCAGTGCTGATTAATTACGAGGCTAAAAATAATTACTCTTATGAATGCCTGTAACATTTCACTACAAATGGACATAACAACCGTCAGGACGTCTTTTCACCGGATCTCTTTTAAACCGGACACAGTATGCTGATCCCCTCAAAACTAAGCCGCCCGGTACGGCTGCAAAATACCGTGATACGCGACCGTCTGTTGGTTAAGTTATCCGGTGTAGCAAATTATCGCCTGACATTAATAAATTGCCCAGCTGGGTACGGTAAAACCACATTGATAGCGCAGTGGGCCGCCGACCAGTCTGATCTCGGCTGGTATTCTCTGGATGAAAGTGACAATCAGCCGGAACGTTTTGCCAGCTATCTGATTGCCGCCGCCCAATTGGCCACCGGCGGTCATTGCAGTAAAAGTGAAGCGCTGAGCCAAAAACATCAATACGCCAACCTTTCTGCTCTGTTTGCACAATTATTTATTGAGCTGTCTGATTGGCACGGCCCGCTTTATCTGGTTATTGATGATTACCATCTGATTACCAATGACGCCATTCATGAAGCAATGCGGTTTTTCCTGCGCCATCAGCCAGAAAATTTAACCTTAATCCTGCTCTCCCGCACCTTGCCACCTCTGGGTATTGCTAACCTGCGGGTGCGCGACCAGTTGCTGGAGCTGGGGATGCAACAGTTGGCATTTAATCATCAGGAAGCCCAGCAATTCTTCGAATGCCGCTTATCTGTGCCACTGGAACAAGGTGATAGCAGCCGGCTCTGTGATGAGGTTGAAGGTTGGGCGACGGCGTTACAGCTGATCGCGCTATCCTCACGTCAGCCAAACTCCTCGGCACAAAAATCGGCAAAACGTCTGGCGGGGCTGAATGCCAGCCATTTGTCAGATTATTTGGTTGATGAGGTGCTGGATCAGGTTGATAGTGATTCCCGCGCCTTTCTGCTGCGCTGCTCAGTATTACGTTCCATGAATGATGCGCTGATTGTCCGCCTGACCGGTGAAGATAATGGTCAGCAGCGGCTGGAGGAATTAGAGCGGCAAGGATTATTTATTCATCGCATGGATGATAGTGGCGAATGGTTCTGTTTCCATCCATTATTTGCCACTTTCTTACGTCAGCGCTGCCAATGGGAATTGGCTCTGGAACTCCCGGAATTACACCATGCCGCCGCTGAGGGCTGGATGGCGCTGGGCTATCCCGCCGAAGCTATTCACCACGCATTGGCCTCCGGTGATGTCGGTATGCTACGTGATATTTTGCTGCAACATGCTTGGGCGCTGTTTAATCACAGCGAACTGGCGTTGCTGGAACAATGTTTGGTCGCGCTGCCTTATTCTTTATTGGTACAAAACCCTGAACTGGCATTATTGCAGGCCTGGCTGGCGCAAAGCCAACATCGCTATGGTGAAGTAAATACCCTGCTTGAACGGGCAGAATCGGCCATGTTGGACAGGAAAATCCCTATCGATGAGATTTTACGCGCTGAATTTAATGCGCTGCGCGCCCAGGTTGCTATCAATGCTGGCAAACCGGATGAAGCAGAAAAACTGGCGGCAGATGCACTGAAAATTCTGCCGATGGCTAACTTCTACAGCCGGATTGTCGCCACCTCTGTCACCGGAGAAGTTCACCATTGCAAAGGGGAGCTTAGTCGCGCGCTGCCGATGATGCAGCAAACTGAACAAATGGCTCGCCGCCACGAAGCCTATCACTATGCATTATGGGCTTTATTGCAACAAAGTGAGATTCTGATTGCTCAAGGATTCCTGCAAGCGGCCTATGAGACCCAAGATAAAGCCTTTGAATTAATTAATGAACAGCATCTTGAACAGTTACCAATGCATGAATTCTTGCTGCGTATTCGCTCTCAGGTGCTTTGGTCATGGTCACGGCTGGATGAAGCCGAAGAAGCCGCGCGCAAAGGGATTGCAATATTAGTTAACTACCAGCCACAGCAACAATTACAGTGCCTGGGGATGTTGGCAAAATGTTCTCTCGCCCGTGGGGACTTGGATAACGCCAATATGTATATTCAGCGCTGCGAGGCGCTACAACACGGCAGCCAGTATCACCTCGACTGGATAACCAATGCTGACAAACCACGGGTCATTCACTGGCAGATGACCGGAGATAAAGTCGCGGCAGCTAACTGGTTACGTCAGGCGGAAAAACCAGGGATGGCCGATAATCACTTTTTACAGGGTCAGTGGCGTAATATTGCCCGAATACAGATTATGTTGGGCCGCTACAATGAAGCAGAAGTGGTACTGGATGAGCTCAATGAGAACGCCCGCCGCCTGCGACTAACCAGTGACCTTAATCGTAATCTATTGTTAAGTAACACACTTTACTGGCAAACAGAACGTAAAAGTGAGGCGCAAAAAACGCTGATTGAATCACTATCATTAGCTAATCGTACCGGTTTTATCAGCCACTTTGTTATTGAAGGTGAAGCCATGGCACAACAGCTGCGGCAACTGATTCAGCTAAATGCCTTACCCGAGTTAGAACAGCACCGTGCCCAGCGGATCCTCAAAGACATTAATCAGCATCATCGGCATAAATTCGCCCATTTTGATGAGATATTCGTCGATAAGCTGCTAACTCACCCACAAGTGCCGGAATTAATCCGCACCAGCCCGTTAACTCAACGCGAATGGCAGGTACTGGGGCTGATTTACTCCGGTTACAGCAATGATCAAATCGCCGGTGAACTCGATGTTGCCGCCACCACCATTAAAACCCATATCCGCAATTTGTATCAAAAACTGGGTGTCGGCCACCGTCAAGAAGCGGTACAGCAGGCGCAACGTTTATTGCAGATGATGGGATATGTTTAAGTCGCAGGGCGAATACGCCCTGCTTTTTATCTGTTCTATAATGATGAGTTAGCTCTTTAGATTAGAATATTTTCGCTCATATCGATGGTCTTCCCACAATATTCATGAAGAATATTAATATTGCGTATCTCTTTTTTAATTCTTTCTCTTTCTATTTTTACTTCTTCACCCACAAAGTCACTTTCTTTTTCCCTCAGTCCATTAACAATCAAATCAATATATTTTATTCTTTCTTCTGGATTATCAGAGGCGTGTTTTTTAGTAATTATATTTCTTTTAATCGCATCTAAATTATTAGAAATCAAACCAGCCTGTTGCCGATCAAATGCAATATCAATTTCATTATTATGAAGTAACGCTGCACTCTTTAATATATCGCTTAAATGTTGAGAAGTAGACCCGGCACTTCCCTCGCCTGAGGTTATTTCAACCCCCATCATTCTTATGATGTTATTATATTGGACTAATAATTTTAGTTTTTTTATTTCTGTCAACATTGACTCAATATAAACATGTCGCTCTTGTCGATCATAATGCCGGCAGTCCCCTTTTAGGATAGCATTTAATTTACCATCAATATTTGTCATCACATTAGTTAGTTCAGAATATGGACAAAGGGTAAAGTGATTATTAATCTTGAAGTTACTAGCATTCGCATTTGTTTGCGCACTATATTCAGCACGAGCACTCATTATTAATTGATGATCAGCTCCTTTTAGGGATATATCTAATCGAGAATGACCATCAACTCGAAAAACAAACCGTTCAATCTCACTGGTGTATATATTAGTCATTAGAAACGCATTATAACTTTTCTTATCATATTCATTTGCAATTAACCACTCATCAATAAGTATAATTACCTCATGCTTAATGAAAGCTTCTCTGGATATTTCACTATATACTTTACCATTTTCATAGGTAGAATAACCATTACTTGCTTTATCAGTCACTTCATAAATATTAAACACTGAATTTTCCATTATTTCTTTATCTGCTATTGTGAGCCAGCACTGTTCAGGTTCTATTTTTAAAAATTTACCATTGCAAACTATCTCCAGATTTTTTATCTTCTTATCATCGTTTTCGTAATGAATAAAAAAACTCATGCTGTTTTTTATTTTATCCGGCAATAGCTTATCAAAAATAGTTAATATTTCTATTGGGCTATGTGCTAGATGATTTTCATATAGGTACTTATTCAGATCAGATAGTGCATGACTTTTTGTATCAAGAAACAATAACTTTCTTACGAAATCTATAATAGCCTCTTTAATCGTCAATTGAGGTTTAAAAGTCTCTGGACTATTTTGAAGGGAATTTATGTCATTCATATTTAACTTGTGGTTGGCAAAATACCCGGTTGTTATGTCACCCATAATAAACGCCTCTGAGTCTATTTCATATAAGACTACCCTTCACACCTAAAAATTCTTTTGTAAACCCCCTTAATTTATAAAATAGAAACATCGCGTGTGATAAGCATAACCCTATATAACTTGTTGGTTTTTATTAACCAAAAATCGCTTACAATGACGTATAAATATGACTCACCTGTATTAGGGCAAAAAAATGGAACAGTTTGAGACAATCAGTGTTGAGCAGGCACATACCCGCTTGAAAGAAAACCAGGCAGTGTTAGTTGATATCCGCGATCCACAAAGTTATGAGGCCGGACATGCGCCAGAGGCATTCCATCTGACCAATAGCAGCTTACATTCCTTTATGCAGCAAACCGATTTTGAGCAGCCGGTGATGGTAATGTGCTACCACGGCAACAGCAGCAAAGGTGCGGCGCAATATTTGCTCCAACAAGGCTTTGAAGCGGTTTACAGTATTGACGGTGGTTTTGAAGCTTGGGCCAAAAGCTATCCACAAGAAATTATGCATGAAAATACCTAACCTTTATTGCTCGCTGATAGCCAGCCATTCGCCACGAGCAGCCTAATTGTGATATTTTTAAGCGCGTTGATTGCATTAATAATGCCGATGCCCAAAGTCATTACAGGTGCAGCCAGGCAGCAAGAGAACGAATCCCGCTGAACGTATTCAGGTTAATGATTCGTGAGTGAATGTAGCTAACAACCCTGCGGCTGCATGCCGGTGGGAAACAGACGGTAATGGGCAAAATGATTCGTGTAATCGCAATATCTAATCTACGTCTGGCGCAAGCTTTTGTAGATTATATGGCCACCCGCAATGTGGCTCTGGAAGTAAAACCCGATACTCAAGGTGCCGAGATTTGGCTGGCCGATGATGAGCAATTGCCCTTGGTACAGCACGAGCTGGAACAATTTTTACTGGACCCGCTCAATCCGCGCTATCAGGCCGCCAGTTGGCAATCGGGTAATCTGCATTCTAATTTGCCTTACCAGCGTTTTTCCTACCTCCAAACTATTCGCAGCCAAGCAGGGCCGCTGACCTTGGGTGTCATGGTGCTGTGTATTGCCGTCTATATTTTGATGCAAATTGCGGGTGATGCCGCGGTAATGTCCTGGCTCGCCTGGCCCCGCGATAGCAGTCAATATCTGCAAGTTTGGCGGTGGGGCAGCCATGCTTTATTGCACTTTTCACTGCTGCATATTCTGTTTAACCTGATGTGGTGGTGGTATCTCGCCGGGCAGATGGAAAAACGGCTTGGCACCGGCAAACTGCTGGTATTAACCCTTGTTTCGGCCTTATTCAGCGGCTGGGGGCAATCGCTGTTTAGCGGTGTGAATTTTGGCGGTCTGTCTGGTGTGGTTTATGCCTTAATGGGCTATGTCTGGCTCACTGGCGAACGCGCACCTGAGCGGGGCATCTCCTTGCCGCGTGGTTTAATGGCGTTTTCTGTTCTCTGGCTGGTTGCCGGATATTTCGATATTTTAGGTTTGTCGATTGCTAATGCAGCTCATATTTCAGGTCTGATTATTGGGTTACTGATGGCATTTTGGGATACGCGCAATAGCGCAAAAACCGCATAATAACTGCCTGCATTCATAGGGCGCATTAGGGGATTATCGTGAAGCAAACGCAGCGACATGATGCAATTATTGAATTGGTACGCCAACAGGGCTACGTCAGCACTGAAGAGTTAGTGGAACATTTTGCCGTTAGCCCACAAACCATCCGACGCGATTTAAATGATTTGGCGGACCAGAACAAAATTCACCGCCATCATGGTGGCGCAGCATTACCGTCCAGTTCAGTTAACGCCGCGTATAACGATCGTAAAGTGATGTGGTCGGAAGAAAAGGCGCGAATTGCTCAACGTGTTGCGAGCCAGATCCCCGACGGCGCAACCTTATTTATCGATATCGGCACCACGCCAGAAGCTGTTGCTCACGCCCTGTTGAATCATAAGGGCCTGCGAGTGGTGACCAATAATCTGAATGTCGCAACATTGTTGACTGCCAAAGAGGATTTCCGGCTGATTCTTGCCGGGGGTGAAGTTCGCACCCGTGATGGCGGGATAATAGGTGAAGCCACACTGGATTTCATTTCTCAGTTTCGTCTTGATTACGGCATTTTGGGTATCAGCGGGATTGATATGGACGGCTCCTTACTGGAGTTTGATTACCATGAAGTTCGCACCAAGCGGGCGATTATCGAAAACTCCCGCTGTGTGATGTTAGTTACCGACCATTCCAAATTTGGTCGTAACGCAATGGTAAATCTGGGGAATATGAATTTAATCGACTACCTATTTACTGATCAAATGCCACCCGCCAGTGTGATGAAGATTATCGAGCAACATGAAGTTCAATTAGAGTTATGTTAGTAGTTCAAGTTTGGTTTTAGTTATCTGGTTTGTTTGATGATTTGCTTGATGATCGGTTCGGTTGTTAAAGCTTCACAGTCCACCTAATCCTGGATGAACCAACCGCCAAAGGGTGCGGGCGCGCACGTCGTGGGCTAGCGATACCTGCGCTAGCGCTTGTGACCCCTTTGGCGGTTGAGGCTGAAGAGCCGAAGTAATTACTAATCCTATATCAACCGACCTTTACGCACCTCCCCCCTATCAGCACACCCAAAGCATCTCAGCACACCCAAACCATCCCACATCCTGATAACAAAACTGTTACCTCCATCACGTGTGAATGTTTTTTTTTGGTTAACTCTTGGCTTGTTTGTTGGTTTTTGATTACAATCATGAGCGAAAACGAACATTAAAGAGCTGTTTCGAACATCCGGAGGAAGTAAGCATGGAAACCAAAGACTTGATTGTGATCGGTGGCGGCATTAATGGTGCCGGTATCGCTGCAGATGCTGCAGGGCGTGGCCTGTCCGTTCTGCTGCTTGAAGCACAAGACTTGGCCTGTGCTACGTCTTCCGCCAGTTCCAAACTTATTCACGGCGGCTTGCGCTATTTGGAACATTATGAATTCCGTCTGGTAAGCGAAGCACTAGCAGAACGTGAGGTTTTGCTGAAGCTGGCTCCCCATATTGCCTTCCCAATGCGCTTTCGCCTGCCCCACCAGCCCCATCTACGCCCGGCCTGGATGATTCGTACCGGTTTATTCTTATATGACCACTTGGGTAAACGTACCAGCTTGCCTGCCAGTAAAGGGCTGCGTTTTGGGCCAGAATCTGTATTGAAGCCGGAACTGGTGCGCGGTTTCGAATATTCTGACTGCTGGGTGGATGATGCGCGCTTAGTGGTATTGAATGCCCAAGAAGTGGTCGAGCGCGGTGGTGAAGTTCGTACCCGAACCAAAGTGACCCGCGCATGGCGTGAACAAGGGCTATGGATGGTGGAAGCCGTTGATGCAAATACCGGCAAAACCATGACCTGGCGTGCTAAAGGTTTGGTCAATGCGACCGGCCCTTGGGTGAAACAGTTCTTCGATGATGGCCTAAAATTGAAATCGCCTTATGGTATCCGCTTGATTAAAGGCAGCCATATTGTCGTCCCACGGGTGCATAATCAGCCACAGGCTTACATCTTGCAAAACGAAGACCACCGCATTGTCTTCGTCATTCCTTGGTTGGACGAGTATTCCATCATTGGCACCACCGACGTGGAATACCACGGCGATCCGAAAGAGGTGAAGATTGATGATCAGGAAATTAGTTATCTGCTGAAGGTGTATAACGACCACTTTAAAAAGCAGCTGGGCCGTGATGATATCGTCTGGACTTATTCGGGTGTCCGTCCGCTGTGCGACGATGAATCAGATTCACCGCAAGCGGTGACCCGCGATTACACACTGGATGTCGCCGATGAAGCGGGTAAAGCGCCACTGTTGTCAGTATTTGGTGGCAAACTAACCACTTATCGTAAATTGGCCGAACATGCGCTGGAAAAACTGTCTGGCTACTATCCGAATATCGGCCCGGCGTGGACGAAAACCGGCGCATTACCGGGTGGTGATATTGGTGGCAACCGTGACACCTATACCGTGCAATTACGCCACCGCTATAACTGGTTACCAGAAGCCCTGGCGCGCCGCTATGCCTGCACTTATGGTAGCCACAGCGAGCTGATTTTAGCGGATGCCAACAGCATCGAAAGCTTGGGTGAACACTTCGGTCACGGCTTGTATGAAGCTGAATTACGTTATTTGGTTGCCAAAGAGTGGGTTGTTGAGCTGGATGATGCCATTTGGCGTCGAACCAAACTGGGCATGACTTTAGATGAGGCGCAAAAACAGCGCGTTGCACAGTGGTTAGCTACCGAACAAGCAGAGAAAAAACAGACACTTTCTTTGGTTTCCTGATAACCACCGCATTAAAAACTATCAATTAAAACCCCCTTTTATCAAGGGGGTTTTTTATTATTGAGTTAGTTGTTACAGCCGGTGAATTGTTACAACCGGTGAATTGTTACAGCTGGCAAACTGTTACAACCGGCAAACTGTTACAGCCGAATAGGCTTAATATGCCAAATATCATTGGCATACTCTTCAATCGTCCGGTCTGAAGAGAAATACCCCATATTGGAAATATTGAGCAAGGTTTTGCGTGTCCATTCATCAGGGTGACGATACAGCGCATCGACTTTATCTTGAGTATCCACATAGCTGCGATAATCAGCCAGCAATTGATAATGGTCTCCCAGATTGACGAGTGAATCAAACAAACTGGTATAGCGATTTGGCTCTCCAGGGCTGAAGGTTCCGGTCGCAATTTGTGTCAATGCCAGATGTAATTCGGGGTCTTCGTCGTAGTATTTCCGCGGGTTATACCCATCATTTCGCAGTGCTTCTACCTGCTCGGTGGTGTTACCGAAGATAAAGATATTATCCTCACCGACATGTTCTCGGATCTCGACATTCGCGCCATCCAAGGTGCCAATCGTCAGCGCCCCATTCAGTGCAAACTTCATATTACTGGTACCCGATGCCTCGGTTCCCGCCAGCGAGATCTGTTCAGAAAGATCGGCCGCCGGAATGATCAATTGCGCCAAACTGACACTGTAGTTCGGAATAAATACCACTTTCAGCAGATTATTAATCCGTGGATCATCATTGATCACCTTGGCTACATCATTGATCAGCCGAATGATTTGTTTTGCATTGTAATAAGCCGAGGCCGCTTTACCGGCAAAAATGACCACTCGCGGCACCCATTTTTCATCCGGTGCTTCAAGAATACGGTTATAACGAGTGACCACATGCAGCACATTCAGCAATTGCCGTTTGTATTCATGAATACGTTTTATTTGCACATCAAACAAGGCTGCGGGGTTCACCACAATATTCAGCTTTTGGGCAATGTAGATAGCCAGCCGTTTTTTGTTCTCCAACTTGGCTTTTTGCAACGCCCGCAAGAAGCTCGGGTAATCAAGATTCTTTTCCAGCTCACTCAATTGACTCAAATCAGTCCGCCAGTTGTGGCCGATACTCTCATCTAACACCGCAGCCAGCGGGCGGTTAGCTAGCCCCAGCCAGCGCCGTGGTGTCACGCCGTTGGTTTTATTGCAGAAACGATTGGGGAAAATACGGGCAAAATCAGCAAACAGCGACTGCACCATTAGCTCGGAGTGGAGGGCCGAAACACCGTTAACTTTATGGCTGGCAATTACCGCCAGCCATGCCATTCGCACCTGTCGGCCATGATTTTCATCAATAATGGAGACCCGTGGCAGTAAATCTGGCTCTCCTGGATATTGCTCCTGCACCAGCTTGAGGAAGTGGTCATTGATATCAAAAATGATTTGTAGATGACGTGGCAAGATCTTGCCAATCATGTCAATTGGCCAGGTTTCTAGCGCCTCGCTCATTAAGGTGTGGTTGGTGTAGGAGAAAACCTGCTGCACCACATCCCAGGCATCCATCCAGCTAAATTTATGCTCGTCGATCAGCAGACGCATCATTTCAGGAATAGAAAGCACCGGGTGAGTATCATTCAGGTGAATAGCAATCTTGTCGGCCAGATTATCGAAGGTTTGGTGCATCGCCCAATGGCGGCTAAGAATATCCTGCACCGTCGCCGACACTAAAAAGTATTCTTGCCGTAAACGCAGTTCGCGTCCGGAGTATGTCGAGTCATCGGGATACAGCACCCGCGATACGTTTTCTGAATGGTTTTTGTCTTCAACCGCCGCGAAATAATCACCTTGGTTAAATTTACCCAGATTGATTTCGTTACTGGCTTGCGCTGACCATAAGCGCAGTGTATTGGTCGCGTCAGTATCAAAACCGGGGATAATTTGATCATAAGCACAAGCAAGGATTTCTTCGGTTTCCAGCCAGCGGGTTTTACTGCCTTCCTGCTGAATTCGCCCACCAAACCGCACTTTATAGCGGGTATTGTGCCGTGGAAACTCCCAGGCATTGCCGTATTCTAGCCAGTTATCCGGCGACTCCATCTGTTGGCCATTAACTATTTTCTGGCTGAACATGCCATATTCATAGCGGATGCCGTAGCCACGGCCCGGCAATGCTAATGTCGCCAGCGAATCCAGGAAACACGCCGCCAGACGCCCTAGCCCGCCATTACCTAAGCCGGGGTCATTTTCCTCTTGCAACAACTCAGATAAATTGAGCCCCATCTCATCCAAAGCCTGTTCGAGATCTTCATAAATGCCCATTGATAACAGAGCATTAGATAGCGTCCTCCCCAAGAGAAACTCCATCGACAGATAGTAAACCTGCCGAACATCTTGTGATAATTGCGCGCGACTAGAACGCAGCCAGCGTTCGACCATCCGGTCTCGCACCGCAAATAATGTCGCATTCAACCAGTCGTGCTGAGTCGCAATTGAAGGGTCTTTGCCAACAATAAACATCAGTTTATAGGCAATGGAATGTTTCAGCGCATCCACACTGACAACGGGTGAGGTATAACTGAACGGTGATGTCATAGCGGTTTCCCCAATTCGTGGTCACAAGCCATCATATTTCTAACTAACCAGCAGCTCAAAGACGTCGATAAAGAGACAGATATTCTGCCGCTGCTACTTGCCAGCCAAAATCCAGCCCCATCGCATGGCGCTGAACATGACGCCAATGTTTTGGCCGGCTCCACAGTACAAAAGCACGGCGTATCGCCTGTACTAATGCCTGCGCATCGCATTCATCAAACACAAACCCCGAGGCGCTGCCATCAGCCAGATTTTCCAGCGCGCAATCCACCACGGTATCGGCCAACCCGCCCGTACGCCGGACAAGTGGCAAGGTGCCATACTTCAAACCATACAACTGAGTTAGCCCACAAGGTTCAAAACGGCTGGGCACCAGAATCACATCCGCACCGGCGATTATTCGGTGAGAAAATGCCTCGTGATAACCAATTTGTACACCAACTTGCCCGGAATAGTCTGCCGCTGCCGCCAGGAATTCCTCTTGCAAAATGGCATCTCCCGCCCCCAATACCGCCAGTTGGCCACCCAATTTAAGCAAATCGGGCAATGCCTCCAGCACTAAATCTAACCCTTTCTGTTCTGTTAACCTGCTGACAACAGCAAAAATAGGTTTCTTCTCCGTCACCTCCAACCCCATCGTGGTTTGCAGATGCACTTTATTCACCGCTTTTTCTTGCAGGTTTTCTGCATTATAGCGGGCATGCAGCAGAGCATCATTTTGTGGGTCCCAAATGTTGTCATCGACACCGTTGAGGATCCCCGTCAAGCGCCCTTGGCTAGCCCGTTCCTGTAGCAGCCCCTCCATGCCGTAACCAAAAGCGGGCTGCGTAATTTCCTTGGCATATGTCGGGCTGACAGTGGTGACATGGTCAGCAAAGAATAACCCGGCTTTCAGGTAGGAAATTTGACCATAAAACTCCAGCCCGTACATTTGGAAAAATGCCGCAGGCAACTGTAACTCAGCCATATGTTTAGCAGAGAATAGCCCTTGGTAAGCCAAATTATGGACGGTAAATACCGAATGTGCTGGTCGGCCACGAGCGGCCAGATAGGCGCAAGCCAGCCCGGCATGCCAATCATGGGCGTGCACCACCTCCGGACGCCAGTATCCATCAAGCCCGCAGGCCAGCTCACACGCCATCCACCCCAGCAAGGCAAAACGGCGATAGTTATCGGCGTAAGCATGCAAAGATTGGTCGTGATAAGGGCTGCCCGCGCGGTCATACAGGCCCGGCGCATCAATCAGATAAATGCCAATCCCTTGATAGTGGCCATAACGTAGAGAAACACGGCCAGCAAAGGTATCAATATCCCGTACCAGCACGGAATCAGGAATACCACGGCGCAAGTCAGGGAAGCTCGGCAGCAAGAGTCTGACATCCGCCCCCTCAGCAATTTGGGCGGCAGGTAAAGCACCGACCACGTCAGCTAATCCGCCTGTTTTCAACAGGGGAAACAGCTCGGAACATACGTGTAAGACCCGCATTCTATCTCCTGATACTTATCTTCCCTTTTTACTCGACGCAGCAGCGGCGTTCATTACTCTCACTCACCCGAATCACTGATTTGTGCCAGTGATTCGGGATAAGTGTGTTTCCTGCCCTGCTGCAACGCCAATTAATTGGGGTATAGGGACACTGACAAAGTAACTATTTTTCCGCCAACTTGGCAAGCATAGCTCGGGTCACTAGCACCACTCCGCTCTCGGAGCGATAAAAACGCGCGCTGTCTTCATCGGCGTTTTCCCCAATAACCATCCCCTCAGGGATTTGGCAAGCTCGGTCAATAATGCAACGGCGCAAACGGCACGAGCGCCCAACATTGACATCAGGCAGTAAAACCGTGGAGTCGATGGTGCAAAACGAGTTCACCCGCACCCGTGGGAACAGCACCGAATGCACCACAACCGAACCAGAAACAATGCAACCGCCGGACACCAGCGAGTTCATGGTCATGCCATGGCTACCAGAGCGGTCTTGTACAAATTTGGCCGGTGGCAGCGGTTCCATATGTGTGCGAATTGGCCAGTTGCGGTCATACATATCCAGTTCCGGTGTCACTGACGCTAAATCAAGATTGGTGCGCCAGTAAGCATCCAGTGTCCCAACATCACGCCAATAGGGCGGCATGTCTGCATTGGATGTCACACAGGAAAGATCAAATGGATGTGCCCAAGCGGCTCTTTGCTCCGTAATTTTCGGGATTAAATCTTTACCAAAGTCATGAGTAGAACCCGGAGTGACCCGGTCTTCTTCTAATAATTTAAATAAGTAATCCGCATTGAAAATGTAGATTCCCATACTCGCCAGCGCCATATCTGGACGCCCCGGCATAGCCGGAGGTTTAGCTGGCTTTTCTAAAAAGGCGGTAATCTGGTATTCCTCATCCACTTCCATCACGCCAAATTCCGTGGCCTCTTTAATCGGCACGGGAATACAGGCGACGGTGCATTCTGCTCCCTTCTCCACGTGGTCGAGCAACATGCGCGAATAATCCATTTTGTAGATGTGATCGCCGGCCAAAATGACAATATATTCCGCACCGTAACGGCGAATAATATCCAAATTTTGATAGACCGCATCGGCCGTGCCTTTGTACCACTGTTCCGTGCTCTGGCGCTGCTGGGCGGGCAATAAATCAACAAATTCGTTCATTTCTTCATTAAGGAATGACCAGCCTCGCTGAATATGCTGAACCAGAGTATGAGACTGATACTGGGTAATAACACCAATACGGCGGATACCGGAATTCAAGCAATTTGATAAGGCAAAATCAATAATGCGGAATTTACCGCCAAAATGTACCGCCGGTTTTGCGCGGGTTGCGGTTAAATCTTTCAGCCGAGAACCGCGTCCGCCTGCCAGAATCAGCGCTACAGATTTATTCGGTAATAATCTGGCTAACATCAGCGGATCTTTATTTTCATACTTAACCATGAAGACTCCTTAAAATTTCTGTTCGAGTACGCAAACGGCATAGGCAGTTCCCTGCCATCGAGTTAATGGCTCCGCGTGCTCTGGCGGCCCAAAAGGAGAAACCACCCCCCATTTCCCCGGCGGTAATTGCATGACACACTCTTGGTCAGTCGCGTTAATGACGACCAACCAGCGCTGAGATAACAAAATTTGTAACTGTTGCTGACATCCCTGCTCCCACGCCGCCTCACTCAGTGCTTGCCCCTGACTATCCAGCCATTGCACATTGCCATCACCTTCCTGCCACCATGTGTCTTTAATTAGGGCCGGAATTTGCTGGCGTAACCGAATAAGTTCAGCGGTAAATTCAATCAATGCCGAATCCGCACTGCCCCAGTCGAGCCAGGTGAGGATGTTATTCTGACAATACGCATTATTATTCCCTTGCTGGCTATGACCATGCTCATCACCAGCCAGTAACATCGGTGTTCCCTGCGAAAGCAACAAGGTGGTAAGCAAGGCCCGCTGGCAAGCTTTACGCCGCTGCCAAATAGCCTCATCCGCCACTAAACCTTCGCTACCAAAATTATTACTGAGATTGTTATCGCTGCCATCACGATTTTCTTCCCCATTGATTTGATTGTGTTTTTGGTTAAAACACAGTAAATCCATTAAGGTAAAACCATCATGGGCAGTAATCTGATTGATACTGGCGGAAGGCCGGCGCTCCCGCTGTTCGAAAATATGGCTGGAGGCCGCAAAGTGCTGAGCAAATAGCCCTCGTGGTAAATCACCCCGGAGCCAGAAACGGCGCATCGCATCACGATATTGGTCATTCCATTCACTGAAACCAGTAGGGAAGTTGCCCAGTTGGTAGCCGCCCAAGCCAATGTCCCAAGGTTCCGCAATCATTTTGCAGTGACTCAGGCAGGGATCGGCCGCCAGTGCGGCAAACAATGGCGCATGTTGGTCAAAAGCCGGTGTGCGGCCCAAAACTGTGCCCAAGTCAAAGCGAAAGCCATCAATATGACAACTTGCAACCCAATGGCGTAAGCAATCAATAACCCACTGCGTCACATAAGGCTGATTAAGGCGCAATGCATTGCCGCAGCCGGTAATGTTGTCATATTCCCCTTCGGGGGTGAGCCAGTAGTAGCTGGCATTATCAATCCCACGTTGGCATAACGTTGGGCCAAAAATATCCAGCTCGGCACTGTGGTTGAATACCACATCAAGAATGACTTCAATTCCCGCTTTATGCAGCGCTTTCACGGCATCTCGCAGCTCTCGCAGCGGAGAAACACCTTCACGCCCAGAGACATAATCCGGATCTACCGCATAAGGGGCCAACACGTTATAACCCCAATAATTACTCAACCCCATTTTCTGCAACCGCGGCTCATCTACATGAAATTGCACCGGCAGCAGTTCCAGGGTGGTAATTCCTAATTTTTTCAAATAGCGAATTATGGCCGGATGGGCCAGTGCGGCATAAGTGCCGCGCAGGTCAGCCGGAATATCCGGATGTAATCGCGTTAAGCCGCGCACATGGGCTTCATAAATGACGGTATTGCCCCAAGGAATAGCAGGCGAGCAGTCACCCTCCCAATCATATTCTTCGTGCACCACAATGCATTTAGGCACGACGGCAGCACTGTCCTGTTCGTCCGGCTGGTTTACCCCACCATTCAAACTGGGATGATCCCCGAGCTTATGCTCTAAAGCATGGGCGCAGGGGTCTATCAACAGTTTATTGGGATTAAAACGGTGGCCTTGTTGTGGTTCAAATGGCCCACTGACCCGGTAACCATAGCGCTGGCCCGGTTTTCCTCCGGGGAGATAACCATGCCAAATATCCCCGCTACGAGCGGGAAGAGGTATCCGCAGCTCTTGGTCATTATCATCAAATAAGCACAATTCAACCTGCTCGGCATTCGCCGTAAACAAGCTAAAATTTATTCCTTGCCCATCAAAATGAGCCCCAACAGGGGTCGGCAATCCATTGGTCAGACGGGTCATCCTACCCCTCCCGCAACAAATAAATTGTCGACAGCGGCGGCAGGGTCAACAGCAATGAATGAGGGTGATTATGGCTAGCCACCTGATGGCTATGAATCCCCCCCTGATTGCCCAAATTACTGCCACGGTAAAACTCTGAGTCAGAATTCAGAATTTCACGATAATGGCCCCCTTGCGGTATCCCCACGCGGTAGTTATAACGCGGGACTGGAGTGAAATTACTGATAGCAATCAGTTCGTTACCATTAGCATCGCGCCGCAGGAAAGCAAATACCGAGTTCTCATGGTCATCCACCACCAGCCATTCAAAACCTTCTGGTTGGTAATCTAACTCATATAATGGCGCACATTGTTGATAACAATGGTTAAGGTCGCGAACCAACCGTTGCACACCTTTGTGCCAGCCATTTTCGTCGTCCAGCAAATACCAGTCGAGACTGGCATCGAAATTCCACTCACGCCCTTGGGCAAATTCACATCCCATAAACAGCAATTTTTTGCCGGGATGCGCCCACATAAAGGCGTAATACGCGCGCAGATTGGCGAATTTTTGCCATGCATCTCCCGGCATCCGGTCAAGTACCGAGCGTTTGCCATGCACAACTTCATCATGAGAAATGGGTAAAATAAAGTTTTCGGTATAGGCATATAACATACCGAAAGTCATAAGATTATGGTGGTATTTGCGGTGAATAGGGTCACATTGCATGTAATTGAGCGTGTCATGCATCCAGCCCATATTCCATTTATAGTTGAAGCCCAATCCGCCCGCCTCCGGCGGTAATGTCACCCCAGGGAAGTCGGTAGATTCCTCCGCCATCGTCACACCACCAGCGCGCTCAACACCAATCGTGTGGTTGGTGTAGCGCAGGAAGGCGATGGCCTCTAGATTCTCCCGCCCACCATAGTGGTTAGGCACCCATTGCCCTTCAGCACGGCTATAATCGCGGTAAATCATTGAAGCTACGGCATCAATGCGCAATGCATCAATACCAAAACGCTCCATCCAATAAAATGCGTTTCCGGCCAAATAGTTACGAACTTCATTGCGGCCATAGTTGTAAATCAGGGTATTCCAATCCTGATGAAAACCTTCTCGCGGATCGGCATATTCATAAAGCGCGGTGCCGTCAAAAGTGGATAAACCATGCTCATCACTAGGGAAATGGCCGGGCACCCAATCAAGAATGACATTAATGCCGGCAGCATGGAATTTAGCGACAAAATCTTTAAAATCCTGCGGCGTGCCAAAGCGGCGGGTCGGGGCATACAATCCCAGTGGCTGGTAACCCCAACTGCCATCAAAGGGGTGTTCGTTAATCGGCAATAATTCCACATGGGTAAAGCCCATGTATTTGACGTATTCCACCAGTTGGTCGGCTAACTCGCTGTAACTAAGCCAATAATTATTCTCAACATGGCGTCGCCATGACCCCAAATGCACCTCATAAATAGAAATAGGTGAGCGTAAATCATTGGCTTTTTGCCGTTTCGGGGTATTCGCCACCACATCAGGTAATGGGCTAATCAGAGACGCGGTTTCTGGCCGCATTTGAGCTTCAAAGGCATAGGGATCGGCTTTCAGCCGTACCTGACCATGGCAATCAATGACCTCAAACTTATAAAGTTGCCCCGCCTCAACACCGGGCAGAAACAGCTCCCAAATTCCATTTTCACGTCGTAGGCGCATTGGGTGGCGACGACCATCCCAAAAGTTAAATTCACCAACCACCGATACCCGCTTGGCATTCGGAGCCCAAACAGCAAAACTCACCCCCGGCACCCCATCAAGGGTCATCAAATGCGCACCTAAACGTTCATAAGGACGTAAATGGGTGCCTTCGGCCAGTAACCAAATATCGATATCTTGCAATAATGTTCCGAATCGGTAGGGATCTTCGATAATCTGGCTGCTTTCTTGCCAGGTAACGGCTAATTGATAGCGAAATGGATTTTTACGGCGCGGGAGTTTGGCAATAAAAAAACCGCGTGGGTCTTCACGGGTAAACTGAGCAACATTTCGCCCATTTTTGGTGTCGACCAACCAGACGTCTTTAGCATCTGGCAGCAGTGCACAGACCTGTAGCCCCTGCTCAGCTTGATGCATGCCCAAAATAGAAAAAGGATCGGCATAATGGCCGGAAATAATTTGATTAATCACCTGACGGTTGGGAAGTCCTGACATATCTTCTTCCTTTGATTAACAACATGATTTCATGACAAAGTTTGAAAAAAAGTGTCAAAATCCAGCATTTTAATCATGCAATCCATTTAATGTATGAAACATGATTAAGGTCAAAAAAATGGATTTAATGCCTTAACCTTTTTCTGATGATGCGCATAGTCGGCAAAATTTTCTTGCCCAAACAGAATTTTCTTACCCAAACAATAAGCATAGTCAATGGATGACAAAAAACTGGCTTATGGCTAATGAAATTTTTTCTTCCACCATTTAGTAAGAAAAGAAGGACTTGAGTGGTACAAAAGGCACCGGGTATGGCGTTATTTTCTTAATGAGTAACATAAAAGCAACCCGTTACCCACCAGCTGAAATCGAGAAAATAAGAAACTGGCATGATATTTAGCCCCAAAGGGCTTTTTTGTTAAAAAAAGAGGCCGGTTAACTTCTCCACAAAGAAATCTGGCTACAATGGCGGCAGAAATAAATAATCGCAGCAATTACAGTGGTCATCCAACATGGGCGTGAGCCAAGTAGAACTTATTTTTTCTCTGTTACAACAGATGTGTGTGTATCTGGTTATTGCCTATCTGTTGAGTAAAACACCTCTTTTTATTCCCTTAATGCAGGTTACCATTAGGTTGCCCCACAAACTGGTGTGCTACCTCACGTTTTCCATGTTTTGTATTATGGGAACTTACTTTGGCTTGCATATTGATGACTCCATCGCCAATACCCGGGCTATCGGCGCAGTGCTTGGGGGGGTGCTCGGGGGGCCATCAGTCGGATTTTTAGTCGGGTTGACTGGCGGATTACACCGCTATTCTATGGGGGGAATGACTGCAACCGCCTGCATGCTCTCTACCGTGGCCGAAGGGCTATTAGGTGGTTTCCTGCACAGCTATTTGATCCGTAGAAACCGACTCGACCTGTTGTTCCAGCCATTGGTGGTGGCGGGGATTACCTTGGTGGCTGAAGTCTTACAAATGCTGATTATTCTGGTCGTTGCCCGCCCATTCGCCGAAGCCGTCGAACTGGTAGAAAATATTGCCCTGCCAATGATGATTACCAACACCATAGGGGCCGCCATGTTTATGCGGATCTTATTGGACAGGCGGGCCATTTTCGAAAAATACACCACGGCATTCTCGGCCAAAGCATTGCAAATTGCCGCGCGAGCAGAAGGGCTACTCCGCCACGGTTTTGACCAAAAAAACAGTATGCGGGTGGCGCGTATTTTATATGAAGAGCTGGGGGTGGGCGCGGTGGCCATCACTGACCGAGATAAACTGCTGGCATTTATTGGCACCGGCTCTGACCACCATCGAGTGGGCGATACCATCACCTCAGACCATACCCACCGGGCAATGGAGCTCAATCAAGTGGTCTATGCCGATGGCAATGCGGTGCCCTATACCTGCTCAATTTCGCCCACTTGTAAGCTGGGTTCCACCTTAGTCATTCCCTTACGTGGCGAAGAACATCGGGTGATTGGCAGCATCAAACTGTATGAACCCAAAAGTAAATTATTCTCCAGTATGAACCGCACCTTGGGCGAGGGTATTGCCCACTTACTGTCAGCCCAGATTCTGGCGGGTGAATTTGAGCAACAAAAGCAGTTATTGGCACAATCTGAAATCAAACTGCTGCACGCGCAAGTGAATCCCCATTTTCTGTTTAATGCGCTCAATACTCTGTCAGTCGTTATTCGCCGCAATCCAGATCATGCCCGCAAACTGGTGCTTTCTCTGTCGACATTTTTCCGCAAAAATCTCAAACGCAGCCACGATGTGGTCACACTAAGTGATGAAATCGAACATGTGAATGCATATCTGGAAATCGAAAAAGCACGTTTTGCTGATCGTCTGAGTGTAGAAATCTCATTGCCGAGTGAATTAATGGACGCGCGATTACCGGCATTTTCCCTACAGCCGGTCGTCGAAAATGCTATTAAACATGGTATTTCACAGATGTTCAGCCATGGGCGAATCAGATTGCACGGGCAGCTGGATAATAATGTGCTGGTGCTAGAAGTCGAGGATAACGCCGGATTGTATCAACCACGGCCCAATGGCGATGGGCTGGGCATGAATCTGGTGGATAGACGTATTAAAGTGCGCTATGGCAACGAATATGGCGTGACCGTAATAAGCAAGGCTGAGGAGTTTACCCGCATTATCATTAAACTGCCGTTTATTACCGCGAGTGAGAGTTAGGACTCTCTCAATCATGCAAAGGACATAATATCACGTATCAGTACCTGGAACTAATTGTGCCAGACTGTCCCCGACATTAACCATTTGCCCGGTTGTCACACTAAGTGATTCTATTCGCCCATTGACTGGCGCATTGATAACTAATATTCCTGTCGCATCAGTTTCAGCTAACTGCCGTTGTAAATCACCATACTGTAATTGATATTGTGAAATCTGATTATCAAAATCAGCAGCCCGGATAATAATTTCACTCTCAAAATTGATAATTTGCAGTGCTTCTTGCATATTTTGGCTAGACAGATTCTAGAAAGCACTTTGCTGCTGATAATCAAAGGCTTCCTGCCTGAACATGCTGTATCTCCAAAACAAAAATTAATATCTACTATAATTACTCTAAAAAAACTCACAGTAGATACTGAGAATTAATAGATCAGATTAATTAATATATATATAAATTAGAGTTAAAATAAAAACACAACACATTATCACATAAATGAAGATGTATTGTGTTAGTTTGACTAAAGAAAAATAACTATATTCACCATCTTGGGAAATGGTTTTGATTCATCGGAATATGATAAGCAGGTTGTCTCACGGTGTTGTGGTCAAGAATATTATAATGCTGTGGGGGGATCGTAATTTGAGGTGATGAGTTAATGATGTGAGCGACACCATCATAAGCTTTCCCTCCGACAACACTACCTAATGCCGCACCTCCTGTAGCCCCAGCAACACCAGCGAAACGCCCACCAATAACTCCCCCAGCTATAGAACCGGATGTCTGAACTAATTCTCTTCCAGAATCGCCACCGCTGACATTATTTATTTCAATTATAGATAAGTTTCTCATACAATAACTACTTTTATTTACATTGATAAATTATTATACCAATTATTTATTTACTCCTTATTTTAAAGTAACTGTCTATCACCTTCCTCATATAATCTAAAGTGGGAACGAATGTGCATATAATCGCACAGCCAAATGAAATATATAGTTTACTTCCAACCCCAGGTATTTCCCCGCCCAATAAAAAACTAGAGAAATATAACATCACCAAATAAAAAAACGTGTAAAATATAACTTTTAATATTATGTTTAAAACCCTAATAATAAGCTTTGAATTGTTCATATTTTCTACCGAGCCGAACTCAAATACAGAATATTCCGTCGGAAAATTCATTGCAACTGTTATTTAGATGTAAATAAAAATCAGCCTTATTTTATTCTTCATGATTGCATTATTTTAATAAAAAATATAACTAACGACATAATAGATATATTAGTTTATTTTAATCTTGACTGAAAATAAAAAAACACCCTGACCAGCAGAGTGTTTTTTCGTATTATTAGCTAAACTTGGCGAAATAATTACATCAAGAGCCGCAGCATACGGCGCAGTGGCTCTGCCGCACCCCACAGTAGCTGGTCACCCACGGTAAAGGCAGAGAGATATTCTGGCCCCATATTCAGTTTGCGCAAACGGCCAACTGGGGTATTTAATGTCCCTGTGACTGCGGCTGGCGTCAGTTCCCGCATGCTCAGTTCGCGGTCATTCGGAATAACACGAACCCAGTCATTATGTGTGGCCAGCAATTGCTCGATTTCTGGCAATGGTACGTCTTTTTTCAGCTTCAGCGTAAAGGCCTGGCTGTGACACCGCAGAGCACCAACACGAACACACAAACCATCAACTGGAATTACCATACCAGTATTCAGAATCTTATTAGTCTCGGCTTGGCCTTTCCACTCTTCGCGGCTTTGACCATTATCCAGCGCCTTGTCGATCCACGGAATTAAACTGCCCGCCAGTGGTACGCCAAAATTATCGGTCGGTAAAGTACCGCTACGTGTTGCCGCTGTGACTTTGCGTTCAATATCCAAAATAGCCGAGGCTGGGTCTTGCAACTCTTTCGCCACGCCAGCATGCAACATGCCCATTTGGGTCAGCAATTCGCGCATATGGCGAGCACCGCCACCGGATGCGGCCTGATATGTTGCCACTGAGGCCCACTCCACCAGATCGTTTGCAAACAAACCACCCAAGGACATCAGCATCAAGCTAACAGTACAGTTACCCCCCGCAAAGGTTTTGATACCTTTATCCAGCCCTTGCTGAATCACATGGTGGTTCACCGGGTCCAGAATAATAATCGTGTCATCGCGCATGCGCAGTGAAGACGCGGCATCAATCCAATAACCTTGCCAGCCAGTTTCTCGCAGCTTTGGATAAATTTCGTTGGTATAATCCCCTCCTTGGCAAGTGATGATAATATCCAATGCACTCAGCGCATCAATATCATAAGCATCTTGTAGCGTGCCCTGCTGCCCCGTAAAAGTCGGTGCAGCTTGACCGTGCTGAGAGGTAGAGAAAAAGACCGGGCGGATGCCGTCAAAGTCGCGTTCTTCAATCATGCGTTGCATGAGGACTGAGCCGACCATACCGCGCCAGCCGATAAAACCAACGTTTTTCATGTTTACTGCCCTGCCTTGGAAGGTGACACCGATTAATGGATGTCTATCTTGCATCACTGCACGTTTACTATGGCAAACTGATGAACACAGACCTGATACCACCTTACAAAATATGGACAAAGTGGCAAGTTAAATTATTCGATACCAGAATGATTCAAAGTAATCATCCTAATATGTGACTTTGACTGGCTGGAAACGCCAGTTTTTTTAGCCCTTTTTGAGGTAAAAATGACAGAGATGATTGCGGCAACTGTGTTGCTGTTTTTGATTATGGATCCGCTAGGAAACTTGCCGATTTTTATGTCAGTGCTCAAACATCTGGAGCCCAAACGGCGTCGAGTGGTATTGATCCGCGAATTGCTGATAGCCCTCGTATTGATGCTGATTTTCCTGTTTGCCGGTGAAAAAATCCTGGCATTTCTGAATCTGCGCACTGAAACTGTGTCGATATCTGGCGGTATCATTTTGTTTTTAATCGCCATTAAGATGATTTTCCCTTCACCAGAAAGCAATGTTACCGGGCTATCTGCCGGGGAAGAACCTTTCTTGGTTCCATTGGCAATTCCATTGGTCGCAGGCCCGTCCATTTTGGCAACACTGATGCTGTTGTCACATCAATACCCTAATCAACTCGGTCATTTAGTGCTGGCATTAATGATTGCCTGGGGGTTATCTGCTGCCATTTTGTTGATGTCGAATCTGTTCCTGCGCTTGCTGGGAAACAAAGGTGTCAGTGCATTGGAAAGGCTGATGGGATTAATTTTGGTAATGTTATCAACACAGATGTTCTTAGATGGTGTGCGGGCCTATTTAATGAAGTAATACATTACCCGCTCGATTTGCCAGTAAGTCACAGGAGGGGCGGCCAGCCCTCCTGCCCGGCTGAGAATATGGAGAACAGCTAATCACGGAATGAATATCAACTGAAATCTTCTCCAATACCCGCCGAATCGAACTACATCACGCCATCCCCAACCCCGCCACACACCGCTGCACGACTTCATCAATATCCGCATCAATATCCACACAGATAACATCTGGCTCTTCTGGCCCAGGTTCTTCCAGTGCTTCGAATTGGCTTTTCAGCAAGTCGGTTGGCATAAAATGGCCGGAGCGGGCTTTTAACCGTTCCATAATTACATCAAAACTGCCTTGCAGATATAAAAACACCATTTCCGGATTGCCTTCCCGCAGGCGGTCGCGATAGCGGCGTTTTAATGCTGAGCAGACAATAATGCCCGTTTCATTTTTATGATTCAGACTATAAGCCGCGTCACTCAAGCGCTCTAACCACGGCAGACGATCCTCATCATTTAGCGGATGCCCACTGCCCATCTTCTGAATATTGGCGCGAGGATGCAGGTCATCACCATCAATAAATTTGGCATGAATCCGGCGGGCTACAGCTTCTCCCACTGTGGTTTTACCGCTCCCCGATACGCCCATCACGATAATGCTACGTCCTGCCATAATTTTGATCTCTATCTCAGAATGGGAATTTTACTGTTCGCTATGGTTCCGTATTTTATCATGTTACCGGTATCATGATACCGGTAACAAAAAGAGATGTGACTTTTATCACAAAGGATAGAACACCATTATAGAACTTAATCGCGCAATCACGCTGGCCTGCAAGGCTGACTGCAAACTATAACTAAAAGCGATATATACCCAAAGAACATGGAGTTGCATGCAGCTCTAGGGGCGATGGGATACCCTAAGTAAGTGGAGAAACACTATGCCATTAGTCATTGTAGCGATTGGCGTCGCTATGTTGCTGTTATTGATGATCCGTTTCAAACTCAACGGATTTATCTCCCTGATACTGGTCGCGCTGGCGGTCGGTGTTATGCAAGGAATGCCTGTCGATAAAGTCGTCGGCTCAATCAAAGCAGGGGTCGGAGGAACACTGGGGAGCCTGGCACTCATTATGGGCTTCGGTGCCATGCTGGGTAAATTACTGGCTGACTGCGGTGGCGCTCAACGTATTGCCACCACCTTAATTAATAAATTCGGCAAAAAACATATCCAGTGGGCCGTGGTATTAACCGGTTTTACCGTCGGTTTTGCTCTGTTTTATGAAGTCGGCTTCGTGTTATTACTGCCGCTGGTCTTCAGTATTGCTGCTTCCGCCCGTGTTCCCTTGTTGTATGTCGGTGTCCCGATGGCCGCCGCATTATCTGTAACTCACGGCTTCTTACCGCCACATCCCGGCCCCACCGCTATTGCGACTATTTTCCATGCAGATATGGGCAAAACCTTGCTGTACGGAACATTGCTTGCCATTCCAACTGTTATCCTGGCAGGCCCGGTATTTGCTCGTTTTCTGAAAGGCATTGATAAACCGGTACCAGAAGGTTTGTATAATCCGAAAATCTTCACTGATGAAGAAATGCCAAGCTTTGGTGTCAGTGTCAGTACCGCGCTGGTGCCAGTTATTTTGATGGCATTGCGGGCGGTGGCAGAAATGGTTTTGCCCAAAGGCCACCCTATCCTGCCTTACGCCGAGTTTTTGGGTGACCCGGTAATCGCCACTCTGATTGCTGTCCTTATCGCGATTTTCACTTTCGGTTTAAATCGTGGGCGCTCGATGGAATCAGTGATGAACACGGTCACCGACTCCATCAAAATTATTGCAATGATGCTGTTGGTTATCGGCGGTGGCGGCGCTTTCAAGCAGGTTTTAGTCGACAGCGGTGTTGACCATTACATCGCCGGCATGATGAACAGCAGCGGCCTATCACCAATTCTGATGGCATGGTCAATCGCCGCAGCTTTACGTATTGCTCTGGGTTCTGCGACTGTTGCCGCCATTACCGCAGGCGGTATTGTGGCCCCCTTAATCGCCACCACCGGTGCCAGCCCTGAACTAATGGTCATTGCCGTCGGTTCTGGCAGTGTGATTTTCTCTCACGTCAATGACCCCGGCTTCTGGTTGTTCAAGGAATACTTCAACCTGACGATTGTGGAAACCTTTAAGTCATGGTCAGTGTTGGAAACCATTATTTCAGTCTGTGGATTGGTTGGGTGTCTGCTGTTAGCTACAGTGATATAACAGCAATGAGATAGACTAAAAGAGTGTAAATTTTGCGGTGAAAGCTCATCAATCCTGATGAGCTTTTTAACTTATTGATTTTATTTCGCTAAGTAGCCGACTCTTGCATTAAGCAAGATGGCAAAAATTAGATACTGCCGCCAAGGAGGAGGGTAAAACCGACATCGACCATCCTGGGCGTGACCACTTCTCCGCGCAGCCGTGCCAACAAACGCTCAGCGCCAATTTGCCCCATTCTTTCACGGGGAGTCAGCACACTGGCCAGTTTCGGCACCATCGACTGACCAATATCATGGCCATGAAAACCGGCGATTGCCATATCATGTGGAATAGACAGCCCCTGGCGCTGACACTCGAATACCGCGCCAATTGCCAGGTCATCATTAGTGCAGAAAATGCTGTCAATCTGCGGATAACTGGCCTGCGCTTCACGCAATAATTCCGCACCCGCAGAATAGGATGAGGAGCGGCCGGTCATTACACTCATAGGTTCTAATCCGGATTCCCGCATGGCCTGCTCATAACCTTGCTGCTTAATGACTGTGCGCTCGTCCTGACGCGCGCCAAAATAGACCACATATCTATGCCCTTTGGCGATAATTTGCTGTGTCATCTGCCGCGCGGCTTCAAAGTTGTTGAAACCCACAGCTAAATCAATACAAGGGGAAATGCAATCCATCAGCTCAATTACAGGAATGCCCGCAACTTCAATCATTTTTAAGGTACGGGGCGTATGGTGGCGTTCTGAGAGGATAAGACCATCAATATTATACGAAAGTAGTGAAGTTAAGCGCTGCTCTTCGCGCTCTTTCCGATAGCCATAATGCGCCAACATCGTTTGATAGCCATGCGCATCTGTCACACTCTCAATCCCGCGCAGCACTTCAGCAAAAACCTGGTTAGTTAATGACGGCAGTAATACACCAATAGCATGGCTGGTAGCGTTAGAAAGGATATCGGGAGCACGATTGGGAATATAGCCAAGCTCGTCTAATGCCAATGCGATTTTTTTCTGCAAAACTGCAGAAACTTGCTCCGGATTGCGCAAATAGCGGCTGACGGTCATTTTAGTGACCCCAACCATATTGGCAACATCTTGTAGCACTGGCCTTTTTTTCTTCATTATCAATGAGCTGAGCCAAAGTAAACGAGGCTCTATTCTAGCAAAAAAAAGGGTATTACGCGATGCGCATACCCTTTTTACTCTGGATAATCACACTTAAACTGGCGGTAAATCAAACAACAAGATTTCACTGTCTTCATCTGCATGAATAGAAAGCGCAACTTCATCCCAGATAGCGAAGGCATCGCTGGTTCCCGCATGATGGCCATTAACAGACACTCGACCACGCACTACCTGTATCCAGACGCGTCGCTCTGGCTGCATCTGATAAATCGACTGCTCGTCGCGTTTTAGCGCCCAACGCCATAGAGTCATATCCTGGAACACTTTCAGCGAACCATCACGAGCATCTGGTGATAGCACTAGCTGACGCCCCTGCGGGATATCGAACATTTGCTGCTCGTAGCGTGGCTCCAAGCCCGTTTTATTCGGGATAATCCAAATCTGGTACAAATGCAGCGGTTGGTCATCACGGCCATTATATTCTGAATGGCGGATCCCGGTGCCTGCGCTCATTATCTGGAATTCACCGGCATGAATTTGTTCTTTATTACCCATACTGTCTTGGTGCTCGACGGTGCCCGACAGTACATAAGTCAGGATTTCCATGTCTTTATGTGGATGAGTACCAAAACCTTGTCCTGCATCGATAACGTCTTCGTTAATCACACGCAGCGCTGAAAAACCCATAAATTCAGGATCATAATAATCAGCAAATGAGAAGGTATGCCAGCTGTCTAGCCAACCATGATTAGCATGCCCACGTGCTTCTGCTTTGCGTAAATAGATCATCTTCAGTTCTCCTCAATGTTTTCTATAGTCTAGATGCCGCTGGATAATATGAAAGCGCAAAAAACTCACTCCTCTGTTCAAAAAATTCGACTAATTAGCCAGTGAATAGACAAATGATTTGATTTTTAGGCAATTAGAGACAGGGAATATGACCAACGCAGACGTAAAAACACTTAGGGCGGGATTAAGTAAGAAGGCAGTGAAAAAATGGCAAAAAAAAAGCCAGCACCCGGCTGGCTAAGTAAACACTGGAAGCAATGTGAGCAATGTCGTGCCTTCATAATGTGAACACCTAAACGTTGTGGCCTCATCGGAAAGCACGACAATGATAATCATTATCACTCTCACTTGTAAAGTGTTTTTTTTCACCACTGGCAATATTATTGACTCAGATAAATAAATTGATATTTTATTAGGTAATTCAAATAGTAAGAGTAAGGGTATATTTATGAATAATGTGCAGATACGCCATGTGGAAGCCACTGACTATCCGGCCTTGCAGCAGCTATTTTCTCATCCACAGGTTTATCGTGACACATTACAGCTCCCCCTGCCGTCTCAAGATATGTGGGCTAAAAAAATCAAAGAGATACCCGCCGGAATGCATAATCTGGTGGCCTGCATCGATGATAAAATTGTCGGGCAACTCACTGTCGAAGTTAATCAACGGGCTCGCCGCCGCCATGCCGCAACTTTCGGTATCGCTGTAGATGCCCATTTTTGTGGTCAAGGTATTGGCAGCACGTTAATGGCAACCATGATTGACTTATGTGATAACTGGCTGAATATACAACGGATTGAGTTGACAGTTTTTGTCGATAATGACGCGGCAATTGCCCTGTACCGTAAATTTGGCTTTGATATTGAAGGAACCAGTTCGCTATTTGCTTTCCGAGATGGCCAATTTATCGACGCGTACCATATGGCGCGAATCAAGATTTCAGGTTAATCATCAGGAACAGGTAATCATCAGGGAAGAGTAAAAAACCTATCCCCTGCGGCCCCAAAGACAAAAATAGAGTTAAATGCCAGCCGTTTCTTTGATATAGCGGCGGGCTTTCACCGCATATTCGAATGGGTTAGCAATAGCCGGATCCTGCTCGGCCTCCACCACCATCCACCCCTGATACTCTTTTTCATCCAGCAACTTAAATACAGGGCGGAAATCGATGACACCATCACCAGGCACGGTAAAGGTTCCTTTTTTCACCCCATCAAGGAAGCTGAGTTTTTTTGCTTTAACTTCTGCGACAATATCATCTCGGACATCTTTCAGATGGACATGATTAATTCGCGGTAAGTATTTTTCTAGAATAGCTAACATTGCCTCTTGGCTGCCCTCGGAATAATAGGCATGGCCAGTATCAAATAACAGGTAAACGTCGTCGTTAACCATACTCATATAACGGTCGATTTCTTCAGTCGTTTGAATGCCGGTCCCCATATGGTGATGTAAACACACCTGCATCCCTTTCGTGGCAGCAATTTTGGCTAATTCGTTATAGCCGTCCGCAACACGTTGCCATTCAGAATCAGTAAAATAAGGTTTCTCTTCAAATACGGCCTTTGTGGTTCCTTGAATACTTTTACTTTGCTCTGAACAACCAATGACTTTCGCCCCCATTGCATGGAGAAAATTCATATGATGGGTAAATTCATCAATGGTTTTAGCGCGCAGGTCATCGGCAAAAAAAGTACTGAACCAGGCATTACAAATCTGTATACCGCGCAGCTCCAGCATTGGTTTCAATATGTTAGGATCTCGTGGATATTTACTGCCAACCTCACTGCCGGTAAAACCTGCCAATGCCATTTCACTGATACATTGTTGGAAGGTATTTTCTTTACCTAAATCTGGCATATCGTCATTCGTCCAACCAATAGGGGCAATTGCCAACTTCACACGATCTTTATTCATAATAAACCTCTGCGATACCGCTGATTTATACAGATGAATACAATTAAAACAATACGGATAAATCAATTCTTCCGTCACCAATATTCACATGTTGATGAATAACAGCATCAACATGTGGCGGATGCGCAATATATTGCTAACCGATGCATGTGAAATGCCGTCAGCAGTAAATTGATGACTTCACGAAAGGCCGCACCCAATATTATTGGTTATAAAAATTAGGGCGTTGCGGCAAGCTAATAGAGACAATATCACCACTGTCTTGTGCTGCAATACACGCATCCGCCGTCACCGCGGCAGCAAAACCATCCCATGCAGAAGGCCCAGTTAGTTTTTCAGCCAGAACATCATTGATAAAGGCTTGCAGCTCAATATCATAGGCATCGATAAAACGGTCTTTCCAATCGGTGAGGATTTCATGCGACAGCCGCGCTTCGCTACGCAGCAATACTGAGGATGGCTCAGGTAATTTTGCTATACCAATATCGCCCACAACTTCACATTGAATATCATAGCCATATTGACAGTTTACAAAGATTTCCACATCAATACGTGTCCCTTTCGCTGTTTCAAATAACACGACTTGCGGGTCTCTCAGCTGTGCTTTGGCATATTTAGCTTTGCGAGGGAAAACAACCTGTACAGAGACATAATCATCATCTAATAACCAGCGTAATACATCGATTTCATGAATTAATGTATCAGTGATAGCCATATTAGTGGTGTAATTATCGCCAACTCTCGGATTACGATGAGCGCAATGCAACATTAATGGCTCGCCAATTTTCCCACTCGTAATCACCTCTTTTAGCGCACGATAACCTTGATCATAAGGGCGCATAAACCCAACCTGAACCAAGCGCTTACCTTGTGCAGCCTCTGCTTCCACAATGCGCTTACACCCTTCGGCAGTGACAGCTAATGGCTTTTCACAAAAAACATATTTACCCGCAGCAATCGCTGCCAGAACAAACTCTTCGTGGCTCGGCCCCCAAGAAGTGACGAGCACTACATCCACTTCTTTTGCCTTAATCACTTCATAACCATCAGCATAAACATTGGCTTCAATACCAAGGTCGCGAATAACGTTAGTCGCATGTTCGCGATTAATATCGGTTACGGCGACAATACGGCCCCCCTGCAATACCTTGCTGCAACGACGAATATGATCCTGACCAATCGCGCCCGTTCCGATCACACCAATATTTAGTGACATATTATTTCCCTCATGAAGTTTTGGCTTGCAGGTGACACCGTTTTTTTACGACTTCACATCCAGATCAAATACAATTAGCGCTAATAATCACGGGCTTTGGCTATATTTTGATCCAATACCCGAACCACGGCGTCTGTCCTTTCACTGGCAGAAACCTGAGCAACCCCGACCCGCCACCAGCTCAAGTACTTATGCACCATGGTTTTTGGCAGGACTTTAATGTCTATCAAGGTTGAAATGGTCTGCAAACGGGCATCTGCCAATGCATCGATCAGCTGCTGTTCGGTAGCAACACGATATGTTTTACAGCCATAAGCTGCGGCTAACATGGCAAAATCTACGGGAACAAAATCACCGTCTAATTGGCCAGTCTCTTGATTACGGAAACGGAATTCGGTGGCATAGCTGTCCATGCCATGTTCCATTTGAAGGTTATTAATACAGCCATTGGTCATGTTATCGAACAGCACGACATTAATTTTGCAGCGCTCTTGAATGGACGTGACCAGCTCGGAATGCAGCATCATAAAAGCACCGTCACCCACTAATGAATAAACTTCGCGCTCAGGTTCAGCCAGTTTCACCCCTAATGCCGCATTAACTTCATAGCCCATGCACGAATAACCATATTCAACGTGGTAGTCATTATTCCCTTGTGCGCGCCATACACGCTGCAAATCACCGGGTAAACTGCCCGCAGCGGCAACAATGACAGCATCTTGAGGTAATTGAGCATTGAGCACCCCCAGCACTTGGCTTTGTGTCAGGAAAGAGCCGGTTTTATTGATAAATTCAGCAAAAACCTGTTTACGATCCAAGTGGTCATTAATCTCAGGGGTGAAATCATGTGCAGCGTATTCCACCTGATAGACCCGCTGTGTCTCGGTTAATTGCTCAGCGCGCATCCGAGCAATTTCACCACCCCAATCGGCCTGATATCCGGTATCACTCAGCTGTTGATACAATGCCGACAATGCATCCCGCGCATCAGCCAGCAACTGCAAACCATCCAATTTTCCAGCATCAAAAGCACTGACATTAATATTGAGGAATGAAACATTCGGGTTCTGGAATAACCATTTAGATGACGTGGTAAAGTCGCTATAACGAGTGCCGACACCAATGACTAAATCAGCCTGTTTTGCCAATGTGTTGGCGGCCAAGCAACCGGTTTCGCCAATACCACCAAGATTCAATTCATGTTCGGCGCTAATCGTCCCTTTACCGGCTTGTGTTTCTACCCACGGCACCCCGAAATATTCGGCAAATCGTTGTAATGCCAGGCCCGCTTGTGAATATTTCACCCCGCCACCGCACACCAAAATAGGCTTACGTTTTGCACTCAACAATGCAATGGCATCAGCCAGCATTGCTGCACTGGCTGGCCGCCTATCAAGTCGATGAATTCTTTTTTGGAAAAAATAATCAGGATAATCATAGGCTTCTGCCTGAACATCTTGTGGCAGACACAACGTCACAGCTCCTGTCTCTGCCGGGTCTGTCAACACTCTCATGGCATTAATACACGCGCTCATCAACTGTTCTGGCCGCGTAATACGGTCCCAGTATTTACTCACTGGCTTGAATGCGTCATTGGTGCTGATACTCAAGTCATGAGATTGTTCGATTTGTTGTAGCACTGGGTCAGGTTGGCGTGATGCAAACACATCACCAGGGAGAAGAAGTAACGGTATGCGGTTAGCCGTTGCAGTCGCTGCGGCAGTCACCATATTGGCACTGCCGGGCCCGACCGATGATGTACAAGCATAGATCTGCTGGCGCAGTTTTTGTTTAGCAAAACCGGTGGCCGCATGGGCCATTCCTTGCTCATTTCGCCCCTGATGAACAACTAATCCGCCACAATCTTGTTCCAGAGCCTGTCCGATACCCAGCACATTACCGTGGCCAAAAATAGCAAAAATACCTTTGATAAATTTGATTTCCTGACCATCAACTTGCAGGTATTGATTATCCAAAAAACGGACTAATGCCTGTGCCGTGGTTAGCCGAATCTTATTCATTTACCCATCCTTTGCTTTGTTTGCGCAACACCATAGTGGCTAAGAGGTATTCAGCCCCTTGGGATACCTTTGCCGGGAAGCAGCAGCAGACTTGATGGTTTCCGCTATGCTGATTACCGAGAAGTGAAACATAGCAGGGATTATAAACAAATATTTTTTTCATAAAATGGCATTACAGAAGAAACATTTCATTATGCGATGAAGATCAAATTATCGGGTAAATACTGAAATCACAAAACCCAAGTATCGTCGCTACAAATGGCATCAGTCCATCCAATTAAATATGCATATATACAATTGATATTATTATCTTATATTGAAAATTAGCACCCATAAACCCTTCAAATCAAACAACCATTAATCCGCTCAATCAATCCTTGTAATGCCTCTTTTAAGTGGTGATATAGGGCTTTTAGCCAGGTCACATAACCGGGGAATAAATTTCATTTAATCTTGAACTTGAAATTTTTATTCCTCATACTGATTTTAGAAGCATTATTTCAGGTCTATTGCAGCCGCCATTGTCGGGTTTGATTTAATACAGAAGGAAATGGGGATGGGTACACAACACAAAGTGCTGGATGTCATATGTATCGGGCGAATTGCCGTCGATTTTTATGGACAACAGATTGGTTCCCGGCTGGAAGATACCAGTACATTTGCCAAATATTTGGGCGGCTCATCCGGTAATGTTGCCTATGGAACAGCAATCCAAGGCTTAAAATCAGGGATGCTAGCCCGTGTAGGAGATGAGCATATGGGCCGCTTCCTACGCGAGGAATTACAACGTGTTGGAGCTGATACCCGTTTTCTTATTACTGATAAACAGCGCCTGACAGCCCTGGTTATTCTCGGTATTAAAGACCAAGAGACTTTTCCACTCATTTTTTATCGTGAAAACTGTGCTGACATGGCACTGATACCGGAAGATATTGACGAATCTTATATTGCATCCTCACGCGCGCTGGCCATCACCGGTACACATCTTTCTCATCCAAATACGCGCGCCGCAGTATTAAAAGCATTGGAATATGCACAGAAACATGGTTTACGAACAGCCCTGGACATTGATTATCGCCCAGTTTTATGGGGCCTGACCTCCCTTGGCGATGGTGAAACACGTTTCATTGCGTCAGAAAAAGTTACCCAGGAATTACAGGAAGTTTTGCACCATTTCAATTTAATTGTTGGCACAGAAGAAGAATTCCACATTGCCGGGGGCAGCACCGATACGCTGACCGCCTTGAAAAATGTGCGTAAATCTACTCCGGCGACCTTGGTCTGCAAACGTGGAGCACAAGGTTGTTCGGTATTTGAAGGGGAAATTCCCCACCATTGGGAGTTCGTCAAATTACATTCTGGCGTGCGTGTGGATGTCCTCAATGTATTGGGGGCGGGTGATGCATTTATGTCTGGTTTACTGCGCGGCTACCTGAATGATGAAGGCTGGGAACAAGCTTGCCGCTATGCCAATGCCTGTGGTGCGCTGGTTGTTTCCCGACATGGCTGCGCACCGGCCATGCCAACCAAAATTGAATTAGACGATTATCTCGGCCGTGAACATTCGGTTCCACGCCCTGATCGTGATACCCGACTTAACCATTTACATCGGGTGACCACACGTAAACAACAGTGGCCAGAACTTTGTGTGTTTGCTTTTGATCACCGCAAACAACTTGCTGATATGGCGCGTGATGCCGGTGTTAGCGAAGAGCGCATTCCCAAACTCAAACTATTGCTGCTACAGGCGGCACAACAGGCGGCCCAAGAATCTGGGCTGGCGCATAAAAGTGGCATTTTGGCGGATACAACCTACGGTCAGGACGCACTAAATACCATCACAGGACAAGGATGGTGGATAGGCCGTCCAATTGAGCAGCCCAGCTCAAGGCCATTGCGGCTTGAACATGGCAACATTGGCTCCCAACTGATTGATTGGCCAATAGAACATATTGTGAAGTGTTTGGTTTTTTATCATCCCCAAGACAGCGCAGAGCTGCGCCGGCAGCAAGATGAACTGATTATGGATGTTTACCAAGGCTGCTGTAAATCAGGCCATGAATTGCTGTTAGAGGTGATTTTACCTGAAGATAATAGAGATAAAGACGAACGCTATTATATTGAAACTATGTCACATTTCTATCAATTAGGTATTCAACCAGATTGGTGGAAACTCCCGCCTCTTAGTGCAGAAAACTGGCAGCAGGTTGGTAAACTGATTGAAACTCAAGACCCTTATTGTCGGGGTGTATTAATTCTTGGGTTAGATTCCCCAGAAGCCATATTAAAAGCGGGTTTTTCCGCCGCTGCGCAAGCCCCGTGGGTTAAAGGTTTTGCTGTTGGTCGCACCATTTTCGCCCAGGCATCGCGTCATTGGCTGCAAGGCGAGTTGAATGATGCAGAGCTTATCTCGCAAGTGAAACAAAATTATCAAACACTTATAGGTTATTGGCGGGACTGTCGTCCGTTAGCCTAAATTTAAAGCAACTTTACCGATGCCGGTGTGCGAACACATCGGCGTCATTATGCTGCTATCTGCGCTGTTTATTCCTCATTAGTCTTAAAAATGCCCATCTTTGCTAAATTTAATAAAGTAATATCTTTAGGTTACCCGCTTTTCTTTAATAATACGCAGTGAACTAATTCAAGTTGCAATGAAATAAAAGTAAATGCCAGCATCAGTAAATGAAATTTTCCAACCATCTGTTAGAATACCTGGCAGATATACCCAAAGAACTTGGGGTTACAGGTCGTCAGCAAGTGAACAAACCCAGGCGAATTTGCGTCAATAAGTGATTCGGGTGAGTAAACCTAGCTAACAACTTTGCGGCTTCGAGTACGAAAGGGATAAGACCTGAATTTTCCTCAGCCGTAGGCCGAATGAATGAATAACCCAACTCAGCTTTCATTATTACAAGACCAAATCCGTCAGCGTTATGAGACGTTAAGTAAACGCTTAAAACAAGTTGCCCGTTATATCTTAGATAACAGTAATAGCATCGCATTTGATACGGTTGCGTCCATTGCAGCACAAGCCAGTGTGCCACCTTCAACCCTAATTCGGTTTGCAAATGCCTTTGGTTTCAGTGGCTTTAATGAAATGAAACAGGTATTCCGTCAACACTTGATGGAAGAAACGGTAAATTATACCGAGCGGGCACGGTTATTCCGCCAAACCTCGACCGATGGCAACACTGCACCAGAAAAACCCGCGGAAATACTCAATGTATTTACCATGGTGAATGCACAAGCTCTGCAACAATTGGCAGTGCAAACCAGTGCCGAGCAATTGGATAAAGCAGTTGAGTTGTTGAATAACGCTGAAAATATCTACGTAATTGGGCTGCGCCGTTCTTTCAGTGTGGCATCTTATCTGACTTATGCATTACGTCACTTAGAGCGCCGTGCTTTCCTGATTGATGGGCTGGGAGGAATGTTCGCGGAACAATTGAGTATGGTGAAACCTAAAGATGTAGTTATTGCTATCAGCTATTCACCTTATGCTCAAGAAGCATTAGAACTGGTGGAGTTGGGTGCGAAAAGTGGTGCTCAGCAAATTGCGATTACCGACAGCCAGGTCAGCCCATTGGCGGCGTTCAGCGATGTATGTTTTGTGGTGCGAGAAGCGCAAGTTGACGGATTCCGTTCACAAGTTGCATCTATGTGTCTGGCGCAAACATTGGCGGTTTCATTAGCATTGAATAACGCAAAGGAGTAAGTCTTTCAGCAGACTCTCTGGTTATACCAAACTATGCATTCCCCAAGTTAACCATAAAATGGGTAGGATCTTACCTACCCATCAATCTATCTCACACGCATTATCTCTAACCAAAACTAGTTGGCTTATTTATTTTCTGGCGAATATTGATCACTATTGATCCATGCGTGATCTCTTTCCCAGGTAAACTTCCACAACCGCACCGGCCCCGCCATGACATTCAAGTAATAGCTGTTATATCCGGCCAATGTTGCCACTGGGTGGTAGCCTTTCGGTACTTTCACCACATCACGGTTATAAACTGGCATGCATTCATCCAGTGAACGATCGTCGGTATAGACTCGCTGCATGCAGAAACCTTGCTCTGGGTTCAGGCGGTGATAATAGGTTTCTTCCAGATAAGTTTCATCTGCGGCATTTTCCTGATCATGTTTGTGGCTTGGATATGAACTGGTATTTCCTTCATCGGTATACACCTCAACCACCAGCAGGCTGTCTGCGGGTTGTGTATCAGGTAAAATATTATGCACTAAACGTTGGTTGCGCCCTTTCCCCCTACGCTCAACACCCACATCTGCCGGAGTAATCAGGCGAGAAGGTAAATAACCATGACCTGGAGCGCGGCAAACGGCCAATTCCAAATCAGTTTCCGCCACAATTTTCACCTGATCATGGTGTGGCACATAAACAGCATACGGTGGTGTTCGTTCAAACGGACTCATGCGCTTGCCAATATGCGGATATTCAGCTTGCTGAGTTGAAACGGATGCAATACCCGCAATCAATACCAGACAAAGTTCATTATCAGCACTGTCCAGAATCAACGATTTTCCCGCTGCAAGGTGATAGACATCAAACCCAACAAATCGCCAGCCAGCATTCTCTGGTGAGATATGCTGAATACGTCCATTCACATCTGGTGGCTGACATTTGGCAAGCAGTGAAGACATAATGGCGCTCCTGTTAACAACATGAAATTATTCTAACGAACACCTTCAGATAGCATTACCCCAGCGTTGGCATACTGTATTCTGATACGGTCTGCTGACCGGTTGGCCAGCGGGCGGTCGTTGTTTTCATTCGCGTGTAAAAACGCACGCCATCAGTACCATGAACATTCAATGCGCCAAATACAGAACGTTTCCAACCGCCAAAACTATGAAATGCCATAGGAACTGGAACTGGCACATTAACACCGACCATCCCAGCCTGGACTTCATGGACGAATTGTCGGGCAAAGTGGCCGCTACTGGTAAAGATAGCGCTCCCGTTACCAAATTCATGGCTATTCACGGTATCAATCGCTGTTTGATAATCACCAACTCTGACAATACCGAGCACTGGCCCAAAGATTTCTTCTCGGTAAATTTTCATATCTGGCGTGACATGATCAAACAAGGTGCCACCGACGTAATATCCTTGCTCATGACCATCAACCTTATAATTTCGGCCATCAGTGATTAACGTCGCACCTTCTTTAACCCCTTGATCTATATATCCCAAGACTTTTTTCTGATGAGCCGCTGAAATTAATGGCCCCATTTCATTTTCTTCGCCACCTTGCTGCAAGCCAGGGCCGATACGTAAGCGAGCAATAAGTGGTTTTAGTTTTTCAATTAACTTATCTGCTGTGCTATCACCAACAACAACGGCGATAGGCAGTGCCATACAGCGCTCACCTGCAGAACCAAATGCACCGCCCATCAATGCATTTACGGTCGCATCGAGGTCGGCATCAGGCATTATAATGGCCTGATTTTTTGCCGCACCAAAGGCTTGTACGCGCTTACCATGAGCACTGGCAGTGGTATAGATATGTTCAGCAACAGTAGAAGAACCAACAAAACTTACCGCTTGAATTCGTGGGTCAGTACAAAGTTGGGCCGCACTCTCATTTGAACAGTGAATAACATTGAATACACCGTCAGGTAAGCCAGCTTCGGTCAGTAACTCAGCCAAACGAACAGAAGCAGAGGGGTCTAAAGCGGGTGGCTTCAGAATAAAAGTATTGCCACAGGTTAAGGCCACCGGGAACATCCACATCGGCACCATTGCAGGGAAGTTAAATGGCGTTATTCCTGCGACAACCCCCAAGGGTTGCAGCATTGAGAAGCTATCCACACCAGTACCGACATCTGCCGAATATTCACCTTTCAATAAGTGCGGGATACCACAGGCAAACTCGACAACTTCAAGGCCGCGGGTAATTTCACCCAGTGCATCGGAGTAGACTTTACCGTGCTCGCGAACAATCAACTCGGCCAATTCATCACGATGCTGTTCAATCAGCACTTTAAAATTGAACATAATCCGGGCTCGGCGCAAAGGGGTGGTCTGTGACCAGTCGGCAAACGCCTGATGAGCAACACCAATAGCCTGATGAACCTCCTCAGCAGTGCTTTGAGTAACCTGACCCTCAACCTTACCAGTGGCTGGATTATGAATATCGGCAGTTTGATGGCTGGAGCTTAGACAATGCTTTCCACCAATAAAGTTACTCACAATTTTCATGTTTCACCCTCTTCTTAATAGCGGTTATCGCAAGGGTCATTAAAATGGCGAGATGCCAGACACCTAACGAGCCATACGCTCAATCAGTAAGGGTATCTTGTGGTCGTGCCAAGAGACCCCGCAAGGCGATCAGTCACCAGGAAGGCGAAGAACCAGCCGATATGCAGACTCTATTCTATTGAAAAAAAAGTTTCAAATAACTTTCTTTAGAAATTTTGTTTTGTGCGATGCATCGCAAGTTCCTGCAAAGCTTTAACCTAACCCTCAAAATACTCAGAACAGCTGCGCACTACACATACTTACCTGCATTTCCTCAGTTTTATATCCGAAATAAACTGCTAGCATAAAAAATCCAGTGTATTTAGTGGGCAATTAATCATCTTAAATAACCTTTATCCGATTTTTTACCGCTTGATATTTGAGCTTTATCTAAAAATTAATGTTTCGTTATTTTAAATAAATGAAATGAATGTTTTTATTAAGTATCTATGTGAGTGACCTCCGCCCGCTCTTGCCCTGCTTATTTTTCTCAACAGGTTAGTGCTGCAGGTTGGTGGCAAGGGATACAAAATGGAGTTTTTATGGCGTATCAACCAAAAAGGAATACCGGTTATGTGTTGCGGATCTGCGGCATTTTTCTATCTGTAGATTTTTCTGCCCGCAGCGTTTTTATCGTTAAGCGGCTCTCCGAGCTAAACATCTCAGAGAGTCAATATATCTCAAGCATCCATAACAGCAGGAGCAAATCGCATGTTTATTGCACAAAATCGTTTCTGTATTAATCGCAAAATTGCCCCCAATTTAAGTATTGAACGTTTTATCCAACTGGTAAAAAAATGTGGGTTAAATAAGGTTGAATTACGCAATGACATGCCAAGTGGGGAAGTCACTGACGGGCTAACCGCGGCACAACTGAATGCTTTAGCCAATGAATACGAAATTGAAATTGTCACTATCAATGCATTGCAATACTTCAATTTACCAGAGCATGGTTCGGTGCTGCTGCAAGAGGCAGAAAACCTGCTAAAACAGGCACAAGCGATTAACTGCCACGGGGTAATTTTGTGCCCCAATTGTAACGCCAGTGACCCGCGTTCCGCAGGACAAAAAGAGCAAGACACACTGGATGCATTATTGTTACTCGCCCCGCTATTTAAAAAATATCAGATTACCGGACTGGTGGAACCTTTAGGCTTTGAGATCAGTTCATTGCGCTCTCATCTGCTCACACAGTCCATCATCCGCCAATCAGCAACCCCCTACAAAATGGTGTTGGATACCTTCCACTACTATTTGAGTGATATCGTGCAGGCCGAGTTTGATGCACATATTGATGTCAATACTATTGGCTTGGTGCATCTTTCTGGTGTTGAAGAAGCACGGCTAAAATCTACACTCACTGATGAAGACCGCATCATGCTAAGTGAGCAAGATAAACTGCAAAGTAAGCAGCAAGTCGAGAATCTTGAGCGGCTAGGCTATCAGGGAATATATGCTTTTGAACCATTCTCATCACAGTTAACTACCTGGTCAGAGGCTGATATTGAAAGAGAGATTCGCCACAGTATTGCTTACCTGCAAAGCTAACAGGCAAAGTTCGTGTTGATGGCAAATATTAACGGCCAAATTTCGTGTTGTGTATGAAAATTGCAATGTGGCATCGGGGTGCCTGGTTGTTAGGCATCCCGAAATATGCTGGATAAAGGTTTTCTATGTATTACCGCAAAAATCCTGCTATTGGGCACTTCGACCACGCCATCTAACAGCCAGACTTGCAGCACCCGCCAGGGTGATCAGGGCAACAACACCGACCCAGCCCATTTTTTCCAGCATCAGGCTGCCCAAGGCAGACCCGACAGCCATCCCAATAAACACGCCGGTGAATAACAGCGCATTGAGCCGGCTACGGGCTGCGGGTTCAAGGCTATAAATAATGGTTTGATGTGCGACTAATGTGGCTTGAACACCAAAATCAAAACCAATGGCGCTGACGACAATAAGCCCTATCTGAAGCTGAAAGGGTAGCAAAGGCAAAAGAAACAGAGCGGCAAACGATAATGTTGCCAGGCCTGCGCCAATTAAAGTAACCACTTGTGGCCCTCGGCGGTCGGCCAATGATCCCGCTAATGGCGCAGCCAATGCACCTGCAGCACCGGCAAGACCAAACGCCCCCGCCACGGCACTGCCAAGGTGATAAGTATCCTGTAGCATCACAGCTAAAGTTGACCAGAATGCGCTGAATCCTACAGATAATAACCCTTGTGATAATGCAGCCCGGCGTAAGTCTTTAAACTGCAGCCACAAATGGCTCATTGAGGTGAACAGAGCCGGATAACTCAGTGTCGAGGTTGCTGGCAGCCGCGGCAAACAGCGCCAGATAACTAGAGTGATTAAAATAACTGACAGTGCGGCGCCCATATACAGTGACCGCCAACCGAAGTATTCAGCGACAAAACCACTCAACACCCGTGACAACAAAATACCCAACAGCAAACCCGTCATAACCGTTCCGACTGTTTTTCCGCGTTGAGCCGCCGAGGCTAAGCTTGCGGAAGCCGGGACAATGTCCTGCGCCATCGTGGCCGCAATACCGATAACAAAACTGGTGACAAGTAACCCACTGATACCCGGTGCAAAGCCGCTAAATAACAATGCCATGGTCAGCAGAATGCCTTTCAACAAAATGATAATCCGGCGGTCATGGCGGTCCCCCAGTGGGGCCAGTAATAATATGCCTAACGCATAACCAATTTGTGTCAATGTCGGCACCATACCTACCGCACCTACGCTGGCATGCAAATCACTACCCATAACGCCCAATAGGGGTTGGCTATAATAAATCGATGCAACGCTAAGGCCTGCACCGGTTGCCAACATAAGAACTGTCCGCCCGGAAAGGCTTTGTTCAATGCTATTTGCGGGGCTTGCTGTGGTTTGGATGACTGTCATGATGGCTACCTGTAATGTTATTGAGGCTATATTTTTGCCTGTACAGACACATCTTGGTAGTCGCCCACAGAGTAAAACTGTTATACGCTGTACGTATGAAGGAAATTAATTTATCTAGCATTGACCGTATAGAGTTGATGCAAACATTTATTCGTATTGTCGAGGCGGGGAGTTTGTCCGGGGCAGCGGCACGTCTGGGTACAAGCCAGCCAACAGTTAGCCGCCGGTTGCAAACACTGGAACGTTTGCTGGGTTTGAAGCTATTGCAACGTACCACGCATATCATGAAATTGACTGATGATGGCGAACGTTGTTATTCCCACGCCAAAGCATTGGTTGAAAACTGGAATGCCATGGAGGATGACCTACGAGGTGCGACCGACCAACCCAGAGGCTTATTGCGTGTATTGGTTCCGCATGCCTTCGGACAGGATCAATTAATCAAACCACTTAAAGACTATCTGTATCGTTACCCGGAAATGTCGGTTGAATGGACGCTAAACGACCGTCGCCCAGATTTTATTGCTGAAGGTATAGATTGTGCTATTCAAGTTGGGGCTGTAACCGACCCTTCGGTTGTCGCCATTCTTCTTGCTGAGGTGCCGCGCATCGTGGTGGCTGCACCTGAGCTATTGAACAACAAACCGCTGCCCACACACCCCGAACAATTGCTGGATTTTCATTGGATAGCATTAAATTCGTTTTACCGTAATGAAGTCGTTCTTAGCCATAAAACACAGGGTGAAATCCAGCGTATTTCCATTAAACCACAGTTGAGTACTGACAGCCTGTATGCATTACGTAATGCTGCACTGGCAGGATTAGGAGCAGGGATTGCATCAACATGGGTAATCAGCGACGACCTTGCCCAAGGGCGATTAGTCCATCTGGCACCAGATTGGCACGGATTACCTTTACCCATCTATTTAGTTTACCCCCACGCCAGTTTTTACCCTGCCAGATTGCGCGCGTTTCTCGATATCATGCGCCAAGCCATGCCAAGTTTGGCGGGAACACAACTTCCGAGTAAGAAATCTAGATATACACCAAGGTAACAGCCATATTCAGATGACATGGGGAGCCAGAGGCTCCCTTTAAGATAATAATTAAAACATAACGATATTTTGGGGCGAAAAAAACACTGAATATTAACTAACGATAGAGTCAACCTGTTCAACAAAAGTCTTCATACATTCAGCCATATATTGCTGAGTGACTTTTGTCACTTTTTCGTAGTTGTTTATTTGCCACTGCTCTAATGGGGCTTTAATAGGTTTAGGCTCACAAACAAAATACATCGTATTCTTTTGCCAAGCTTCTTTCTTTTTACTGAAACTGGTCACATAACGTAATTCATAGTCAGTTTCTGATCCAGATAAGTTCTCGTACATTAATAACCAGACACTTGGGCGCACTTCTATTTTTTCCGTATAAAGATGCTTAGGTTTATCCGCCAGCCCTTTCTTTACTTCAGCTTCAATATTTGGCATGAAATAACCAATAGTCGGATTACTCAACACGACTATTTTTGTGCCTCTTAAATCTTCTTTCGTAAAAGTACTGCCCGAAGCCCCCCCCGCAAACGCCTGAGCGACAAAAGCCACAACAGAGACACCTACAGCAGCAGCGGTATCAGAGCGGGTAACCAGACGTAGCGAGGTATCCGTTGCATGGCTGTTTCCTGTTTCCAGCTTGTTATATGCGGATATTGGTATTTCTGCACCATTTTCACCACGAATAGATTTCTTTTCGACTTCAGTATCATAGGGCTGTTTACCAGCACAACCTGATAACAATATAGACACTAATATAAGACAAAGAGATTTAGAGTATTTCACCACATAGTCCTTTAGATAGTTACTTAAATAAAAACAAACCAATATAGATTACTTAACGATACATTTTATTAGAGCGAGGTTATCTCAATATTATATTTTGTTGTGTGCATAAAAATCTCAAGGCGAGATAAATCCATGCATAGGTCGCAAATGATATCATCATCTTAATGAATTCATTAAAGTAAAAATCATTTCATGCGAAAAATACAATTGGGTAAAATTAATGCGGTCATTAAGCTAAATTTACTAGATAAAAAAATATTTCTTGGGTTAACGTAAGATAAAATTATTTTATGCAGGTTATTATTAGCAGGTAAGGGATATAGCGAGACGCGCCACTCCAGCATATTTTTATGTCGCGGTGAGATAATGCTCTTTAACTCAATTGGCGCGATTCATTGGCTTCCTGACTTAGGAATGTCTATATGATAAAACCACTAAGGCTGACACTGCGGCTCTACTTTGTCAGATTTCATCTCAGACAATAACCAGAGTGAAAAATCCCGCATAGCCGGTGTTTCTGTACGAGATTGCAGACGAGTTAACCAATATCCGCCCAAGTTAATCGTCGTGCTAAAAGGCTGGATAATACGTTCACTCAGTAACAGATGTGAAAACATTGACGGTGGGGCCAGTGCAATACCTATCTCTGCTTGTACCGCTTCCAGCATGCTCACCGACGAGTCGAACACCATTATTTGCTGAGAGGGTGAAGGTAGACATCCCCCAGCAGCAGCAAACCATGCTGACCATTCATCACGCCGATAAGAACGCAGCAGGGTAAATTTTTGTAGGTCATTAGGCTGGCGCAAACTTCCCGCCAATGTAGGGGCACACAGCGGAGCCAGTGGCGCATCGCACAAAAATTGCGACTCGGTATCATGCCAGGCTCCATTGCCATAACGAATAGCATAATCCAGCCCTTCAGCCACAACATCAACACGATTATTGTGCGTTGAAAGTAAAATATCCACATGTGGATAGCGCTGTTGAAAATTCTTCATCCGCGACAATAGATAGCCAGTTGCAAACGTTCCAACAACACCCACCCTGACTTTTTCACGCATTACCCCGGCAGAAAAACGGTCTAGTGTGTCTGCGATACGATCAAAGGAATCATTAAGGATTGGCAGCAGATTCTCGCCTTCGGTGGTTAACACTAATCCACGAGAAATCCGAATAAAGAGGCGACAATTAAGGCGTTGTTCCAGCGCTTTGACCTGCTGGCTTATGGCTGCATGGGTAACATTTAATTCGATAGCAGCCTTAGTAAAACTTAACTGTCTGGCTGCGGCTTCAAAGGCACGAAGCGAATTTAAGGGAATGTAACTGCGTACCATAGATTTATCTGTTAGTTTTTCTATTATTAAGTATCAAATATAATCGATTGTTATCCATAGTCAATCACCGCAGAATCGGCAGCGCAAAGGAGCCACACTGCTTATTACTGATTAATTTATGGAAGATCCCCAATGTTAAAAAAATCTATCGTCAATATTTTGGTCTTCGCCGCTATCGCAACTTCCCCATTTTATACCTCGGCACAAACTCGACTGACGGAACAGCAGGTTGCAACTATCGTCAATAAAAATCTTAAGCCGTTGATCGAACAACAAGATATTCCCGGGATGGCCGTCGCTGTCTTTTATGATGGCAAGCCACAGTTTTTTAATTACGGCGTAGCGGATATAAAAGCCGGTATTCCAGTGACTGAAAATACGCTGTTTGAACTTGGCTCGGTCAGTAAGACCTTTACCGGAATAGCCGGGGAATATGCCATGCAAACCGGCATAATGAATCTTAATGACCCAGTGACAAAATACGCTCCTGAGCTAACAGGGCAGCAGTGGCAAGGTGTGAAAATGCTGCATCTGGCAACCTACACTGCCGGAGGGCTGCCTCTGCAACTGCCAGATTCAGTGACAGACCAAAAATCACTGTGGCAATATTATCAACACTGGCAGCCACAATGGGCGCCGGGTGTAATGCGAAATTACTCCAATGCCAGCATTGGTTTATTCGGTGCGTTAGCGGTGAAAAAAAGCCCATTAACCTTTGAAAACTATATGAAAGAATATGTATTTCAGCCATTAAAACTGACACGTACTTTTATCACTGTCCCTGAATCTATGCTGCCCGACTATGCTTGGGGATATAAGGATGGTCAGCCGGTGCGCGTCACCTTGGGCATGCTGGGTGAGGAAGCCTATGGGGTAAAATCCACCACGAAAGATATGGTGAGATATATGCAGGCAAATATGGACCCAGACCAGCTATCAGCCAAAAACGATAAGTTAAAGAAAGCGATCATCGCGGCGCAATCTCGCTATTTCCAAGCTGGAGACTTGTTCCAAGGATTGGGTTGGGAAATGTACAACTGGCCTATCGACCCGCAAAAAGTCATTGCTGACAGTGGCAATGATATCGCCTTGAAACCGCGTAAAGCAGAGGAGTTACTGCCACCGCAGCTGGCAACACCGGCATCCTGGGTTCATAAGACCGGCGCGACCAATGGCTTTGGTGCCTATATCGTCTTTATCCCAGAGGAGAAGATTGGCATAGTGATGTTAGCTAACAAAAACTACCCGAATCCAGTCCGCGTGCAAGCAGCTTATAATATTCTTCAGGCACTGCATTGAGAGTTATACCGCACTGATTTCTTTATTGCCTCTTGCTCGGATATACCGGGCTAAGAGGCTTTACTGCACTGCGAGTGATTTTAGCGGGTAAATCTCATGATGCCTGCTTCGCGGCCAATGCCTGCGCGCAAGCCCAGGCCGAGCTCCAGGCCCATTGGAAGTTATAACCACCTAACCAGCCAGTAACATCAACAACTTCACCAATAAAGTACAATCCCGGCACTTTATGCGCTTCCATTGTCTTAGAGGAAAGTTCTTGGGTATCTACACCGCCAATGGTGACTTCTGCGGTGCGATAACCTTCAGTCCCATTGGGCTGTACCCGCCACTGCTGAAGGTTCGCCACCAGTGCCGCTTGCTGCGGAGCATTTAATTGCTTCAGAGTGACATCTGGCAGTTGCTCCAGCGTCTGAAGACATTCCACCAACCGCTTAGGTAGCAGTTGCGCCAATGTGTTTTTCAGAGACTGATTTGGATGGGCTTGCCGCTCATTGTTCAAGAAAGCATCTAAATCAGTATCAGGAAGTAAGTTAATGCTCACAAACTCGCCAGCCTGCCAGTAGCTTGAAAGTTGTAAAATTGCTGGGCCAGAAAGCCCACGATGGGTAAATAAAATACTCTCGCGGAAACTGACCCCATTTTCTGCCGTCACTACCGCAGGGACTGAAACACCGGACAACGTTTGTAGGTGCTCGAGCAACGGTTTATGCAAGGTGAAAGGCACCAATGCCGCACGGGTTGGCAAGACTGTCAAACCAAACTGTTCTGCCAATTTATAGCCAAATGGAGAGGCTCCCAGTCCAGGCATAGACAGGCCACCAGAGGCCACAACAAGTGAGTTAGTGCTCACTTGCATTTCGTTAATCTGCAATAGGAAGCCGGTCTCGCTTTTTTCAACTGATAGAATTTCACTGCGTAACCGAAGGGTAACCTGCCCCAACTCGCACTCTTTTAGCAGCAACTCAACCACCTGTTGTGCAGAATCGTCACAGAACAGTTGCCCCAGTGTTTTCTCATGCCAGGCGATACCATAGCGATTCATCAGGTCGATAAAATCCCACTGGGTATATCGTGCCAAAGCAGATTTACAGAAATGAGGATTTTGTGACAAGTAGGCAGCAGGTTCTACAAACATATTGGTGAAATTACAGCGGCCACCACCGGACATCAGTATTTTACGCCCTGCTTTTTTGCCATTATCAACCAACAGCACCCGACACCCTGCTTGCCCGGCTTGAGCAGCACAAAATAGCCCCGCCGCACCCGCGCCTATCACTACCACATCAAACTGTTCCACACTGGCCTCACTGAGTAAAAAAATCATCGCAGCAAAAAATTGCTCATACTACTGACAAAGCCGATTGGAGGGGAAATGTACCGAATGGGTCGTAACGGCGTAAGCCGTCGGAGCGCCCATAGGTGCAGTCACCGCGACAAACTCCAGACCATAATCTATGGGTTTGTCATCAACCGCAGCAAAAAATTGCTCTTTTTTTTATCGATTTACAGACTATTTAGTTCATTCAACCGACAAATTCGCGGCGGGGGATTGTAAGTCGCCCATCAACAGGAAGCTATAGTAAGAAAATGTCTCATAGGGTAAAACTAAGTAACCTGCTGATATAACATGCATATGTTGCTCAAAAAGACGATATTGTCTGCACTCATGTCAAAAAAAGGTCATATTTTCCTTTTCCCCACCCCCCATTGTCACTGATAATGCGCCGCGTTCATGTCCACAAACTGGCGTAACGCTTATGCTACATCTTTTCGCTGGCCTGGATTTCCATACCGGCCTAATGTTAGTCCTTGCTTTGTTGTTCGTGCTGTTTTACGAAGCCATCAATGGTTTTCATGATACAGCCAATGCGGTTGCGACCGTAATCTATACCCGTGCCATGCGTTCTCAGGTGGCTGTCGTGATGGCAGGGGTGTTTAACTTCCTCGGCGTGATGCTGGGCGGATTGAGCGTGGCTTATGCCATTGTTCACTTATTGCCTACTGATCTGCTGTTGAACGTCAGTTCAGCACATGGGTTGGCCATGGTCTTCTCAATGCTGCTGGCCGCGATTATCTGGAATTTGGGTACCTGGTATTTTGGTATTCCGGCCTCCAGTTCACATACGCTGATTGGTGCAATCATCGGTATTGGTTTAACCAATGCATTAATGACCAGTACATCTGTGGTAGATGCGCTGAACGTTCCTAAGATGATTCAAATCTTCCTGTCATTAATCTTGTCCCCAATAGTGGGTCTGGTTATTGCTGGGTTGATGGTGTTCCTGCTACGTCGTTACTGGAACGGAACCAAGAAGCAGCAACGTATTCACCTGACACCTGCTGAACGAGAAAAGAAAGACGGTAAACGTAAACCGCCATTCTGGACACGTACTGCGCTTATCCTGTCGGCTATTGGTGTGAGTTTCTCTCATGGCGCTAACGATGGTCAGAAAGGGATTGGCTTGATCATGCTGGTATTAATCGGCGTGGCTCCGGCTGGGTTTGTCGTGAATATGAGTGCTACCGGCTATGATATTGCTCGCACCCGCGATGCAGTGACTCATCTGCAACAATATTATCAGCAGCATGTTGAAGTAATACCTCATGCTGTCGCGCTGAAGCCATCAGTGGCTACGCCTGATACATTGCCGAATACATCTGCTCAGTTCCATTGTGACAGCTCACGCGCCATGATAGCCATTGATCAAGCACAAGCCCTGCTGGCTAATCTGCAAAGCTATGATGGCCTGACAGTAGACCAACGCAGCCATATGCGTCGCTTGCTGATGTGTGTTGCCGAGACCGCAGGAACTGTTGCTAAACTGCCAGAAACCAGTGCTCAAGACCGCCGTTTCCTTAACAATCTGCGTACCGATTTGTTAGAAACTGTGGAATATGCGCCAACCTGGATTATTGTTGCTGTCGCTTTGGCCCTGTCCTTGGGTACCATGGTGGGTTGGAAACGTGTTGCGGTCACTATCGGTGAGAAAATCGGTAAGAAAGGCATGACCTATGCACAAGGGGTTTCTGCCCAGGTGACTGCGGCGGTATCTATCGGTATTGCCAGTTACACCGGTATGCCAGTCTCAACCACTCAGGTGCTTTCTTCTGCGGTTGCCGGCACCATGTTGGTCGATGGCGGCGGTGTGCAAAGCAAGACGGTGAAGAACATTATGTTGGCATGGGTACTGACTTTGCCAATCTCTATTCTTCTTTCCGGCGGTTTGTATTGGATTGCGTTGAAGCTTATCTAATCCAGCGAATGTATTGCTATTACAGTACGCCTTAGTGCAAAACTGTGATGATACTGGACGGTGATAGCACCGGACGGTAAGGGTAAATAAAAGGCGGCCTGATGAGGTCGCCTTTTTTAATTGTTTTTATGCCAAGAGTTCATACTAATACCACAACATTAAGCCCATCAGGCTGACCACCACCAAACCGCATAATGCACTGGTCAGCATAAATTGCCCACGTAATCTCTCGCAGCGGCGAATAAACTCCGGATCATGGTGATCAAGATAACGCTGAGCAAAGATATAGCCGACTAATCTAATCTGTTTGCTCGGCTGACCGTGGGAGGTAAAAAATCCACCGCCATCGACATATTGATACAGCAAAGGGTCACAACCACGTAAGACGACCAACAAAGCACGCAGTGATGAGTAATAACGCGCCATATTAATCACACATACCACACATAATGCCCAAAAAAGTGCGACGGTACTGATCATAATCATCCCCCCAGCGATATCACACGCATTAGGCCAGTGCCTAACCCTTTTGCGCCATCGCTCACTCTAGCCGATACAAACACCCCCAGGGCCTCAAAAGTCACCCCCTATCGTCCGCTTTCTACTTGTGGTTCGAAGCATTTTTACGCGACGCACAATACGAACCTGTAGGACTCCCTTATGAGTGTAGGAAATGAAATGAAAAATAGCCTGATAATCTCCAAATTAAGCCCATTTGGGGCTTGTTTAGGCCCGACGCATTCGAGCCTTGCGCTCTGGAAAGTCGGTTTAACCGGTAAAAAACATTGTCTAAATATTAATCTTTCTTAACTAAACCATATATATTTGACCGCGAGTTTTTATAAGTTATATTTGCATCACAAATATGAAATTCTCCCCATCGGGATGATTTATCAGCGCTATACTGAGTATAATGATCTGCATTAAATTCAATCAATTTGGTAGTACACCAAGGTAATCAACTATAGAAATTAGTTAACTCTTGGTGTAAAAAGACAGACGTTTGCTTTAGTGATCATCATCAAAACGGTGTGTTGTGATCCGTGAAACACTTCAATGACGGGTCATAATGATATTATGTCACTATCGCGCTAGCACCCGTTCAACAGGTTGAATGTTTGCTTACCCATTAATTAACATTATGGAAGGAGTTTACTTATGGCTTACAAACACATTCTGATTGCGGTTGACCTCTCTCCGGAAAGTAAAGTGTTGGTAGAAAAAGCGGTCTCCATGGCCAGACCATACAATGCCAAAGTGTCTTTGATCCATGTTGATGTTAACTACTCAGATCTCTATACCGGTCTGATCGACGTTAATCTTGGCGATATGCAAAAACGCATTTCTGAAGAAACCCACAATGCTTTGACCGAACTTGCTCAAAATGCGGGCTACCCGATTACGCAAACACTGAGCGGGAGTGGTGACTTGGGTCAGGTACTGGTTGATGCCATTAAGAAATATGATATGGACTTGGTATTATGCGGCCATCATCAGGATTTCTGGAGCAAGTTGATGTCTTCAGCACGCCAACTGATCAATACCGTACATGTCGATATGCTTATCGTACCACTGCGCGATGACGAAAATGGTGAAGACGAATAAGCTGCCTAAATCTAATTAGTTCAGCATCATCACCTCTAACGCCCGCCATTGACGGGCGTTTTTTATGCTCAAACCTGCATCCACCCTATATTTCCACACATTAGCAACCCTGCTGATTTTTTTGGTTAAATCCCTTGTGGTATGAATATAAACCAGTGATATAGTCGATGATTCACAACATCGTCTCCTCACTATTTTGATAATAATAATTATCCACAGAACCTAGCATCTAAGCTTAAGGTCACAAAAGCGGTCAGGAGAGTCTTACTTAGTACAAGGAATTTTTAGTGATGAATGGTTTAACCTCTCTGGAGTCGTTTTTAGAGTCTTTACAACAACGTGATACCAACCAACCAGAATATCTCCAAGCCGTACGTGAAGTTTTTACCTCGCTTTGGCCTTTTTTGGAGCAAAACCCCCATTATCGTGAACAGAGTCTACTAGAGCGTTTAGTTGAGCCAGAGCGCGTGATTCAATTCCGTGTGGCATGGACTGACGACCAAGGTAAAGTCCAGGTTAACCGTGCCTGGCGTGTTCAATTTAACTCTGCGATTGGGCCATATAAAGGCGGAATGCGCTTCCACCCCTCAGTAAACTTATCAATTCTTAAGTTCCTGGGCTTTGAACAAACGTTCAAAAATGCCCTGACAACACTGCCAATGGGTGGCGGTAAAGGCGGTTCTGATTTTAATCCGAAAGGAAAAAGTCAGGCCGAAGTGATGCGTTTTTGTCAGGCACTGATGACGGAGCTTTACCGTCACCTTGGCCCGGATACTGATGTCCCTGCGGGGGATATTGGCGTTGGTGGCCGTGAAGTGGCCTTTATGTCCGGCATGATGAAAAAACTGTCCAACAACACCGCCTGTGTATTTACCGGCAAAGGGCTTTCCTTCGGCGGCAGTCTGATTCGCCCGGAAGCCACGGGTTATGGTTTAGTTTATTTCACTGATGCCATGCTAAAACGCCACGGTTTAGGTTTTGAAGGGCGAAAAGTCTCTGTTTCTGGGGCGGGTAACGTTGCGCAATATACCATCGAAAAAGCGATGGAGCTGGGGGCGCGGGTCATTACTGCCTCTGACTCAGGCGGCACCGTGGTTGATGAAGCCGGCTTCACACCGGAAAAACTGGCCCATCTGGCTGAGATTAAAAACAAACGTTATGGCAGCATTGAAGATTATGCCCGCGAGCGAAATCTGGTCTATTTAGCCAATCAGCAGCCGTGGAGTGTCCCTGTTGATATTGCCCTGCCTTGTGCAACACAAAATGAGCTGGATTTACCTGCGGCCCGTCAGTTGATTGCTAATGGCGTTAAAGCTGTAGCCGAAGGCGCTAATATGCCGACAACCATTCAGGCCACTGATGCCTTCCTGGAAGCCGGTGTGTTATTTGCACCAGGTAAAGCAGCCAATGCCGGTGGCGTAGCGACATCTGGTCTGGAAATGGCGCAGAATGCCGCGCGCATGAGCTGGAAGTCAGAGAAAGTTGATGTTCGTTTGCACCACATTATGCTGGATATTCATCAATCCTGTGTTGAATATGGCGGTGAAGGCAAACAAACCCACTATGTCCACGGCGCAAATATTGCCGGTTTTGTCAAAGTGGCAGATGCGATGCTGGCCCAAGGTGTGCTGTAACTAGCCCCTTATTCCCATATTCTTTGAGATGAGAGTCGATAAGAATATGGGATAATCAGCTTTAACCATCAATATGGTAAATATTTAATTAACTAGCATATCTAATTAATTTATTATTTTGAGATAATGCTCATTTAAATAATTAGCGCCACTAGTAATATCCTCCCCTCACATCAATAGAACTCATTTTATTATTAGGGGCCACCATGACCAGGGAATGGACTGAAATAGGCATAATAGCCGCAAGCAATATAAACACAGAGAACATAACCACAGACAATACTAACGATACCAATATAATAAATAGCATAACAAATGAAAAACTATCTGAAATAACCCCAGAATATACATTTGGTGATAAGACAAAAATCACTAACAAGATATTTTATTCATTTAGTCAAAGCTATTCACTGTGGGAAAGTGATATTACCTATCAGCAGGACGCCCCCATCTTTCCATTTAACCAACAACAAATTCGTCAGGCCAAACTGGCAATGCAAAGTTGTGCTGATGCTGCCAATATTCACTTTATGGAAACCTCTCAAGATAATCCCGCTAATCTATTATTTTTAAATTACGAACAGCAAGATGTTACGATTGCTGGTTATGCCTATTACCCCGGCCAGGGGGATTTCAGCCCATTATGGATTAATTTTGCTCACTGCGATGCCGCTAATCCCACCCAAACAAGCTATAGCGCATTAATTCTCACACACGAGCTGGGCCACACGCTGGGCTTGAAACACACACATAACCCTGATAGCTACACACAACAGGTGAGTGTCATGAGTTATTTATCGGAGCAATCCTCTGATGCGGACTATCTTGGGCACCACCCATCAACACCACAAATGTTGGATATCGCCGCTTTACAATATCTCTATGGTGCCAATCCGCACACCCGCCTTGGGAATACCACTTACGGTTTCAACTCTAATAGCAGTCGTGAATATTTAACCGCAAATAATGCCAGCGATATATTGATATTTTGCGTATGGGACGCGGGCGGCATTGATACTTTTGATTTCTCCGGTTATAAACAAAATCAAACTATCAATCTTAATCAGCTCAGTTTCTCTGATGTTGGTGGATTAAAGGGAAATATCTCCATTGCTGCCGATGTTATTATTGAGAATGCCATCGGGGGTGATGGTGATGATAATATTAAGGGAAATAAGGCAGACAATAGATTGACCGGCGGCGGCGGTGCTGACCAATTGTGGGGCAATCAAGGTTATAATACCTTTGTCTACCAAAGTGTTAGCGATTCGTTAACCACCGCTGCCGATACCCTTCACGATTTTAATGTGGATAAAGATAAAATTGATTTATCTGCTTTGGCGCTGGACAGTAATAAGACTCGGTTGGTAGATAAATTCAGTTTTGGTGGTGATACCGAGATAATGCAGCACTATGATGATATAAGAGATATGACGTATTTGATGATTGATTTTGATAACCAGGTGCATGAAAACGATATGCTGATAAAACTTACTGGTAACCATCAGCTGTCATGCAATAACTTTATTCTCAGCCCATCCTTCACGGCATAATTTATCTCTTTGCCCTACTCACTATCAAAATCACCTACTAGAAAGTAAGTGATTTTGG
>NZ_ACCD01000010.1 GCF_000173775.1 Yersinia rohdei ATCC 43380
TTCACGATAATTATAAATCCCCGGCGGTAGCACAAGTTGCCAGGCAATTTCTTCGGCTTTCTCACGCCCCAACAGCAAGAACACAATCTTCAGGGCGAAATCAATGGATGTCCCAGGCCCTTGGCTGGTGACCAAATTGACTCTTCGGTCGTAAACAACGCGCTGATCCATCCATTTCGTGGGCGTGATTTTATCCTTCAATGCAGGAAAGCCGGTCATATTCCCTACTGGAAATAAGTTGTGATGCTCAAGCACCAAAGCCGGGGCGGCGCAAATTGCGGCTACCAACTGGCCTTCATTATGTGTTTGCCGGATTTTTTCTACCAATAACGGGCTGTCGCGAAAACATTCCGCACCCTTAATTCCACCGGGCAGAACCACCACATCAAATTTTTGATCCGCCACATCCACAAGACGGGTGTCGGCCAATAACCGGACACCACGGGAACAGACTATTTCCAGCTCACCGTCACCGGCGACACTGGCTGTTGTGACCTTAATACCGGCGCGCACCAGAATATCAATGGTGGTGACAGCTTCGGTTTCTTCACTACCAGGAGCCAGGCAAACCAGTGCCGAAACGCTCATACTCATTTTCCTTACGTTTAATTAAATCATACAGGCGGGCATTCTCCGGTAATGTCATACCGTGGCTTCGTGCGCGGCGCAGCAAATAGCCAGTGATATAATCTATTTCGGTGTGCCGTTGGCAGCGCAAATCCTGTAAAAGTGACGAGGTGTTATCTGCCGTGCTCTGAATAACGTTATTTACATAGTTGAGCAGACTTTCAGTTGAAGTATGGTAGCCCTCCATCTCCATCACACTGGCAACTTCAGCACATAAGCGTTGAATCAGCTCAGGGTAGCGCTGCAAATCACCATTGCGGCAGTTATATTGGCCGGTAAGTGGATTAATTACGCAGTTTACCGCCAATTTTTGCCAGCAAGCAGCTGAAATATCGTTATGCCAGGCAACTTCGGGCAGGGCTTGATGCAGCACATCCGCCAGCGGACTGATATCTTTCGCAATAGGTGAGGTTGGGCCGATATGGGTAATGCCACTGGCGACATGGACAATCGTGTTGCCATCCCGGCGCGCTGCATGAGTGGTAACACCGCGCAGAACAATATGCTCATCTCGAGGCAATTCTTCCTGAGTCCCCATCCCATTATGGAGCAGTAAAATTTTACAATCAGGATTAAGCTTAGGCAGTAGGGCGGTCACCGCGCTGGAAACTTGCCATGCTTTTAAGCAAACCAACAGTAATTCACTTTTCGACAAATGCTCGGGATCGTTAGTGGCAAGGTTCTGATTGAAATCTTCACCATTTAACGTAATGACATTGACTGAACAAAAGGGCTGCGGCACACGAAGCCAGCCTTGTACATCATGGCCTTGCTGATATAACGCAGATAGCCATAATTGCCCGAGAGCTCCGCAACCAAGCACAGTAATTATCATTGAGACCTCCTTGGTATTAGCGGAAATACACCACTTATTTTTAACTATTATGATTTGATTATAGACTTTTTGGTCACTAAGCGCAGAGTTAGCTACACGTCGGGTTCGCTAAGCCCAGCAAGTTAGTTGAGTAATTGTCAGCGGCTTGGCTTTGTCTGTAGGGACAAAGCGGGTATTATGCTCGCCATTGATCTTATCTGGAGGAGGGAATATGCCATCTTTCGACATCGTATCTGAAATTGATATGCAGGAAGTGCGTAACGCCGTTGAAAACGCCACCCGTGATCTGGCGAACCGTTGGGATTTTCGTAACGTTCCAGCGAGTTTTGAGTTAAATAGAAAAAAACGAAAGTATCAAAGTAGCCAGTGAATCTGATTTTCAGGTGGAACAACTACTGGATATTTTGCGTGCGCAACTGAGTAAGCGCGGTATTGAAGGTGCAGCGCTGGAGATCCCAGAAGAAATGGATCGCAGTGGCAAAACCTACAGTGTCGAAGCTAAGCTGAAGCAAGGTATTGAAAGTGTGCAGGCGAAGAAGCTGGTTAAGCTGATTAAAGATAGCAAGCTGAAAGTTCAGGCTCAGATTCAGGGTGAACAAGTTCGTGTAACCGGCAAAGCCCGTGATGATTTGCAGAGTGTGATGGCATTGATTCGCGGTGCTGATCTGGGCCAGCCATTCCAGTTCAATAACTTCCGCGACTGATAGTTAGTTAAATCAGGTACAAAGATTGTTATCTTCTTTGTACCTGATGCTGATTTATAGCGCGTTAACCAATTGCTCAAGCTGGCTGCGGTTGGTTTTTTTCGTGTCCACTTTGATGTAAGCGCTGCGCTCCGCCGCCACCACTACCGCCTCCGTGACGCCCGGTTGAGCTTTAATTCGCTCCTCCAATGCAGAATCTTTTACCGCCAATTCTGACAAGGTAATTCGCAGGCTACTGACATAGGGCGGCTCCTGCATGGTGGTACTGATGAAGAACCATACCAGCGCGATAACTGCCCCGGCGGCAAATACTATTCCCGCGCCCTGCATACCAAATAGCCAGCCACCTAAACTCCCGCCGATAGCCACGCCGATAAACTGGCTGGTGGAGTAAATCCCCATCGCTGTCCCTTTATAGCCTGCGGGCGATTCTTTACTAATTAATGATGGCAATATTGCTTCCATCACATTGAAAGCAATAAAGAATAATTGCACGCCAGCAATAATAATCCATAGCTGTTGCCCGGCAGACCAGAGGACAACCTCGGCGGCAAACAGCACGGCAACGCAGCCCACAAAGACCTGTTTCATGCGGCGTTTAACTTCAGCATAAATAATGAATGGCACGACGGCGGCGAACGACACCAGCATGGTTACCAGATAAACAATCCAATGCTGGGCAGGGGGTAATCCTGCGCTGGCCATAATTTGCGGTAGTGCCACAAAGCTCGACATCAACAGAATATGCAGGCACATAATGCCAAAGTTAAGCTTAAGCAACCGGCTGTTATTGAGCACTTTGCTCACACTGCCCTTGACGATGCTGGACTCGCGATTAAGCACATGTCTTTCGGCATCAGGCACCACGGCTAAAGTGATAACAATGCCTAATAGTGCCAGTATCGCGATTCCCCAAAACAGCGCTTGCAGACCAAAGGCATGGGTCACTATTGGCCCAATAACCATTGCAATCGCAAAGGTGATACCAAAACTGACACCAATAAATGCCATCGCTTTGGTGCGGTTTTGTTCGCGAGTCAGGTCAGATAACAGAGCCATCACCGCCGCCGCTATTGCCCCAGAGCCTTGTAATGCGCGCCCCAGAATAATGCCCCAGATAGAGTCACTCATTGCAGCAATAACGCTACCCAAAGCAAATACCAACAGGCCGCCGACAATCAGAGGCTTACGGCCGATACGATCGGAAACCAGTCCAAATGGGATCTGGAAGATGGCCTGAGCCAGACCATAAATACCAATCGCAATACCAATCAGTGCTTCACTGGCACCTGAAAGTGCCATTCCATAGGTGGTGAGAACTGGCAAAACCATGAACATGCCAAGCATGCGCAAAGAAAATACTGTACCCAGCCCCCAAGTCGCTCGAAGCTCTAGCGGGGTCATTTTATTGTCGTTCATTGCACCTCAAAAAACATTCTGCGCGATACTCATCATCTTCTAAGTTGCTATTGTGCTGGCTGTGTTTGTTAATCCGAATAACTGACTGGTAGTTGACCTACCTTAGTTAGCGCATCGCGACGTTGAACTGGCCGCCTTCCTGCATCTTGAAATCTATTGGAGTATTGTAATGATGTTAATAGGGGCCGGTAAATCTATAGATGTTTAGAATGTATTACAGGCGAGTTTTTAGATAGCAGCCGGGTAGGGTAGAAATACAAAGTGGCTGGTAGGTAATGAGCCTGCCAGCCACTTGAGTTATTTTTCTAACATCAACTCGGTTGAGCTTATCCGACGTAAGTCAGCAACCCTGCCGAGGAAGGGACATTGAAATCAACCGACATCATGACGCTCAATGACGTAATCGCAATGATAGAGAAGACAAATAGTTTTCTCGCCCAGACGATGTCATTGGTTGCTTTATAACCGCGCAATGCCATTCCCAACCACCAGACACTTACCGCAGCAGCAACCACCAGATATTTATAACCGGCATAGCCACTCAAGGTCAGCATCAAGGTTGCTACCATAAATGCCAAGATATAAAGGGTAATATGGTTTTTGGTGACCGATATTCCTTTTATTACCGGCAATACCGGAATGTTGGCAGCTTGATAATCCTTAAAGCGGAAAATCGCGATGGCATAAGAATGCGGCATTTGCCACAAGCTGAAAATAAGCAACAGAATCAATGCACCCATATCAAACTGCCCGGTAACGGCGCAGTAACCAATCACTGGCGGAGCGGCACCTGACAAGCTACCAATCAAGGTGCCGTAGACGGATTTGCGCTTCATATAGAGGCTATAAACCCCAACATAAATAACAAAGCCGATGACTGCCAGCCACATGGCTAATGGGTTAGCGGCGACGTAAAGCAACAACATGCCAGCAATACCCAAGACTGATGCATAAATCAGGCTCACTTTCGGATCGATAAGCCCTTTTACCAGGACACGATTCTTCGTTCTCTCCATGACTCGGTCGATATCACGGTCGATATAGTTGTTAAATACACACCCGGAGGCAACAACTAACGAGACACCGAACAGGGTGGCGAGAAAAAGGGGGTAATCAATCACGCCTTTGGAAGCGAGGAGAAATCCCCCAACGACAGAAATTAAATTGCCGAAAATAATTCCTGGTTTAGTTACTTGCAGGTATTGCTTAATCATCACATGCAGCTCTTCAGTCAACCATCATATTGATGTTGAGGTTGTACATAATCCAGAGTGAGCCCACAACAACGATTGCGATAATCATAGCGGTGAACAGAAACGCCACCAGATTCCAACGTTCTTCGGACGATCCATTCATATGCAGGAAGTACACCAAGTGCACAATAATCTGCACTACGGCTAAACCAACCACTGTGGCCAGAATAGTCGTATGGGAGGCGGTACCGCTCATCACCATAGCGAATGGAATAACTGTCAGAATGACCGACAGAATGAAGCCAATAATATATGACTTCAAGCTACCGTGGCTGGCTCCACCGTGAGTAGTTGTTGGATGACTCATTACATGGCTCCTAACAGATAGACAACGGTGAATACACAGATCCAGACCACGTCCAGGAAGTGCCAGAACAAGCTCAGGCACATCAGGCGGGTTCGGTTCGTTTCATTCAGACCGCGTTTGGCTACTTGAATCATCATAATGATGATCCACACCAGGCCAGCAGTAACGTGAATACCGTGGGTGGCAACCAGTGCGAAGAAGCTGGACAGGAACGCACTGCGATCCGGGCCGTAGCCTTCAACAATCAGGTGATGGAATTCATAGATTTCCATTGCCACAAAGCCCAGACCGAACAGGAAAGTCAGACCTAACCAGGTATTAACCTGGTTTTTGTGGCCTTTATTCATGCCCAGCATAGCAATGCCGTAAGTAATACTACTGAACAGTAACAGGAAGGTTTCGACCAGAACAAAGTTCAAGTCGAAGATATCCTTGCCTGACGGGCCGCCAGCGGTTCCGTTGACCAGGACTGCATAAGTTGCGAACAAGGTCGCAAACAAAATACAGTCGCTCATCAGGTAGATCCAGAAGCCGAAGACCTTAGTCGCTCCTGCATCGTGATGCCCATGCTCTGCATGGGCGACGTTGTGGTTAGTCAGAGTTTCAGTTGACATTATTCACGCCTGCTTTGCTGAGTTGTTCATGATGAAGATTTTCAATGCGCTCAACTTCTGCAACTGGCACATAGTAATCCACATCCTCGTCGAAGCTTTTCACAATCCAGGTCACAATCATGCCAGCGAAGCCAATAATGGCCAGCCACCAGATATACCAGATCATGGCAAAGCCGAAGATCAAGCTGAAGCCAGCAATAATCACACCTGCACCGGTATTTCTCGGCATGTGGATTTCTTCGTATTTCGCTGGGCGTTTGTACGCTTCGCCTTTCTCTTTCATATCCCAGAATTCGTCACGGTCAACAACTTCAGGGACTACAGCGAAGTTATAGAACGGCGGTGGGGAAGAGGTAGACCATTCCAGCGTACGGCCACCCCAAGGGTCACCGGTCAGATCGCGGTTTTGTTCGCGGTCACGGACACTGACGTACACCTGAATAACCTGGCACAAAATACCACAAGCAATCAGAGCAGCACCGCATGCCGCCACCATCAACATTGGGTGGAATTCCGGGTTGATGTCCTGGCTCAGACGACGGGTCATCCCCATAAAGCCCAGCACATACAACGGCATGAAGGCAACGAAGAAACCAATTATCCAGAACCAGAATGCACGGATGCCCCATTTCTCATTTAGCGTAAAGCCAAAGGACTTAGGCCACCAGTAAGTCAGACCGGCGAAGCAACCAAATACCACACCACCGATAATAACGTTATGGAAGTGCGCAATCAGGAACAGGCTGTTATGCAGTACAAAGTTTGCACCCGGAACAGCAAGCAGAACGCCGGTCATCCCACCGATAGAGAAGGTGATAATGAAGCCAATCGTCCACAACATTGCGGAGTGAAACTGAATACGACCTTGGTACATGGTGAACAACCAGTTGAAGATTTTCACCCCTGTTGGGATGGAAATTATCATCGTCGCGATACCAAAGAAGGCGTTAACGTTGGCACCTGACCCCATGGTAAAGAAGTGGTGTAGCCAAACAATAAACGACAGCACGGTAATGGCGATGGTTGCCCAGACTAGAGAGGTGTAGCCAAACAGACGCTTTTTCGAGAAGGTTGCAGTAACTTCAGAGAACACCCCGAATACTGGCAGAACCAAAATGTACACTTCCGGATGGCCCCAGGCCCAAATCAGGTTGATGTACATCATCATGTTGCCACCCATATCATTGGTAAAGAAATGGGTGCCAATGTAGCGATCAAGAGTCAGTAACGCGACGGTCACAGTCAAGATAGGGAAAGAAACGATAATCAAAATGTTGGTGCAAAGTGCCGCCCATGTGAAGACTGGCATCTTCATCATCGACATACCCGGCGCACGCATTTTCAAAATAGTGGCGAAGAAGTTAACACCGGTCAGCAAGGTTCCCAGACCAGAAATCTGTAGACTCCAAATCCAGTAATCGACCCCGACACCCGTGCTGTACTCTTTGCCCGACAGTGGCGGATAAGCCAACCAACCGGTTTGCGCAAATTCACCGACTCCCAGCGAGATGTTGATTAACACCACCCCGACGACAAAGAACCAGAAACTCAGTGAGTTCAGGAACGGGAAGGCAACGTCGCGTGCACCAATTTGCAAAGGTACGACGATGTTCATCAGGCCAACCACGAAAGGCATCGCCATGAAGAAAATCATGATTACGCCGTGCGCAGTGAAAATCTGATCATAGTGATGAGGCGGGAGGAACCCGGCTTCACCCGCGGAGGCCAGCGCTTGCTGACCGCGCATCATGATGGCGTCGGCAAAACCACGCAACAACATGACCATGGCGACCAGAATATACATGATCCCGATTTTTTTATGGTCAACAGAGGTCAGCCATTCGCTCCATAACCATTTCCATTTGCCGAAATAGGTCAGGGCAGCAACCAGGGCCAGCCCGCCTACAATAATGGCAGCAACGGTAACCATAATGATTGGTTCGTGTAGCGGAACCGCATCAAGTGTTAATTTTCCCAACATCGTTTTATTCCTCGGCTCCGGCGTGAGCGGCGTGTTCGCCCATATCCATGCCCTGGCTCATATCCATACCTTTATGGGTATCATTGCCTTTCTGGTGCATGTTCATATCGCCCATAAATTTGCCAATGATTTCTTTAAACAGCTCCGGCTTAACGCTGGAGAAGTACTCAACCGGATTGTTTTCACTCGGTTCAGCCAACTTATCGAAATCAGCAAGGGTATTTAGGGTGTTTGGCGATTTTTTCACCTGTGCGACCCACTGGTCGAAATCACCCTGCGTTGGTGTTGCGATCGCAGTGAATTTCATCCCAGAGAAGCCTTTACCACTGAAACTACTGGAAATACCATTGTATTTACCGGCTTCATTGGCGATCAGATGCAGTTTGGTTTGCATCCCGGCCATCGCATAAATCTGCCCGCCTAACTGAGGAATAAAGAATGAATTCATTACCGAGTTAGATGTGATCTTAAAGTTCACGGGAACATCTGTAGGGAAGGCGATTTCATTGACGGTAGCAATACCTTGTTCTGGATAGATAAATAGCCACTTCCAGTCGAGGGAAACTACTTCAATGGTGATCGGTTCTTTACCTTCAACGACTAAAGGTTTGAACGGATCAAGTTCGTGAGAGGTTTTCCAGGTTATCGTTGCCAAAATGGCAATGATAATGATTGGAACAGCCCAAACAACAAGCTCAATTTTGTTGGAATGGGACCAGTTTGGGGTGTAGGTCGCACTTTTGTTGGACGCGCGGAACTTCCATGCAAAAGCAAACGCCATAAAAATAACCGGAATGACGACGATCAACATTAAACCGATAGCAGTAAGTATCAGTGTTTTTTGTTCGACTCCGATTGCGCCTTTGGGGTTCATCAATACCATATCGCAACCACTGAGCATGACGGTGGCTGCTAATAAAGACAACATACCCATATTTTTAATGTATTTCTTAAGTCTCATCTAACGACCTCAATTACAAAAGGGCTCTATTGTCGTTTCATGTGTGCGGGCATTTTACGGGAAGGTTGCAGGACTGTAAACATGCTTAAGATTGTGTCAGCGGCTTGTTGACACTTTATGTTAAGGGGGTCACAGATGTTACTGTGCAAGACAATTTTCTAATTGCAACAATGTGTTGGCGCTAATGTAGGGTAGAAAAACCGTGGATATTAAGGAAAAACAACGTTTATTGCGGTTTTATTTACGGGAAATACTGATTTTAAATTATTAATTAATTTTATTTTATGTAGATAATATGTAGCGAAGCCGTAAATTAACATGCATTCGGGGTGCTATAAATAGTCACCCCAGAATGATATCAGTTAGAAATTATATTTAATTGAGTAGACGATACCGTCTTGTAAAAAATCTTCGCCCAATTTGTTATAAGCATAACGATACTGAATACCTGTAGTGAATTGCTTAATTGGTGTCCACCAAAGTGCAATCGCCCCATTCACCCCGTTACGGCCACCGTTACCTGCGGCATAACGTTCTGCTCGGTTGAACTCCAGTTCATTCCAGTTGGTGATACTGAAGTTTTCCTCAAACGCCGTAAAGTCATAACCGGCCACCCAGCCCACGACATAGCCGTTATTGCCAGAGTAATAAGTTTGATCAACATAATGCAGTGCAACAAAAGGTTTCATCCACACACCGGCTACGGTGGCGTTATAGCCAATCCCGTACAAGGTATTTACTTCGTGGAAGTTGCTGTAATTGTTACCTTCAGCGCTTGGCAGTGAGTAAGTGCCATAAATATGGCCATACAGGTTAAAACCAGAGTCGCCTAAGTAATAACGGCCGGTTGTTTTGAAGGTATAACGTTGATTATCGCCAGGCTGTGCTGTTTTTGAATTGAATGGGTTTTCAAGATCAAAGAAACCGTAAACCTCGCCCCAGCTATAACCTGCCCCACCTTCCAACTCGATATAAGCAAAGTCATCTTTGTGCGAAGAATCGCCTGATTTATGCGTAGTGCTGCGAGTCCAGTCAAGATAGTTCATGCTGATATTGGCAAATCCCCACTGATATTCAGCTTGTGCGGCAGGAGCCAAAGTGATCGCAGTCAGCGCTACGGCGCCGATAAGAATTTTACGCATAAATGCCTCTGTGTAGTTGAAAGATGTCAGAAGAAACAAAAGGACACAGTCCTTAACAAAAAGTGCGCTCATCATAGACTCAGAGCACGAAAGGATAAATAGCCGAGAGTGATCAAGATCTCGTTTTGTGAATAATGTTTTGCAATAGTTGCTTAAGTTTGTGATGCGGTTCAAGTATCGCGCAGGGGGAACTTTAAATAACCCCACTGAATGAGATTGTTTTTCTGGCTGATAAAAACAAAAAAGCCGGTATAAGCACCGGCTTTAGTTAATATATGGAGCTTGTTAAGCTAGTTTCTCTCGTTTTAGCGCGAGATAATCTAGAATTCCGCCGAGCACCATACCTACCACACTGAGTTGAATACCCCGCAGCAGTAGCATATCGGCTAATTGTGGTGCAGCGGTCAAATCCAACGCATTGCAAATCAGCAAAATCAGCCAAATCGCCAATAATATGCAGCCAATCGTCAAAAAGCGTAACGCCCAACGGTAAGCGGTTTTAAATGCAGTTCGGGGCATAAATTCATCTGTTTTCTGGGTATGTTCCAGTGTCTGCCGGCAGATATACAGCAGCAGCAGCCCTGGGATGGCCGCGGCAATTGAGAATAAATAAAACAGCGGCCAGCCATGCATTTCAACAAACCAGCCGGCAATGGGGCCAACATAAACCCGACCTACTGCCGATAATGCGGATAACAAAGCAAATTGTGTTGCCGAGAAAGATTTGTTACAGAGCGTCATCAGCAGTGCGACAAACGCCGCAGTCCCCATTCCCCCGCATAAATTTTCCAGGAAAATAGCGCTACCCATAGAGAATATATTCTTGTCAGTGATGGATAACAGCCAATAACCGGCATTGGAGATCGCCTGTAAAATCCCAAAAATCATCAATGCCCGGAATAAACTCAAGCGCCGCATCAGCAGGCCGCCATAGAGGGCGCCAATAATAGTGGCAATCAATCCTAAAGATTTATTAACCAATCCGACTTCACCGGCATCAAATCCAACGCCGCGGATCAGGAATGTGGTGCTGAGGCTGGCGGCAAAGGCATCGCCCATTTTGTATAACACGATAAGCAGCAGGATAAGCCAGGCATTGTTGCGGCCGAAAAAGTCACGTAATGGCTCGACAACCGCCTGTTCCAAGGTTTTGGGCGGGGCAATTTTAATATCGGGTTCAGGGGCAAAAAGAGTGGTAATTACCCCGATTAGCATTAATCCGGCCATCAGCCAGTAAGTGTATTGCCAGCCAAGATAGCGATCGGCTATCCACAGTGCCAGCCCGCCAGACACCAGCATCGCCAGGCGATAACCTAATACCGAAACTGCCGCCCCAGTGCCGCGCTCTTCCGATGTCAGTAAATCAGTTTTATAGGCATCAAAAACAATATCTTGCGAAGCAGAGCAAAATGCGACTAATACGGCGATAGCCGCCAACCACCATAAGTGTTTGGCCGGTTCCATAAAGCCCATGGCAAATATGGCAACAATTAATAGCAACTGACTGATTAGCAACCAACCACGTCGGCGGCCAAGAAATGAGGGGGTGTAGCGGTCCATCAATGGCGACCAGAGGAACTTGAAGACGTAGGCCTGACCGACCAGAGAAAAAATGCCAATAGTTTTTAGGTCGACGTTTTCGACCGTCATCCAAGCTTGCAGTGTCCCACTAGTAAGGGCTAAAGGAAGGCCTGAAGCAAATCCTAATAATAAAAGAACAAGAGAATTACGCTGGGTAAAAAGGTTCGAATAGCGATTGGACATGTGAGACCTACGTGCTCTCCCTTAAGTGCCGGGAGAGCATTCTGTTAAGCAGTAATAATGTTAAGCAAACAGCAGATTAGCGGGCATTTTCTTTGATAAAGCTGCTGACACTGGTGTCTTGCGCCATATCGGCAATGACATCGCTTAGCACGGTATTAACGGCATTGGTGATTTTTTCGTTGGTGGCGGTAAATGCGCCCTGCACGTTGTAACTGGCACGGTAGTTTTTCACCTGTTTATTGCCATTTTTTGCAGTAGCAGTAATAGAAATATCAGCCTTGGTGGTGATGTTGTAACGCAGGTTACCTTCTTGCACATCAGCATATAATTGATTTACAACAATTTGAAGGTCAACTGGGGCATTGGTGCCAATCATATAACCGCGGGCAGTCATTTGTTTTTCCAGAACTTCCTGTAACAGGAAACGCAGGTCACGTGATGGTGTTAACACCACCAGTTGACCATCACGATTGACTTTCGCCAAGGCTGAATCTTGGCGCTGATCCGCGCCATTAATGCTAATAGTAACCCCCATCAAGGTAGGGTCTTGTGGTGGTAAGACGACTTTAGGGGTGACGTTTAAGGTGTTGTTGGTGGCAGCACAACCCGCCAAGATAAAAACAGCCAACAGCGGGAAAAGAATTTTCTTTAGCATGTTCACTTTCTCAATAGTTATGGAATTTTTTAATAATCAGAGCGGGATAGCGGCTATGTTATTTTGCGAATTTGCAGTGGCGACATCATAGCACTGCGATGGGCCGGTGGAAGATCCCGATGCAGAGAAATTCACCAAAAAAGACGATTTTCCGCCAAGAGGTCGTGTATTTAGGACTAAGGGCTTACAAATAACCTTTTGCTGGCCCGCAGATGAGTCTCTTAACCTAAATCGCTGTTGAGGAGATATTCAGGATATTTTGTATCTGAAATGTTATAAAACAGCGAAAATAAACTAATATTACCATAGCGAGTAGGCAGTTCTCTGCCTAAGCAGTAAGGAGAGCGCGATGATTTTGATTCGAGAACAAATTGAAGAGAAACTTAAAATAGCATTCGAACCGGATCATCTGGAGGTGATTAATGAAAGTTACCGCCACAATGTTCCTGCCGGCTCTGAAAGCCATTTTAAAATTGTGATCGTCAGCAATAAATTTGAGGATCAGCGCTTTCTAAGCCGCCACCGGGCGATTTATAGTGCGTTGGCTGATGAGCTGGCAAGCACGGTTCATGCGCTGGCCTTGCATACCTATACTCAGAAAGAGTGGGCTGGGTTACAAGATACCGTGCCAACTTCACCTTCTTGTCGCGGGGCGGGTACATTGGCCTAATCTGCCAGCGTAATCAAATACAAACCGGATAACAGTAGTAATTCTGGTCTGATTTAGGGTATTAGTAGGTGAGAATTTTGCGAGCGGCCTTTAGGGCCGCTTGTGTTTCTATATAGGCGACATGTTAGTTTCATTAGTGTGCTGTGGGAGTTTTAGCCGAGGGAACGATCAACGCGTGAATTTTACCGCGACAACATTCGCTTGCTTTCCTCGACTCATAACCTGCGCGCCGCTATAATGTCGCGTCTTATTTTTCCGGAATGGTTTCGGGACGCTTCTGACATCTGGGATACTCGGTTCTGTTTAATGCGGCCATCCCGGTTCTTAGAAGATGTTTTCAGAGTGGGTATCATTCCTGAAAGGGGATTGGTGCTGCTTTGTTTGCAGCTTCTGGAGTTGACCGAGCACTGTGATTTTTTTGAGGTAACAAGATGCAAGTTTCTGTTGAAACCACTCAAGGCCTTGGCCGCCGTGTAACAATCACTGTTGCTGCTGACAGCATTGAGAAAGCAGTAAAAAGCGAATTAGTTAAAGCCGCTAAAAATGTTCGTATCGACGGTTTCCGTAAAGGCCATGTGCCGATGAATATCGTTGAACAGCGTTACGGCGCATCTGTTCGCCAGGATGTATTGGGTGACCTGATGCAACGTAATTTCGTTGATGCGATCATCAAAGAAAAAATCAACCCAGCTGGCGCACCTAACTATGTGCCAGGCCAGTATAAGCAGGGTGAAGATTTTACTTATTCCGTTGAGTTCGAAGTGTATCCGGAAGTTGAGCTGAAAGATCTGGAAAGCATTGAAGTAGAGAAGCCAGTTGTTGAAGTTAATGACGCTGACGTTGATACCATGCTGGACACTCTGCGTAAGCAACAAGCTACTTGGAAAGAAACTGACGCCGCAGCAACAGCTGAAGACCGCGCAACTTTGGATTTCACCGGCTCTATCGACGGTGAAGTGTTCGAAGGTGGTAAAGCGTCTGATTTCGTACTGGCAATGGGCCAGGGTCGTATGATCCCAGGTTTCGAAGAAGGTGTAATCGGCCATAAAGCCGGTGAAGAATTCACCATCGACGTAAACTTCCCTGAAGACTACCACGCCGAAAACCTGAAAGGTAAATCAGCTAAATTTGACATCGTGTTGAAAAAAGTTGAAGTGCGTGAGCTGCCAGAACTGACTGAAGAGTTCATCAAACGTTTCGGCGTTGCTGATGGTTCATTAGCTGGCCTGCGTGCAGAAGTACGCAAAAATATGGAACGTGAGCTGAAAGGCGCGGTGCGTAACCGTGTTAAAACTCAGGCAATCGACGGGTTGGTTAGCGCTAACGAAATCGACGTTCCAGCTGCACTGGTTGAAGGTGAAATTGACGTTCTGCGCCGTCAGGCTGCACAGCGTTTCGGTGGCAACGAAAAACAAGCTGCTGAATTGCCTCGTGAACTGTTCGAAGAACAAGCTAAGCGTCGCGTTGTTGTTGGTCTGTTGCTGGGTGAAGTTATCAGCCAGCACGAGCTGAAAGCTGATGAAGATCGTGTTAAAGCATTGATCGAAGAAATGGCTTCTGCTTACGAAGATCCACAAGAAGTGATTGAGTTCTACAGCCAAAACAAAGAGCTGATGAACAATATGCGTAATGTTGCTCTGGAAGAACAAGCGGTAGAAACTCTGCTGGCTAAAGCCAAAGTAACTGAAAAACCAACTACCTTTAGTGAACTGATGAATCAGACCACTAATGCGTAACGTTTTTTTGCATATTAACTGAGTGTAATCTCGACCCAATGAAAGCGGAGTTGTAGCGACTAGTCTTGCAACTTCAATTTCGGTAAGAATACTCAGTGTTTGCTTGATTAAGCCCGTTGCCTTTGGCTACGGGCTTTTTCTTTTAGTAACAATAATCCCTCAATAGTATGATTAATCTGGCATGTTTCACTGCAATCTGCGCTATATTTGAAAAGTGAAATAGGGTACTTAACAGATAAATAATTAACAGAGCATCAAGATTGCGGCAGGGATAGCAGGCGGTTATTAGTGCATAAATTGTGGGAGGGGCTTGAAAATGAATATTAATCCCCCAATTAACCTAATAGACGTTCATAACGATGTTGATGAAACACTGGCTGATTACCACCGTCGAATGAGTCTGTATCTACCCTAAATAATTCGAGTTGCAGGAAGGCGGCAAGGGAGATAACCCCGATGAGCTTACTGTCGTAAGTGATTCGGGTTATTGAGTGTAGCCAACGCACATGCAGCTTGAAGTATGACGGGTATAACCAGATTGTTTGCATGCAACCTTGATGCATGAGCATAGTCATCATTACTTATCTCAAGTAGAATCGGTTATGAATGGCGCCAAAGTAAATTCTATTAGGAGACGGTAATGTCATACAGTGGCGAACGAGATCAATTTGCACCTAACATGGCTCTGGTGCCAATGGTGGTTGAGCAGACTTCACGTGGGGAACGTTCTTACGATATTTTCTCCCGTCTGCTGAAAGAGCGCATTATTTTTCTGACGGGTCAGGTTGAAGACCATATGGCCAACTTGATCACAGCGCAAATGCTGTTTCTGGAAGCAGAAAACCCAGAAAAAGACATCTTCCTGTACATTAACTCACCAGGTGGAGTGATTACTGCTGGGATGTCGATTTATGACACCATGCAATTCATTAAGCCGGATGTCAGCACGATTTGTATGGGTCAGGCATGTTCAATGGGTGCATTCCTGTTGACGGCGGGTGCTAAAGGCAAACGTTTCTGTTTACCGAATTCACGCGTAATGATCCATCAACCGTTGGGCGGCTTCCAAGGCCAGGCCACAGATATTGAAATTCATGCCAAAGAGATTTTAAAAGTGAAATCACGCATGAACGAGCTGATGGCGCATCACACGGGGAAATCTCTTGAAGAAATAGAGAGAGACACTGAGCGCGACCGTTTCTTGTCAGCTGAACAGGCTGTAGAATACGGTTTAGTTGATTCTGTGTTCACCCGTCGTGACTAACGACTTATTTCTGTGAGCCGATATACTATAGTGAATATAAATAGAACAAATCGTGATGCTGAATAAATCAGATTGTGTATTGTTTGTACCGTTCCCATTATATCGGCTGCCCGTTGAAGGCTAACGTGGCATACAGAAGTAGAGAGAATAGTCTCCCTGCCATAGGATTTCAGGTATGGCAGATACTAAAGAAGAGGTTTACTGATGACAGATAAGCGCAAAGACGGTTCTGGAAAGCTGCTGTATTGCTCTTTCTGCGGCAAAAGCCAGCATGAAGTGCGTAAGCTAATTGCCGGGCCGTCAGTGTATATCTGCGATGAATGTGTCGATTTGTGTAACGACATTATTCGCGAAGAGATCAAAGAGGTCGCGCCGCACCGGGAGCGCAGTTCACTGCCAACGCCACATGAAATTCGTCGTCACCTGGATGATTACGTTATCGGACAGGAACCGGCGAAAAAAGTCTTGGCGGTTGCGGTGTATAACCATTACAAACGTTTACGCAATGGCGACACCAGCAATGGTATCGAGTTGGGTAAAAGTAATATTCTACTAATCGGCCCGACGGGCAGTGGTAAAACACTGTTGGCGGAAACCTTAGCACGCTTCCTGGATGTGCCATTTACGATGGCAGATGCGACCACACTGACTGAAGCGGGTTACGTGGGCGAAGATGTTGAAAATATCATTCAGAAGCTGCTACAGAAATGTGATTACGATGTGCAGAAAGCACAGCGCGGCATAGTCTATATCGATGAAATTGATAAAATTTCACGTAAGTCTGATAACCCATCGATCACCCGTGATGTGTCGGGTGAAGGTGTGCAGCAGGCTTTGTTGAAATTGATTGAAGGGACTATTGCCGCTGTTCCACCGCAAGGTGGCCGTAAACATCCGCAGCAAGAATTTTTGCAGGTTGATACCTCTAAGATTCTGTTTATCTGCGGTGGGGCTTTTGCGGGCCTGGATAAAGTTATCGGGCAGCGTATTAACACCGGCACGGGCATTGGTTTCGGTGCCACGGTAAAAGGCAAGTCAGAAAAGGCAACAGAAGGCGAGTTATTGAGCCAGGCTGAGCCAGAAGACTTGATTAAATTCGGTTTAATCCCTGAATTTATCGGCCGTCTGCCTGTTGTGGCGACCTTGAGTGAATTGAGTGAAGACGCTCTGATTCAGATCCTGAAAGAACCGAAGAACGCACTGACTAAACAATATCAGGCGTTGTTCAATCTTGAAGGTGTAGAGCTTGAGTTCCGTGATGAAGCCTTGACAGCTATTGCCAAGAAAGCGATGGCGCGTAAAACCGGTGCTCGTGGCTTGCGCTCTATCGTAGAAGGCGCTTTGCTGGATACCATGTATGATTTACCGTCAATGGACAGTGTGGAAAAAGTGGTAGTGGATGAATCAGTTATTGCTGGTCAATCTGCACCTATGCTGATTTATGGTCAGCCTGAAGCGCAAGCTTCTGGCGAATAATTAGCCAAATAATCCAGATGGTTAGTATGACAATGGGGGATTTTATCCCCCATTTCTTTTTCCTCGCATTGTAATCGTTGAATGTAAGACATTCGTCCCCATATACTCAATTACCTATTTAGTGAAACTCGTGATGACTCGTGTTTCACGAGATTCCCAGTAATCTGGCGGAAGCTAAACTAAGAGAGAGCTCTATGAACCCTGAGCGTTCCGAACGCATAGAAATCCCCGTATTGCCTCTGCGCGATGTGGTGGTTTATCCGCATATGGTGATCCCACTGTTTGTTGGCCGGGAAAAGTCGATTCGGTGCCTGGAAGCTGCAATGGATCATGATAAAAAAATCATGCTGGTTGCGCAGAAAGAAGCCTCAACTGATGAGCCTGGTATCAACGATCTGTTTTCAGTCGGCACTGTAGCTTCTATTCTGCAAATGCTGAAATTGCCTGATGGCACGGTCAAAGTGCTGGTTGAAGGGCTACAGCGTGCGCGTATCACCACGCTTTCCGACAGCGGCGAGCATTTTGCTGCCCAAGCGGAATACCTGGAATCACCGGTGATGGACGATCGTGAGCAGGAAGTCCTGGTTCGCACGGCGATTAATCAGTTTGAAGGTTACATCAAGCTGAACAAAAAAATCCCACCAGAAGTGCTAGCTTCATTGCATAGCATTGATGATGCTGCACGCCTTGCTGACACTATCGCGGCACATATGCCGTTGAAGTTAAATGATAAGCAAGCTGTGCTGGAAATGTTTGATATCACCGAACGTCTGGAATATTTGATGGCGATGATGGAGTCTGAAATTGATCTGTTACAGGTCGAAAAACGGATCCGTAATCGCGTTAAAAAACAGATGGAAAAGAGTCAGCGTGAGTACTATCTGAATGAGCAAATGAAAGCTATTCAGAAAGAGCTGGGCGAGATGGACGATGCGCCAGACGAGTACGAAGCACTAAAACGCAAAATTGAAGCGGCTAAAATGCCGAAAGATGCGCGCGAAAAAACCGAAGCTGAACTGCAGAAACTGAAAATGATGTCGCCGATGTCGGCGGAGGCCACCGTAGTTCGTGGTTACATTGATTGGATGTTGCAGGTGCCGTGGAGTAGCCGCAGCAAAGTTAAAAAAGATTTGGTAAAAGCGCAGGAAGTTCTGGATACCGACCATTACGGCTTGGAACGCGTTAAAGATCGTATTTTGGAATACCTCGCAGTACAGAGCCGGGTTAGCAAAATCAAAGGGCCAATCCTGTGTTTGGTGGGGCCTCCAGGGGTGGGGAAAACCTCTCTGGGGCAATCTATTGCCCGCGCCACAGGCCGCCAATATGTGCGAATGGCACTGGGTGGGGTACGCGATGAAGCCGAGATCCGTGGTCACCGCCGCACCTATATTGGCTCTATGCCAGGTAAATTGATCCAAAAAATGGCGAAAGTTGGGGTGAAAAACCCGCTCTTCCTGTTGGATGAGATTGATAAAATGGCATCTGATATGCGTGGCGATCCAGCCTCTGCATTGCTAGAGGTGTTAGATCCAGAACAAAACGTCGCATTTAACGATCATTATCTTGAAGTGGATTATGATCTGTCTGATGTGATGTTTGTTGCAACGTCTAACTCCATGAATATTCCGGCACCTTTGCTCGATCGTATGGAAGTGATTCGCCTGTCCGGTTATACCGAAGATGAGAAACTCAATATTGCCAAGCAGCATTTGTTGCCGAAACAATTTGAGCGCAACGCCATTAAGAAAGGCGAGCTGACCATCGACGACAGCGCCATCATGAGCATTATCCGTTATTACACCCGTGAAGCTGGGGTGCGTAGCCTGGAGCGCGAAATCTCCAAGTTGTGCCGTAAAGCAGTAAAAAATCTGCTGATGGATAAGACGGTTAAGCACATTGAAATCACGGGCGACAACCTGAAAGATTTCCTGGGTGTGCAGAAAGTCGACTATGGCCGTGCTGATACTGAAAACCGCGTAGGGCAGGTGACTGGTCTGGCATGGACAGAAGTCGGTGGTGATTTGCTGACCATTGAAACTGCCTGTGTTCCGGGCAAAGGAAAACTGACTTATACCGGTTCATTGGGTGAAGTCATGCAAGAATCCATTCAGGCGGCATTGACTGTGGTTCGTGCACGTGCGGATAAATTAGGTATTAATCCTGATTTTTACGAAAAACGTGATATCCACGTCCATGTGCCTGAAGGTGCGACACCAAAAGACGGCCCGAGTGCTGGTATCGCCATGTGCACGGCATTGGTTTCTTGCCTAACGGGTAACCCAGTGCGTGCCGATGTCGCCATGACCGGTGAAATCACTTTACGTGGCCTGGTATTGCCAATTGGTGGTTTAAAAGAGAAATTGCTGGCCGCTCACCGTGGTGGGATCAAAGTTGTGCTGATTCCAGAAGATAACAAACGTGATTTGGAAGAGATTCCAGACAATGTTATTGCAGATCTGGAAATTCATCCGGTTAAACGAATTGATGATGTTTTAGCCATTGCTTTGCAAAATCCTGCCTTCGGGGCACAGCCGGTAACGTCAAAATAGTGACGGATCGCAAGAAGTATTGATAAAACTGATGCTGGTGAGTGAAATGCTACTTGCCAGCTATTTTTTGTGCCGCTAAGTTAGTTCGGCTGTCTGGTAAAAGTTTACGCCTCTGGGCTGCTTGCTAAGGCCAGACAGGATTGATATAACAGCTGCGCTGTCGTGTTGTCCGTAGGGATTTCGGCGCAACGATAGAATTTTAAAGGGGATGAAAGAGTGAATAAGTCACAACTGATCGACAAAATTGCCGCAGGTGCTGATATTTCTAAAGCGGCCGCTGGGCGCGCGTTGGATGCAATTATTGCTTCTGTTACTGAATCTTTGAAAGAAGGAGATGAAGTAGCTCTGGTTGGTTTTGGTACTTTTGCAGTACGTGAGCGTTCTGCACGTACTGGCCGTAACCCGCAGACCGGTAAAGAAATCAGTATTCCAGCCGCTAAAGTACCAGGTTTCCGCGCCGGTAAAGGCCTGAAAGACGCTGTAAACTGATTATCACGTCAATCTTCAGCTGTGTTTGTGTTAAACAATAACCTGACGCAGTTGAGCTGGTAAGGTAAGATACAAGGCGCATCGTTATTGATGCGCTTTTTTTTCGTTTAGGTCGTTGAACTGACTGAGAGCTGAACTTACTAACCTGTAAGGGTGACGAAAAATATCAGCAGCCTGATGAGTAAAAATACCGTAGTAAAAAGTGCACTAAAATAAGTAGTTTTAACGCGCAGCAGCACGAAGGGCTGTCGCAAGGAATGCTGGGTTTATTTAGACCTGCGCAACAGTTTTAATCCATATTACAGCGGAGTATTGTCACATTATGATGGACAATTTACGCGCGGCTGCTAATAACGTCGTGCTCAAAATCATTCTGGCCTTGATCATGTTGTCCTTTATCCTGACCGGGGTTGGCAGCTATTTGATTGGCGGTTCCAACGACTTTGCAGCCAAAGTTAATGGCCAAGAAATTAGTCGTGCTCAGTTAGAACAAGCTGTACAGAGTGAACGTAGCCGCATGCAACAACAATTAGGTGAACAGTTCTCCGCTCTGGCCGCAAACGAAGGCTACATGCAGCAAATGCGTCAGCAGGTTCTCGGGCAGTTGGTCAACAATATGTTACTTGACCAATACGCTAAAAAATTAGGTCTGACTGCCAGTGATGCACAAGTTAAAGATGCCATTCGTCAGGCACCTTATTTCCAGACCGAGGGTAAATTTGATAACAGCAAATATCTCGCGCTGGTTAATCAAATGGGCTATACCCCAGACCAATTTGCTCAATTACAGCGCCAGCAGCTTATTAATCAACAATTGCTGCAAGCCTTTGGTGATACTGGCTTTGTTCTGCCAGCGGAAGCACAGGCAATGTCAGAGCTGATTTTGCAGCAACGTGACGTCCGTTTGGCGACACTAGACCTCAAAGCACTGCAAGCTCAGCAGAAAGTAACTGATGAAGAGCTGCAAGCCTATTACGACCAAAACAAAAATAGCTTTATTGCACCGGAACAGATGAAAATCAGTTTCATTGCAATGGATGCTGCGGCGATGCAGGACAAAATTACTGTTACTGAAGAAGATATCACCGCATATTACGATCTGCATAAAAGCAGCTATACCCAGCCAGAACAACGCAATTACAGTGTTATTCAGTTTAAGACTGAAGCCGATGCTAAAGCTGCGTTGGATGAGCTGAAAAAAGGTGCTGATTTTGCCACTATCGCAAAAGAAAAATCTACCGATATCATTTCTCGCAAGAATGGCGGTGAATTGGGTTGGTTAGAACCAGATACCACTGCCGATGAACTGAAACAAGCCAATCTGAGTGACAAAGGTCAGTTATCTGATGTGGTTAAATCCTCTGTTGGCTATTTGATTGTTCGTTTAAATGACATCAAGCCAGAGCAGGTTAAACCGCTGTCAGAAGTACATGATGCGCTGGCAAAACAGGTTAAGCAGGAAAAAGCTGTTGACGCCTATTACGCGTTACAGCAGAAAGTAAGTGAAGCGGCTACCAGTGATAACGAATCTTTGGCTTCTGCTGAAGAGGCTGCTGGTGCTAAAGCGAAGCAAACGGGTTGGTTCACCCGCGATGCAGTACCTGCTGACGTTAATTTCAAACCCGTTATTCAGGCTATCTTTGATGGCGGTTTAGTTGGTGAGAATGGTGCGCCTGGTAGTAACTCAGATGTCATCACCGTGGATGGCGATCGTGCGTTTGTTATCCGTATTGACGGCCATAAACCAGAAGGTATCGAGCCATTTGACCAAGTTCGTGATCAAGTTGCCGAATTGGTGAAACGCCAGAAAGCGGAGCAATTAGCACGTGTTGATGGTGAAAAGATTCTGACTGCGCTGAAACAAGGTAAAGGCGAAGAGGCCATGAAAGCCGCGGGTATCAGCTTCGGTGAGAAGAAAACCTTATCGCGGGCACCTGGTGACGAGCAATTGGTACAAACTGTCTTTGCCTTGCCTCATCCACAAAAAGATCAACCGGTTTATGGTTTATCTCAGGATCGTGCAGACAACATTGTATTGATTGAGCTGCTATCAGTGATACCAGGTAAATTGCCGGAAGGTGAAATGAAGACCTTTATCGCTAAAATGGAAGAAGGGGCGAGTAATGTGACCTTTGATGCATTAATGGCGAACCTGCACAAACAGGCCACGATTAAGATGGGTACTCTGGAGCAGCAGCAACCGCAATAAGCTTCGCATTCATTTGCAAATCGATGTAATAACGAAAGGTCGCTTTGGCGGCCTTTCGCATATCTGAAATCTGCTATTTGCTGTAAATCGGTGGGTGCGGCAAGGTAGTCGTGCTGTCAAACACAAGGAGGATACAGCATGAAATACCTAGGAAAGTTATTTGTAATTGCAGGATTATTGGTCGGTTTTAATCTTCAACTCTTAGCCCATACAGCACCTGTAAGCCCCACCAGTTCCTCTCAGGAAAAAGTGCTTAATCGGCCAGCTAACGCCACTGCAACCAATAAACCGGTGAACGCGACACAGGATAAAATGACGGTAACCGCGACAGCGGGCAGACTGGTAAATAGTCACCACAACCAAATTAATGTTAATAGTGCTGATGCGGAACAGTTGGCGCAGTTCCTCAATGGGATTGGCAAAAAGAAAGCGGAGGCCATTGTTAACTATCGCGAGCAGTTCGGCCCTTTTACGGATGCCGAACAATTACTTGAAGTCCCTGGTATTGGCCCTTCTTTTTTAGATAAAAACAGTACCAAAATTAAGTTGTAAATATCCTGGTCAGGTAGGTACAGCTGAGTGTTTGCCTGACTATTCTTACCGCTAATACCTCCCAGCATTTCATAATGTAAATCGTAAGGATAGGGAGAAACTGTGATGCGGATCCAGATTACATAGTAAGCATGCTATGAAGTGTTTTTCCTCTGCTACTCTTTTTCCCTGAGGTCATACCAGTTGTGTTTGCCTCCTTAAAATTATTATTAACTGTGTGGAGAATCTCGCCGTCATGCATACTCATATTAAAGTCAGGGGTTTTCATATTGATGTTTTTCAACATGTTAATAATGCCCGCTACTTAGAGTTTCTCGAAGAAGCCCGCTGGGAATGGCTTGAGGGAGAGCCAGCAGCAATATGGATGGCTGAAAACCAAATTGCTTTTATCGTGGTGAATATCAATATTAATTACCGTCGGCCTGCTGTATTGGGTGACTTACTGCGTATTGATAGCCAACTAATAAAACTTAACGGTAAAAGTGGTGTGATGAAACAAACCATCACGTTAGAACCTGAGTCTATTTCGGTGGCAGATGCAGAGTTGACCTTCGTTTGCATCGATTTGCGTAACCAAAAGGCATTACCCATTGAGGGGGAATTGCGCGAAAAACTCGAGGAGTTTGTTAATCGAGGGGCTAAATAGGGGCTCTGTGATGTCTATATTCCTACCTCGCTGATAGCGCGAGGTAGGAATACGAACGTAAAAGTGAAAATACTTAATTCAACCCAGTCTTTTGTTTCATGCTCAGAAGGACTTTAGGTTTATTAGCTAAATAGAATGTTAACCCTTTAGCGCGCAAGTGGCAGGCGGCGCATTGACCACAGCCATCGCCCTGAATACCGTTGTAGCAGGTGAGTGTGTCATGGCGAACCCGATCTAGTTGCTGATAGTAATCAGCTAGCGCCCAGGTTTCGGCTTTATCTAGCCACATCAGCGGGGTGATAAAGGCAATATCTCGGCCAATACCTAAATCTATAGCATGGTTAAGCGCTTTAACGAACTCATCCCTGCAATCGGGGTAGCCGGAGAAATCAGTTTCGCAGACGCCAGTAATAACAGCCTGAGCTTGAACCTGATAAGCATAAATAGCAGACAAGGTCAGAAAGAGAATATTACGGCCGGGAACAAATGTGTTGGGAACCGCATTCTCGTCGTCTTCATGGTAAGAAGGCACGGGAATACTGTCTCGGGTCAAACTGCTGACAGCCAATTCGTTGAGCATACCGACATCCAGTACCTTGTGTGCTTTGACACCAAGCTGAGTTGCTAGCTGGCGGGCAACCTCTATTTCGGCACTGTGGCGCTGTCCATAATCAAATGTAATACAGTGGACTTCATCATATTGCTGTAATGCTTGAATTAAACAGGTCGTGGAATCTTGTCCACCACTGAAAACAACGACGGCGCGTTTCATGCTAATACCTCGTACGGCTGTGGAGAGTAACAAAGCAAACCCACAGCAAAATTAAAAACTGACACTATGGTACTCAGTCAGTGAGAGAAAAGGTAGCAATCCAGATTTGTCATTATGCTACCGCCGGCGGTAGCCATGCCTGGCTGAAATCGAACCATCCGTAAGCGGTTAATGTGACACCATTAATTCGTGGCGGCGCATTGACCTGATATTGGTAGTTGAACAGCGGCAAAATCAGCCCAGATAGCATCAGGTGATGATAATGTTCGCGTAATTGACGAAAACGCTCTGGAGCCAGTTCAATTTGCTGAATATCAGCCAGTGTTTTTTGCTGCATTTCCAGTTGTTCAGACGAGAGAATACCTTGCCACAATGGGTCAAGCCGGAGCCAGCTCTCCATTGCGGCCTCTGGCGATTCGCCAACTAAATGATCCGCGAGTAATAAATCGGCCTTTTCAATTTGGTGGCTATCTTTCCACTCTTTATCATGGCTGGCGCGGATTTCTAATGTGCAACCATTGGCCGCTAATAGCGTTTTGAGCAATTCAGCAACACTCTCAAGCTCTATTGGCGGTTGATATATCAGCAGTAAATGGGGTGGCAGGAGAGGGGCTTCAACAGAAGTAAATTGTGGAATAGGCCAACCGGGCAACATTTCATGACAAGGGGTGATCACGCCACGTTTGATGGATAACTCCTCTAATATTCCGGAGGTTTGCACTAACATCAGTAATTTAGCTATTTGCTGAGGCGTCATGTTACGTCGATGCTGATTAATTGCCAGATAACAAAATCCGAGGCTCATACTGCGCTGGACTGGGCGGGCTAACGGGAACTCTTCTTCCTGACCAATGGTGATACGCACTGGGTGTTGGCAGCTTCCATCGGCTGATGATATTGCCAAATTTGGGGTTATCCAGTATTCGATTATCTCCAAATAAGGATGTTGCAGATGGTAAAACTCGTGTTGCTCTAATCGCACCAAATGCTGTTCGAAGGTCGCCAGTTTAAAGGGGCCAGCCCCCAACAGTGGAAAGTCTGGATGAAATAGCCGGCAGGGTAAATCTGCCAATCGATGTGCTAGCCAGTAATCAGATTGGGAAAGTGTAAATTGCAAACATAGGGCATGGGGCAAGGTGATGGCTAAAATATTGCTAAAACTAGGCTGACTGCGAGAGTTTGATTGTAACTGTGCCAGTGTTTGCAGTAATTGCTCACCCCTGATGTGTTCACCATTATGCCAGCGCAGTTGGCTACGTAAAAAAAATTGCCAGGTTAAACCATCTTTACTCACTTGCCAGTGATGGGCCAGGTCGGGCTTTGGCTGTGGATCGCCGGTGTTAAATCGGGTCAGACCGGCGTGTAAAGTATAAATAAGATGTTGCTCAGCCCGGCCAGTGGCGGTGAGTGGGTTTAACGGTTCGAGTTCGCGATAATAAGGTATTCGCAATATGGGGCTATCTGCTTGCCATTGCCCGCCCATATGCGGATTCAGTAAAGACTGTAGGCGTTCTGGTTCTAACTGAGCTAATGCGAGTGCGGCTTGATGATCACCTTGTTCAAGGAAGGTTTGCAGATAAGTTGCCCGAAGTGTCTCCGGGTTTTTCAAACATTGCAGTTGTGCGCGCTTTCCTCTACCAACTTGTGAATGCCAGCTTAGCCAGTCATTCACCTGCAACTGCTGGATCAGGGTTCGGGCATGCCGCTCACTGCAAAATAGCAGACTGGCGACTTCACTCACCGTGGTTGCGACTTGCCGATCGGCGAATTTCTGATACAAACGCTGGTATTGAGTCAGTCGATGAATAATTCGCATAATTAAGGGCCTATACCTTTGGCGCTATTTTATTGGCCATTCTTTGCTATATAGCACGAACCTGTACAGGGCTTATTTACACGTACTGGCGCATAGACTGGCAAGGGGAATTTTCTACCTATAGAAATAGGTTATAAATACGGAACAGTTTATATTATTTGTTCACTATTAGTTCCGTAAATACTACGGCATAATTTTATTCATACCACCAGTTTCACTCTTTATGAGGTTTTAAATGTACCGTTTAGCCGCTTTTGATATGGATGGAACCTTACTGATGCGCGACCATAAAATTGGCGGCGCGACATTAAATGCGTTGCATCAGTTAGTGGAGGCTGGGGTCATTCTGACGTTTGCGACAGGGCGTCATTACATTGATATGAAAGGGATTTTGTCCCATTCAGGGATTGATGGATATTTGATTACGGGCAATGGTACCCGAGTATCTGACATGGAAGGTGCGCCGTTATATGGTATGGATTTGCCCGCAGAACTGGTGGAGTTTGCATTGCGCACCCCGTGGCAAACCAATGCCAGCATCCATATTTTTCGCGATAATGGTTGGTTTACTGACTGCAATGACCTGGCATTGTTGAACGCACATAAAACCAGTGGATTCCAGTTCCAGCAGACCTCTTTGGATACTTTGCCTTTGACTGGTAATCATAAAATTTGTTTTATTGCACCGCATCAGGAGTTAGTTGAGCTCAAAACTCAACTTGAACAGCAGATGGGGGGTAAGGCAGATTTTTGTTTTTCAGCCGCAGAATGCTTAGAAGTGTTGCCCCTTGGTTGTAATAAAGGGGCGGCGTTGGAACGACTAAGCCATCACCTTGATTTAACACTGGCTGACTGCATGGCATTTGGCGACGCGATGAATGATAAAGAAATGTTGTCTCGAGTTGGCCGTGGGCTGGTGATGGGAAATGCATTACCGCAATTGAAACTAGAATTGCCTCAGTTACAGGTTATTGGTCGCTGCGAGCAACAAGGTGTAGCGCACTATTTGCAACATTGGCTAAGTTCACCACACCTCACCTATTCCCCCGAATTCTGAGGTTTTGCTATTAGCCAGCCGGATAACCATCCGGTTTTTTTCTTCTCAAAGGGGCCGTTTTGCGGCCCCGTTTACCCGTCGTTTACAGGTTATTTAATTCATTACTGAATGGGGTTAAATCGCCAATATTCTTACTGACCCATTGGGTATCGTAATAGGTATCGAGATAACGTTCACCGCTATCACAGAGTAGTGTCACGATAGCGCCGCTTTTACCCTGTTCGCGCATCTGTTTCGCTAATTGCAATGCTCCCCAAACATTGGTGCCAGTTGAGGCTCCCACTTTGCGCCCAAGGATGCCTTCCAACCAAAGGATGGTCGCAACACTGGCGGCATCAGGGACACATAGCATGCTATCGATCACTTCAGGAATAAATGAAGGCTCTGCGCGCGGTCGCCCAATTCCTTCAATACGGCTACCACAACTGCCAGTTACACTGCGGTCACGGTTGCAGAAACAGTCATAAAATACTGAGTTTTCCGGGTCGACCACCATCAGTTGAGTATCATGGCCTTGATAGCGAATATAGCGGCCTAAGGTTGCTGATGTGCCGCCAGTCCCCGCGCTCATCACAATATAGTTAGGAACAGGGAAAGGCTCACGGGCCATTTGGCGAAAGATACTATCAGCAATATTGTTATTGCCCCGCCAATCCGTCGCCCGTTCGGCATAAGTGAACTGATCCATATAATGGCCGTTAAGCTCGCGCGCTAATTGCTCAGACGCCGCATAAATTTGCCCGGCGTTTTCGACGAAATGACAGCGGCCACCATAGAAGGCGATTTGTTCAACTTTACGTCGGGCGGTGCAACTTGGCATTACCGCAATAAAAGGCAAACCAATCAGACGCGCAAAATAAGCTTCAGATACCGCGGTGCTTCCTGAAGACGCCTCTATTATCGTCGTGCCTTCTTTTATCCAGCCATTACACAAACCATAGAGAAATAATGAGCGGGCCAGACGGTGTTTCAAGCTTCCGGTTGGATGGGTGCTTTCATCTTTTAAATAGAGATAAATACCGGGGAATGCCGGCAGATTCAGACGGATCAGATGAGTATCCGCGGAGCGTTGAAAATCGGCTTCTATTTCACTGATAGCATTTTTTACCCAAGTATTGCTCATTTTATGGCCTGCAATGAATACCCTTTGTTTTTGAAGCAGCAGTTAACCACCCTGTCACACCAATTACTTGAATATGGTTAGTAAATTAATGATGACTAGATTAACTGTTTTGGTAGAAAAAAATATTGCCATTTTTCCTTCTTTATCGCCAAATGGTAGAAATTTATTCTACGGTGGATGGCTATGTTAGATAAAACTGACCGAAAACTCCTTTGTATGTTGCAAGCAGATTGCACACAATCACTGCAAGTTTTGGCCGATGCAGTCAATTTGACTTCAACACCCTGTTGGAAACGTTTGAAGCGCCTTGAAGAAGAGGGGTATATTCGCGGGCGAGTCGCCTTGTTGGATAGCGAAAAGCTAGGATTAGGACTCACCGCATTTGTACTGATTAAAACGCAACAGCATAATAGCGGTTGGTATCAGGAGTTCGTCGAATTTACCCGGCAAATGCCAGAGGTGTTGGCATTCTATCGAATGGCGGGGGAGTACGATTATCTGATGCAGGTTGAAGTTGCCGATATGAAAAGCTATGACAACTTTTACAAACGTATGGTTAATGGTGTTCCGGGGTTGATTGATGTGACGTCGAGCTTTGCGATGGAACGAATTAAATACACCACCATGCTACCGGTGCCTGAATAATTATTGATTTGATAGTTAACGTTTTTTGTTGTCAGCTCAGGTTAATTTGGATCTCTGACTGGTGTCAGTTCACTCGGCTTGGTTGCTTGCCGCATTGTTGCAACTTGACATCTAATGAGTATAAAAAACCATTTTATCAATGGTATTCTACTTACCGCCTGTAGCGAGATAATACCGATACTTTTCGGTGTCAGACCATGGAATAAAACTGCGTGAGATTGTTTGCACAATTAGGCTGGTATTTCCGCCGTGAATGGCGCCGTTACGTGGGTGCGGTGTTGTTGTTGATAGTAATCGCTATTTTGCAATTATTGCCACCTAAGTTGGTAGGGGTAATTGTGGATGGCATCAGCACTAAACAGATGTCCACCAATATGTTATTGGTATGGATTGGCGTAATGCTGGTGACCGCCATTGTAGTTTATCTGCTGCGCTACGTATGGCGAGTGCTACTTTTTGGTGCCTCTTATCAATTAGCCGTAGAGTTGCGGGCAAAATTTTATCGCCAACTCAGCCGGCAGAACCCTGGTTTTTATTTACGTCACCGCACTGGTGATTTAATGGCGCGCGCCACTAATGATGTCGACCGCGTGGTTTTTGCCGCCGGTGAAGGGGTTTTGACGCTGGTGGATTCACTGGTGATGGGCTGCGCCGTGCTGATTGTGATGAGCACCCAAATCAGTTGGCAGTTAACTTTGTTGTCATTGTTGCCCATGCCGGTGATGGCGATAGTCATCAAATATTACGGCGACCAATTACATCAGCGGTTTAAATCAGCCCAAGGGGCATTTTCTAACCTTAATAATCAGGCGCAAGAAAGTTTGACCAGTATTCGCATGATTAAAGCCTTTGGTTTGGAAGAAAGCCAGTCGCAGCAATTTGCGCAGGTCGCGGAACACGCCGGGGCCAAGAATATGTATGTGGCGCGCATTGATGCCCGTTTTGACCCAACAATCTATATTGCCATTGGTGTCGCTAACTTATTAGCCATCGGTGGCGGCAGCTGGATGGTGGTGAATCACAGCATTACTCTGGGCCAGTTGACCAGCTTTGTTATGTATTTGGGGTTAATGATTTGGCCCATGCTGGCACTGGCGTGGATGTTTAATATTGTCGAGCGGGGCAGCGCGGCTTATAGCCGGATCCGCAGTTTATTAGAAGAAGCGCCAGTGGTAAAAGATGGCGATATTCCATTATCTGATGAACGTGGCACTTTAGTGGTTAATATTCGCCATTTCCATTATCCGCAAGCAGAAAAGCCAGCATTGCATGATGTGGCGCTAAAGTTGGCTCCAGGGGAAATGCTGGGGTTATGTGGGCCTACGGGCTCGGGTAAAAGCACCTTATTGGCATTAATTCAGCGGCAATTTGATGTAGATGACGGTGCGATTTGCTATCAGGGGCACCCTCTGTCTGAGCTGCGTTTGCATGACTGGCGTGGCCGTTTATCGGTGGTGAGCCAGACGCCATTTTTGTTCTCTGACACTGTCGCTGGCAATATTGCTTTGGGAAAACCGGAGGCCACGCAGGAGCAAATTGAATGGGCCGCCCGCTTAGCCAGTGTGCATGAAGACATTTTGCGCCTTCCGCAAGGATATGACACTGAAGTGGGCGAGCGCGGTGTGATGTTGTCCGGTGGGCAGAAGCAGCGGATTTCCATTGCCCGAGCGCTGTTGCTAGACACTGAAATTCTAATCCTTGATGACGCGCTTTCTGCGGTTGATGGCCAGACTGAGCATGAAATCTTAAAAAATCTGCGGGAATGGGGCGAACATCGCACCGTGATTATCAGCGCTCACCGCCTTTCTGCTTTGACCGAAGCCAGTGAAATTCTGGTCATGCAACATGGCGGAGTCATGCAGCGAGGCAGCCATAATCTCTTGGTTAATCAGCCGGGATGGTACAGGGAAATGTATCGCTATCAACAACTGGAGGCTGCTTTGGATGACGGCGAGCCGGAGGCCAAAACCGATGAGTAATATTGAGCAACTCAGGTCGCCGAAAAAACTCTGGCCGACACTAAAACGCCTGCTTTCTTATGGTTCTCCTTACCGTAAACCCTTAGGGTTGGCGGTATTAATGCTGTGGGTTGCGGCGGCGGCCGAGGTCAGTGGCCCACTGTTGATAAGCTATTTCATTGATCATGTGGTCGCGAAAGGAACCTTACCTTTAGGGTTGGTCAGTGGGTTGGCATTGGCTTATTTACTGCTGCAATTGTTGGCCGCGGCTTTACATTATTTTCAGGCATTATTATTCAATCGGACAGCTGTTGGCGTGGTTCAACGGTTACGTATTGAAGTGATGGATGCCGCCTTGCGCCAGCCTCTTAGTGCTTTTGATACTCAGCCAGTAGGGCAATTGATTTCCCGCGTAACAAATGACACTGAAGTTATAAAAGATTTGTATGTGATGGTGGTGTCAACCGTACTGAAAAGCGCGGCGTTAATTGGTGCAATGCTGGTGGCGATGTTCAGTTTGGATTGGCGTATGGCGCTGATTTCAATTTGTATTTTCCCAGCGGTGCTGGTGGTTATGGCTATTTATCAGCGCTATAGCACGCCAGTGGTGCGCCGGGTTAGGGCCTATTTGGCTGACATTAATGACGGCTTTAATGAAGTTATTAATGGTATGGGCGTTATCCAGCAGTTTCGCCAACAAGCCCGTTTCGGGGAGCGGATGGAGTCTGCCAGCCGTGCACACTATGCTGCACGGATGCAAACGCTGCGCTTAGAAGGTTTTCTCTTGCGCCCATTGCTGAGCTTATTTTCTGCCATGGTGCTATGTGGTTTGTTGCTGCTGTTCGGCTTCAGCCCAGAAGGTTCGGTGGGTGTCGGTGTGTTGTACGCGTTTATTAACTATCTGGGCCGGCTGAATGAGCCATTAATTGAACTGACATCACAGCAATCCGTCATGCAACAGGCGGTAGTGGCAGGGGAGCGAATTTTCGAACTGATGGATCGCGCTCAGCAGGGTTATGGTACTGATGACCGCCCACTGAGCAGTGGACGCATTCAGGTCAAAAATGTCAGTTTTGCTTATCGTAGCGATAAAATGGTGCTGCAAAATATTACTCTTGAGGTGCCATCCCGCGGTTTTATTGCCTTAGTTGGGCATACTGGCAGCGGCAAGAGCACATTGGCTAACCTGTTGATGGGTTATTACCCCGTGCAGCAAGGCGAGATTTTTCTCGATGGCCGGCCGCTAGCTGAACTATCACATCAAGCTTTACGCCAGGGGGTTGCTATGGTGCAACAGGACCCAGTGGTTTTGGCGGATTCATTTTTTGCTAATGTGACTTTAGGTCGGAATATCAGTGAGCAACAAGTGTGGGCGGCGCTGGAAACCGTGCAATTGGCTCCCTTAGTCCGGGCATTACCGGATGGGCTACACAGCATGCTTGGGGAGCAGGGCAATACCTTATCAGTAGGGCAAAAACAGCTATTGGCGATGGCTCGGGTATTAGTACAGACGCCACAAATTCTAATTCTGGATGAAGCGACGGCGAATATTGACTCTGGCACTGAGCAAGCTATTCAGCGGGCATTACAACTTATTCGAGAACATACCACGTTAGTGGTGATAGCCCACCGTCTTTCAACCATTGTTGATGCAGACACTATTCTGGTATTGCACCGTGGCGTCGCAGTGGAGCAAGGAAAGCACCAAGAATTGTTGGCAGCTCATGGCCGCTATTATCAAATGTACCAGTTGCAATTAGTAAGCGAAGATTTAGCCGCCATTGATCAAGTAGAAACCGCGGCGAGTTAGCAGACAACCTGTGGGGCTGGTTGGCCCCACAAGCTCTGGCTGGATATTTTCCTACCCTCTTTTTTGGGGGCCGCCCCCATTAATACCCACGGGCCATGATAGCCGCACGACAATCATCCACACGACAATCATCCACACGACAATAATCCACATGACAGTCAGCCGCACTACAATCAGGCGAAGTCATCACCTGACTGAAGCCTTTGTGCACTTTTGTGACATAAGTCGCACTAATTTGGTGCACGAAAACCGTTCAATTCTATTGATTCAGTCACAAAGCCTCTGGAGTTAGCAGCTCCGCCACCCTGAGTTCGCCCTTTCTGCATTAAATTCTTAAAACTTATATTTATGGCATAGCCTTTGCTTTATTTGTTTCGTGGCAGACGTGAATTCGACTTAATTCGAGAAGGGGCAAATATGAAGCTGGTTACCGTGGTTATCAAACCATTTAAGCTGGAAGATGTGCGTGAAGCCTTGTCCTCTGTGGGTATTCAGGGGCTGACCGTAACCGAAGTGAAAGGATTTGGTCGCCAAAAAGGGCATGCAGAACTCTATCGGGGAGCTGAATATAGCGTCAATTTCTTACCTAAAGTAAAAATTGATATTGCCATTGCCGATGATCAATTGGATGAAGTTATTGATGTGATCAGCAAGGCGGCCTATACCGGAAAAATTGGTGATGGCAAAATTTTCGTTGCTGAATTGCAACGTGTTATTCGCATTCGTACCGGCGAAACAGACGAAGCAGCACTGTAATTTGCAGGCTCAAATTGAGTGAATAGGGATGGGTCGATGATGAAAAAACTTTTATCCGTGTTGGGCTTGGGTTCGGTCGCAATGCTGCCTTCTTGGGCAATGGCCGCCGCACCGGCTGTAGCTGACAAAGCTGATAACGCTTTTATGATGATTTGCACCGCCTTGGTGCTGTTTATGACTATTCCCGGTATTGCCCTGTTCTACGGCGGCTTGTTACGTTCTAAAAACGTATTATCGATGATGACTCAGGTCATGGTGAGCTTTGCCCTGATTTGCGTCTTGTGGATACTGTATGGCTACAGTCTGGCATTCAGTACCGGCAATGCGTTCTTCGGTAACTTCGATATGGCGATGCTTAAAGGCATTGGGCTGACAAGCTTGAGCGGCACCTTCTATCAATATATCCATGTTGTGTTCCAGGCCTCATTCGCCTGTATCACTGTCGCGCTGGTGGTTGGTTCATTTGCCGAACGAATTCGTTTCTCCGCAGTATTAATTTTTGCCGTGCTGTGGTTTACCTTCTCATATCTGCCAATGGCGCACATGGTATGGGGCGGCGGTTTCCTGGCAATGGACGGCGCACTGGACTTCGCTGGTGGTACTGTGGTGCACATTAATGCCGCTATCGCTGGTTTGGTGGGGGCTTACTTGCTCGGCAAACGTGCTGGTTTTGGCAAAGAAGCCTTCAAACCACACAACTTACCTATGGTGTTTACAGGTACAGCAATTCTGTATATCGGCTGGTTTGGCTTCAATGCCGGTTCCGCCAGTGCCGCTAACGAAATCGCCGCACTTGCCTTCGTGAATACGGTTGTGGCAACCGCGGGTGCCATTCTTTCCTGGGTCTTCGCCGAGTGGATTTTACGCGGTAAACCTTCGCTGTTAGGCGCATGTTCTGGTTGTATCGCAGGTTTGGTTGCGATTACTCCAGCAGCAGGTACTGTGGGGGTCGGTGGTGCACTGATTATCGGCCTGATTGGTGGTGTGGCCGGGCTGTGGGGTGTGGTGCTGCTGAAAAAATGGCTGCGGGTGGATGACACCTGTGATGTGTTCGGTGTTCACGGTGTGTGTGGGATTATTGGTTGTATTCTGACCGGGGTTTTCACTTCTGCTTCACTGGGCGGCACCGGTTACGCCACTGGCGTGACTATGGGGCATCAGGTGGGTGTGCAGTTGTTTAGCGTCGGTGTGTGTTTAGTCTGGTCTGGTGTGGTTGCTTTCGTTGCCTATAAAATTGCTGACTTGGTGGTGGGGCTGCGGGTACCGGAAGAACAAGAACGCGAAGGCTTGGATGTTAACAGTCACGGCGAAAATGCCTATAACCAGTAAGAACTGGCTGAAGGCGGCCTAGTTAATAATAAGCTAACAAGACATTAAGATAAGTAGGGCAGTTGCTGGGGAATAATGCCAGAGAGTGTAATTACCCCAGCAGCACAAAAACAAGAATAATGATGATGCGAGAAACAGGGGCGATGGCGACATCACCCCTGTTTGTTTTAAATAAAGACAATTGATTACAGCACCGGACGCAAACGAATCACACCTTCCTGCACAGTCGAGGCAACGAGTTCACCTTCTCGGTTATAGATCTGCCCGCGAACAAAGCCCCGCGCGCCAGAGGCCGATGTACTTTCAACCGCATACAACAACCAGTCATCTAAACGGAAAGGCCGATGGAACCACATAGAATGGTCGATAGTGGCAATTTGTACTTGCGGCTCAAGGAAACCAATTCCGTGCGGTTGTAAGGCGGTTGGCAGGAAATTGAAATCTGAGGCATAACCTAATAAATACTGATGAACCCGCAGGTCGTCCGGCATTTGGCCATTGGCACGGAACCACACATGGCGATTTGGCTCATCGATTGACCCCTGCAGTGGGTTGTGGAATTTTACTGGCCGCATTTCAATGGGTTGATGACCAATAAATTTTTCGCGCACTTTCTCGGGAATCAAATGGGCAAATTTACGGGCAATGTCAGTTTCTGACATCAATCCCTCCGGCGGGGGAACATCTGGCATGGTATTTTGGTGCTCAACGCCCTCTTCTTGGACTTGGAACGATGCCGTCATGTAGAAAATAGGTTTACCATTTTGAATGGCACTAATTCTACGCGCACTGAAACTTTTGCCATCACGCAAAGTTTCGACGTCATAAATAATAGGTTTGCTGCTGTCCCCAGGGCGTAAAAAATAGCTGTGAAACGAATGGACAGAGCGGTCACTGGGGACAGTCTGTTTGGCCGCATAAATTGCCTGACCCACAACCTGGCCACCAAACACTTGGCGTAAGCCCAAATCTTCGCTTTGTCCCCGGAAGATCCCTTCTTCAATTTTTTCCAGAAAGAGTAGATCGAGCAGTTTTTTTAGTGCCTGACTCATGTTGCGGCCCCTGATGATTGAGTTCATACACAGTGTGCTGAATCCATTGGGGGGACGTCAATATATTGCTGCTCAACTAATGATTATCTAATAAGGATTAGTCTGATAAATAGCGCAATGGGGTGGAAACGGACATTAATCAGCATATTGCGCTATAATTAGCAGGCTAGGTGGTTGAAGCCACTTATTAAACGCGGGCTTAAGTTGGACATAGCCAGCATCTTAATAATAAGAAGGAGGGAGACCTATGAAACCTTGGCAACCAATTAAATTATGGCAGATAGTGGGTGGGGCAGTATTCGTCGTGAGTTTAGCAGGGTGTGCTCATAAAGGAGCTGATGTTCCGGTGCCCGCGCCAGCAACAGCAGCGGCTGCACCTATTACGCAGCCGACAGTGCAGGGGACAGTGAACATCCGCGAGCGCATTGCTTTGCCACCTGATGCCGTTGTAACGGTTACGTTGTCGGATGCCTCATTGGCAGATGCACCTACCCGGATCATTGCGCAAAAAGCCGTTCGAACTGAGGGTAAACAGGCACCATTTACTTTTGTCTTGCCATTTAATCCGGCAGAGATTCAGCCAAATGCCCATATTATTGTCAGTGCGGCTATCACCCATAATGGCCAATTGATGTTTATCACTGACACCATTCAAGAGGTCATTAATAATGGGGCTGGTACTCAGGCTAACCTGTTGTTGGTTCCGGTGACCTCAGTGGCCATTGAGACAGCACCAACAGCGGCAACCCCTGGCACGGGGACGATACAGTAACCTTGAAAAGCGCTATAGGAATATCATCATTCTGCAGCGCTTTTATTATTCGTATTGCCAACGATACTGTTGTAAATCAATCCGCCCAGCAGGGGTTATTTCAATACCTTCAGCCAACAACGCGTTTTTCTGCCTAAGATAATCCTCACCAACTAATGATATTTCGCCATGACGATTAATAACGCGATACCAAGGTAATAGAGAGCCTTGGGGAAGGCGCTTTAGTACACCGCCAACTTGTCGTGCAGCTCTAGGGGAACCTATCAGCCGGGCAATATCACCATAGGTGGTGACTTGCCCATAAGGGATTGCCGCCACCACATGGAATACACGTTGGCGAAAACTGTCTGCTATTTGTGCGTTGCTTTGCTCTGCGATAGCATTCAGTTCTTGGGTACTATCCTGATTTTGTGACTCTATTTTTAATGATGTCACGGCATTCCCTTTTTATCTGTAATCTGCCGGGTGGATAGATTGGCGCTATCAAGGTAAATAGCGAGATATAAATAAAATAAGTGAAATAAATAGCATTCGCAGCCACTTTTTTACTAAAAGAAAATAATTTTGATATTCATTAAAGGATGGTTGGACAAGAAACCATCGGTTGGCGCGGGTTGTCTTGCTATTTAATGAGGCATGGCCGATAATGCACACCGCTCCAGAGTATAAGGAGCCGTTAACGTCAATGGAGGCCCTGTTGGTTCTCCCGCAACACTAACTTGTGAACTCGGTCAGATCCGGAAGGAAGCAGCCGTAGCAGGCGAGGTGTGTGCCGGGATGTAGCTGGCAGGGCCTCCACCATTTCTATCGTATCAATCTCTCGCCTGATTTCTCTGATGACTTATTGCAATATCCTCCTCCAATAGCATTTGCTGTTACTTTGCCACACCCTGCATCTTTCAAGTTGTCGTTTATTATCGCCATCGTTGTATTTTGATATCTTGTTCGTCAGATATGGGGTTACTGAAGTGAATGAATTTCGAACAATTTAATAGGATTTTTCTTATTTTTATAGAAGTATGTATTCTATTTATATTTTAGATTTAGCAAAGAATTAATAATATTTCAAAGCTATTAGCTATAAGTTCGAGTTTTAATAAATTAATAGAAGCCACAATGTTTTACTGAAATGCGGTGATAGTCCTATGACTTTCCTTGAGCACAGCTGTGCAATAAGGCGGGATTAAAGTTAACCTTTAATACCGTAGCGCCATCACAACAGTTATCCCAAATTAAAACACGTACAAACCACCTACCGCATTGAAGCCAATAGTGATTATCGGCTCAACGTGGTGTGTCTTAACCAGCGTTAAGCAGACTATTTTACATGTTGCCAGACGGTAGGGGGAATTTTATCATAAAGCTTATTCATAGTGAGTTCAGCTAAACGATGGTCAGCGGCTGAGTAAAATAATTCCAACTCATCATCTGAAAGCTCATACTTATTTTTTTCAATTACGCGCTCTAATGTATCGATAGTCGTACATTTTCTTAAACGCATTAGATAGTCAGTCTTTGTCATGGTAATTTTTCTTCTCAATATACTAATAATATTAGGGGAACTATCCCTTAAGTTTTCATCAGGGTACAGATGTATTCCCCTGAGAATAGTCTGAATAAACGCTCTTTAGTTTTTTGCCAGCGGTGCAATTCAGGATCGTTGATCCCATAACTACTAAACAAAGTATATGTATCGTCTAAATATTCTTCAACTAACTCTGACAGTTCACCGCCATCGGGGTATTTTATTTTAAAACTCATCACAAATGAAGCTATATGCTCGATCAAATCATTGAGTTGCAGGTTTACGGCAGATGTCGGGTCATTTACCCAGCCATGGTGACTATCACCGAGGGTGGCGATACCTTCATCATACAAACTCTCACATAGAAACTTCAATTGGGCAATATCATGCCGCTTAGGTGAGTACTCATCCATATCATCCCCTCCGTAAACGCTTAATTCGGTGTTGATAACACAATGTGAGTAGATCGGTAATCATATAAAGGCAGAGTCTTATCGGTAAAGAATATAAACTTGTCTTGCTATGAATATAAATCATTTCTCTGCTCACCGCGCAACTTTATTACTTAATCTTACAATTCATCAGCGGTTGAGGGCCTATCTTTGTTAATTATATCAAAGATGATTTTTTCTGGATGTACAATAAATGTTACAGTATCTGTTAGTGATTCTTCAGTATTGATATCCAGGCATGGGTTGAAAATATGCCACCTATAAGAGTAAGTCATTGAATAACAATTATCTTCTAAGTGGGTGATATCAAGGATTACTAATGAATCCGCTGTAAATTTGGCATTTTCAGAATAATACATTAACCCGGAAACTAAACTTCCTTCAATTTCTTGGATATTATTACTGATAACATTCTTCAGTAATAAAACCGAGTATCCCACCGAGCTGAAGTCCCCAGCTATTTCATTGTTCATTAATCGTCCGCTTATGGTGGTGCAAAATGCGATGATATTTTGTCCTCAACAGCTATTGACCTGATCTGAAGCAAAACATTCAATTTTAATCAAATTTATCAACCCAAAGGGTTAGTTAACGCATAGTGGGGTTATTGGGGCCACTATCTTTCAATAACGCTATCATTCAATAACACTATTCTACAATAAAGACATTAATCTTAAATAGGGCATCCCGCTATTTAAGATTATTACCCGCGATTAATTTTTCATAACACTATTAATTTAGAATGCTCTGTGAGTTTTATCAAGTGGAGGCTATCGAATTAATTATTTTTTTATTACGTAATTTACTGTTTTGCGAGCATTAACGAGTAATTGTCTTACTAGAATACCAAAATCAAGCTGGCCCTCACCAGTGAAGCCCAGTAAGGAGAGTTTAATTTACTGTAACTAATGATGTAACGGCATTTTTACCCACAGAGCTAGATGCTGTTGCGCATAATTTTCATGTGTATCGGGGGGCGCAATGGCTCGTGACTTGTGAAATGGAACAGCCAACAACAGAGTCTTGAACTTAATGATGATATGTGATGTTATAATATAACTATATAGCCACCTGTCATTTATCTAAGATGAATAAATTATCTTCCCCGCTAAACCCTTGTTGTGACTGGACGTTGTTCTCACTTTCGTCATTACAACGTATTGCAGGTGTTGCCATACTTTGCATATTTCTATGGGGCGCTATTTATTGGGCCAATGTATTGCCATGATAAATTTGAGAAATATTGAGATTGGCTATGCACAGCATGCCCTGACCCCGCCCATTAATGGGTGTTTTGTGGCGGGATCTCTGACGGCGGTTATCGGAGCCAATGGCTGCGGAAAATCGACATTGCTGAAAACCTTGGCGGGTTTGCAACCGACAGTCGCCGGGCAAGTTATTTTTGCAGGCGGCCGCGCACCGCAAATGGCCTACCTTCCTCAGCAAACTGAATTAGATAATCATTTTCCAATCACAGTACAAGATGTGGCGGCCATGGGGTGCTGGCCACAAAGTGGACTATTTGGTGGGATTAACTATCAATCACGGCAACGTATTCAGCAGGCATTAGAGTCGGTTGGCATGCAAAATATGGCTCGCATGCCCGTGGGGGTACTTTCCGGCGGCCAGTTACAGCGGGTATTATTTGCCCGCCTTTTAGTGCAACAAGCTCCACTTATTTTGTTGGATGAGCCTTTTACCGGCATAGATAACCAAACGGTAGAGCAGTTACTTAAGGTTATTCATCAGCTGCATGATGAGGGGCGAACTATTATTGCTGTTCTGCACGATATGGCGATGGTAGCAAATGACTTCCCACAAGCATTATGGCTAACCCCTCAGGAATATTGCTGGCAATCCTCTGAGCAGGTGTTAGCTCAATGGCATCACACCCGCAGTTCACCTTCTGCACTTTCCTCTTTGATTTCGGCAGAACCTCAGGGCGCTATCTCATGATGACATTGCTGCATTTACTTGCGGATCCTTTTTTGGATTTTGGTTTTATGCGCCGGGCTTTGGTGGCCTGCTTGGCTCTGTCACTCAGCTCCGCCCCATTAGGTGTCTTCTTATTATTGCGGCGCATGAGTTTAGTGGGCGATGCTTTATCTCATGCGGTTTTACCGGGTGCGGCTATTGGTTATCTGATTTCAGGTATGTCATTGGTTGCAATGGGTATTGGAGGATTTATTGCCGGACTTGCTGTCGCCATGATGTCTGGCTGGGTTAGTCGGCGAACCCTGTTAAAAGAAGATGCCAGCTTTGCCGGCTTCTACCTTGGCTCATTGGCGTTGGGGGTTACGCTGGTTTCGCTGCGGGGTTCCAGTATGGATCTGCTCCATGTGTTATTTGGTTCTATTTTGGCCGTTGATAGCAGCGCGATGGTCTTGGTGGGCATTATAACCACACTATCTATGCTGATTCTGGCCGCCATTTATCGCGCGCTGCTGATTGAGTCATTCGATTCTGTGTTTCTGCAGGTCAGTATGGGGCGCTGGTTGATGGTCATCCATGCACTGTTTTTATCCTTAGTTGTGCTTAATCTGGTTGCTGGCTTTCAAATCCTGGGCACTTTGATGTCGGTCGGATTAATGATGTTACCAGCCGCCAGTGCACGTTTTTGGGCCAAAAATTTGCCTCAAACTCTGGGTGTTGCAATAGCGATTGGGATGATTGCCAGCCTTATCGGTTTGCTGTGGTCATATTACGCCTCGTTACCTGCCGGCCCAGCAATAGTGCTCAGCGCCAGCCTTATTTTCTTTTTCTCTATTTTATGTGGAACGCGTGGGGGTGTTTTGGTCACCGCGCGCCGTTGAGAAGTGCCTGTCATTAAAGGAGTATGAAATAAATGAAGTTTTTACCTATTAGTTTGGCGGTGGCTGCCCTACTGTCAAGCCCCTTGGCAATGGCGAAAACTGTTGAAGTTGTGGCCAGTTTTTCTGTTTTAGGTGACATAGTGCAACAAGTTGGGGGAGATCACGTCAATGTAGTGACCTTGGTTGGGCCTGATGGGGATCCTCACAGTTTTGAGCCAACACCGAAAAATAGCCGGCAATTATCGAAAGCTGATGTAGTGTTTATCAGTGGGTTAGGGCTGGAAGGTTGGTTGGAGCGGCTAATTAGTGCCTCGGGTTATAAAGGACAGGTAGTTATTGCATCAACCGGGGTAGATATTCGCAAGATGGATGAAGATGGCAAAGTTATAACTGACCCCCATGCATGGAACAGCATGACGAATGGGATTAAATATGCCCATAACGTGATGAATGCATTGATCGTCGCAGACCCGGAAGATGCCGATTATTTCCGCCAGCGCGGGAGTGCATATATTCAACAGCTGGAGAAACTGTCGGCCTACGCCAAAGCACATTTTGCCGCTATTCCCGCCGAGCAGCGAAAAGTTCTGACCAGCCATGATGCTTTCGGCTATTTTAGCCAGGAATATGGGGTTAGATTTCTTTCCCCTGTGGGGTTCTCGACCGAGTCTGAAGCCAGTGCTAGTGGGGTAGCGGCACTAATTAATCAAATTAAACGAGAGAAAATAAAAACCTATTTTATTGAAAATCAGACAGACTCACGTCTGGTGAAACAGATTGCTACCGCCAGTGGTGCTAAAGCCGGTGGCGTGCTCTATCCAGAATCCTTGTCTACTGCAGATGGCCCCGCCTCAACTTATGCTAAGGCGTTTAAGCACAATGTGGATACTTTGGTGAGCAGTATGAAAGAGTAATAAGAAGATCATTATGCAGCCTCTGATTGGTATTAGAGGCTGAATTTCAATGCCTTTTATGACAAAAAAAAGCCCCGCTGGGCAGCAACGGGGCTTATCAATAGGTAACAGATTCAATATCAACGCTTCTTATGGGTTCCCCCTTGTACTGCTTTAAACCTTGGATTACTTTTGCAAATAACATATACCCGACCACGTCGACGGACAATTTTACAATCGGGATGGCGATTTTTTGCCGAACGTAAAGAACTCAAGACTTGCATAATTAACTCCCAGAATTAGCTGACTTTTTTGGTCAGGAAACTGCCGAAACGTTGATGGAAACGTGCTGTGCTACCTTCTTTGGAAAACTCTTTTTGTTTACCGGTGTAATACGGATGTGAGGCCGAGGAGATATCCAAGGTGACATAAGGATAAGTCTGGCCGTCACGTTCAATAGTACGAGCCGTGGCAATGGTTGAGCCGACGGTGAAATAGCTGTCGGCGCTGGTATCGTGAAAAACAACTTTCCGATAGTTAGGATGGATGCCCTGTTTCATAATAACCCTCAACTGTTATGTTATACTATAACAATAATTATGCTCTATTCATTTTTGAGTTTCAAGCCCGAATAAAAAAAACTACAAACTCACCGCTGCATTTTCTCAATGTGGGGGCTGTAATTGTTCAAAATTTGGAGGCGACATATTATTTATTGGCCACGAGTGGCAGCTAAGGGGCAAGGGGGCTTTGTTGTATAGGGCATTATTGTGGTGGAGGTTATTGTGGTGGAGGTTATTGGGTAGCGCAGGGAATAAAAAAGGCCCCATCAGGGGCCTTTACGTTGATGACAAACCGCTATTTTTAGTTCCAAGTCAGTAGGAGAAACTGTAGCGATGGTTGCTTTGGTCGCTTACACGACGTCAATCCATTCGCTACATTCCCCCCAATCAACGGTTAAATAGGGTGTCATCCATTGTCTAAAAGGTTTACTTCACCTTAGGGTCAACAGCATGAGGGTGTTCTAAATCTTCGCTTTTGCTAGAGAAGCGGCGGCGAACCACCACGAAGAATACCGGAACAAAGAAGATAGCCAATACTGTTGCGGTCACCATCCCGCCCATTACACCAGTACCAACCGCATTCTGTGCACCAGAACCTGCCCCACTACTGACCACCAGTGGTAGAACGCCAAGGATAAAGGCCAATGAAGTCATTAAGATAGGACGCAGACGCATACGTACTGCTTCCAATGTTGATTCCACTAAACCTTTACCTTCTTTATCCATTAAGTCCTTGGCGAACTCAACAATCAAGATGGCGTTCTTAGCCGATAGCCCGATGGTGGTTAACAGACCAACCTGGAAGTAAACGTCGTTATTCAAGCCGCGTAAAGAAGCGGCGAGTAACGCGCCGACCACACCCAGTGGTACCACCAACATAACTGAGAAGGGTATCGACCAGCTTTCATACAAGGCTGCCAGACACAAGAAGACCACAATCAGTGAAATGGCATACAGCGCCGGGGCTTGGTTACCAGACAAACGCTCCTGATAGGACATACCCGTCCAGTCATAACCGATGCCACTTGGTAATTTAGAAACCAGCTCCTGCATCATATCCATTGCTTCACCGGTACTTTTACCCGGTGCCGCCTGACCCAGAATTTCCATGGATGGTAAGCCGTTATAACGTTCTAATCGCGGTGAGCCGTATTCCCATTTTGCTGTAGAGAAAGTAGCAAATGACACCATCTGACCTGAACTGTTACGGACATACCATTTATCAATATCATCCGGCAACATACGGAATGGTGCGTCAGCCTGCACATAAACTTTCTTCACACGACCGCGGTCGATAAAGTCGTTTACATAACTGCCGCCCATAGCGGAGCCCAGAGTGGTATTGATATCAGAAATTGCCACGCCAAGTGCTTGGGCTTTTTCTTGGTCAACTTCTACTTTGAACTGAGGTGTATCTTCCAGCCCGTTTGGACGCAAGCCCACCAACAGATCTGGATGTTGCGCAGCCATGCCGAGCAGTTGGTTTCTTGCTTCAGTTAATTTTTGATGACCCAAGTTACCTTGGTCAATTAACTGGAAGTCAAAGCCACTGGCAGTACCCAATTCCACAATTGCTGGCAAGTTAAAGGCGTAGACTAAACCGTCTTTAATTTTTGAGAAGGCCGCAGAGGCCCGACCAACAATGGCTGGAACTTTGTTTTGATCGCCCGGACGCTCATCCCAGTTTTTCAAACTGACAAATGCCAAACCGGTGTTCTGACCCTGACCACTGAAACCGAAGCCGTTAACTGTAAATACTGAGTTAACCACGTCTTTTTCTTTGTCGAGATAATAGTCAGTAACCTGATTAAGCACTTTCTGAGTACGTTCTTGGGTCGCCCCGGCAGGCAATTGCACCATGGTCAGGAACACGCCCTGATCTTCTTCTGGCAAGAATGATGTTGGTAAGCGCAGGAACAGCACGCCCATACCAATCACAATGGCCAGATAGATAACCAGATAACGACCGGTGCTGCGCAGAATATTGCCAACACTGTCAGTATAGTGGTCGGTACTTTTCTCGAACATGCGGTTAAACCAGCCGAAGAAGCCGGTTTTCGGGCCATGTTCACCTTTGGCAATAGGTTTTAGCATGGTTGCGCAAAGGGCAGGGGTCAGAATCAATGCGACCAAAACCGAGAGCACCATGGCCGAAACGATAGTGACAGAGAACTGACGGTAAATTGCCCCAGTTGAGCCGCCGAAGAAGGCCATAGGGATAAATACCGCTGACAGCACCATCGCAATCCCCACCAATGCACCCTGGATTTGTTCCATGGATTTCTTGGTGGCTTCTTTTGGTGGCAGCCCTTCCTCTTGCATTACACGTTCGACGTTCTCGACGACGACAATGGCATCATCCACCAATAGCCCTATCGCCAACACCATCCCGAACATCGTTAGGGTGTTTATCGAATAGCCCAAGGCAGACAGAATGGCAAAAGTCCCCAGCAATACGACCGGAACCGCAATCGTTGGGATCAACGTCGCGCGGAAGTTTTGCAAGAACAGATACATAACAATGAACACCAGAATAATGGCTTCTATCAGTGTTTTTACCACTTCATTAATCGAAATTTTAACGAATGGAGTGGTGTCATACGGGTAAACCACCTTCAACCCGGCAGGGAAGAACGGCTGTAATTTTGCCAGTTCAGCTTTTACTGCCGCAGAGGTGTTCAGGGCGTTAGCCCCAGTCGCTAGCTTAATACCAATACCTGCCGCGGGTTTACCGTTATAGCGGGCAATGATGTTGTAGTTTTCAGCACCCAGTTGAACGATAGCCACGTCTTTCAGACGAACTTGCGAACCATCAGTATTGACTTTCAGCATGATCTGGCTGAATTCTTCCGCGTTAGTTAAACGGGTTTGCGCAATAATTGATGAGTTCAGTTCCTGGCCAGGAACCGGTGGAGTCCCACCGAGCTGACCGGCTGCGACCTGGTTGTTTTGTACTTTAATAGCATTGATGACATCGACTGGCGTTAAGCCAAAATTATTCAGCTTGTGCGGATCCATCCAAATACGCATCGCATATTGGGAACCAAACAGCTGAACATCACCAACCCCTGCGGTACGGCTTATCGGATCTTTAACGTTCGAACCGACGTAGTCAGCAATATCTTCTTGTAACATGGTGCCGTCTTCAGAAATAAAGCCGGCAACCATCAGAAAGCTACTACTGGACTTTTCAACACTCACACCTTGCTGTTGCACTTCTTGCGGCAGCAATGGCATGGCTAATTGCAGTTTGTTCTGTACTTGAACCTGGGCGATATCCGGGTCAGTGCCAGAGTTAAAGGTCAACGTCAACTGAACGTTACCGGATGAGTCACTGCTGGAAGACATATACAACAGGTTATCGATACCGTTCATGTTCTGTTCGATAACCTGCGTAACTGTATTCTGCACAGTCGTCGCATCGGCGCCAGGATAGTTGGCGGAGATTGAAATTGCCGGCGGCGCAATGGTTGGATATTGCGCGATAGGTAATTTCATTATCGCAAGAGCGCCCGCCAACATTAGTATGATAGCGATAACCCAAGCAAAAATAGGGCGATCTATAAAGAACTTAGCCATGAATTACCGGCTCCTTTTAAGACTTCTTCGCTGTATCAGCTGGGGCTGCTTTTTGCGCCTGGTCAGTAACTTCCTGCACTTTTACCTGCACGCCAGGTTTGATTTTCTGTAAGCCGGAAACAATAAGACGATCGCCTGCTTTCAACCCTTCAGTAACCAACCACTTATTGCCAATTGCTTGATTTGCAACCAGTGTGCGCAATTCAACTTTATCGTCGGCACCGACTACCATTGCAGTGGCTTCACCACGTGGGTTGCGGGTAACACCTTGTTGAGGCACTAACAGAGCGTCAGGTCTGACACCTTCATCCAAGCGGGCACGGACAAACATCCCCGGCAATAATGCTTCATTCGGGTTAGGGAAAATTGCCCGAATAGTAATAGAACCGGTGGTTTCATCCACGGTCACACCAGAGAACTCCAAAGTACCGGTTTCGGAGTATTCAGCACCATTTTCCAGCAACAAACGAACTTTGGCTTTACCATTTTCTTGTTTGAGCGTGCCATCAGCCAGCTCTTTTTTCAGGCGAAGGAATTCATCGCTTGATTGAGTGACATCAACATACATCGGGTCAAGCTGCTGAACAGTGGTCAGCGCGGTTGCCTGGCCGCTGGTTACCAGCGCACCTTCAGTGACTGAAGATTTGCCTGTACGCCCAGTGATTGGCGAAGTGACCTGAGTATAGGCCAGATTAATACGCGCACTTTCTACTGCCGCTTTTGCTGCGACTACTGCTGCATTAGCCTGCATTGAATTAGAAACAGCCTGGTCATATTCTTGCTTACTGATGTAGTTGGTACCCAGTAAAGGTTTGTAGCGATTTACAGTCAGGTGGGCAATTTCAGCGGCAGCTTGTGCTTTAGCTAAATCACCTTTTGCGCTGTCATAAGCAGCCTTATAGGTTGCTGGATCAATTTGATAAAGTGATGTTCCGGCTTTGACATCACTACCTTCAACATAGTTACGTTTAAGAATAATACCGCTAACTTGCGGGCGAACTTCTGCAACACGGAATGCGGACGTACGGCCTGGCAACTCGGTCGTGATATTCAATGGTGCAGCTTTCAATGTCACAATGCCGACTTCAGGTGCCTGTTGAGCATGGGCTTGCGCCGCATCTTTATCATTACATCCTATAAGTACTAAGCTGCCTGAAAGTACCAGAATTGCAGCCAGAGGCATTACCCCTCTGTTTTTGCTCATAGATAAACCTCAAGTGTCCGATTTTTTAATTTAATCCAATGGATCACAAGCTTTAAAACCCATTGCTGCGTAAATTATATGTGCGTGCTATGGTACATACATTCGTGAATGTATGTAAATCGCACCCCCTAGAAAAAACAACCCTATGGCACGAAAAACCAAACAGCAAGCCGAAGTGACACGGCAACAAATCCTAGATGCCGCTGTGCGAGAATTTTCTGCGCACGGCGTTTCTGGTACCTCGCTTACTGATATTGCTGCTGCCGCAGGCGTAACCCGAGGCGCAATTTACTGGCACTTCAAGAATAAGGTAGACCTGTTTAACGAAATTTGGGAGTTATCAGAGTCTAAAATTGATCAGCTCGAGTTAGAGTATCAAGCAAAATATCTTGATAATCCACTCCGGATTTTACGCGAAATACTCATCTATGTACTTGTTTCTACGTGTGAGGATAATCGACGCCGTGCATTAATGGAGATTGTCTTTCATAAATGTGAGTTTGTCGGTGAGATGACCTCTGTCCACGATGCGCGTAAAGTCCTTGATTTAGCTAGCTATGAGCGAATTGAATCAATCTTACAAGGCTGTATTGAGGCGAATCAATTGCCCGTAAATCTTGATACTCGCCGTGCTGCGATAATCATGAGAGCCTATATTACAGGGTTGATGGAAAACTGGCTTTTTATGCCAGAAAGTTTTGATATAAAGCAAGAGGCGCCTATATTAATTGATGCTTATCTGGATATGCTAAGTCACAGCCTTTCATTACGAAAAGAAACTAATAGCAAGGTATCGGATTAACTGGAGATATTAATATGGGTCACGAGATGAATTCACTGGTTGTGATTGCCAATGGTGCGGCTTATGGCCATGAATCACTATTTAATGCCCTACGTTTGTCTATCGCCTTAAAAGAGCAGAAAGCCGAGCTCGATTTACGTCTATTCTTAATGTCTGATGCGGTTATTGCGGGTTTAAATGGGCAACAACCACGAGAAGGCTACAATTTACAGCAGATGCTGGAAATCCTGACCGCACAAAATGTTCCCGTTAAACTTTGTAAAACCTGTGCGGATGCACGAGGTATCAGTGAGTTGACACTGGTTGATGGTGTGGAAATTGGCACGTTAGTCGAACTAGCACAATGGACGCTGGCGGCGGAGAAAGTTTTGACCTTCTGAGTTACATGTAAATCACTGTTTTTGAGCTTCTGAATCAACTGCTATTTTAAGCGGCTACATTACACCGCAAATGCGAATCTGCCCGCATTATTACAGTTATTCATGCTCTGAAAGACTTTTGTTATTATGACCCGAGACTGAACCTGATAGGATTTCAGTCTCTTTGTTGAAATGAAGTTCAAATATGAGCAGCCGATTTCACAATCAATATTCTCTACCATTCTCACTGCCAATCATTGCGGCGACGGGCACGTTTTTACTGCGCTGTCAGATAATGATTTTCGTGCTTATAATTACGTTGCTAATTTCTCCGTCAATCTTTGCTGCGGGCGTCAATGTTGATGTACCGACCCGGAGTGAAGTGCTCAGTCAACTGGATACATTAACAAAGCAAAAGATATTGTCGCCTGCAGAAAAGCTGGCACAGCAAGACTTGACCAAAACGCTTGAGTACCTTGATGTTATTGAGCGCACTAAGCAGGAGGCCATTCAGCTAAAGCAGCAATTGGCTCAGGCCCCGGTAAAACTACGTCAAGCAACAGAAGGGCTGGAGGCGCTTAAAGACAGCTCAGCAGATACTTTGACTCGTGAGTCACTGGCTAACTATTCATTACGCCAATTAGAATCGCGGCTGAATCAAACCTTGGATGACTTACAATCCGCTCAAGAAGACCTCTCTGCCTACAATAGTCAGCTGATTTCCCTGCAAACCCAGCCCGAGCGCATACAGAGCGAGATGTATAATTCGTCGATGCGTTTAATGCAAATTCGTAACCAACTTAATGGACTGGCACCAAGCCAAGACGTTTTGCGCCCAACCCAGCAGCAAGAGTTATTTACTGAACAAGTCATGCTTAATATGCAGTTAGATTTGCAGCGTAAAAATTTGGAGGCCAATACTACCTTACAAGATCTGCTGCAAAAACAACGAGATTATACTAACGAGCACATTAATCAATTAGAGCGCTATGTTCAGCTACTGCAAGAGGTGGTTAGCGGTAAGCGGTTAATATTGTCAGAGAAAACAGCCAAAGAAGCACAGGCACCTACAGATGCGACCGATATCCAAAATGACCCTTTAGTCAGCCGTGAATTAGCTATTAACAAAGAATTGAGTCAACGGCTGATTAACGCGACAAAAGAAGGTAACACCCTGGTACAACAGAATATTAGGGTTAAAAACTGGCTGGATCGTGCCCTGCAATCTGAGCGCAATTTAAAAGAGCAAATAACAGTCTTGCGCGGCAGTTTACTGCTTTCTCGTATTCTGTATCAGCAGCAACTCAACTTACCGACTTCTGGTTTAATTACCAATATGGGGCCGCGCATTGCTGATTTACGGCTAGAGCAATTTGAGATTAATCAGCAGCGTGACCAGTTATTCCAAGGTGATAACTACATTCAAACGTTGACAGAAAATAGTAAAGAGAAAGTCAGCCCTAATGTGGAAGATGCATTAGGGCAAATTGTTGATATTCGACGTGAATTGCTGGATCAACTCAATAAGCAGCTGGGTAATCAACTCACTCTCGCGATTAATCTACAAATTAACCAGCAGCAGCTATTGAGTGTTAATCAGTCATTGCAACATACTCTTACCCAACAGATTTTCTGGGTTAGCAGTAATAAACCAATGGATTGGTCTTGGTTGAAAGCATTGCCGGGTGCGATTAAGACTGAAATAAGTAATTTTCAGTTTACTTTGTCGTGGAGTGACGCCCTTACAGGTTTAGGCAAATCAGTGGTGTTCCTGGTACCGATGCTAATTGTAGTGGGGGGGCTCAGGTCACGTTACAAAATTATCAATAAGCATTTGGATAGACTGGCCGCTGATGTTGGGCAATTAAAACACGACAGCCAGATGCACACACCAAAAGCCATCATGCTTACCCTCCTGAAAGTGTTACCGGGATCCTTGATAATTCTAGGTGTTGGGTACTGGTGTTCGCGGTCAAACTTTAATCTTAGTGATTTGCTCTGGATTTTCTTCCAACGTTTAGCGCTGTTCTGGTTAGTGTTTGACCTGACATATCGTATGTTATCGCCAGGCGGCATAACTGAACGGCACTTTATGATAGACGCGGCCCGATGTGCTCATTATCGGCGGCAGATTATACGTCTGGGGGCAGCCTTATTGCCGGTTATCTTCTGGTCTGTCTTAGGGGAAAAAAGTCCACTTCGGCTGGTCGATGATGTTATTGGGCAGGTGGTTATTGTCATTGCACTGGCATTGCTGGCCTTATTCGTCTATCCATTCTGCCGTGATAGTTGGCGTGAGAAAGATTCCCATGCTGTGCGGTTAGTGGTTGTTACCGCAATAGCTGCAACGCCGATCATATTGATTGGGTTAATGATTGCAGGGTATTTCTACACAACATTGCAACTTGCGGGCCGCTGGATAGATAGCCTGTATTTATTATTCTTGTGGTATATCGTTTATCTGACAGCTATTCGCGGTTTAGGGGTTGCTGCGCGGCGTTTGGCATATCGGCGAGCAGTTGCCCGTAGGCAAAGCTTGGTGAAAGAGGGGGCAGAGGGCAGTGAGCCAATAGAAGAACCCCCACTGGCCTTGGATCAAATTAACCAGCAGTCATTACGATTGACCACCATGACACTGTTCTTAATTTTCGCTACTGCCTTCTACGGCATCTGGGCTGATCTGATAACGGTTATCTCTTATCTGGACAGCATTTCTTTGTGGCATTACACCACAACTGTGGCCGGGGCGAGTGTCACACAGGCTGTCACATTGGGAAATATGCTAGTGGCCCTGATGGCGTTAGTCGTCTCCTATGTTTTAACTCGTAACTTACCGGGCTTACTTGAAGTCTTGGTGCTGTCGCGTTTACAACTACGCCAAGGCACTTCTTACGCGATAACCACAATTTTGACCTATCTTATTACCGTGATGGGGGTGGTAACCGCGCTGGGCTCGCTCGGTGTCTCGTGGGATAAATTACAATGGTTGGTGGCTGCACTGTCTGTGGGGTTGGGGTTTGGTTTGCAGGAAATATTCGCCAACTTTGTGTCAGGTTTGATTATTCTATTCGAACGCCCCGTCCGCATTGGCGATACCATTACTATTGGGACTTTCTCTGGCAAGGTCAGTAAAATACGTATCCGTGCGACGACAATTACCGATTTTGATCGTAAAGAAGCCATTATACCGAACAAAGCCTTTGTTACTGAACGTCTGATTAACTGGACACTCTCTGATACGGTTACCCGAATTATTATTAAAGTCGGCGTTGCCTATGGTTCTGATTTAGCAAAAGTAAAAGAGCTTTTGCTAAAAGCCGCGCACGAAAATCCCCGGGTAATGACCGACCCTGAGCCACACGTATTCTTCCTGAATTTTGGTGCCAGCACTCTGGATCATGAATTGCGGGTGTATGTACGTGAATTAGGCGACCGGAGCTATACGGTGGATGAATTGAATCGTGCGATTGATAAATTATGTCATGAGAATGACATTAATATCGCGTTTAACCAGTTGGAAGTGTATTTACACAAATCTGATGGTACCGAGGTTCAAGAAGTAAACCGCCCATTTGATACCAAAGGATTAGCTTCTTTACCGTCTGAAATAGACAATAAAAAATCAGATTTACCGGATATCAATAAGCCACTGGTTTGAAAATTACGGATCAGGGTGTTTTGAGTCGATAGACTGATGACAGCAGATCAATTCTGCATTTTGTAAGATAAAAATCTACCCTAAGGCGATACCTGAATGTATCGCCTTGGTTAAACATCAGAGACAACCTGCTTAATCAGAGGTTTGACGGCGTAACTTACGCTGATAATCAAGTTGCACTATCTCTAATGCTGCCAGTGCTGTTTCTGGCGCTATCTCATTGCATTCCAGCAAGTAGATAAGATCTACTGCCAGTTGCAGTTCTGGTGAAGCTTTTTCAACTGACATAATGTGGCCAATATTTGATTTTCAGTTAATTGGGAAAGTCGAGCAGTAATACCCAACTGTGGGTTTCCACCTAACTTGATTTCAGTCTAACACCCAATAGATTTCAATATGCAGGAAGGTGGCAAACGCAGCCCACAGACCTACAACGTGAAAGATAACGGTATAGAGATTATAGAAAACAATTCGAGGTCGGAACCCTAATGATTCAAAGAATGTGACAAATATTCAAAAACCGTTCTCTTTCTTTTCAATGCTGCGCTCAATTTTTATTAACGCTTGCCGGCATCGCATTAGTCGGCCTTCTAGCGCGGCGAGCTCTTTCTGTATTTTTTGTTGCTCAGTTAATAAATTTTGCTTACCAAGCTGGCTTTCTCGATCTTGAATCATCGCCAGTATCCGCCGTTCATAATCTTGATGTTCAGCTAATTTATGGTAAGGATCTAGCTTATTATCCCGCGGTTCAGGATTAGATTTTCTCAGCTTTTGTGTTGCCAATTCTCTTTGTAATGCGGATATCTGCGCAACCAGCTTCTCAGCCAAAAAGGCCACCTGCTGGGTACGATTTTCTGCCACGACCTGTTTCAATTGGGCCATGTTCTTGTGTACTTCCAGTAGATAGTCGCGAAAGCGATTACCATGATTGCTGAATAAATTCAGGTCAAAACGCGCTTGCTGGGAAGGGGTGTTGGCTTGTGGTCCAACTTGTGCGGATAATGCTGCAATTTGGCTTTCAAGCACCTGCAATAATTGTTCTGTACTCATGGCGCTTCTCCTTGATGTTTCCCGCCAGCTTGCCTTTGAACCGTAATAGTTACAAGCTGAGGGCGAGCAAATACCTGTATTGTGTTAATAATGCCAAGAATATGTATTGATGATGGTTAGCGTATGCGCTAATGATAATGCGGCCTTGATGAATATCATAAAGGGAGTGTATGTCTCGTTGGTTGTTAATAGTTTTGGGTTGGTTGGCGGTCGTCTTGGCAACCTTAGGTGTCGTGCTTCCTCTGTTACCCACTACGCCATTTTTGTTACTGGCGGCGTGGTGTTTTGCGCGCTCATCTCCCCGGTTTCATCATTGGCTACTCTATCGCTCATGGTTTGGCAGCTATATACGCACCTGGCAGCAACACCGCGCTTTGCCTCCTGGAGCTAAGTGGAAAGCAATAGCTGTTACCCTGCTCACCTTTGCTATTTCACTTTGGTTAGTAAAAATTTGGTGGGTCAGGGGCATATTGCTCGTGATATTAACGCTATTATTGATATTCATGTTGCGAATGCCCGTTATTGACCTATCGCAACAAAAAAAGCGCTGAGCAGCTCACACCAGTTGCATTTTAGTGCCAGTTTGCATAGATTTGAGCGCTTTCGTGCGCGGGATAATCCCTTGTTGCGTCCTTAGGGTTAAGGATGCGGTAATTTATTCTATTGGGGCGTTAGCGCCAGATAGATTAGGTTACTCAGTTGATGCCATTTTAGCACCGGCTGGCCGCGCTTTAGTATGTACAGCAGTTTTATCAGGCACAAATTATGACCGCTACTGCACCTAACACAGCACAACAGCTTCAATATATTAAAGACAGTATCAAAACCATCCCCGATTATCCAAAAGCGGGAATACTGTTCCGTGATGTGACCAGCTTGCTGGAAGATCCATTAGCCTACGCCTCCAGTATTGAACTGCTGGTTGAGCGCTATCTGGATGCAGGCGTGACCAAAGTCGTGGGCACTGAAGCCCGTGGTTTTCTGTTCGGCGCACCAGTAGCTTTGGCTCTGGGCGTGGGTTTTGTTCCGGTACGTAAACCGGGCAAGTTACCTCGAGCAACTATCAGTGAAAGTTATGAGCTGGAATACGGCACTGACAAACTAGAGATCCACACCGACAGCATTCAACCGGGCGATAAAGTCTTGGTTATTGATGATTTGCTGGCAACGGGTGGCACTATCGAAGCGACAGTTAAGCTGATTCGTCGTTTGGGCGGTGATGTCACAGACGCTGCATTTATCATCGATTTGCCGGAGCTGGGTGGTGAAAAACGCTTGGTTGAGCAAGGACTTACTTGTTACAGCTTGGTCTCTTTCAGCGGCCACTGATTGTCTTGAAAACAGCGTTTCTCGAATAAAGCCTCGCCATCAGTCGTGAGGCTATATTTGAGTTATCCCCTCCGCCTCTCTGGCCTGAAAAAGTTTAGGTTGGGGACGCACACCCAGTCTTCACAAGCTATTCCTATCAAGCCCGCTCTAATACTGTATCGCCATAAGTGCTATATCACCATATCCCCGGTTTGTTCCCTTGTTTTGCTAGGGCAAGGTTCATATCCACAAAGTAAATTTATGGGAATGAGGATGGTCGTACTGATACACTAAGGTGAGCATCAACATTATGCGAGTTGCATATGTCTGAAAATAGACCAATTATCCCCAGCGGCTTTCGGATTGCAGGTCGGCGGCAATGGAATAAATCCAAGGAATTGGGTAAGTAAAGTTTGCCGCACCCTTGCATCTTGAAAGATGACGGGTATAGATATACTAGGTTAAATTATCCATCATAAATCAACGATGAAGTCTTAATGAGCTATCAGGTACTTGCCCGTAAGTGGCGTCCCAAAACATTCGCAGACGTTGTTGGACAGGAACATGTTCTGACCGCATTAGCTAATGGCCTTTCGTTAGGGAGAATTCATCACGCCTATTTATTCTCTGGTACTCGGGGGGTAGGTAAAACCTCTATCGCTCGGTTGTTAGCCAAAGGCCTGAACTGCGAAACGGGCATTACTGCGACACCTTGTGGTATTTGTGCTAATTGTCAGGAAATTGAACAAGGCCGTTTTGTTGATCTTATCGAAATAGACGCCGCCTCTCGGACGAAAGTAGAAGATACCCGAGAGCTGCTGGATAATGTTCAATATGCTCCCGCCCGTGGCCGCTTCAAAGTCTACCTTATCGATGAAGTTCATATGCTGTCACGGCACAGTTTCAATGCGTTGCTGAAAACCCTTGAGGAGCCGCCAGCACATGTGAAATTCCTGCTGGCGACGACTGACCCGCAGAAATTGCCGGTGACCATTCTTTCCCGCTGCTTACAGTTTCATCTCAAAGTTATTGATGTTGAAATTATTCGCGCGCAGCTTGAAAAAATACTGCTGGCCGAACACATCAGCAGTGATGCCCGAGCCTTGCAATTATTGGCGAGAGCCGCTGATGGCAGCATGCGGGATGCACTCAGTCTGGCGGATCAGGCCATCGCGATGGGGGACGGTCATGTGACGACCGCCACCGTCAGCCACATGCTGGGAACGCTTGATGACGAGCAACCGCTGGCAATTATTGAAGCTTTGGTTAGTGCCGATGGCGCACGCGTTATGGCTCAGATTGAGCAAGCTGCATCACGCGGTGTCGACTGGGAAAACCTCTTGGTCGAAACCTTGAGTTTGCTGCATCGCATTGCGATGGTGCAATTATTGCCCTCGATGCTGGATAATCACTATGCCACTATTGAACCGCGGCTACGTGAGCTAGCTCGAACACTGCCGCCAGCGGATATACAGCTGTATTATCAAATATTATTGGTAGGGCGCAAAGAGTTGGCTTACGCGCCTGACCGCCGCATGGGGGTTGAAATGACCTTATTGCGGGCATTGGCATTTCATCCTAAAGCAATCATTGCAGAACCCCAGATTGCGCCGGTGAATGCTCCAGCAGCAATAGCCAATAACACCCCCGCTGCGCAGCCGATGTCAGCCCCTGCCTATGCTCAGGATGCGCCGCCCCCATTGGGTGTCGCGCCGCAGGTGAATACCCAGCTACCGGATTCAACTGCGCAATTGTTGCAAGCGCGTACGCAGTTATTGCGACAATCGGGGACGACCACACCAAAAAAGAATGAGCCGGCAGCGCCAGGAAAAGCGCGGCCGGCAAACTCAGCTCTGGAGCGACTGGCTTCAGTGACTGAGCGCAGCCAACAGCGCCTGGCGGCGAAATCCACCGAAGAAAAGAAACCGGTGAAGAAAGAAGCCTATCGCTGGATTGCGCAAAATGAACCTGAGGTATCAGCTGAGCCGGTTGCTACTCCTAAAGCATTGCGTACCGCCTTGGAGCATGAAAAAACCCCGGAGCTCTCGGCTAAATTGGCTGAAGCTGCGATGGAAAGAGACCCTTGGGCGGCAGAAATAGATAAATTATCAATCCCGAAATTGGTGCAGCAACTTGCGCTGAATGCATTTAAAGAAGAAAAAGAAGCGGGTAATATTTGCCTTCACTTGCGTTCTGCGCAGCGCCATTTAAACTCGCCTTCGGCGCAGAGTGTACTGGCTGATGCACTGAGTGAATTACGGGGTAATGCTGTTACACTTAGCATTGTTGAAGATGATAATCTAACGGAGCGTACCCCGTTAGAATGGCGGCAGGCCATTTATGAAGAAAAACTGGCACAAGCGCGCCAGTCAATTATTGCGGATAACAATATTCAGACATTGCAGCGCTTTTTTGATGCTGAACTGGATGAAGAAAGTATCCGACCGGTTTAATCGCTGCGATAAGTACATGGTGTACTGACGCGGCCCTTGCGATGAGAGATGACTATGTTTGGTAAAGGCGGTATGGGCAATTTAATGAAACAAGCCCAGCAGATGCAGGAAAAAATGCAGCAGATGCAGGAAGAAATTGCCAAATTGGAAGTTACCGGTGAATCTGGCGCAGGTTTGGTAAAAGTAACAATTAATGGGGCGCATAACTGCCGCCGGGTTGAGATTGACCCAAGCCTATTAGTTGAAGACGATAAAGAAATGCTGGAAGATTTGATTGCTGCGGCCATCAATGATGCTGCTCGTCGAATTGATGAAACGCAAAAAGAGAAAATGGCTTCTGTATCCAGTGGTATGCAATTACCACCAGGCTTTAAGATGCCGTTCTGATGCAAACCAGTCCACTCCTTGAATCATTAATGGAGGCGTTGCGCTGCCTACCGGGTGTTGGCCCGAAGTCGGCGCAGCGTATGGCATTCCAACTGCTACAACGTGATCGTAGCGGTGGAATGCGTCTGGCGCAGTCTTTGACCCGTGCCATGTCCGAAATAGGCCACTGTGCTGACTGCCGCACATTTACCGAGCAAGACCGCTGCACTATCTGCTCCAACCCGCGTCGCCAGCAAAATGGCCAAATCTGTGTGGTCGAAAGCCCGGCAGATATCCATGCTATCGAGCAAACGGGTCAGTTTGGTGGGCGCTATTTTGTATTGATGGGGCATTTATCACCGATGGATGGCATTGGCCCGGGTGATATTGGTTTGGATTTGCTTGAGAAACGGCTTGAAACTGAAACTATCAGTGAAGTGATTCTGGCGACCAACCCGACTGTCGAGGGTGATGCAACCGCCAACTATATTGGCCAGATGTGCGGTCAATATGGGGTATTAGCCACGCGTATTGCGCATGGCGTGCCGGTGGGGGGCGAGCTGGAAATGGTTGATGGCACCACTCTGTCACATTCATTAGCCGGACGTAATCCGATTAAGTTCTAATGTTACCCAGTTTCTTTCTCATTTTATCTGGTGGGCGATGGCTTTTGTTATTGATTATCATATGGATGACTTTATTCATGATCTTCAGTAAATCGCCCCTGATTGAGGTTGATTCAGTTTCGGGTTAGTCGGGCGAATACGGCTATCGGCGTTCGGTTCGTTTATCCGGTTACGGCCTCTGCGGCACATTTTCTCTCCAATCAACTTTGTCAGCAGTTGCTCCTGATTCTTTGTTTTTTCTGCGTTATGACTTGAAACCCTCCTCTCTTGGCCCCATTTGATCTCCATCATTCGGCTATGTATACCTGTCGGCAATTTAGATTGAGGTAATTAATGAGTATGAAAGGTCAAGAAACCCGTGGATTCCAATCTGAAGTAAAACAACTGCTCCATTTGATGATTCACTCGCTTTATTCCAATAAAGAAATTTTCTTACGTGAGTTGATCTCTAACGCCTCTGATGCGGCAGATAAACTGCGTTTTCGCGCGCTATCTACCCCTGAGTTATTAGCTGGGGATGCCGATCTGCGCGTGCGCATCTCTTTTGATAAAGAAAAACGCACTTTGACCCTAAGTGATAACGGCATCGGTATGAGCCGTGATGAAGTCATTGATAATCTTGGTACTATCGCGAAATCAGGTACTAAAGCATTCCTTGAGTCTATTGGTTCAGATCAAGCTAAAGATAGCCAGTTAATTGGTCAGTTTGGTGTGGGCTTCTATTCTGCTTTCATTGTGGCGGATAAAGTCACAGTGCGCACCCGCGCAGCTGGCGCACCTGCGGATGCCGGTGTGTTCTGGGAATCAGAAGGCGAGGGTGATTACACCATCGCGGATATCACTAAAGAAGATCGCGGCACAGAAATTACATTGCACCTGCGAGCAGGTGAAGATGAATATCTGGATGACTGGCGTTTGCGCTCGGTTATTAGCAAGTATTCAGACCATATTGCCCTGCCGGTCGAGATCCAAAGCAAAAATGAAGAAGATGGCACGGTAACTTGGGAAAAAATCAACAAAGCCCAGGCATTGTGGACTCTCAGTAAATCTGAGATATCTGACGACGAATATAAAACTTTCTACAAACATATCGCGCATGACTTCACTGACCCACTGATTTGGAGCCATAACCGCGTTGAAGGTAAGCAAGAGTACACCAGCTTGCTGTATATCCCGGCGCAAGCACCTTGGGATATGTGGAATCGCGACCATAAACATGGTTTGAAATTGTATGTCCAGCGCGTCTTTATCATGGATGATGCAGAGCAGTTCATGCCGAACTACCTGCGGTTTGTTCGTGGTTTAATAGATTCTAATGATCTGCCGCTGAACGTCTCACGTGAGATCCTGCAAGACAGCCGCGTGACTCAGAACCTGCGCAGTGCGCTGACTAAACGTGTGCTGCAAATGTTGGAAAAACTGGCGAAAGATGATGCTGAGAAATATCAGCAGTTCTGGCAACAGTTTGGTATGGCATTAAAAGAAGGCCCTGCTGAAGATGCGGGTAACAAAGATATCATCGCCAAGTTATTGCGCTTTGCTTCAACCCATAGCGACAGTTCCGCGCAGACCGTCTCATTAGAAGATTATGTCGGCCGGATGGCAGAAGGGCAGGAGAAGATTTATTACATCACTGCTGACAGCTATGCTGCCGCGAAAAACAGCCCGCATCTGGAGCTGTTCCGCAAAAAAGGCATTGAGGTCTTGCTGCTATCAGACCGTATTGACGAATGGATGATGAGCTACCTGACTGAATTTGATGGAAAAGTATTCCAGTCAGTCAGTAAAGCGGACGATTCACTGAACAAGCTGGCAGATGAAGAAAGCCCAGAGAAACAAGAAGCGGATAAAGCGCTGGAGCCTTTTGTTGAGCGAGTCAAAACCCTGCTGGGTGAGCGCGTCAAAGATGTCCGTCTGACACATCGTCTGACCGACACCCCGGCGATTGTAACCACAGATGCTGATGAAATGAGTACGCAGATGGCGAAATTATTTGCTGCTGCGGGTCAGCAAGCGCCGGAAGTGAAGTATATCTTTGAATTGAATCCAGAACACGGCTTGGTCAAACGTGCAGCCGATGTTACTGATGACGCCCAGTTTGCTGAATGGGTCGAGTTATTGCTGGATCAAGCGCTGCTGGCTGAAAGAGGAACCTTAGAGGATCCGAATCAGTTCATTCGCAGAATGAATCAGTTATTAACCGCTGAGTAATAGGACGCCCTTGATAGACATCTATCAGGGGCGTTTTTTATCTAATATCAATTAGTTATAGTTTTATTCTGTTGTGTTTTTCTTCATTCAATCTCGCCCGCTAAACTCACGCGCCTTGAGCCAACCCCCCTGAAAATGGTATGGTTGCTTGTTTTCCGCAATTTCGATTTTTTTAAGTAAAAACACATAGAAAAACTACATAGCAAGGGGATTTACGCAATGCGTATCATTCTGCTGGGCGCTCCGGGCGCTGGTAAGGGTACTCAGGCTCAATTCATCATGGAGAAATACGGTATTCCGCAAATCTCTACTGGTGATATGTTGCGCGCCGCTGTAAAAGCAGGTTCTGAGTTAGGTCTGAAAGCGAAAGAAATTATGGATGCCGGCAAGCTGGTAACTGATGAGCTGGTTATCGCCTTGGTTAAAGAGCGCATCACACAGGACGACTGTCGTGATGGTTTCCTGCTAGATGGGTTCCCACGTACCATTCCTCAGGCTGATGCCATGAAAGAAGCGGGCATCAAGGTTGATTATGTTCTGGAGTTTGATGTTCCGGACGAACTGATTGTTGAGCGCATCGTTGGCCGCCGGGTACATGCGGCTTCAGGCCGTGTTTATCACATTAAATTCAACCCACCAAAAGTTGAAGATAAAGACGATGCGACGGGCGAAGAACTGACTATCCGTAAGGACGATCAGGAAGCCACAGTACGTAAACGTTTGATTGAATATCATCAACAAACTGCGCCTTTGGTTTCTTATTATCGTAAAGAAGCTGATGCGGGCAATACACAGTATTTTAAACTGGACGGAACCCGTAAAGTAGCTGAAGTCAGTGCAGAGCTGGCGACTATTCTCGGTTAATTCTGAATGGTAAGATAGCTAAGGCGGCCTGAGGTCGCCTTTATTATTTTACGGATACCGTCGAAACCTATTCGTCAGTGCAAATAATCGGCGTAATACCCACAACAAGGACTTCAGCATGAAGCAAAGCAAGCTTGGCGTACTGATGGTTAATCTGGGCACCCCAGATGCCCCTACACCACAGGCGGTCAAACGCTATCTGGCTGAATTCTTAAGTGACCGGCGGGTGGTAGATACCTCGCCCTGGCTGTGGTGGCCACTGTTACGTGGGGTTATTTTACCGATTCGCTCCCCGCGCGTGGCAAAATTATATCAGTCTGTCTGGATGGACGAAGGTTCTCCGCTGTTGGTGTATAGCCGGCGGCAGCAAAAAGCGCTCGCGGCACGAATGCCGGATATCCCAGTGGAGCTAGGCATGAGCTATGGCTCACCCAATCTACCGGGTGCTATTGATAAATTATTAGCACAAGGCGTGACCAGGCTGGTGGTATTACCGCTCTATCCACAATATTCGTGTTCGACAAGTGCGGCGGTTTGGGATGCTGTTGCGCGTATTTTGAAAGGCTACCGCCGCTTGCCATCAGTTACATTTATTCGTGATTATGCCGAGCATCCTGCTTATATTTCAGCATTGAAGCAAAGTGTCGAACTGGCATTTGAGCAGCATGGAAAGCCCGACCGCCTGGTTCTTTCTTTTCATGGTATTCCTAAACGTTACGCCCATTTAGGAGATGACTATCCACAGCGCTGTGAAGATACCAGCCGTGCATTACGCGCGGAGCTAACTTTGCCCGCGGAACACGTCATGATGACCTATCAATCGCGATTTGGCCGCGAGCCGTGGCTGACACCTTATACTGACGAAACATTAAAAAGTTTACCTTCGCAAGGTGTGAAACATATTCAACTCGTCTGCCCCGGTTTTTCTGCTGATTGTCTGGAGACATTGGAAGAGATCAAAGAACAGAACCGAGAGATTTTCTTACATGCGGGCGGTGAAAAATTTGAATACATTCCAGCACTGAACGACGACCAGGCGCATATTGATCTTTTAGAACAGCTAATAAAACAAGAGATTAACCCTGGGGCCCATTACTCATAATTTTGTCTGTTTTGACTACCACCAAAATGGTTTGTTATGACCTACTTTTGGCTCTCCCTTTTGCTTGTAATGCTTGTTTAGATGTATAAGAATTAGACGTTTATGATTGGCTGGCGCATCAATAAATTATGTAACCTTTGGTTATAAAATATATTTTAAGTTTAATTTAGACTAAAACCTGAGATCAGTGCATTGGTAGCTGTAAGCCAAGGGCGGTAGCGTGTCTGGATTTAGGTTGATATTCTCATCATCAATTGTGAAAACTAAATTTTGCTTGATGAGAAAAAGAAGAACTAATTAATAGGCTTAACAAACATGAGCAATATCATTTAATCCATCGCTGGAAATTAAAATGTCAGTGTTACGAAGAAATATTTTTTCTTTATTCATATTGCAAGGCAGTAATTATATTATTACCTTTCTGACCCTCCCGTATTTGACGCGAGTATTAGGGGTGGAAGGTTTTGGTGTTTATAGTCTTACACTATCAATAGCCCAGTATTTTGTTATTTTTATTGATTTCGGGTTTAACTTATCAGCATCGAAAAGAATTGCCGAACATCAAAATGAACCTGAATATATATCCAGGGTTTTCTTCGAAACACTCTTTGCTAAATCAATACTCTGTCTCATATCGATACTTGGTATTGTTTTGTTTGCATTCGTCAGTTCATTCTCAATTATTAGAAGTGAATTAATTTATACTGTTTTAATGCTAATAGGCACTGTATTAATGCCTATCTGGTTTTTCCAAGGGATAGAAAAACTGTCTGTTATTACCAAGTTAATGGTGATCTCTAGATTGGCATTATTGCCGTTATTCTTTATATTTGTTCGTAGTGATGCAGACATTAAACTTGCTATAATAATACAGTCGTCATTGAGTCTACTGGCTGGGATAATAGCAATAATATATATATATAAACAAAAATTAATACAAATAGTCAATTTTTCCAGTTTAAAAATAAGTCATACACTAAAAGATTCTCTGCCTATTTTCTGTGCCACGCTATCTAATAGTCTTTATACAATGAGCACCACCATTATCATCGGTATATTTAGCAGTGTTTATGAGGTCAGTATATTTACGGCTGCGGACAGGATGAAAGGTGCCATTCTCGGCGTGTTTTTGATTTTGGGTAATGCTTTTTACCCTAGAATAAACGCCTTGCTTGTTAATAATAAAGAACAAGCCTATGCATTGATACGAAAGATTTTTTATTGGCAAACTGCATTATGTTTGTTTATCATTTTATTTGTTGTTGTCTTTTCAAAATTGATTACCAAAATAATGTTCGGAGAGGAATATTCAGAAGTTGCTCCTTTGTTAATATTGTTTTCTCCTGTTTATTTTCTTATCTTACAGTCGGCCGCTTTGGGTAATTATATTTTACTGCCACATGGGCATAAAAAGGCCTATACAATCCTACCTATAGCATCAGCAATTATACATATTCCACTTTGTGCTTACCTGGCCTCAAAGTATGGGGCTTGGGGTGGAATAGTCTCGATTGTTACCGTTGAAGTTATATCATTAACTTTATTGGTCTTTATTCTAAAAAGAAAAAAATTATTATTCGAAATTCTGTATAGAAATAAACAAAATTTAATTCAATAAGGTATAGAAAACAGAATGATAGCAGTTACCGTGTTTACACCAACATTCAATCGAGCTGATTTATTAAAGCGTTGTTACCTGTCTATTTTGCAGCAAAATAGAGATGATATCGAGTGGTTAATAATCGATGATGGTTCAATAGACAACACGGCAGAAGTGATTAAAGAATTTAAAAATGAGAATAAAGTAAAAATAAATTATATATATCAAGAAAATAGCGGAAAACAAGCCGCCTGGAACTTAGCTGTTAACAAAGCAAATGGTGAATACTTTATCGGTTTAGATTCTGATGATGCTCTGGTTGCTGGTTCTATTGATAAATTACTTTCAATAAATACGGTATTTGATGATAAAGAAATCATGGGTATTAGAGCGGTTTCAGTGAGTTCAGCAACAATGAAGCCCAACAATGCTTATTTATTAAATGAAGATAAAAAAAGTTCATGGTTTGATGAGTTTCAATCAGGAATTAAAGGCGAGCGAATTGATTTTTTTAAAACTGAGTTATTGCGAAAATATCTCTACCCAATAACCTCGGGTGTGAAGTTTATTCCTGAAATTTGGTTTTATAGTACTGTATCTAAAGAGTATTGTTTTTACTACAGCTCAATTCAAGTGCGTATCTTTTTCGATGATGAAGAAACTAATCGATTGAGTAAGTCATCAATAAAAAAACATGCGATAGGTCACTATATATCACGTAAGGCTTTACTGGATAATGTACCTAAAAAAATATGGCTATCTCGACCAGTCGATTTTATAAAATCTGTTGTACGCCTTAATCAGGCTTTAACTATGATTGATAGCAAATATATCGACCATAGCAAATCCTCTATCTTAGTGAAAATTGTTGCATTGCCTGGTGTGATAATGAATAAAATTAAAAGGCAATAGGGTATTTTATGAAGAAAGTTGCTTTCTTTGGTGGCGATATCAGCCATACCGGTGGGACTGAGCGAGTAAGCATTGCTCTGGCTAACTACCTGGTTAACTATGGCTATCAGGTTGTCATTATCAGTTTGAGTGGCAGCACCCCGCCTAAATTTCATGTGGATGAACGCGTTAAATTAGTATCAATCTTTGATAAGAAAAGGCGTTTTTCACTGGCCTATTTTTCTGTTGTTTCGAGATTGCGCCGTATTTTAAAAGATGAATCCATAGATGTGCTTATTGATGTGGATACGATGTTAGCATTATTCAGCACTGTTGCCGTGATAGGGACAGGTATTAAGCATATTTCGTGGGAGCATTTTAATTATAAAAGTAATTTAACTGTAAAGTCGCGAAAACTTGCCAGAAGAGTGGCTGCTAAATATGCTGATGCCGTCGTCACTCTGACAGAGAAAGATCGTGAATATTGGTTAGCAGAAAACCCATATCCTGAAAAAATAATATCAATACCCAACCCATTACCTTTTGAACCCGACAGCGAACTTAACACAAAAAACAAAAAAACAATCTTGGCATTAGGGCGTCTAAATTATCAGAAAGGTTTTGATCTGTTGCTAGATATTTGGGCTGGAATTGAAAGTAATAATAATGGCTGGCAACTTATTATTGCCGGTGATGGTGAAGATAAAAAACTATTATTGGATAAAATAAAAGAGTTAAAGCTAAAAAATGTGGAATTACTTCCAGCCACCCAGAATGTCAGAGACTTATATAACCAGTCTGCAATCTATGTAATGACCTCTCGTTTTGAAGGTTTTCCTATGGTGTTACTTGAAGCCAAGGCCTGCGGGCTGCCCATTATTGCCTATGATTGTGATACTGGCCCCTCGGACTTGATCGCGGATAACGAGGATGGCTATCTTGTGCCATTTGCCGATAGTGACACATTTATTACCAGACTTCTGAAACTGATAAAGGATGATAATTTAAGAGAAGCAATGTCAATAAAGTCATTGGCCAGCGCTGAAAAATATAAGATAGAATCTACTATTGGAAACAAGTGGAAGAGTTTGATAAATAACATTAATAACTAAAAATCAGCGTTTAATTTTCAATAGAATGAGAGGCATCAGTGAACATATTATATATTATCACCGGACTTGGTATGGGAGGGGCCGAGAAGCAAACCGTCTTAATTGCTAATAAAATGTATGAAGCGGGTCATAAAGTTATGATTGTGTCTCTCACTGGCGAGACACTAGTGAAACCCCAAAATGGGGTTCAGTTAAGTGAGTTAAAGTTAGATAAAACTCCTTTTAGCTTGTTCAAAGGTTTATTCGCAGTTAGAAGAATAACAAAAAAATTTAAACCTGATGTTGTCCATAGTCATATGTTTCATGCCAATATCTTTGCCAGAGTTCTACGGCTGCTTACACATATTCCTGTTTTAATATGCACAGCTCATAATACCAATGAGGGCAGTTCTTTGCGGATGTTGGCATATAAATATACTGACAAACTCGCGACTATTTCTACTAATGTTAGCCAGGATGCAGTGGATTCATTTATTCGCAAAGGTGCAGCGAAGCCAGATAGAATGATTGCTGTATCTAATGGTATTGATACTTCCCAATTCGATTTTTCACTAAATGATAGAAATGTTAAAAGAGCAGAGCTAGGGCTTGCGGATGAAACGCCTATGCTACTCAGTGTTGGTCGATTAACTGAAGCAAAGGATTATCCTAACTTACTGACTGCATATTCTTTACTGCTAAAAAATAACATTTTTCAGAATGTACCTCGCCTATATATTGTCGGGACAGGTCATCTTGATGCTCATCTGGAAAGTATGGCTAAAGAGTTAAATATTGATAAATACCTGACATTTCTTGGGCAAAGAGATGATATCCGGCAATTAATGTGTGCTACTGATATCTTTGTTCTGTCTTCCGAATGGGAAGGTTTCCCGCTCGTAATTACTGAAGCCATGGCATGTAAGAAAATGATCGTTGCTACGGATGCCGGTGGTATAAAAGAGGCTTTAGGTGATTGTGGTGCAGTTGTTCCAATAAAAGATCCGGTCAGTTTATCTCAAGAAATAAATAAAATGATAAATTTATCTGATAAAGAAAAAGAGATATTAGCTAATAGAGTTAGAGAGCGGATTATAAAAACAAATTCTATTGAAAAAATAATAGAACGCTGGATGTCTATTTATACCCAATATAAAAGTAAATGATAAGTTTGATCGAAATATAATGAAAGTTGAAGGTGTATTTATAGTTTGTGTAACTATGAAATGAATTGGGGTTAAAATGTCAAAATTAATGCTATTAATATCAGTGTTCTTTATTGCTTCCGCAATACTAACGTATTTATTACGTTTTTATGCATTAAAACATAATATTATTGATACACCTAATTCTCGAAGTTCGCATGTTATCCCAACCCCAAGGGGCGGCGGGGTAGCAATAGTTATCAGCTTCCTCATAGGGATAATCTTGTTTTATTTTCAAGGTTATCTGCCTCTTTTATCGACGGTAGGATTAATTGTATCTGGTGGGGTAATTGCACTAGTGGGTTTTTGGGATGACCACGGGCATATTGCGGCTCGTTGGCGTCTTCTGGCGCATTTTTCAGCAGCTGCATTTTTGTTATTTTGTTTGGGTGGTTTCCCGCCATTAATTATCTCCGGATACAGTATAAATCTTGGAATTTTTGGTAGCCTGTTTGGATTGTTATTCCTGGTATGGATGCTGAATCTCTATAATTTTATGGACGGTATAGATGGTTTAGCCAGTATCCAAGCCATAACCTCCTGTCTTGGTGCTATTCTCATCTATGCTATCAGCGCTGATAACATTGCACTGGACAATTATCTGGTTCTTTGGTTACTTGCGAGTGCTGTTTTAGGATTTTTACTGTGGAATTTCCCACCGGCGAAAATATTTATGGGGGATGCCGGTAGCGGATTTTTAGGACTGATAATTGGGGCTTTAGCGATAAATGCGGGTTGGATAGAAACGAAATTTTTCTTCTGTTGGCTGATTCTGTTGGGGCTATTTATTGTTGATGCAACCTGGACTTTGGTACGTAGAGTGCTTGGTGGCTTTAAAGTTTATGAAGCTCATCGCAGTCATGGCTATCAGATTTTCGCGAGAAAGTGTAAACGTCATTTACCGGTAACATTATCAGCCATTGCCATAAATGTTATCTGGCTATTCCCTATTGCATTACTGGTTGGGTTAAACATAGTTAATCCGATAATAGCATTGATTATTTCCTATATTCCTCTTTTGTTTATTGATTATAAGCTTAATGCCGGTGTGAATAATAATTAACTTTTTTAGTTTGTAATGATATACCGGGTTAATTCAGTATTAAAATGGCGTATTCCGTCTTGGGGTTGGTATTATATGTTTCCCATTTTTTTATTATCTTTACCAAGATCTATTAAGCGAATCATTATGCTGCTGTTAGATGCTTTTCTAATTACGCTGGCATATTGGGGCGCTTTCTGGGTGCGACTGGATGTAGACAGCCCATTTACCAGTGTTTCACAATGGGTGGCATTGGCCGTAATTATCCCTCCGACTCTTTTTGTCTTTATTCGACTGGGGTTGTATCGGACGGTATTACGTTATGTCAGTGCTCAAATTGTTCGTGTCGTGCTCGCCGGTGTTGTATTGTCCTCCGGTTTACTGGTGTTCGGTTCTTATTTCTTAGGTGTATATTTGCCAAGAACCGTCTCTTTGATGTTCTTTGTTTTCTCGTTGGTTCTCATCTGTGGTTCACGGCTATTTTTTCGCATGCTATTAAACTATGGTGTCAGAGGTCAGATACCGGTAGTTATTTATGGTGCGGGCGCTTCCGGCCGACAATTACTACCTGCCCTCACACAGGCAAGTGAGTATTTCCCCATTGCTTTCATCGATGATAATCCTAAGTTACATAAAGCAGTTATTCATGGTGTGACCGTCTATCCCTCAGAAAAGCTAGAGTATTTAATTGGCCGCTATGGTATCAAGAAAATATTGCTCGCAATGCCGAGTGTTAGTCAAAGCCAGCGCCGGGCAGTCGTCGGTAAACTTGAAAATCTTTCTTGTGAAGTGCTCTCTATTCCAGGTATGTCAGATTTAGTTGAAGGTCGGGCGCAAATCAGTAGCTTAAAGAAAGTGTCAATCGAGGAATTGCTGGGCAGAGATCCTGTAGAACCTGATCAAAAACTATTAGCTAAAAATATTAAAGACAAAGTGGTCATGGTGACAGGGGCTGGCGGATCAATTGGTTCGGAATTGTGTCGCCAAATTATCTTCGAAAATCCAAGCATGTTAATTCTGTTTGATATTTCTGAATTTTCACTTTATGCCATTGATAACGAAATAGCCGCAATTTGCCGGAATCATCACCTTGATACAAAGCTGGTAGCTCTACTTGGGTCAGTACAAAGTGAAAAACGGTTAGCTCAAGTGATGGCCAATTTCAATGTTAATACTGTTTATCATGCCGCTGCCTATAAACATGTTCCCCTTGTTGAGAATAACGTGATTGAGGGGGTGAGAAATAATATATTCGGCACGCTCTCTTGCGCCAAAGCAGCAATTAAATCTGGGGTTGAAAAATTTGTTTTAATCTCTACGGATAAAGCCGTGCGGCCAACCAATACTATGGGCGCAACTAAGAGAATGGCTGAGCTGATATTACAGGCATTATCAAAGGAGCAAAATAAAACGAAGTTTTGTATGGTTCGCTTTGGTAATGTGCTTGGATCTTCAGGTTCTGTTGTCCCACTCTTTAAGAAACAAATCGCTGAGGGTGGCCCTATCACTCTCACCCATAAAGATATTATTCGCTACTTTATGACCATTCCAGAAGCGGCTCAACTGGTTATTCAAGCTGGTGCTATGGGGCAAGGAGGCGATGTTTTTGTCTTGGATATGGGGGACCCGGTTAAAATTATTGATTTGGCTAAACGGATGATTAACCTTTCGGGGCTTTCAATTAAAAATGAAGACAATCCCGATGGCGATATTGCGATAGAGGTTTCAGGTTTACGTCCTGGTGAAAAGTTATATGAAGAGTTGCTGATTGGGGAATCTGTACAGAATACTTATCACCCACGAATAATGACAGCAACTGAAGTTATGCTGGAATGGGAGCATTTGAACATTTTGTTAAATAGAATTGAGACTGCCTGTGATGATTTTAATTATGAATCTATCCGCGCTCTATTATTAGAAGCACCTACAGGGTTTCAACCAACAGATGGTATTTGCGACTTAGTTTGGCAAAAGACTCATGAGGAAAATGCAAAAAGACTCACTGTTCATTAATGGTTTGTAGTCTGCTATCTGGCTATATTTGCATTCTAATGTTTATGGAACTGATATGAAGAATATTGCATTTGTCATCACAAAATCAATCATTGGTGGCGCTCAAGGCTGGGTCTTAGAGCAAGTTAAGCTACTAAAAGATGACTGTAAGATTATTTTGATTACCTCTGAAGCAGGTTGGTTAACTGAAACTATTAGTTGTGACAAAGTGGTTATTATTCCAGAGATAAGAAAAATGGCCAGTATTAAGGCTGTTTACACTTTGTATAAAACTCTTAAAGAAAATAAAATAGATATAGTGGTATCCAGTTCGGCTAATGCGGGGCTATATAGTCGGTTAGCCAGTTTATTCTTACGTTTTCGGGGCGTATATGTTTCTCATGGCTGGTCATGTATTTATAATGGCAATATATTAAAGTTTATCTTTTGTTATATTGAGAAACTACTATCAAATATTACTGATGTTATATGGTGTGTTTCTCAAAGTGATGCTGATAAAGCTATTAATATTATTGGTATTAAACCCGAAAAAATCATAACTCAACTTAATGCGATCACACCATTAGTTGAGCGACCAGACCGCCCTTGTCAAAATAAAATTATTTATGTTTGCAGATTAGCCTATCCTAAGAGACCTGATTTGATCTTAAAAGTAGTTGCTGCTAATCCTCAATATGATCTCGATATTGTTGGTGATGGTGAATACTATCAAGATCTTAAAAATGAATATGGTAGTTATGAAAATATTCATTTTTACGGTGAAATTAAAGGATTCGACAAATTCAATGAGTATGATGTATTTGTATTAACATCAGAAAGTGAAGGTTTACCCATGGCAGCAATTGAGGCGACCAGTGCAAGTCTACCGGTTATCCTGAGTAATGTTGGTGGCTGTGGTGAGGTTATTGATCAAAATGGTATCTTGATTGAAAATACAACTGAGCAATTAGAAACTGCGCTAAATACTGTATTTTCAAATTATGATTCATTTTATAAGGCAGCACAGCAGCAAAAAAATAAATTTGATATCAATAGTGTTAAAGATAAATGTCGTGAAATTATTCTTGGGTGATAGCCCAGCCTTGATACATCAAATTCAATAGGTAAATTATGACTATTCTAGTGACCGGTGGTGCAGGTTATATTGGTTCACATACAGTATTAGCATTGTTAGAACAAGGCGAGAATGTTGTAGTAGTAGATAATTTATCTAATTCTTCTGCTGAGTCATTACTTCGTGTAGCTAAAATCACTGGCCGAAGTGCGGCATTTTATCAAGGTGATATATTAGATAGGAATTGCCTTAAAAAGGTATTTTCTGAGCATAAGATTGATGCCGTGATTCATTTTGCTGGTTTGAAGGCTGTCGGGGAATCCGTTAGCAAGCCCATTGAGTATTATCAAAATAATGTTGTGGGCTCAATTGTCTTGCTGGAAGAAATGGTGGCGTCGGGAGTGAAAAAACTCATTTTCAGTTCATCTGCCACGGTATATGGCGATCCTGAATTTGTTCCCTTGACCGAGGATGCCCGCATTGGCGGAACAACAAATCCTTATGGCTCATCTAAGGTCATGGTTGAGCAAATATTGAAAGACTTCTCTTTTGCTCATCCGGATTTTTCTATCAGGGCACTGCGTTATTTTAATCCAGTTGGGGCTCATCCATCAGGATTAATTGGCGAAGATCCTAATGGCAAACCTAACAATTTATTGCCATTTATTACCCAAGTTGCCATTGGGAAACTCCCTAAATTAGCAGTCTACGGTAATGATTATCCTACCTTGGATGGTTCAGGGGTGAGAGATTATATCCATGTAATGGATCTGGCTGAGGGGCATCTTTGCGCGCTGAATAAACTGACTCCAGGGTTCAAGGTTTATAATCTTGGCTCGGGTGTTGGCTACTCAGTGTTACAGATGATTGCGGAATTTGAGCGTATCTCAGGTAAAAAAATTCCTTATGAGATAGTGGCACGTCGATCTGGCGATATCGCTGAGTGTTGGGCGAGTGCCGAACTTGCGCTTAAGGAGTTAGATTGGAAAACCAAACGCAACTTGACGGATATGTTGACAGATGCTTGGAAATGGCAGCAATCCAATCCAAATGGCTATGCTCGCTGAATATCCGATAACTTATGCTAAAATTCCTTATCTTTCATTTCTAATTTGTCACTATTAACCATGAAATTTCCTGGTAAACGTAAATCTAAACACTATTTCCCTGTTAATGCCCGTGATCCGCTATTGCAACCGGCCCTGACAGAGAATGAAGTGAGTACATCTTATATTGTCGGTATTGATCAGACGCTGGTTGATATTGAAGCGAAGGTCGATGAGGACTTTATCCAACGTTATGGCCTGAGCCAAGGCCATTCTTTGGTTATTGAGGATGAAGTCGCAGAGCGCCTATATCAGGAGTTAACTGCCAATGAGTTGATTACACATGAATTTGCCGGCGGAACTATTGGTAATACGTTACACAACTATTCTGTATTGGCCGATGACCGTTCCATTTTGTTAGGGACGATGTGTAGCAATATTAAAATTGGTAGCTATGCCTATCGCTATCTGTGTAATACATCCAGCCGTACTGATTTGAACTATTTACAGGCAGTCGATGGTGCTATTGGCCGTTGTTTTACGTTAATTACGGATAATGGTGAGCGGACATTTGCGATAAGTCCGGGCCAAATGAATCAGTTACGGCCCGAGAGTATTCCTGAAGAGGTTATTGCTGGTGCATCTGCATTAGTACTTACAGCTTATCTGGTGCGCTGTAAGCCCGGCGAGCCGATGCCAGAAGCCACGATGCAGGCTATCAATTATGCGAAGAAGTATAATGTGCCAGTAGTCATGACTCTGGGGACGAAATATGTCATTGCAGATAATCCGCAGTGGTGGCGAGATTTCCTTCATGAACATGTTTCTATTGTGGCAATGAATGAAGATGAAGCCTATGAGCTGACGGGCCTTAGTGATCCGCTGATGGCTTCTGATATGGCACTGAACTGGGTTGATTTGGTGCTGTGTACTGCTGGCCCTAATGGGCTTTATATGGCGGGCTATACCGAAGAGGCTAATAAGCGCCAAACTCAGCATCCATTATTACCTGGCGCTATTGCTGAATTTAACTTGTATGAATTCAGTCGAGCGATGCGCAAGCAGTATTGTGATAATCCATTACGTATTTATTCTCATATTGCCCCTTATATGGGCGGGCCTGAGAAAATAATGAATACCAATGGGGCAGGGGATGGTGCTTTATCTGCTGTGCTGCATGATATTGCGGCCAATGGGTATCACCGTAATAATGTGCCTAACTCGAGTAAACATGTTCGTAGCTACCTGAGTTATTCTTCACTGGCGCAAGTGTGTAAATATGCTAATCGTGTCAGTTATCAGGTACTGAATCAGCACTCACCGCGTTTAACTCGTGGTTTACCCGAACGGGAAGACAGTTTGGAAGAGTCTTACTGGGAGCGGTAATTTAGTACAATAATAGGCATCAAATATCAGAAAATAAACAGGGCCGGCATATGCTGGCCCTGATTGTATCTATTATGCGTAATTGCGGTAATACCGCTTAAATTGGGCAGCCCTGGCGGGTATCTTCTTCGCTCAGCTTATCTATTTTCAGCATATTAAGCATACTGTTGGCAATTTCCCGTTCGCCCATAACCACCTGATTTGCTCCGCGATCTGAGATATAGACCACTTCGTCGTCATAATGGGCGCGCGCAATTATCTCAAGGTCAGGGCGTCTAATTCGAGCCGCGGCGACAATTTCACCTGCTTCATAACCATTTGGGATCGTCAGTAATAGCCAGCGAGCGCAATCTAGTCGAGCCAACGACATGGTATCTGCGCTGGCAGCATTACCTAAAACTGCATGAATTCCTTGTTCGCGCAAGGCTTCAACTCTTGGTCGGGAACTTTCAATAACAACCAGAGGAACCCCCTCGGCATGAAGTTTTGCCCCTAATAAGCTTCCTACCCGGCCATAACCCACCAACAATGCATGATTGCACAAGTCGACCGGGATCTGTTTTTCCTCTTCTACCGCTTCTTCCAGAATTTGGTCTTCCATAGTTTCATTCTTGGTTAAATAGCGGTCTAACAGAGTGAAAAGCAACGGGTTGAGCATAATGGACAAGATTGCCCCTGCCAGTACCAGATTACGGCCATGTTCTGACATTAAACCAAGAGAAATCCCTAGCCCTGCCAGAATAAAGGCAAATTCGCCAATTTGCGCCAGACTGACGGAAATGGTGAGTGCGGTACGTTTTGAGTGACCGAATAGCCGTACCAATAGATATGCCGCTGCTGATTTTCCGAAGATGATGATCGCCAGTGAAGCCAATACGGCTAACGGCTCGTGAATTAAGATCATTGGATCAAACAGCATGCCAACAGAAACGAAGAACAGCACCGCGAATGCATCACGTAACGGCAAGGTATCTTGTGCCGCTCGATGGCTGAGTTCAGATTCATTCAATACCATTCCGGCGAAGAATGCTCCCAGAGCAAAGGATACATCGAACAGCCCTACAGCGCCGTAGGCAATCCCCAGTGCTAAGGCCAGCACTGCCAGGGTGAACAGCTCGCGGGAGCCGGTACTGGCGGTTTTAGCCAATATCCAAGGGACTAATCGGCGGCCGACCACTATCATCAATGTAATGAAGGCGATAACTTTACCAATGGTAATCGCCAATTCAGTAAATAATTGGCTCAAACTGGTGGTTTCGTTGCCCATCACACCGGCAAATGCCGGGAGAAGCACCAGTGTCAGTACCATGGCTAAATCTTCAACAATCAGCCAGCCAATAGCAATTTGCCCTCGCTGACTATCAATGAGTTGCCGTTCTTCCAGTGCTCGCAGTAATACCACGGTACTTGCGGTTGATAGACAGAGGCCGAAGACAAATCCAGTCATCAAATCCCAGCCTAATAAATGAGACAATCCCATTCCTAGCACGGTTGCGACGGCAATCTGTGCTATAGCACCAGGGATGGCGATGGCTTTTACTGCGAGAAGGTCTTTAAGCGAGAAGTGAAGTCCGACACCAAACATCAACAAAATTACACCAATTTCAGCCAGTTCCGGTGCTAATGAGGTATCAGCGACAAAACCTGGCGTGAATGGCCCGGCTAGCACCCCTGCGGCAAGGTACCCCACCAGTGGTGAGATGCGCAGGCGGTGGGCCAGGGTGCCCAAGAGGAAGGCGAGGACAAGGCCTCCGACGATCGTGGTAATTAAGGGTGTTGAGTGGTGCATCCAGACTCCTTCTAGTTATACTTGTTATCTTTCAAGTTGCAGGTGTGTTGGCGGCGAATTTATTCAGCCCCTCCTTGGGCCTTGCCTCTGCGAGACCGCTGTAATAGTTTCACAGTAATAGCATCAGTTTATTGCATTTATGCGATCAATGCGCGATAAAAATTAAATTTTAATCGAAAAAAAACAGGTTTGGCATGGAAATTGTTTGAAATGGTTGTTTGTGAGGGGTTTGACGATTTAAATATGATTCTATGCGGAGTTGTCCTGACTAAGAATGCTATCTCAGTCAGGATTATAAGGTTATTACTATTACTTATCTTCTATATTAGGCAGTAAGGCCGTGAATATCCCCAATAATGGCAGGAATGCACATATTTGATAAACCAACTCAATACTGGTTAAATCAGCCACATAGCCTAGTACTGCCGCACCTATCCCCCCCATACCGAAAGCAAAACCGAAGAATAGACCGGATACCATGCCCACTTTCCCCGGAATAAGCTCCTGTGCATACACCAATATTGCGGAGAAGGCCGAGGCAAGGATAACACCAATTATCACGGTCAAAATCCCAATCCAATACAAAGATGCATAGGGTAAAATGAGGGTGAATGGTGCAACACCTAAGATTGACCCCCAAATAACATATTTTCGCCCTATTCTATCGCCAAGAGGGCCGCCAATGATGGTGCCAGCCGCGACGGCAAACAGGAATGCAAACAAATGTATCTGGGCGTTTTGGACAGAAACACCGAACTTATGCATCAGATAAAAGGTGTAATAGCTGCTAATGCTCGTCAAGTAGAAGTATTTCGAGAATATCAGCACCATTAAGATAGCTAGTGTCTTAATAACTGTCTTTTTTGGCAGCATTTTTACTGAAGAGATTTTAATGGCTTTGCCATGGCTGGCTTTTTGTTGCTGTTGATACCATTTACTGACCTGCAAGAGCACCACAATCGCCAGTAATGCAGCGAGTGAGAACCAGCCGACATTGCCTTTGCCATAAGGGGCTATCAGTATCGCCGCTAACAGAGGGCCGAGGGCGCTACCCAAGTTACCGCCGACCTGAAAAATAGACTGAGCCATACCATGACGGCCACCAGATGCCATACGCGCGACCCGCGAGGATTCCGGATGGAAGACTGAAGAGCCTGTCCCAACCAACGCCGCTGCCAGTAAAACGACCGGGAAGGTGGTGGCAACCGCCAGTAGCAAAATACCGGATAGAGTAAAACCCATACCTATTGGTAATGAATAGGGCTGCGGGTGTTTATCTGTATACAGGCCAATTAATGGCTGTAATAACGAGGCGGTAAGTTGGTAAGTTAGAGTAATTAACCCTATCTGGGCAAAACTTAGCGAAAACTCGGCTTGGAGGAGAGGATAAATCGCCAGGATCAGCGATTGAATCATATCGTTGAGTAAATGAGATACGCTGATAGCACCCAAAATAGAGAAAGAAGTACGTTTTACAGCGGTATTAGCAGAGGGCTGAAATCCTGTCTCAGAGCGATCGGTCATATTGAGTATTCGCCTAATAAATTTCACTGTTAATAATATGTTTGTAATGAATACATAATATGCAGATCGCATGCTTTTTACTACTGCTGACACACTTTGATGTTCGTCTCAAAGTTATGAAATTCTTACATTCTCCAACACATTACAATGCAAACTGTGTCAGAGTTTGGCTTTGATTTATCATTATGTTGATATATTTGACCCCATTTTCATTCATTAAGCTGGTCGTTAGCAGGCTAGTTTTTAACGATAACATGGAGATTTACCATGCGTTTTTCATTACCGTCGACAGTGGGTATTTTAGCTGTGTCGCTGGCGCTCACACCGGCATGGGCCGCCGCCTGGGAAAAAGATAAAACCTACAATATCACTATCTTGCACACCAATGACCATCATGGGCACTTTTGGCAAAACGATCACGGCGAGTATGGTTTGGCGGCACAGAAAACCCTCGTCGATGGTATTCGTAAACAAGTTGCTGCCGCCGGGGGGAGTCTGCTGCTGCTTTCTGGCGGGGATATCAATACTGGCGTGCCTGAGTCTGACTTACAGGATGCAGAACCTGATTTTCGTGGTATGAATTTGGTCGGCTATGATGCCATGGCTATTGGTAACCATGAATTTGATAACCCACTAACCGTGCTGCGTCAGCAGGAAAAATGGGCAACTTTCCCGTTATTATCGGCCAATATCTACCAAAAAAGTACGCAACAGCGGTTATTCAAACCTTATGCTTTGTTTGATAAGCAAGGGGTGAAAATTGCGGTGATTGGGTTGACTACCGATGATACGGCCAAGATTGGTAATCCTGAATATTTCACCGACATTGAATTTAAGGTGCCAGCAGAAGAAGCTAAGCAAGTTGTTGCTGAGCTGAGAAAAACAGAAAAGCCGGATATTATTATCGCCGCGACCCATATGGGACATTACGATGATGGCAAGCATGGCTCTAATGCTCCAGGTGATGTCGAGATGGCGCGCAGCCTGCCCGCAGGTTATCTGGATATGATAGTGGGTGGTCACTCGCAAGATCCAGTTTGTATGGCCAGTGATAATAATAAGCAAGCTGATTATGTCCCTGGGACTGCTTGTGCCCCTGACCGGCAAAATGGCACTTGGATTGTGCAGGCGCATGAATGGGGTAAATATGTTGGTCGGGCTGATTTCACCTTCCGCAATGGTGAATTGAAACTGACCAGTTATCAGTTAATCCCGATTAATTTAAAGAAAAAAGTTGAGAAGGCTGATGGCACCAGCGAGCGGGTTTTTTATACCCAAGAAATAGCCCAAGATCCGTCGATGCTGAAACTTCTGACGCCATTTGAAGAGCATGGTAAGGCGCAACTGGATGTCAAAGTGGGCAGTGTGAATGCCAAACTTGAGGGCGATCGCAGTAAAGTCCGTTTCGAGCAGACAAATCTGGCACGTCTGTTATTGGCAGCACAAATGGAACGTGTGGGCGCTGATTTTGCCGTGATGAGTGGTGGTGGCGTTCGCGATTCTATTGAGGCCGGTGATATTACCTATAAAGATGTGCTTAAGGTTCAGCCCTTTGGTAATACCTTGGTTTATGTGGATATGCCCGGTCATAAAGTGAAAGAGTATTTAGCAGTAGTGGCAAATAAAAAAGTAGATTCAGGTGCTTATGCACAATTTGCTAATGTTAGCCTGGTGGCTGATGGCCAGAATGTGAGTGATATAAAAATACAGGGGAAACCATTAGACCCGAATAAAACCTATCGTCTGGCAACATTGAATTTCAATGCATTAGGCGGTGATGGCTACCCGAAAATAGAGACTCTACCGGGTTATGTCAATACCGGTTTTATCGATGCTGAGGTGCTCAAACAGTATATTGAAAAACACTCGCCGTTGGATGCTAAGCAATATCAGCCGCAAGGTGAGATAGTTTATAAGTAATTGTAATTAATCGGGATGAAGTACATTAAATATCATGAAGTACATTAAATATCATGAAGTACATTAAACGTGATGTATTTCATCCCGATTTAAACCTTTGGAAAAGGCGGCTACAAAACGCCACTTCAAAACTGAATACAAATTAAAGAGCAGCGGCAATCTATTTTCGCCACGAAACATTATATTTATCAATCTCGTTTGGCGATATCCGCAAAGGTACCTTGCAGTAATCGGCATAAATCCGCTGCGGCTAATTCAATATCTAAACCCCGCTTGCCACCGGAAACAAAAATAGTGGCGTATTCTTGTGCCGGGCTATCAATGACGGTGGGCAGGCGTTTTTTCTGCCCTAATGGACTGATGCCGCCGACTAAATACCCGGTGCTGCGCTGGGCCAATTGCGGATCTGCCATTTCTGCCTTTTTGGCTCCCAGGGCGCGTGCCACTTTTTTTAAATCAAGCTGAGTCGCCACTGGAGTCACCGCCACTGCCAGATTTTTGGCATCACCATTTAATGCGACCAATAATGTTTTATAAACTTGATCGGCATTAAGGCCTAATTTCTTCACGGCTTCGTCACCAAAGTGGGTCTCTGCTGCATCGTGGTGATAAGGATGCAAAGTGAACGGTACTTTTTGTTTTTCCAGCAATACTACGGCAGGTGTCATAATAAACGTCCAATTAGAAATGAAGATTTATTCAGGTGGATTATCCTACACGCAATCATCTACATGATTAGCTTAAATATTAACCTAATGAAATCAGTATATTGACATTTGATGACCTGAGTTGGGGTGAATGTTGGTTGCCAATCTAATCCTGAGGTTGCTACCCTATCACTGCTGCTCATATTATCCGCAAGGAATGTGGGCGCTAAATAACTAAAATAATGAAAATTCCTCTTTGACTGGCCGATAGCGATATCGGCCATTTTTTTACAGCGAGTTGGGTTGCAATAGCTCAGGCAAATTCCCCGCACCATATAAATGCAATGCGCCAACGGCAACCACATAGCGCCCGGCAGGTAACTGTTCCAGTTGCTGCTGCCAGCGTTTATTGCGCTGAGTCATCAGCACATCATAGAGATCCTGGCTAAAAGTGGGGGCCATTGCTGTTAAATCAGTTGCTGGTTGATGTTCCAGCCACCAGCCAATCATAGTTTGCAACAAGCGGGCGTTAGTGTGCCAGTGGGTTAAGGTATCCAGTAGCAAAGACATGCCGTTGTCCGGCAAGGTCTCCAGCAAATCGAGCTGCATTTGTGCGCCTTCCAGTTCAATAACTGTTTTTGCCTGTGCGGCAGCCGCTCGCAATAATTGATAATCAATACCGTATTCACCACGTAACCCTAAACGCTGCGCCTGCCGGGCCTGAAGCATCAAGGCGACTTGCCAGGCGGGCAGAAAAGCCATGGACTGCGGGTCATTATCCAGCTCTTCACAACGTCGCAGCAACTGCTGATAGTGTTCTTCAGATAATCTGTCAATTAAAGGGGTGGCAAGGTTATCGTTACCAAAGGGCGAGGCTGTTGCAGTGATATCAGCCTCGACGATAAGTGCATCAGCCTGATTTAATTTATTGAGCAATTCATGGGGAAGGGGAAACATTCCCTCGGTTCCCATATGAATGCTGCCGACCAAATGGAGGTGGCGCTCGCCGGGTAATGTGACGTCCAAAGCCGGATAGGTATAGGTTGTTGGGGCTGCGATACCTAGAAATTTTGCAAGGCGGCGTAATAATTGGCCCATGAGTTTCCCTGATTAGCTTTTTTTCTATGCTATCCCTTCTTCGTTGAAATTGCAGCGTTGTTCACCCTTATTACCTCTAAATTACGGATTATTTTTAGCACTTCGAGCTAGCTTAACTTGTTGTATTGCATTAGGTAAAAAGGGAAAGGCGCACAAGATAGCCTTGTGCGCCAGTGAGATATTTTATTGTTTAGGTTTAAAACGCAGTAACCGGTTGGCATTACTGACGACGGTAATGGATGAAAGTGCCATCGCCGCCCCCGCCACCACTGGGCTGAGCAATGTGCCAGTGAAGGGGAACAAAATACCCGCAGCAATCGGGATCCCCAAGGCGTTGTAGAAAAATGCCCCCAGCAAGTTTTGTTTCATATTGCGCAATGTCGCTTTGGAAAGCTCCACCGCATCCGCGACCCCATGCAGGCTATGGCGCATCAGAGTGATAGCCGCAGTTTCAATTGCAATATCACTGCCGCCGCCCATGGCAATCCCGACGTCTGCTTGCGCCAATGCAGGAGCATCATTAATGCCGTCACCAATCATGGCCACTTTATGTCCAGCGGCTTGCAACTGCTTGATAGCTTCTGCTTTACCATCCGGCAGGACACCGGCTATCACCCGATCAATTCCTGCTTCTTTGGCAATGGCATTGGCAGTTATAGGATTGTCACCGGTTAACATCACCAGGTTGTATCCTTGCTGGTGCAATCTTTGCAGCGCACTGACACTGTCACTGCGCAGTGGGTCACGAATTGACAACAAGGCCGCAGGTTTGCCCTGCGCGGTTAAAATAACCGGCGTGGCACCACTTTCTGCTTCTTGCTGCATCAAAGAGTGCAACTCGCGGGTATCAATTTGTTGCTCTTCCAGCAGGCGGCTGTTCCCCAGCAACAGCGGAATGCCCTCGACTTCACCACTGACCCCTAAGCCGCGCAATGTTCTAAACTGGCTGGCTGTTGGCAGTGTTATTCCTTCCGCGCGCTGTAAAATCGCCCTGGCCAATGGGTGATTTGACCCCGTTTCCAGTGCTGCAGCCCATGCCAGCGCTTGCTGTTCAGTCACACCATTGAAAGTATGAATGGCAACCACTTGCGGATGCCCTTCGGTCAGAGTCCCGGTTTTATCGAACACTAAAGTGTCGAGATTACTGGCCTGCTGCAAGGCATCGGCATCACGTACCAGCACACCAAACTCAGCCGCACGCCCTACGCCGGAGATAATTGACATCGGCGTTGCCAACCCGAGAGCACATGGGCAAGCAATAATAAGCACCGTGGTAGCAACCACCAGGGTATAGACCAGCTGCGGTTGCGGACCGAAGAAATACCAAATTAGCCCAGCAATAATGGCGATCGCGACCACGGTTGGCACAAATACCGCAGAAATTCTATCTGCCAGTTTGCCGATTTCTGGTTTACTGCTTTGCGCCTGGCGCACCAACTTGATGATTCGCGCCAAAGTGGTCTGGCTACCAATAGCATTGGCGCGAAACAGCACCGAGCCATCCTGCACCTGTGTTCCGGCATGGACAACATCACCTGCGGATTTTTGTTGTGGAATGGGTTCGCCGGTCAACATGGCTTCATCCATCCACACTTCGCCTTGTACAATTTCTCCGTCGACGGGGACGCGGTCGCCGGTTGTCAGCCGCAATGTCATGCCCAGTTGGACATCCGCCAGCGGGATAACTTTTTCGCCTTCGTCAGTGACCAGCCGTGCGGTGGGTGGTGCTAAATCTAACAGTCGCTCCAGCGCGTTAGACGAACGCTGTCTGGCGCGCTGTTCCATGGCATGACCCAAGTTAATCAAACCAATAATCATGGCGCTGGCTTCGTAATAAAGATGTCGGGCTTCCATCGGGAAGACCTCTGGCCAGATATTCACCGTGATGGAGTAGAGCCAGGCCGCACCGGTACCTAATGCCACCAGAGTATCCATAGTGGCGCTGCCATTCTTCAAGCTGACCCAAGCATTACGATAAAAATGGCCGCCGGCAAATATCATCACCAGCAAGGTGACTACGCCGACAATCAGCCAGGGTGTTTGGGTTTCGGCTGTCAGCGTCATGCTGCCGCCAAATAACCCCCATGCCATCAATGGGATACCCAGCAACAGGCCGAGAGCAGCTTGCCACTGGAAGCGCTTCATACTGGCTTGCGACATTTGCTGTTGCCGTTCGCGGCGCTCCCCTTCATCTTCAATAATTTCAGCACCATAGCCCGCATTTTTGACCGCTGCTATCAAAGCTTCATGGCGAGATTTGCCGGTCACCAAAGCACTGCGCTCGGCCAGGTTGACTCGGGCCACCTCAACACCTTCAACACTTTCCAGTGCATTTTGTACTTTCGAGACGCAACTGGCGCAGCTCATCCCCGTCAGCAAGAGTTGGACACTCTCACTATCAGTTTCAGTATCCACCGGTTCTATAGCCGATGGGGTGGTTGGTGTGGTTGGTGTGGTTGATTGATTCTGCTCAGTATTTTTTGTTTTTTGTGTTGGCTCAATCTGACTTTCTGCCCCAATCTTATTTATTTTTCCCAGATGGATTGCCGCCGGAACTGTCGAAGAGGCCGCTGCCAGATGTTCCGGCTGAGATGGGGCTGAGTGAGTCAGCGGCTCAGATTTTGGGGAGTCAGCCCCTTGCAGTGTGGCGTGATAGCCCGCCTGTTCTACTGCATCAATTAGGGTTTTGGCCTCGACCTGGCCGAAAACTTTGGCGCTATCAAGGCTCACCTCCGCTGCAACTACGCCGGGAACGGCCTCCAGAGCCTTGCGGGTGGATTCGGTACAATGCCCGCAGCTCAAGCCAGAGAGTTGTAATTCGACATCGGGCGTTTGAGCAATTTCGGCCTGATAACCGGCTTGTTTGACGGTATCAATCAGCACCTTGGTTTCGGCTTCACCCGTGACTTTTGCATAGTGGACATCGACTTGCGCGTGATGAACATCTTCACGGCTTTCTAATGCCGTTTTCACCCGTTTGGCACAATTCATACAGGAAAGGCCGTGTAAGGCCAGCACTGTGGTTTGCAACATAGTTAACTCCTTATCGAGTAGTAACCTAACTGGACGTTTGGTCGGGATAAGTTTAGTCGGAATTCCCAGTCATACACTTTATCTATGACAATAATATCTATGACAATAATATCTATGGTAGTAAGGGTGTTATCCATCACCTTAGGGAGCACCGAGCTTATTCTGCTTGACCGACATGGCTATTTTTACTAATTATAGAGGTTAAACCTTCCAGCAAGGGTAAGGTCAAGGGGGAAAGATGAATATTAGCGATGTTGCAAAAAAAACCGGTTTAACCAGCAAAGCTATACGTTTTTACGAAGAAAAAAAACTGGTGACCCCGCCTATCCGCACCGATAACGGCTATCGCAGCTACAACGCTAAACACATTGAAGAATTAACACTGTTGCGCCAGGCGCGGCAGGTGGGTTTTACCTTGGATGAATGTCGTGAATTATTGGCATTGTTTCATAATCCGGCACGCCATAGCGCGGATGTGAAAGCCGCGACATTGCAAAAAGTTGCTGAGATCGAGCAGCATATTAATGATCTTAACCAGATGCGATTGCGGTTATTGGCTTTAGCCGAGGAATGCCCAGGGGATGAAGGGGCCGATTGCCCAATTATCAATAATCTGGCTGGCTGTTGCCATGCTGGTGGTAAGTAGCTCTTGGCAGCATAGCAAGAATAGCGTGCGCGTAAAAATATTGGCTAACAAAGTAGAACCAAGGGGAACCGGTTGTTTGGGGCAGAGTGCTACCCAAATGGGCCAACCCTTGGTTCACTGTCTTTGTCATTCACTGCGGCGGGTTGAGTAAAATACGTCTCTCTATTTAATGGCGGACAGCCCTGACATGCAAGGTATTGCCTTCCACTAATATCACTTCAACTTCAGTGCCGACACTCAGTTCGGTTGCACTGTAAATGCGCCAACTGCTGTCACCTACTTTCATGCGGCCATAGCCATCAACCGTCGCTTCAGTCAGTGTTGCCCGCGTCCCCAACAATTGATGATTACGTTGGTTTAGCATCGCCGGCTGTGGTTTGGTACGTTTACTCAGCCAATACCACCATAGGAATGCGGCCACTACGGTCAGCACGGAAAAAAGGACGCCCTGCATTTCCCAGCTAAAAGGAAATAGCCAGACTAGAATGCCGACGACCACAGCAGCAAGCCCGCTCCACAGCATATAACCACTGGCACCCAGCATCTCAGCGGCCAATAACAGACCGCCGAGTGAAAGCCAAAACCAATTTGGATTTGCTGCAATTTCCGCCAGCATGGTTATTTACCTCGGCTGTTTTTACTCTCACCAATCAGCTCTGCAATGCCGCCAATCGCGCCCATCAGGCTGCTGGCTTCCAGTGGCATCATAATAACCTTGCTGTTATTGGCAGAGCCAATGTGTTGCAGTGCGTCGGTGTATTTCTGAGCCACAAAGTAGTTAATGGCTTGGATATCACCAGCGGCGATGGCTTCAGAAACCATTTTGGTCGCCTGAGCTTCGGCTTCTGCGGCACGTTCGCGTGCTTCTGCCTGTAAGAAAGCGGACTGGCGCTCACCTTCAGCTTTCAGAATTTGTGATTGTTTCTCACCCTCGGCACGCAAAATTGCCGCCTGGCGCACCCCTTCAGCTTCCAGAATATCTGCACGTTTGGTACGTTCAGCTTTCATCTGAGCATTCATCGCCGAGATCAATTCAGTCGGTGGGCGCACGTCACGAATTTCAATGCGGGTGATTTTAATGCCCCACGGGTTGGTGGCTTCATCGACGATATGCAGCAGTCGGCCGTTGATGTTGTCGCGTTGAGACAACATTTCATCCAGCTCCATTGAGCCTAAAACAGTACGGAAGTTAGTCATAGTCAGATTGACGATGGCCAGCTCCAGATTGCTGACTTCATAGGCGGCTTTTACTGGGTCAATAACTTGGATAAAGCAGACGGCATCAATTGCCACGTTGGCGTTATCGCGAGAAATAATCTCTTGGGATGGAATATCCAGCACCTGTTCCATCATGTTGATTTTACGACCAATACGGTCCATAAATGGCACGACGATATTCAAGCCCGGCATTAGTGTTTTGGTATAACGGCCAAAACGTTCAACAGTCCATTGAAAGCCTTGTGGGACGATTTTGATTGAGGAAAAAACCACAATCAAGGCGACAACGATAAGAATTGGGATAACCGTAAACATATTTAACTTCCTGTCAGCAATGAATATTGTTTCTTAATATTACGTGACGGTGCGCTAAATGCCTAACGAAAGGCAGGTAAAAGCGTGTAAATGAGAAAAAGCTTGGTTGGGGCAGAATAAAACAGCGCGGGATGGCCCCGCGCAGTAGCAAATAATGCCAATGTCCCCGTCGTTTGGCATGGGGCTGGGGGATAACTCAGCCAAGCCATTGAGTGAGCTCAACGGCCTGGGTTTGTTCGGCTGCCGCCTTTTTACACGGTAAAATCTGTGGGGCAAACAGAACAGAAACGCCGATTAATACAGTAAAGCATACAACTGGCGACGGTATTTGGCTGCCAGTGCATCGCCAGTACCCAATGCGGCTAAAATATCCATTAATGTTTTACGCGCACTGCCATTAGCCGCCGCTAAGTCTTTTTTCAGGTGACCCAGCAGCAGTTCCAGCGCCTCTTCGTTGCGGCCAACCTGATGCAATTGCAGGGCTAATTGCACCGCGAGCTCGACGTTATCGGGTTGAGTCGCAACTTGCTGTTGTAGCTGCTGAATTTCGGGGGTGTCAGCGGCCTGTTTTAGCAATTCGATTTGTGCAATCAGCCCCTGATAGCGGGTATCGCGGTCTTGCAATGGGATTGTCGCCAACACGCCTTCAGCATCTTCACTGCGGTTCAGCAGAATTTGTGCTTCTGCCAGTTGCAGCGCGATATCGCTGGTTTGTGGGTTATTGCTTTGCTGCATCAGTTGCCAGGCATCTTTCAGTAATGGCAGCGCTTCCTGCACCTTTCCTTCACTCATTAACTGTGCTGCTTCTGCCGCTTTCAGTTCTTCCGGTTTTGGTAATACCCGTTGCAGTAATTCGCGGATAACCTCTTCCGGCTGTGGCCCCTGAAAACCATCGACCGGCTGGCCATCTTTAAATAAATAAACCGCCGGAATTGAGCGCAAGCCAAATTGTGACGCCACCATTTGCTGCGCATCACAATCGACACGCGCCAAAATGAATTGGCCAGCATACTCGGCGGCCAGTTTATCCAGCACTGGGCCTAGTTGTAGGCAGTGTTGGCTGCGTTCAGACCAAAAGTAGAACAGAACTGGCACAGCCATGGATTGTTCTAAGGTCTGATGTAGGTTCTCTTCAGTAATATCAATCGTAGTAGGTGCTAGCATGAATTATTTCTCTCATCCGTTTTAGCAATAGATGGGGGCAGATTATGTTGCTTCAACCCTCACGACTATTATCAAGAATTGCCCCGTAGGACTTTATCTAACATTCGCCCTGGTAATATACGGCGCAGTATTGTTAGCGCATGGGCCACCATAGTGACCGGATACCGCAGTTGTGGGCGCGGGCTTTCCAGCGCGTGGCGTAATTTCGGTAAAATAGCTTGCGGCGGCAGGGTAAAGCGCTTCGCAATTCCGGGGTTATTCACCGGCTTATCGGTATCGGTCTGATTCACATTTTGCGTAAAATGGGTGCTTATCGGGCCGGGCTCAATCAGACTAACCTGAATACCACTGCCGTGCAGTTCCATGCGCAAGGCATCTGACCAGGCTTCCAGTGCATATTTACTGGCGGCATAAGCCCCGCGCCCGGCGGTTGACACCAATCCCATCACCGAGCTGGTTTGAATAATGCGGCCTTCGTTGTGTGGCAGCATTGCGGGTAACAACAATTGCGTCAGTTGGTGAGTACCAAATAAGTTAGTGGAAAATTGCTGCTCCAACTGCTGGCGCGAGATGGTGTGCAATGGGCCATAGAGCCCAAAACCGCCATTGTTAAACAGCGCATACAAGCGCCCACCGGTCAGTTCGATAACTTGCGCCGCGGCACGTTCGACACTGTCACTGTCATCCAAATCCAGTTCAATACCTTCCAGACCCAATTGCGTCATCTTGGCGACATCATCAGGTTTACGGCAGGCGGCCAGTACGCGGTAACCTCTATTTTTTAAGTCTTGCGCTGCAACCAAGCCAATGCCGCTGGAACAACCGGTAATTAATACTGCTTTTTGCATAACTTTACCTAATCAGTGAATCTATTTGCCTAAAGTAATGGTTAACTCATTACACTCATTCAATGTTATTTGATAACTAACGGTTTGAGTTGCTGTGCCATCCAGTCCGCAATAAAAGGCTGGGCCAGGGCGTTAGGGTGCAAGCCATCATCCTGCATCCACTCTGGTTTGACGGCAACAGATTCCATAAAGAATGGGACTAATGGGATGTCAAATTGCTGTGCCAGCTGCGGATACATTGCGGTGAAGGCCTCAGTATAACGGCGGCCATAGTTAGGTGGAATGCGGATTTGCATCAATAAAGGTTGAGCTTTCGCTTCTTTTATCAGATTGATAACTTGGGTTAAGTCGCGTTGAATATCTTGGGTTGGAAAACCGCGCAGGCCATCATTCGCACCCAGTTCAATTAGCACCCAACGCGGCTGATGCTGTTTGAGCAGGGCGGGCAGGCGGGCCAGACCCTGAGCGACAGTATCGCCACTGATGCTGGCATTGACGATTTTCGGCAATGCGGGCAATGACGAATCAGCTTGCCAGGTTTTATCCAGCTGTGAAGGCCAGGCTTGTGCAATAGGCAGGCGGTAACCGGCGCTTAAACTGTCGCCAAGAATCAACAATGTATCGGTTGCGGCGGCACGCAAACTGAATAATCCCAACAGCAATAGGAAGGGAAAATGCCAGCGGAAAACGTTCTTGAAGTTCATCATCTTAATAAACACGTCGGTCAGGGTGAGCAACAGCTCTCCATCCTTACCGGAGTTGAGCTGGTTGTCAAACCCGCTCAGACAATTGCGCTGATTGGTGAGTCAGGTTCAGGCAAATCAACATTGTTGGGCATATTGGCGGGCCTGGATGATGGCAGCAGTGGGGAGGTCAGCTTGCTCGGTCAGTCTTTGACGACAATGGATGAAGAGGGGCGGGCGCAACTGCGGGCAAAAAACGTCGGCTTTGTTTTTCAGTCATTTATGTTGGTGCCGACACTCAACACTTTGGAAAATGTGCAACTTCCGGCGCTGTTACGCGGTGAAAGTGAGCGCGACAGCAAAGCCCATGCGATTGAATTATTAACATTGGTGGGGTTAGAAAAACGCCTTCACCACCTTCCGGCCCAACTTTCCGGCGGCGAGCAACAGCGCGTGGCATTAGCGCGGGCGTTCAGTGGTCGGCCTAAAGTGTTATTTGCCGATGAGCCCACGGGCAACCTTGACCGACATACCGGCGATCGCATTGCCGACTTGTTATTTTCCCTTAATCGGGACTATGCCACCACCCTGATTTTGGTAACTCATGATGTGCAACTGGCAGGCCGTTGTCAGCGCCGGTTGCGTTTACAGGACGGAAAATTGTGGGAGGAAGCATGACCTGGCGGTGGTTTTGGCGTGAGTGGCGCTCCCCCTCACTGCTGATTGTTTGGTTGGCATTAACTCTGGCGGTTGCTTGTGTGTTGGCGCTGGGCAGCATCAGTGACCGGATGGAGCAAGGGCTTAGTCAGCAAAGCCGTGATTTTTTGGCCGGCGATAGGGTACTCAGAAGCGCTCATCCGGTGCCGGAAAGTTGGTTGCAGGAAGCCAGGCAACAGGGGCTGAGTGTCAGTCGTCAACTGTCGTTTATGACCATGACTTATGCCGGAGACCGCCCACAGCTGGCAGATGTGAAAGCCACTGATTTGGCTTATCCGCTGTATGGCACGCTGGAAACGATTCCGCCGCAGGCCAGGTTGGAACCGGGAACTGCGCTGGTGGCCCCGCGCCTGCTGGCACTGCTCGGGGTTAAGGTCGGCGATACCCTTGAAGTGGGTGATACCGCACTGAAAATCATTGGCGAAGTGCTTCAGGAGCCAGATTCAGGTTTTAATCCCTTCCAGACCGCGCCGCGTATTTTGATTAATTTGGCTGATGTGGATAAAACCGGTGCCATACAGCCGGGGAGCCGTCTGAGTTATCGCTATATGTTTGCCGGTTCTGCCAAGGCCGTCGCCGAATTTAGTGATTGGCTCACGCCGCAGCTGACACCAGACCAGCGCTGGTATGGATTACAAGAATCCGGCGGTGCGCTGGGGAAATCCCTGCAACGCGCACAACAGTTTTTGCTGTTATCAGCATTATTGACGTTATTGTTATCCATTGCTGCGGTTGCCGTGGCCATGGGGCACTATTGCCGCAGTCGCTATGATTTGGTGGCGGTACTGAAAACCTTGGGGGCAGGGCGTCGCGCTTTGCGCCGGTTGATTATTGGCCAGTGGTTCTCGGTGTTGGTGTTGGCGGGCCTGTGTGGCAGCCTAATTGGCTTATTATTTGAAAAGATATTAATTCAGCTGTTATCCCCGGTATTACCGGCAGCATTACCGGCGGCCGGATTATGGCCTTGGGCCTGGTCAATGGGATCGTTGGTATTGATTTCATTGCTGGTGGGTATCCGCCCTTATCGGCAATTACTGGCGACTCAACCTTTGCGCGTCTTGCGCCGTGATGTCTCGGCCAATGTGTGGCCGCTGCGTTATTTTATTCCGGTAATGATATGCATTGTGGTGGGGTTATTGGCCTTATTGATGGGCGGCAATTCGCTGCTGTGGGCGATCCTCGGGGGCATGGTGGTGTTGGCGCTATTATTGGGGGTGATTGGTTGGGGCGGATTATTACTGCTGCGCCGCCTGACCGTCACCCGCTTATCATTGCGCTTGGCAATCAACCGGTTACTGCGCCAACCTTGGATGACACTCACCCAATTGGCGGCCTTCTCACTCTCATTTATGCTGTTAGCTTTGTTATTGGTGCTGCGCGGGGATTTGCTAGACCGCTGGCAGCAGCAATTACCCCCGGACAGCCCAAATTATTTCTTGCTGAATATCACACCGCAACAAGTACCTCAGGTAACCGAGTTTCTGACACAGCACCAAATAACGCCCTCGACCTTCTATCCCATTGTTCGGGCGCGTTTGGCTGAAATTAATCAGCAGTTGGCAACTGAGCGAGTGCATGAGGATGACCCCGGCGGCGAAGCGGTTAATCGGGAGCTGAATCTGACCTGGCAGCAACATTTACCGGAGCATAATCTGTTGACTGCGGGCCAGTGGCCGCCCAAGTCAGATGAAGTGTCGATGGAGAAGGGAATTGCTGATCGGCTAGGGATTAAAATCGGCGATAAACTGACATTTAGTGGCGATACCCAGTCTTTTGAGGCCAAAGTGAGCAGTATTCGTCAGGTTGACTGGGAAAGCCTGCGTCCTAATTTTTACTTTATTTTCCCACCGGGTGCTCTGGATAAGCAGCCGCAAACTTGGCTGACCAGTTTCCGCTATCAGGGAAATGGCGAGGTGCTGACGCAATTAAACCGCCAGTTCCCGACACTCAGCTTACTGGATATCGGGGCGATGCTTAAACAGGTCGGGCAGGTGCTGCAACAGGTCAGCCGTGCACTGGAGGTCATGGTTATCTTAGTGATTCTGTGTGGCACTTTGCTGCTATTAGCACAAGTGCAGGTCGGTATGCGCCAGCGCCGTCAGGAATTGGTAGTTTATCGCACGCTCGGAGCCAGTAAGCGCTTACTGAGGGGCACTCTGTGGTGGGAGTTCGCCCTGCTGGGGCTGGTGGCGGGATTGGCTGCGGCACTGGGGGCAGAAGCGGCGCTGTGGGCATTACAGCGGTTAGTGTTTGATTTTCCGTGGCAACCAAATTGGCTGATGTGGTGGGTATTACCACTGGCGGCGGCTTTGTTGTTGTCACTCTGTGGGGGGTGGCTGGGGGCGCGATTGCTCCGTGGCCGAGCATTATTTAGAGGATACGAAGGCTAAGATTCTTATTCAGCGGGCAGTGCATGGCTGCCCGCTAATGGATCACAACTTATTCTGCGCCCAGATTAGCCCAGATTGATATTCGCCAGGCAATAAAGGCGCTAACGCTGTCAACGTGGCCCGCAACTGTGCGCCCTCGGGATCATTTAAATTCAAATGGCCCACTTTGCGCCCGTCACGTACCTCTTTTTCATACCAATGCAAATGCACCAATGGCAATGATAGCCATGCGGTATTCACCGGCGTGCCAATCAGATTAACCATAGCCGACGGGGTATTTACCACCGGCGTTGGGAGGGGTAAATCTAAAATAGCGCGCAAGTGCAGCTCGAACTGGCTGATGGACGCGCCATTTTGTGTCCAGTGGCCACTGTTATGCACTCGTGGTGCCAACTCATTGATTAATAAACTGTCGCCGACGATAAAACATTCCATCGCCATCACGCCGACATAATTCAGCTCATCCATAATGGCCGACAGCATCTTTTCTGCAAGCTGCTGCAAGCGGCTATCAGGCTGCGGCAAGGCCACACTCATGCGCAGGATGCCATCTTCATGCAGATTATGGGTGAGAGGATAAAAGACGGCGTTACCTTGATGGCTACGCGCCCCGACCAGTGAAACCTCGCCGGAAAAATTTATCCCCTGCTCGACAATACATTCACCATAAGCATCTGCGGGTAAGGTTTTTTGCTCACCGGGACGTAAACGCCACTGACCACGGCCGTCATAGCCGCCGACCCGACGTTTTACTATCGCTAATTCACCCAATGTGGCGAAGATGTGCGGCCACTCAGACTCACTGGCTAATAACTGCCAAGGCGCAGTGGCCAGATTCAGGCTATCGAGCAATTGTTTTTGAGTCAGACGATCAGCCAGACGCGGGAAAATATCACGGTTCACAAAAGCGGTATGGGTCGCGAGTTCTCGGGTTAAGGCGGTTTCTGGCCAGCGCTCAATCTCGGCGGTGATAACACTGTGCTGATAAGGCACGGCCTCGGGTTCAGCATCTAACCCCACCGGATAAACGGCAATACCCAGCGGCTCACCGGCTTGACGCAGCATGCGGCCTAGCTGGCCATTTCCCAATACGCAAACTGGCTTCATGCATCCACCCGTGGATCTGGATTATCCAATACTTCGTCAGTCTGGTTTTTCCGCCAATCGGCTATACGCGCAGCCAATTCAGCATCATGCAACGCCAGTATTTGAGCGGCCAGCAATGCCGCGTTTGCAGCACCTGCTTTACCAATCGCCAATGTGCCCACTGGAATACCCCGTGGCATTTGCACAATGGAATACAGGCTATCGACGCCATTTAATGCGGCACTTTGCACCGGGACACCTAAAACCGGCACACATGTTTTGGCGGCCAGCATACCTGGCAGATGCGCCGCGCCGCCCGCACCGGCAATAATGACATGTAAGCCATTGGCCTCGGCTTGTTCGGCAAAACTGAACAATTTATCCGGGGTTCGGTGGGCAGAAACCACTTCGACATGAAACGGGACATTGAGCGTGGTGAGCACGTCGGCGGCGAACTGCATGGTGGCCCAGTCACTCTTGGACCCCATTACGATAGCGATTTTAACCCCGGCTGCATAAGCCGAATCGAGGTTAGCTCCCATGGGTGTAAAGCTCCTGTGATTGCGCAAACGTCGGCCAGCCCGATTTTAAAGAGAAAGCGACTGGCGAAGAGGGCGTAGAGCATATCATGAGCCAAAGGCAAGGAAAACGGTTGCGTCGCGGCTTTTCGCGGGATTTTTCGGTTTTTTTTATGTGAAGGTAATAAAAGTTAGGGCGGAAATGGCTCTTGCTGACATGGCAGTTAGCCGATTAAAACGGGAATTTAATCAACTCGACATGCTCTTTAGTGACTTTCACCATCGAGCCTTCAACATGCCAGGCACCTAAAACTACCCGGTGGGCGGTCGTGGTGGGTAATGTTACCTTATGAACCTCAGGGCGATGAGTATGCCCATGAATCATCCAACTGACATGATTTCGCTGGAAAGCTTCCACCACGGCTTGCGGATTTACATCCATAATAAGCTGCGATTTTCCGCTATTATTTTGCTGGCTTTGGTTGCGCATATAAGCGGCAATACGTAAACGAAAGCGGAGAGGTAGCCACAGGAATAATTTCTGGATCAGTGGATTGTGGACTCGGCGACGAAAATGTTGATAGTCGGCATCATCAGTACACAAAGTATCGCCATGTAAAATAACAATTTTACGGCCATATAACTCGATCACTTTTTCTTCTGGCAGTAAGGTCATACCGCTTTCAAGAGCAAAACGTTTACCCAGCAGGAAGTCGCGGTTTCCGTGAATAAAGTAGCAGGGCACACCCTGTTGCTGGAGTGATTTTAATGCAGCCGCGATTTGCCGATACAAAGGTTCGGGGTCATCATCACCAATCCAAGACTCAAATAAATCGCCAAGGATATATAGGGCGTCAGCATGAATAGCATCGCGCTGTATAAAATGCAGGAAACCGGCAGTGATTGCCGGTTCCTGAATACTCAGATGCAAATCAGCAATAAAAAGCGTGCTCATTAAAACGCTGTTACTCGCTTACAGTAACGCTTTTGATGAGAACATCTTCTTTTGGCACATCTTGATGCATACCACTGCGGCCAGTAGCAACGTTTTTGATTTTATCAACCACGTCCAGACCTTCAGTGACTTCAGCAAATACACAATAACCCCAGCCATCCGGGCGCTCTGAACGGAAGTTCAGAAAATCGTTGTCAGCTACGTTAATAAAGAACTGAGCTGTGGCAGAATGTGGGTCATTAGTACGCGCCATAGCCAAAGTGCCACGGGTGTTTTTCAGACCATTGTTGGCTTCGTTCTTGATAGGTGCGTCAGTGTTTTTCTGATTCATGCCCGGCTCAAAGCCACCGCCCTGGATCATGAAACCATCGATAACACGGTGGAAGATAGTGTTATCATAGAAACCTTTACGGCAGTAGTTCAGGAAGTTTTCAACGGTAACCGGCGCTTTATCAGCGAAGGTGTTGATGACGATATCGCCGTGATTAGTATGAAAAGTGACCATAATAATATTCCTGCTAGTGTAATAAGTGTATTCACAGATGAGTCGTAACTCTTTAGACGGCTCTTATATCATATCTCTGGGGTTGAGTCAGCACTCGAAACGCCGCCTTTGTGGGCGAAAAAGTGCTGTATCAGAAGCTGATTTGCCGCATAATCTGATGATATCCCTTTAAACCATGCGTATCGCAAAACAAAAACTACGGAATGTCCCGATGCTAAAGATTTTTAATACACTGAGTCGCCAAAAAGAGGAATTCAAGCCTATCCATGCCGGTAAAATTGGCATGTACGTATGCGGGATCACTATTTATGACCTGTGTCACATTGGGCATGGGCGTACTTTTGTCGCTTTCGACGTTGTTGCACGTTATTTGCGTTATTTAGGTTACTCGCTGACTTATGTTCGCAATGTGACCGATGTTGACGATAAAATCATCAAACGTGCAATTGAAAACAATGAAACCTGTGAACAGCTGACGACACGTATGTTGGCTGAAATGCATAAAGATTTCGATGCACTGAATCTTGAACGCCCCGATTTAGAACCGCGTGCAACTCATCATATCCCAGAGATAATTGAGCTAACCGAGCGCTTGATAGCCCGTGAGCACGCCTATGTGGCGTCAAATGGCGATGTGATGTTCGCGGTAGACAGTGATCCTGATTATGGTTTGTTATCTCGTCAGGATTTAGACCAGTTGCAGGCGGGGGCTCGGGTTGAAATTGCTGATGTTAAACGCAATCCGATGGATTTTGTGTTGTGGAAAATGTCCAAGCCCGGAGAGCCTAGCTGGGAATCACCTTGGGGGCCGGGCCGCCCTGGCTGGCATATTGAGTGCTCCGCTATGAACGGCAAGCAGTTAGGTGCGCATTTTGACATTCACGGTGGGGGTTCTGATTTGATGTTCCCGCACCATGAAAATGAAATTGCTCAATCGACCTGTGCCCATGATGGCCCCTATGTTAATTACTGGATGCATTCCGGTATGGTGATGATTGACAAAGAAAAAATGTCAAAATCACTGAATAACTTCTTCACTATTCGCGATGTGTTGGAATATTACGATGCTGAGACCGTGCGCTACTTCCTGATGTCTGGGCACTATCGTAGCCAACTCAACTATAGCGAAGAGAACCTTAAACAAGCGCGAGCATCATTAGAGCGATTATATACCGCGCTACGTGGTACTGATGTGCATGCTGCTCCGGCGGGGGGCGCTGAGTTTGAAGCGCGTTTCCGTGCGGCAATGGACGATGATTTCAATACTCCAGAAGCTTATTCTGTGCTATTTGATCTCGCCCGTGAAGTGAACCGCTTAAAAACTGAAGATATCACTGCGGCAAATGGTTTAGCGGCAGAGTTGCGTAAACTTGCTCATGTACTGGGGTTGTTAGAGCAGGATCCAGAGCTGTTTTTACAAAGCGGTGCGCAGAGCGATGGTGATGAAGTGGCAAAAATCGAAGCTTTAATCAAACAGCGCAATGATGCTCGTAGCAGCAAAGATTGGGCGCTGGCGGATTCTGCCCGAGACCAATTAAATGAGTTGGGTATTGTGCTGGAAGATGGCCCGCAAGGGACAACATGGCGTCGTAAGTAACACAATATTTGAATAGCGAAATGGGCAGTTGTTCAACTGCCTAATTCGATACCTAATAGATTTCGAGTTGCAGGTAGGCGGCAAGTGGAAAATCCCGATAAACTTATTAATGTAGTGGCAACTACAAGTAAGTGATTCGGGTAACTGAATGCGGTCAACACACCTGCAACTTGAAAAATAAAGGGTATATCAGGCTTTAACTTGTACTTTCATACCCTGAAACTCAACAATTTGGTCAGCCAGGATTTTGCAGCGCTTACGCGTTTCTACATTCCCATCGACTTTTACCTGCCCATCAGCGATGGCAGCTTTTGCTGAGGCACCGCTATCGTTCCAACCTTGCAACTTCAATAAGTCGCATAGCTCGACGTGCGGGTGTTTTTCTAAATGAAAAATGTCCATTACTGTCCTTTCTATCAATTTTCGTTGATGTCGTGATATTCCTCACAGGCTTGCAAGGTATTTTGTATCAGTGTCGCAACGGTCATCGGCCCAACGCCACCGGGAACCGGTGTAATCCAACCCGCACGTTCAACGGCGACATCAAATTCTACATCACCGACTACTTTACCACTTTCCAGGCGGTTAATGCCCACATCAATCACGATAGCGCCGGGTTTAATCCACTCGCCGGGAATAAAACCGGGTTTTCCTACCGCTACGACCAATAAATCAGCATTTTCGACATGCTGACGCAAATTCTTGGTGAAACGATGGGTTACAGTCGTGGTGCAGCCCGCGAGCAATAGCTCAAGGCTCATCGGACGGCCAACAATATTGGATGCCCCGACCACCACAGCATTCAGACCATAAGTCGGGATTTCATAACGCTCCAGCAGGGTAACAATACCGCGCGGGGTGCAGGGGCGCAGTTTTGGGGCGCGCTGACACAAGCGGCCAACATTATACGGATGGAAACCATCGACATCTTTATCTGGGTGGATGCGCTCTAAGACTTTGACATTATCAATGCCCGCTGGCAGCGGTAATTGCACTAAAATCCCATCAATCTCACTATCGCCATTCAGTGAATCAATTAGAGCCAGCAATTCTGCTTCAGTAGTGGTCATGGGCAGATCATAAGACCGTGAAACAAAACCGACCTCTTCACATGCCTTACGCTTACTGGCGACATAAATTTGTGACGCTGGATTTTCGCCCACCAACACCACGGCAAGACCGGGAGCTCGTTTGCCCGCAGCTAAACGTTTTTGTACCAACACAGCAACTTCTTTTCTTACCTGCTGCGCAATCGTTTTACCATCAATAATTTTTGCTGACATCAGTGGAAGGGTCCATCAATTAAAAAAGCGGGATTCCACCTATTTTGTCAGAAGCGAGGCGTGCTGTCAGGCGTATAATAACGATTAATTAACGATTAAATAGCCAGATGATAAACTGTAAGGCGAAAACCCATTGACTCGAAAGCGGCTGCCCGTATAATCCAACCCGCAACTGACTACCAGCAGTCTTCTATACTGCGGTAAACATCAAATGCGCCCTTAGCTCAGTTGGATAGAGCAACGGCCTTCTAAGCCGTAGGTCACAGGTTCGAGCCCTGTAGGGCGTACCATTTTTAAGTCAACACACCTCTACTGAATTCTCTTTTTATCCCTTATACTCCCTGAAATTACTGAATTTTTCTGTCACGAGCTCTATCGAGGTCAACTCAGTTATACCCAAATCAAGTGGTATCTGGGGGCCTTTGAGGGGGCTCATCTCGTTCAATGGAAATTAGGGGCCCCTTTATGCCACTAAATGCACGACAGATTGATACTGCAAAACCCAAAGAAAAAGAATACAAGCTCACTGATGGCGGTGGGCTGTATCTGTTGGTGAAACCTAACGGTGCGAGATACTGGCGCTTGAAGTATCGTTTTTTGGGTAAGGAGAAGAAGCTTTCTATCGGTGTTTACCCTGATATATCTCTGGCTGATGCTCGCTTGAAGCGAGAGGAAGCACGGAAGATAATTGCTTTAGGCGGTGACCCTGGAGAGGAAAAGAAAGCAGAAAAACTGGCTCAAAAGGCCAATGTCGAAAATACTTTCAAGGCTATCGCGCTGGAATGGCATGAGTACAAGCGGGCTAATTGGTCGAAAGGCTATGCTGAAGATCTGATGGAAGCGTTCGAGAACGATATATTTCCTGATATTGGTAAGCGTCCCATTGCTGAGATCAAACCGCTCGAAGTGCTCAGTTCGCTACGTAAACTCGAAAAGCGAGGTGTACTCGATAAACTGCGTAAAATCCGCCAGGCCTGCAATCAGGTATTTCGCTATGCCATCGTCACCGGAAGAGCTGAAACTAATCCGGCCTCTGAACTGGCAAGTGCCTTAACTGCACCTAAATCTACCCATTACCCCCATCTGCTAGCTGATGAACTCCCTAATTTCTTACAAGCCCTTGCCGCGTATTCTGGTAGCCCGATCACCCGACTTGCTACTCGAATTCTGATGTTGACCGGGGTTCGCACCGTCGAACTCCGCCAAGCTGAATGGAAAGAGTTTGATTTCGATAAACGTGTTTGGGAAGTCCCGGTTGAAAGGATGAAGATGCGTCGTCCGCATCTGGTTCCTTTATCCGATCAAGTTGTGGCAGCACTGCGAGAGATCCAGGCAGTGACGGGCCGTTACAATCTGGTTTTCCCAGGCCGTAACGACATTACGAAACCGATGAGTGAAGCGAGTATCAATCAGGTGCTGAAACGGATTGGTTACCACGGGAAAGCTACGGGGCACGGTTTCCGGCACACGATGAGTACTATCCTGCACGAACAGGGCTATAACACTGCGTGGATCGAGTTACAGCTTGCTCATGTGGATAAGAACACCATTCGTGGAACATACAACCATGCGCAGTATCTGGAGCAGCGTAGGGAGATGTTGCAGTGGTATGGGGACTATGTGGACAACCTAGAGCTCGGTGGGGGTGTGGTTCATGGGAAGTTTGGATGTCGTGCTTAAGTTGAGGTGGGTTTTCTGAAGGGGATCGGCAGTGCCAGCAGTGCTGCTGGTGCTGCTGGTTTTCGTGATCACTTGTTTTTTGTTTGGTTTCGATGAAATGGGAGTCTGAGTCGAGCTTTATCGACATGCCATAACCCTTCAAAGCCGATATCTGCGGGCATGGCATGTAGCTCGTTGATCGAATCGGGGTTGTGGTCTAAAGATGCGGTTGAGCAGCAGATGAGCCATCAGGAGCGTAACTCTGTGCGTGCGTCTTACATTCATAAGGCGGAGCACCTGGATGAACGCAGGCTAATGCTGCAGTGGTGGGCCGATTTTCTGGATGCGAATCGGGACAAGGGGATTAGCCCGTTTGATTTTGGAAAATCTAATAACTGGCAATAACTAAAACCATGTGCTGTATCTTGAAGGTCGTACTGAAATGATACAGTGGTATGCGGATTTCATTGACCTTTTTGCTATCAGCGGAATTATTTCACGATAATTCGATAGGTAAAGGCAAACCAGAAACAAAAAAGACATCTAGATGTCTTTTTTGTCATTTTACACATGTTAGTCGAGGTGAGGTCATCCCAAAAAAGAAATCTATTCATCAACGAGCTATCTGTTTATACCGTTCAAAGAACCCATTTTATGAAATATTTCGAATTATCACTCAGCATTATTCCCATTGAAGGCAAAACTGGAATGCTGACCAATTTGGATTCTGTGTATCAATTACATAAAAATTTCGTGGGAAGTTCCCTCCAGCGCTTCTTCCTAAGCGATTTGCACCATACATAGACAGATAGCGGCCAACCTTTCTCTCTGATTTAGGGAGAAGCTGTGTAGGGATTCGGAACACCTTAACCGTAAAACCATTATCTAGCTGAACTCTTAACGTAATTAAACCATCGTTCTCTTTAACATCTATCAACCGCCCGCTAATATCGTAGCCAAAATGAACTGGATCAAATCGGTGTTGTTGCAAGTACTGCTGTAATCTTTCCCGGTAAACAGAGCACGAGCAACGGCTAATACATGTTGTGCAATGTTTACCCGATTGTGCCAAGAGCTGTGGATACAAAGAAACATTAAGCGGTAATGTGTTATTCAATTTGATAAGTATTTGTGCGATTCGCTCATGCAGGTTTGCATCGAGAAAACCAGTCCAAGTATCTAATATTCCAGCAAGTTCTAGCTCAATATGCACACGTGGTGCCCATTCTTTTACCATCATGCCATATGCCGCAACCTGTAACAGGTAATGGTCTTTCGGCTGGTTTGGGGCATCTGTCACTTTGCCGGTTTTAAAATCAACTATGCGTAGCTGATCCGGGGCTATCTGGTAAATAAGGTCTGCGCGTCCGCTCATATTAAACCGCACACTGGTCAGTGGTTGTTCACGCCCAACAGGAATGTGGTTCTCACACTTTTCTGGACTATCAGGGAAATATTTTTCTCGTTCAACGCTGGGTGTTGTCAGTGAATTGGCATAGCGAATTTGTTCTAGCAGCGTCTGACGAGAAATTAATCCAGCAACGCCGTGACGTTTCAGGATCCATTCGGTGAGTGGGCCGACCCTGTGAGTAGAATTTATGGCGCTGATGAAGGTATTTTCCAGTTGCCCGATCATTGCAGTTGACGTACCCCTTGCCCCCTTTTTATTAACCAATCGATGCACTACACTCCCGAGGATCGTTCTCGGGTGCAGCGGTAGGCACTGAAGAGTATGCAGCTCACTCTCCAGCAAATATCTCAGCGGACAGGCAACAAATACCCCTAATTTGGAGGGTAGTACTGGGCGAGTGCGTGTAATAACATTCATGCTGTACTCAATTACCCAAGTTACTTTCTGGGTTTTTCAATTTGGTCATAACAGCGCCCATGCGGCGCGAGAGATCAAACGTACTAACCGTTTGTTTTTCCAGTTTCCACTCAAGGAATAGCCTTTCAAGTTCAGGATTAGCATTAAAAATGCCATCACTGCTCCAGAACGGATGTGTCACCGCGACCCAGCGCTGTGGGCCAATGCCAATTAGGGGAATATGGCCTACCATTCTAATTTCGCTATTAAAAAGTGATGCAGCCTCTTTTGCTAAACGCTGGGCGTTCTCTCGCCAATCAGCGATACCAGGAGCGGAAAAATCACCATTTAATCCGGCATCATAATTTTCATCCAGAAGCAGCTGGATAACGTCCAGCCCAAGTCGCCAATCAAGCAACCCGTGATAGGCCTGATTGCCATATCTATGAAGACAGTAGTAGCACCCCTGAAAACATTTTTCTCGATGAGAATCGTCTAAAAACTCTTTTAGCGGGAAATCATTTTTGTTACTGACAATAGCTTTCATTATCTCCAAAATGATCGGCGTACCGGATGTTCCTATCTGCTGTAGGCGCTCGCATAATCCGGAACCATTCACCAGACGGTCGGCCATTTGCAGTATCGGTGCCAGCCTGCCGTCCTCTAATCTCTGGACTCGAGGTTCCAGAATTTCGATTTCTTCTGGATCAATGTCGAGTAGCTCTTTTGAGGCATAGTTAACGATGATAAATGCAGCGGAGAGCGCTGCAGCACGAAATGCCTGTGTCTGCAACTGAAGCCCCGCAGGGGTATTGACCACCATCAGAGCCAACAAATCGGTCACTTTAGGTGCGGCAAGATAAAATGAAGTTTTACTTTCCTGCAATGGTGTGAAACGTCTCTTTAATAAAAGATCAGCCTCAAGCAATTGACTATCTACCCAAACGCGATTTGCTGTTAATGGCTGGTACGTTCCCCCATTTCTAAAGGGAACCCGTAAATTGCCTTGCGCCGCATTAAAACCACTCCATCGTTCATCGACATAGGTGCCGCGGTTCAGCCGGTGAAGACAGATTTGAGATTCAAGTTGGATAGCGACATTAGCGTAAAAATCCGACACGGCAGAAAATGAGTAGGCTTCAGCTATTGAAACACGGCTAGCATTGGTTAGGGTTTGATCGACATCCTCTTTGACAGATTTATCTTCCAGTGAGGTAATAAACCCATAAGGTACATAGCATTGGTACTGCTCAGCATCTTCCGTCTCGGCACCGCAGGCAGTACATTCGCTGATCTCGTGATTGATTGGAGCCCAAACGTGACAGACTGGACAGGCTGTCATCATTCTGCTTTCTCCCAGTTCATTCGCGTTAGAATCAAATTCTATAGATTTAGGATAGCGTCGCTTCAGCATCCCGGCATAGCCTGCCGTTAAGTAGCGCCTTTTGTCCTGTACCAGATATTTCCCCGGTGCAAATTCTTGTATTGCAATGTCTAAATCGCGATCCATGCTGGCAAACTGAATATCATCTTCGCCAGTAGCAATGGCCCTGGTTTGTAACAGACGCGTGCGGGTTGGCATACCATACATCGGGAGTTGCCCTCGCTCAGCCAGCGACTCAGCCAGCCCTTTGCCTGTCATAGCATCGTCGTTTAGTGCTGCACCAATATCCTGAATCAGATTGTCTGGGGTCAGTAATTGCACAATGCGATGATAGAAGGATTGCTCGTCAGGCATGCAGACATGGGCAAATTCATCACGATTTCTAATCGTTGCTATTAGAGCCTGACGGATACGTGGTTGCCATGTAACCCAATTCACTTTTAGCCAGTCAACCTGAAAAAACTCACCATGGTTATCGGGTTTTTGTCTGTGCTCATCGACAGGCCATGACTGGTGTGAGTTAATTGTGTTTTGCCTTAGCCATTTGAACGCGGCCACCAACCAGATTTTGCGTACCAGTCGCTGGCAGATCATTTCCAGCTTAGTAGTTAAGAAAGGAGGAGGTGGCAGATCACCAGTGATCTTTTCCGGGTGGCGGAAATAGAACAGATCGTGACTTTTGCTACGGCATGCGGTTAGTACAAAGGCAAAAGCTTGTCCACGTCGCCCAGCTCGGCCTACACGCTGTTGATAATTAAAGCGCTGTGGCGGCATGTTCGCCTGAAAAACAGCTCGTAAATCCCCAATATCAACACCAACTTCCATAGTGGTGGTGACTGAAAGCACATCAATAACGCGTGCCTTTCTGTCCAGTTCAGTGTCTGGTTCAAAGTTTTTCAGCCCCGTTGGTAAAATATCATCATCATCCGCAATCAGAATACCTTTGAAGCGACGTAATCTTGCAGCTGGATTTTCAGTCATTCCAGTGAGCTCTTCAGAACGCATTCGATGGCTGCCAGATGAATATAAAATACGTTTACCAAGGTAGTTTTGCTTTTGAAGCACACCCGCTTCACCGTATTGTATTTCAGGTAAAAGAGCATGGCAGCGGGTGCATATTTTTGCCCCTAGATGTAAGTGAACGCGACCGCACTTGCTGCAGCGCCAGAAGCTACTTGTGGGTTCAACTAAATGGAAATGTACTTTCCCAATATCAATGATGCCACCTTGATGACCCGTTTTTTCAAGGAGCAGGAGGAACTCATCAAGTAAATCTAAAACACTACCACCAGACTGATGGCATATGGAATTTGCAAAGGAATATACCCTGTTGCGTTTAGGGATCGCTGATGCTGTTTTCCAGGGGGTGTCAGGGTTATCGGGATTACGATATTGCGATGGGTCGACTCGGTAAGCGTCAGCCAAAACTCGAAGTAATGCGTCAAATATTGCTAATTTTTTCCGGGAATAATTCTCAGAAATAGGGATGCAAGGATATCCCCATCCAGCTTCTTCTAACGCAAAATAAGTTTTGCTGAACACGCTTTCACCGGCTAATTCTTTCAGGTCGCGTGAAATTTCCTGACGGGCAATATCTAGATCGGTTTCATAGTAAGGAAAAGCCTTCCAGCACCATTTATTGTGATGGTCTTTATCAAAGAGCTGTTGCCATGTAAAAGTTTTAATGTTTTCGCTATGTTTTGACGGATCGGGCACAGGAGTGATGCCTGTACGGTCCGTCGGATGAATCCCAGCTTTAACTAACTTAGCCAGCAATCTATTAAGTGGTTTACCCGCTTTGGGCGAATTTTCCAATATTGCTTCTAGCGAGACACTATCAGCCTGCGGGAGTAATAATGTTTCTTTGATGCGTTTTCGTTCTTTCCAAAGATCGTTTAATTCTTTTTCTTGTTCATCTGAAAGCTTGTTAAGATCGTCAATAATATCAAGTGCTTTCTTCCTTTTTGTAACCTCATCTAAACGTATCAGCAATTTTTCATGTGAACATTTATCTGCTACAAGCTCTTTCAGCGAACCGATGAGGATCTCCCGCCTAATATCATCATGATGACCCGATTCGAGATCAAGTGCTGCCTTAGCCGCATCTTGTCGACTATCAGAGAATGTTACTAGCCGTTCTTGATCTCCAGATTTTTGCAACTCAGCCATTAATGTACTGGCAAGTAGCTGCGTGGTTTTTGCGAAACCTACTCGAAAACCACGAATAGGCGACTGTTTTCCTTTACCGTATTTATATGAGGTTCCGCATGCTGGGCATTGGAAAGGCAATGATGAACCAGGCGATTTACTGGATGACTGCTCTCTTTTCGGAGGAATAAAATTACCTGAAGGAACACTATAAAACCAGCCTGCAATATCGGTTTCTGGTAAGGGTTTTACTGGGGATATAGGCTGAGTAATCGTTGCGGTAAACGGATCGTAACTTGCCTCTCTCCATTTACCAAAAGAATCGTCATCAGTGAGTTTTTCACTACCGAGGGGCCAGAACCGATCAACGGTTGGCATGAACAGGACATACTCTTCTGCTGATCTTCTCTCAATCATGACTGATTTGGCATGTTCGGGGAGCTTCTCTGTGTCAGGATCGTTTGGTAGTAGTTCTGTGCGGTGACTTGTGACTGAGAAAGCAGATGGTTTACCGCCCAAAAATAATGTTGCACAACATTCACAATAAAGCAGTTCCACGCGTCGTGAACGCTGCTTATCTTCATACAAACGATCACCGTAGCGTAGACCGGATTCAACCGTAAGATCTGCGAATAAAGATTGATTTATTTCATCTTTATTTGCTTTTGGCGGAGATGGTAATGGAGCAACATACAAACCTTCCAGCGCACGTAAAAATGCGTGAGCACGGAAACGCGGTAGTATGATGTGAGCAGGAAAAGGATGTTCAAACCACTGTTGCCAACGATCAACCGTCGTGCGTATCCAGATTAGCGCACTGACTCCTCTACGCGCATCGAGATGTTCTCCAAACAAGCCTGTTGCCAGTGAATTGATGGCGGTTGCACGTAGAGATTTTTTATTATCAGTGCATCCTTTTTCCAACATCCTGGCAGCCAATAAGACCGTATGCTGCGCCAATTCTTCTAAAGTAACTTCGTCACGATAGCATCCCAAACTACGAGCTATATCGCGCCATATTATAGATGCCTCCGTTGACTTTAGTTGCTCAACCGAGTGACAAAACGCGGGTAGGTCACAACAATAATCCGATATATCAACCAGTGCTTCGGGTTTTCCGTCGACAATGCAAGCCTTCCAGTCCTTCGCACTGGCATTCATTGTTAATCCGCGTTGACCAAACATACCCCACAAATAGTCGATACTTTGATTACCTTCCTGACCACTCACGGGAAGCGAAGCACTCGAAGCCAGGATTCGTAATTTGTGCCTATGTTGTGGTTGATCCAACCCCAGACGGTTGATCAAATGTTTAAGCAAATAGCTGACTTCAGTGCCTGCCGTGCCACGCTGTAGATGCAGTTCATCGAGCACAAGGTAAAAATAGGCGTTTGGGTCATGTTCAATCCATTTTTGAGTCTGATCAAATATAGGATCGTCAATTTCACGCACCAGCATAGTTGAGAGCATGCTGGTGTTGGTAATGAGAATATCTGGCGGCGTTTTTTGCATTTCCCAACGGCTGAGCACTTCGGCCCCATCCGGTCTCGGGAAATTGAACTGTAAATTGTCATCCTCATCGCGTTTCCCTTGATACACCGCCTCTTTATGTGTCTTATCAGCAAATTGCATGTATTTACGTAATTCAGTGACTTTAACAGCTACACGTTTTTTCTCTTTTGGATCATTACGTAGCCGAGGGTGATCTAACCATCCCGTTACTTTCGTTGCACTAGTATAACGACCAAAGAAAATACGATTCCCACCAAAATGAGAATCCATCACTTTGTGAGCTTCATCAGAGTCGAGTGCTCGGCGCATGCGGACTAATTGATCTTCTACCAGCGCATTCATCGGATAGAGGATTAATGCTCGCACAGCTTTAGGGCGCCCAGAAGTGGATGCTTCTCGATCTCGTACAAAGGTAGGTTGGGCGTTTGGCTCACTCCACCATGGTTGCCAACTTTTAAGCTCAGAACTTTGCGACCACTGACTTGCCTCTTTAGCAATTTGAGCAAAAACAGGTAGTAAGAAAGATTCTGTTTTACCGGAGCCTGTTCCTGAAGTAACAATACCCGGCATTCCGGGTTGCACACCTCGTTTTAACATTTCTAATTGATGGGTATAGAGTTTAAAACGCCCTTTGATTGTATCCATAGGGTCGCGGGGTAAAAGGCCGCCCAAACAGAGATCGATAAATGCAGCTCTTTGCGGGATAGTAAACCCCGGTAGCCATGTTTCCCCTTTCGGGGCATCCAGCAAATCACTGATAGTTAAACCATAGTCTTTATATCGGGGCATTGGCTCCAAAAATAGATCCGCACACAACGTCCCTTGTTTTTCAAGTAATTCTCGACGATATTTCTGAATAGCTGGAGCGCCGATTCGGAAGGCAGTTTCAAGATAAGCGATGTAGAAATCTCTAATTGATTCAAATGTTTCAAGTGGATTATTCATACCAAGCCTCTTTCTTATGCCTGAAACAGGCAATCAAGTACAGCAGTGACTTCGCCTTGGGTAATTTCCCGAGCATAATTCATCAATACCGGAGTTAGTGATTCGATATCTGAAACCAGATTCGCTGATGGGCTACGCCCAGCTTCAAACGCTAGCTTGGCAATTCCTTCTGATTTTTGCTCAGTAAAACCGAAATCATTTAGTAAGTTTTTCAAGCTTTCCAGTTCGTTATGACTATGGCTGCTAAATTGTTGCAGAGTTGCATAAAGCAATTGCCAGACTACCGATGTTACATATGTCACAGTTACATCATTAGTATCAACTGCAGGTTGCTCATCCCCCCAAATATTCTCGGTTAAAAATACCGGTAATCTGTTGGAAGCTGATCCTTGTAATGGAAATGTGCTTTTGCCAATAACAAATGTCAGCACAAATAAGATAGGGTGGTTGATTGAAAGATGGCGTAGCTTCTGCTGTTCGTCTGTCCAGCAGAAGCCAGATGCTTGTTTATCACTCAGTAGGCAATCACTCAACTCGGGCAACAATGTTTCTGGCGGCATGCGGTTAAATCCACGTAATTCCACCACAGTAGCCTGCCCATTCGCTTGCTGGTGCGCCAGGAAATCTCCCAGAGACATGGTACAAGTGTCTTCTAGGCTTCTGACTAATACGGGAGATCTCATTAAATCACTGATGCTAAAAAGATCACCGTGAATAGAGACTTCCCCCCGTACCCCACTTGACAGAATATTTGCCACGGTAGAAAGCACTTTTTTAGTATATTTTCCCAGTAATCCAATAATAGGGGTTACATTCGCGGCAGCAATAATACTGGATAATAACGTTTCACTTAACCCAGTTACTGCCGCTTGCTCCTCTATTATCGTTAGTAACCGTCTTTTATTGGTGATTTCAACTGCTACCGGCAATTTAAAAGGCTTTAACGCCAATGAAGGTGCCATTACAGTATCTGGCTCTAATTTACCCATAGGTTCTAACTGAGAAACCGGTCCTGTAACATCAGCAGTCAATGCGCGTAATAGTGCAGTTTGCGCCAACGTTTCGATGCCAGCCTGAGATGCATTTTCGAAGGTTTGCCTTATGCGTGAATCTAGTTCTGCTTCCTGTTGGCGAATTACTTTTTTCGATCGCTCTGTTTCAGCTTTCAGACGTTTTTTTTGATTATCAACTTCGGCTTCAAGCTGCGTTTTTTTGTCTACCAGTGATGCAATCACCAATCTTAGTTTTTCTTGTTCATTCTCATAACCAGAAAGTATCACTTTCTTTTGTTCATTAATTTGAGCTTCTACTACAGGCAAGTTCAGCAATTTCTGAACCATACTATCCAAAAACTCTCTTGAAACTACGACTTGTTCCAGATGAGCTAAGGCACGAATATATTTATCGTTCTCAGATTCATTGCTCTCAATAAAGTAGGCTAAGTTTTGTAACTGCGCTTTGCTAAAAGCAGGAAAGTCTATCGATGAATAATTCAACTTTATTAATCTCTTTATCCATGTACTGGCTGGAGCACAGTCATATTTTTCTGTGAGCGTTGGAAGTTGGGTCGCAAGGGTAATTTTCCGGGAACATAATTCAATGCAAGCTAATTCTCTATAGCTATCTAATGGTGAATCAAAATCGTATTTTTTAGGGTCTGCTATATCACCAGGAAGCCTTAATGCAATACCATCATCTAGTAGAAAAATAACGGGAGAATCATTTTTTGGCTGATACTGGGTTAACAACCACTCTCTTATAGCATCCGGCTCGCTGAGCTGATGTGGAAGCCTGATGATAGGATATATGCGTGACTGATACCTAGTCAGAACGTATTGAGCAAGCTTATCGGATGGCTGATGAGTGGCTTGCCATATCCCCAATTCTCCTTGTGTAAAATTTCTGGAGAAATGATTCATAAAGCCGACGGTTTCACCATGATGAGGATACAAAAATTTTGCGTTTTCCTCTGATAGATCCCTCAAACCATTATCAATAAATAAGGCAATCGGTGTAACGAAGAAGGCACCTGATGGGAGTAATTTAGTAACAATACCAACAAACGTTATGTTATCTATATTGTCATCCATGCTCTCTGGTGTAACAAATTCTGCTGGTAATACCGCTAGACTATCAGCTATTTTCTGGCCATGACCAGACTCGAACTCTGCAATAATACCTTCAAGTTTTTTTGCCATTGGGAGAGGATGAGTGGCTAGTTTTTCTTTCCATAAAATAGCCGAATTCTGATTACCATTAAGCGTATCAGTTAGACCAGCGATAAACATAGGTAGTATCCGATCAGAAGGAGATATATTCTGTCCCTGACCAATTAATAAACATTGTTCTATATCTTCATCTGTCACATTAAGGGCAGATTGTGCAAACAAATTAGCATTATATTTCTCAGTATCACCATTATTGAGTTGATTCATTTCTTCATCATTCAGAAACCGTTCAATAATCTCTGGACAGGGTTGAGAGACGTAAAATCCCAGAATGGCACGCCATAGTGGCTTTAAATGTTCTACATCATCGCCACTTTTTTCTTTCAACAGAAGTTCATTAAGGATTTCATTAGGATCATTATGCTCAGAAAACTGAATGTTAGTACTAAACCACGTCTGAATAATAAGTTGCGCTTTCGGCTGTAGCTTACTCAAAAAATGCAATTTTTGAGTTAACGTTCTAGGTAAGTTATCTGCTTTAGCGCCAGCCATAATAAGCTTCTGCTTGCATTCTTTCAGGCAGTTTGCTAATTCGTGAGGTTCTATAGCAAAACAGTACATCTGGCTCAGTCGTTCTTTTATAACGCTCTGTTTTTTAACCATCCGGATTGAACTCCTCTATATACCAACTCAATATGTTCATTGTGAATAAAAAAACAAATAATTTGTTCGTATTATCGTTATTATCGAGCTCTACGTAGCTTTAATGCTCGTGAGCGGCGAACAGTAGCTCGATCGATATATAGTTGCTCTGTCTCATCTGAACAATCGATATCGCCCCACATGGAACTACCTCCACCTAAAAATGAAATGCTGCCGTTATCACTAATGGAAAGGCAACCACCAGCAAAATGTAACCACCATTGTGTTAGAGGAAGCGGTAATGCAATGAGATTTTTTGACCAAGAGAGATCGCCATTATGGCTCTGATAACCCAATGTTTTTTTTGAAAAAATAGCCTGAACGACCAATCCCCAAGCAAAACTATCGGTCTGCCAGCAAGCATTTTGAGTAGTGATAAAATAACGATTACGCTGTTTTTCCTGGCAGCGCATTAAAGCATTGCCGCTAGGATCAATTGCCGTAGTCTCTTCAGACCACATATTTTTCCCTTCCTGCCAAGTCGACACGTTGATGTTTTCAGGTAGCGTTGGGATATTTTTTATTTGGGTTATTGGTAGGATTACACCACTTAATGGGCTGACAGAAAAATCTGTTTTGGTGACCAATTTCAAACCAAACTGTTCAATCAATGTTTCTACGCGCTCAATACCTGTCAAATTTAACTCAATACAACCGGCTGCAAGATCATGACCTAATACTGACCACCGTTTAACTTGCTCGCCATCTACCAGTGCGCACTGCAGTTGATTACGCTCGCTTTTTGTCATCATTCCACAGATACGAGCAACTACACCCGCTTTCTCGTCAGAAACTGATATTGTACGGATAGCCAGTGTTACTAACGGATAAGGAGCATAACGACTCTCAGTCATTGAAAGCCAGCCAGTCGTAAACAGCATTCGACGTAATCGCCAAACAGGAATGTTTACAGCGATTGAAACTGGTATAAGATGTTTATTCAGTTCATCAAAAGGCAGTGTGCTACGCCTTTGAAAACGCAGCGCCAGCGCTTCGACTAACCAGTCGAGCGCAATAGGAATAGAATGCAAATCAATAGATTCGCATTCTGCAGGCGGATATTCATTTTGTTGCCATAATGACCACTCCCCCCCCATAGGGGTAAGTTTTAGCTTATTTATAGACCTAGAGGCAGGTACATTATTAGCAATATCATTAAATGGTACTAAAGTTCCCATAGGACCATCAATCAACCAATTATTTGGTTCATTTAAACGTCGATAAGCTGCATCAGGAGCATGGTCTAATACACAAACATCATAAACCAGAGGTGATTCTTGTTGGTCCAGTGTTAATAAATAACGGCAAAGTGTTTGTCCGGAAATGGCAACCAACTTTTCAGATGAAATATATAATCCGTCGTCACTGACCGTAAGTTCGCCTGTAGCCAGTTTATTATCCGCAGAGTCACTAATTACGAATCTTCCGCTACTAGCTCCTTCCATACGAATAAATGGAGTACTGGCCGGATTAAGTAACACTGCTTGCCCAAAGCGCGCTCCGCCAGCCAAATGAGGTCTTATAGGCATCCAATTTTGAATAAAAAATCGTTGGGCGAGTTTAGGAAGAGCAGTTGCCAAAGTGAGCAATGCCTGTTGATTTACTGATTCAAATACAATAAGTTGCCATTCATTCAGCTCTGGGGTAAGTCCTAATGAATGGAATCTTAACTTTATATGATTACATACCGCATAAACTTTCCTTACATAGTTACTGCTGATTACTAGACAAACTGGACCATCGTCAAAATAGTGACCATCAGAATTCATAAATCCCGAATCATCCCGAAATAGCGGTAAACATCCAGCCTGCAATGCCATGCCTACTCGCGATTGCGATAATCCTTTTTTATGTTTTTGTAATAGTAATGAAATGTGTATCAGAGTGTTATTTACATCTGATTTACAATAGCCTTTGCTATAATTTTCTGTTTTCTGTGGTAGTGTGTAGATTCGATTGGTACCTAATTCCTTAGCCCCTTTGCTATCCATCAATAAATAAATTTCGGGGTTCCACATATCAGTAGCATCTTCTAACTGTATGCAAAAACGTCCATTCGCAGTTACTTGTTGGTTTTCCTTGTGTCGAGTAATATCTCGAACGGCACCCCAAAATGGGCTGTTATAAGCTTGCTTCGATAAAGCCTTTAATAGCAGCCTTCTAAACTGATCAAATTCATTGATGAATGTTTGACTGAAGGAACTTATCTTTTGATGAATGATTTGACTAATTGATTCAAATGTTGAATGACTATCCAGATTTTTATCAGCCAGCAAGCGTCTTAGTAATAAATCGTCTTTATAAGATGGAAAGGAAAGTCTTTTTGAATAACCAATTAATGTTTCGCGATGAGGATCTGGTAAAATAAGATGCGCACATTCTTTTTTATTATGACTCCATCTTTCTAATCGCTCCCACATTTTAGGGAGTTCACTAAAGATAAATTTCTTATCTTTATCAAAACCTAGCAGAAGGGAAAATCTAACACGAAAATCACCTTCATCATAGGTGTCATCATCAGCACTTGCGGCAAGTAACGTTAAATATAAGATAGCAAAATGAGGAGGAACCCCGTTTCTCGCCGCTAATATATCAAGCCTTAGTTCATCTCTAAAATAATTTTGTATCTTTTCTGCACTAGTACCAAATGCATTCAAAAAGCTACCTTTAGCTTCTTCTTTACTACGAGTACCTTTCAATTTATCAAAAATGCGTCCGGTCGCATCAATACGACTCAGTGTTGAACCAATACAAGAAGGGTCAAAAAAAATGGCTCTAACTAGGGCGGTATTCCACTCATCTAAAGTAACCGGGAAAGACTCCTCCATTTCAATTACCTGCTTTTATCGAGAGATTCTTCAAGCCTGCGCCTGAAAAAAGGTGGCTAAAAAGAACCTCAGCTAGCATAGGAGGAACCGCATTACCTATTTGGGTAAATTTGGCATCAATATCCCCTACCGGTTCATAATCGTGGCGAAACGTTTGTATGCGAGCACATTCTCGCCATGACAAACGTCTGGCTTGCTCCAATTTAGGGCGGGTATCATCAACAGTTAAGTGTTCGTATTCATCGGAAAAGTCCCAGCGTTGTTTCCAGCCGTCATCAAGGTTTGACCAGGTTAGTTTCATGACTGGGCTTGCTGGATGCAATGTGACATGTCGCCAGTTAGCTACTACGGTATAAGCAGGGCTATCCCATTTAGCCTTACGATTCCTTGACATGAAATACCATGAAAAATGGCCTTCTGGATCATGGGGACGTTCATAAAACTCCCCTTCTGGCCATAAGGGAAGATCGCAAATAGCATCACCATGAGACGCATAAGGTTTTAAATGAGGGTTCTTCTGGCTTAGCTTACCGTGAGTGGCTAGAGGGAACTCAAAATATTGATCTAAATCTTTTCGTACACCAATAATAAACAAACGCTTACGTGACTGTGGCACACCATATTCTTTAGCATTAACCAGATGATAACTGACCTGATAACCAGCTTGCTGGTATGCTGTAAGTTGTTGTTCTAAAAAACTGCCCGCACCAAGTTGCTGTAATCCAGACACATTCTCTGCCACAAAATATTTTGGACGGACAATATTTAACACACGTAAAAACTGCTTATAAAGATTGCTCCGAGCATCACTATCCGGCTTTCTGTTACCCGCCATCGAAAATGACTGGCACGGGTAACCGCCAACAACAACATCAACACATGGAAAACTCTGGATATTGGATATATCGCCAAGTCTGATATCTGAGTCAGGAAAATACTTATCTAATGTCTTACAGGCGTTTTCAACAATATCATTAGCAAAAACAACCTTCCCACCGGCAGATTCAATGCCAAAATCCATGCCACCACCGCCAGAAAACAGTGAAAGAACTCGGATATTTTCATGCTCTCTTTCAAAAATATTGCTCATATAATCATACTGGGCGTTGCCATCCTAACTTTATCATTACCAATCCTAAGATCATGATTGCCTGTCCATAAAGACAATAAATTCTCTCTAAAAATTATGAAAATAATTATAGCGTGGGAAGATGGCATCAAGCATTGACATTATTTATGTTTTTGGCAATTGAAGTAAAAAATAACGCTGTTAATGGAATGATCTCTCCCTCTTGTGCCACTGCAGGATAATAAATCGTCACTAATTGAGCGGAGCGATCATCATGAATGTTAAAAGTATTGGCATCGATTTGGCAAAAGAGGTTTTTCAAGTCTACTGGGGAGTCATCAAGACAGAAACAACACCACTGATTGCCCAAGCAAGCATTAAGTGATTGCAGTACAGGTCAGACCGTGATGAGGAAAACCAGTTTATTCAAAACTCTTTAAAGAAAAAGCGATTTCTGTAATCGTCAGAGTATAGCAGTGCACTGAATTTAGACACCTAAATAGTGGTGAGATGTGGCGTATCTCTGAATGGGCAAATGCAGGGCTTATCTGGTAGTGGTTTTTGATTTATTCTCCCGCAATCCGATGGTCATCGCTCAAACGGTTTTCCGTCGTATACAGGAGTTGCTGGCATTGGGGGCATGTCTTTGGCCCAGTATACTTATGCTGGCATAGCACACAGAAGTAAGCTCTGTGTGGCAGAGAACTCAATGGCACATGTTGGGCCATGATAGTCTTGCGCAGGGTACTTAAGGCATCAGTAGTTTGTGACGATGTTGATGCCATTTTTGTTCGGTATTTACAGTTTATATCGGGGTTAAAATTGGGATGCTCCTGGTCATGAATGAATAGACGCCCTGAGACATGAGTATGTTGTAATTGCAGCGGGTTATGGCAGGAAGGGCAGTAATAGCATTCAACTGCTGAACCTAGAAAAATATTTGCACTATTAACTCGTGAGCCCTCTGTTGTCAGGGCGGTTCATGGAATTGCTTTGGGGTAATGATGTTGTATAGCTATACAGTGAGAAAATTGGGAGTTCAGAAGCCTTTTTGGCATGTATTTGATACGGTGAATGTTGGTTTACACAGCTTGCAGTATTTTTCCCGTGGTAGTGACCCGCGAATAATGAGGTATACCCCTTTCGGCCGAATTGCTGGCATGCGTCATCCACCCTCGAGGGCTGATATTGATGCAAGCCGTAGGCGGAAATCGTGGGGGAGGTTGGTGTCGATTAATTGCTAAACAAGATGCTATTGGCGGGACTGAACGATACGTTCATTTAACCAGTTTTCTACCTCGCTTTGTAACCACCGAGAACTTCTCCCCATTTTAATGGGTTTGGGGAATGAGCCGTCTTTAATCAGTTTGTAAAACCACTTATCAGTAAGGCCGGTAAACTGCGTGATAAATGACATATCTACCATTCGGTCATTCAGTAAGGCCGATACGTTATTCTGAGTTGTCATCATGGTTTTCTCCATATGGAACGTTGAGAGGTATGGAGATGTGCCGTATAGGTAATGATTAACCGTTGGCACTTTCTCCTTCTCAACATCCACATGCGAGTTATAAAATAATGTTTTACCGTTTATCCCTGAGAGCATCCCAGATTACGTCTGCCATCTGAGTGGTCTTTGCTAAATTCCTTAGCCAGATATATTGCTCTTTCGGTTAATGCTTCGTAATCAGTTTCAAAGTCAGGTTTATTACGATTTAAAGAATAAAACCCGTTGGTAGGTAGATGGACAAGCCCATGATGTATTTTTTCATGACCATTGCGTTTAATTGCGCGGATCCAGGCGGTAATCACGATTTGGTAAATACTGGAAAAATTAAATGACGGTCCTGTATGTCTTTTACCAGGCCAGGAATAGGCATCCTTGTTGAGCAGTAAAAGGACGTGATAGTGGTATTTTGTTTCATCCTGATTGAGTTCTCGCACCCATACGAACCTTACCTTACAGGTCAGCGATGTCTTACCGGCTTTCCTTTTGCGTTTAATGTCTTCTTCAATCTGGGATTTCACTGAGGCGATAAAATTGGAAATAACATCGGGGGCATCGTAATAGCGTGTAGGGCAGTCCACTCTGTCTTCTTCGTCAGGGAAACGAAGGTCGAACCTTACAGCCATGACACGGGGATAGTCCGCCAGGGCTTTATCTACGGTTTCGCTGATCCTTTTGACATAGTATTCATTAGATGTGCATTTATCTGATTTCTTCTTGTTCATTACGTTGAGTCCTTAGCTGATTGAGTTCAATTCATCGGATCTCTAGTTATTATTTACGGAATGAGGGTTATCTCTTTTATTCTCAGTATTTCAATACATACAAATGGCTAGTTGTACTCGTAGTTCTATTCATCCCCATATAACCTTAGATAACACTCCTCCCATTATTAACAATACGGAGACAAGAGGGTGTGGATACAGGCAGTTTGCAATAGTAGAAGGATTAGCCAAAATCAGGCCCCAATAAGTATGTAAATCTGCCGAAATCACTCCCGAGTTATCGTTTTACTTTTCGAGGGAGTTAGGCGTTTTAAAAAGAGGGTTAGGCTTGCTCAGGACAACGTATTTTAGTTGTTTACTCCAGACACCTCTAAGCTGCCAGTCACTGATATAGAGAAACGGCAGGTTGTTTACTAGTGATGATCCGTGCTGTTTTCTTTTACTGTATCGCTATCATTCACTCAGCCCATAAGAAAATAGATGGCTTACAGGTCGCTATCGTCTGTAACAACGTCAAAAAAAACGGATCCATAACTTTTAATTAATACTATGATTTATTGTGTTTTGTTTAAAAGTAGGTTACTTATGGTAGGTTACAATTTATAAAGTAATATTTATTTTAGTGACTTTAGGTGCGTCATTTTTATACCGATAGGAGTGTTTAATACATTGGCGAGTAAACAGAAAATCACAGCTTATATTCCTGATTCGGTGGTTTACGAATGGGCTAAAAAAAAAGCAGAGGAGAACGGGGTAACAGGGTCAGGATATCTGGAGTCACTAATACGACAGGAAATGCAAAAAGTAGAAACGGAAAAGGTGCCATTAAGGATGGTACCGCGATTTTCAGTTTTTGATACATTTACACCTAAGGAGCAAATTCTCATGCTCTCCGGTGGATTTCGCATTCATGATTCTTTCGCTCTTTCACTAGGAGACAGAGAGAAAGATGGTATTGAGCAGATAAAAGTTGGGGTCCATCAAGAGATTTATAATGATTTTAATAATGTGATCATAGGTAAAAATAGTAGAAGTCTTCCTGAACAGTGTTATATAGTCTTCCTGAAAACCTTCTTCGACGGAAGGGTTTTAAAAAATGATGAAGAATCTCATGTGAATTATCATGTCATGTACCAGCCATTATTAATCACACCTAACCTATGGGATAAATATGGTGGTTTCTATGATTTTTTCAATATCAAATACCTTAGGCAGACAGATATTATCCGAAGTGAGTTCATGAGAACTTTCTCTAGTAAATATGCGGGGGCCGCCCCTATTTTTGAAAGACGGAAAGAGTGTAATGATTCAGGTGGTTTTTTTATTCCTGTGTATCATAAGCCTGTCACCTTAGAGCAAAGATTAAGCTCACCAGTTCTCAGTAAAAAATTTGAAAATTCAACCAATCTATATATTGGTGTTGACTCGGGTAATAATAAAGAACGTTTTCATCTGAAAGGTAGGGAATATTTAAAACAAAAATAGTGCATCTAAATATCAATTTCAATATTTTTTCAGATAGATATTACCTCAACGATACTCTGACTCACTCATTATCGTAGGTAATATTGATGAACAAAGAAACTCCGACAGTCATGCCATTGACGCAGGTATTTTCCTCTCTTTCTGCTGATACAGCCCCCCGTATCGATCATAATCTCTACAAAACTGTTTCTTATAAGCCCGCTATTGGCATCATGGGTAAAAGCGGTGTGGGTAAATCCAGTCTCTGCAATACCTTATTTAATGCATCCCCCGCCAATGTCAGTGCAGTCAAAGGGTGTACCCTACAGATACAGGATTATCAACTGAACCCTATACCGCACACTTTGCTTATCATGGAATTTCCAGAAGATGATGAAATATCAGACCTTGCTAAAGGACTGACCCGCTTATATCACTGGCTGAATCAACTGGACCTGATTATCTGGGTGCTTAAAGCAGATGACCGGGCATGGAGTGATGACATTCGCTGCTATAGGAAATTGATTTCGCAGGGAGCAGACCCCACGCGCTTTCTTTTTGTCCTCAATCAGGCTGATAAAATTGAACCCTCTCGAGAATGGGACCCCACCACAGGCCAACCCTCCTTGCTTCAGCAACAGAATCTAGAAGAGAGGGTGAACCAGGTGGAGGCCATATTTTCTCCAGTCCATCCCGTTTTAGCGGTGTCAGCCTCGGAAGGCTTCAATATGCATCAATGGCGAGAAACGTTACTGATGTCGTTACCTGATAGTCCCCGTCATATTGTCACTTGCCTGCCTGATGAAAACGTCAGTCGAACAACAAAGGAGAACCTTGTCCGCCTTGTAAGTGACATTGTTGTTGATGTCGTGGAAGCCCTGTTGACTTCACATATCGTCAAAAAAGGATTAGCCAATATTCGCGATTGGTTGCTTTCTCTCATGACATGCCTCTGGCATCGGTTGACATCATTGGTGACCAGAAGGAGTGTCTTTCGTTCGATCTGTTTCGCCGATCGAAGATAAAATAATGATAGACTTTAACTATTAATAAGGATATAACGATCGTTATTATCAATAGGTTTCAACGATCAGTTTTAGCTTATTGATCTTAATTAACGATTATCTCTCCTTCCCACATCTCGCTACGATCCCCTTTCCAGAAAGGTTGTTAACCCTCAATTCCATTTTATATATTGATTCATAAAGGAGTATGACCATGCTGCAATGCTGTTCCTTTCATCTGGCTTTTGTGCTGCAGGACGTGAGGCCATTATGCTAAAACCTTATCCTCTGTCAAAACAAGACGGCTATGCCTGGGCTCTGGCCATTATTCTTCCCATACTCTGGGTACCGTTCGTTATTTTCTTCCCTAAAGAAATTGCACTTGGCCTGTATATGATGCTCTCCCTTATTTGGGTGCTGCTCGACCGGTTCAGATTGATGAAACAAGATAAATTCTCACCTTCATTCTTATATTTCCTGTTACCCATGGTTTATCTGCGACAACGTGACGAACGTCAGGGGAAGCCTTGGCGTTTGTTACAAGTTTGGCTGCTTTGTACCGTGTTGTCGGTCATAGCCGGTGAACAATTTAAAAAGCAGTCAGGCACCGAACAACTTGCGCAGAGTGCCTGCTCTACTGTTACCCAGATCATGCAACGGGAAGGTATTGATGAGCGCTGTATTCGCGTGACGGACTTAAAGGAAGAGGTTAGCGGGCGTTTTTATCGGGCACTGGCCCTGATGAACACCGGCAATAAGGAGCCTCTGACCATTGAGGTCAGGGGCAGGGATATTTATGTCGTGTTACCGGAAGTGGGTGAATGAAAATGATGAATGTATTAAAAAGTATTGTCGGTTTTTGGCTGCTAAGCGCGGGGCTTTTACTCCCATCGGTGACAGTTGCTCAGGCAGATACATCGGTGTCACTCCGCCAGACTCAGCGCTGCGCAAAACCTGTCTTTTATGCGCAGACACTTAACCATAAAAAGGAAGTGGAAATATGTATTGTCACTCCGACGGTGTCTTACTCTTTTGGTAAGATCAGTGCAAAAAGTAAAGAGATGAATATCACCGTTCCGGTGGGTAATACCTCTTATGCATATCAGAGTAATCAGGTTATTAGCATTCAGGAATTCACGGTCAGAAAGGGTGATACCAGCTATCAAGTCTCAGCCGGAACAAATGATGACGGTGAGCCAGTCGCGTCACTTTACGTTTATAAAGGTACTCCAGAAACGGGGAAACTGCTGGCAGAGATAAAACTCGACACCCATACGGTGGTGAATAACATCAGCCACGCATTGGCAGATGACGGTATTGCTGAATCAGACAGTCTTTAACTATATGGCTGAGGTTAATCTGGGAACACACTTCCGCAGGCTATCTGCCATATCTATGGGCAATGACACTGGTTTCTGACTAGCGGAAGTACTTGTTGATGCGGATGCTACAGATTGCAGCTGATACGCTGAAATGCCGTGTTGAGCATCTGTAAATCACATACCTCAACGTTCCTCTGTATATCACTTTTACCTATATCCCTAGCCGCTACCTCTCAGGAGGCAGTGGCTTTTTTACGTTTTAAGGATAGAAATATGACCCGTTTAGCGTCCCGTTTTGGCCGTGTGAACTCGGTTCGCCGTGACCGCCCCCTGACACATGATGAGTTAGCCTACTATGTCCCAAGTGTATTCACTGAAGATAAGCATGCCTCCCGCAGTTCGCGGTATACCTATATTCCTACTATTACGTTATTGGATAAGTTGCGAGAAGAAGGGTTTGTGCCGTTCTTTGCCTGTCAGACCCGAGTACGAGATTTGGATAAACGTGAGCATACCAAGCATATGGTGCGGTTACGCCGAACAGAGCAAATCACGCAGAGAGAAGTGCAGGAGATTGTTCTGCTCAACAGCCACGATGGGTCTAGCAGCTATCAAATGCTGCCGGGTATGTTCCGCGAAATCTGCAGTAACGGCCTGGTTTGTGGTCAGAGTTTTGGCGAAATTCGTGTACCGCATAAAGGGGATGTGGTGGAAAAGGTGATTGAAGGGGCCTACGAAGTGCTGGGGATATTTGACCAGATAGAAGAAAGTCGTGAAAGCATGCAGTCATTGACGCTGTCAGCAGAGCACCAACATGCATTGGCCCATGCTGCATTGACCTACCGTTACGGTGAGGAGCACCATCCAGTCACGGAGTCCCAAATCCTGATGCCTCGTCGCTGGGAAGATAAGAAAGATGACCTCTGGACAACATTTCAGCGTGTGCAGGAGAATCTGACCAAAGGCGGGCTGTCGGGTAAGAGCACTGGAGGAAAACGTGCCCGGACCCGTGCTATCAGTGGTATCGATGGTGACATCAAACTCAATCGTGCACTGTGGGTCATGGCTGAGCAGCTTAAACAGGCTGTGCTCTGATGCTGTTTCACACCTCCAGTGACGATCGATTTTAACGATCGGTTTCGCGTTATTGATCTGCACAACCCATTATCTTTTCTCTTTACCCATCGATAAAATTGGTAGGGTTACCTGTCAGCAAAATGTATTTAAAACAGCCATCAGGCACAGGCGTTATGCCAATATTCAGGGAAAGCCACCGCCCGTTATCCCAACGATAACGGGTTTGTAATCAGGGAGATGCTGTATCTCCATCAACTTTCGCCCACGACCTTAAATATCGACTCTCATTATTAACCTATTCCTTAAACAGGCTCCCCGGTTTCCGGAGGAGCCTGTTTTGCTATTTATCTTTATTAAAGAAGGGCATTACTCATGAATATCCCAACGACAACTCAGATGGACACACTAACCGCCACGCCGGTTACCGACTCTCAGCGCATTCAATTCTGGCCTGACCATTTTGGTGAGATACCTCAATGGGTTTTGATTGAGCGACAGGTGTTTGGTTGGCTGGACCGATGGTGTGAAGACTATCGCGGCGACTTCTGGAACTACTATACGCTCAGTAACGGCGGGGCATTTATGGTGCCGGGCATGGAGCAAGACTACGCGTTGTTTAACGAGTTTAATGGTCATGGTGCCACCGTCAGCCGCGAAGCGGCGGGTATTGCCGCTTGCCTAATGGCTTACAGTCACCATGCTTGCCGTACTGAAAATGAGCTTATGACCGAACACTTCTATCGGTTGCGTGCTTACGCTCTGCATCATCCAGAAAGTCATGCCATTTTTGCATTAATCGATTGATATAAGGTGATGTTCCATTCAACCAAACGATTTGGTAACTCCTAATATCTTCCTGACTTAATCCCAAATTATCCACATTGAGAATATCCCCATGAAACCATGTCCCATCACACTGGGCGCATTACCCGTGCCTGTTATTTATCAACAACTGCTCGCTTTCCTGCTTGAGCACCACTATGGCCTGAGCCTCAACGATACGGCCTATCACGATGAACAGTTGATTGTGCAGCAGATAGAACAAGGGATTTCAGTGGGCGACACCATCAACACACTGGTTGAGAAATATGCCTTAGTGCGAATTGGTCGTAACGGGTTCAGCGCACTGGCACAAGACCCGACGCTGAGTAAGGGCGATATCGCCCGTGCTCGCCAGGCCGCAGGTCTGTGGTGTGCGCATTTTCCGCCAACGTTGCTGTACCCAACCGAGCCCCTCAATCCTATTCCACAGAGAGAGTTAACATGAATAACCACATTACTATTTCCCCAATATGGGGCCTGAAACGTGATATTACGCCACGTTTAGGTGCCAGGCTGGTACAGGAGGGAGCAAACCTGCACTTTCTGAGTGACAGAGCCAATATTGTCGGTACCTTTTCCCCTCAAGCCACTCAGGCTCTTGATGCTGCATTTCCAGAGCTGATAACCAAACTGGAGTCACAGCTGCTGTCCGGGGCGCTGGATCCACGCCGTCAGCAAGGCATTACGGTTCGGCATGGAGAATTTGTCTGTGAAGCGGATACGCTGGGCAGTCACGGTTATGTCTACATCGCGGTGTATCAGGAACTATCTTGAACGGCAGACACGGGTACCTGAAATATCCCTCTTCCTCGACGCCAACAACAAGAGTTGGCGTTTTTGCTTTTATGGAGTTCCTACGATGTCTACTTCACTCAGCGCAGTTATCGGCGAGCCGCAGGTTCTAACCGGCCACACCGATGTGATTTGCTCCACCAGCATTGAACGTATCATCACCTTGCGTAACGCCGCGTTGGTGCAGATTGACGCGCTTATTCACCAGCTTGAGGATATCTCGGCCATCACCAACAGCATTGGCGGTGGAGTTGCAAAGGACTGGGCCATGCGACAAGACTTCCGTACTGGCTGCTGGTTCATGGAGAAAGCAGAAACAGCCATGAAAGTGATTACCTGCAATCTCGATCGCGGTATATGGCGAGACCTGATGAAAAAATCAGGGATGCTGAGCCTGATGGATGCCCAAGCCCGTGACCAGTGGTACAGAAACCTTGAGGGAGATAACATTCCTGCAGTCAGCGAAGCCAATATTCTCAGTACGTTTGAGCAGTTGCATCAGAGTAAAGGAGACGTATTTGAACGGGGTGTTATCAATGTATTTAAAGGCCTAAGCTGGGATTTTAAGACGAACAACCCCTGCAAGTTTGGCAAGAAAATCATCGTGACTGGACTGGTCAAATGTGACCGGTGGGGATTTGGGCTTAACTGGGGTCGGCGGCGGGATCAACTGGCAGACTTAGAACGAATGCTATTTCTGCTGGATGGTAAACCGATACCCGACAACCGTGGCGATATCACTATACGGTTGATGAATCATATTAGGGATAACCCTTCGACGGATGTTTACGAAGATGAATTTTTCAGCATTCGTTATTTTCAGAAGGGAACTGCGCACTTAACCTTCAAGCGTCTGGAGTTGATTGAGCGGATGAACGACATCATTGCTAAACACTATCCGGGGATGTTGGCAGCGCGGTAGTTCATCGTTACAATCACCGGGCTCGAAATCGCTGATGTTTTCAGCAAAGTATGATTGGGGGCCTAATTGGGGGCTCCGGCGTTTTTCGAACAGATAAAAATGCTGTAATAACAAGGGTTATAGGGCCCGTATTCGAATCCTGTAGGGGCCTGTATTTCACTCCTAATTTTCAGCAACGTTTTTTAAAAGTGTCAGATTAGTGACATTAATCCCCATAACCTCATCAATTTTTCGCGCATGTTCAGTTAAGTGGTTTGGTGATAAATGAGCATATCGACGTACCATTTCGATTGATTCCCAACCTCCCATTTCCTGCAATGCCGATAGTGGTACTCCGGCCTGGACTAACCAACTTGCCCAGGTATGTCGTAAATCGTGGAAACGGAAATCAGTAATTCCAGATCGCTTCAATCCGGTTCGCCATGCTGTATTATCATCAACGCGCATTTTCCTCACCTCTGCTGTTTTTGTTCCGTCCGCTCGGTGCCAAGCTGAAGTGTGAACAAAAACAAATCGAGAGTGCCGGCCAATTTGTTCCCGCAATACTTTGCATGACATATCATTCAGAGCGACACCAATTGCCTGTCCAGATTTACTTTCCTCTGGGTGTATCCAAGACACCTTTCGTTGAAGGTCTACATCCTGCCATTGCAAATCGACTATGTTCGATCTTCTAAGCCCCGTAGCAAGTGCAAATACCACAATCGACTTCAATGGTTCAGAACATTCATTTATCAGCCGAATTGCTTCATGAGGTTCAAGCCATCGAACACGCCGCCCTCGCTCTTGTGGCACCTTTATTACTGGGCCACGCTCTATCCATTTCCAGTCGCGTTCTGCGGCGCGCATAATCGCTTTCATTAATGCCAGGTGTTTCGCCTTCGTTGAGATACTAACCGGCACTTCAACGAACGGCTCTACGAGCTCACCACGCCTTCTTAGCGAGCCCGCTTTTGACTCCCAGTTATCTCTATGTTTTCTGTTCGTCATTTTACTGACGGCAGCATAAATTTTTGCTTCAGAAATGTTTTTTAGTAAAACCCCCTGAAAGTGAATGAGCC
>NZ_ACCD01000009.1 GCF_000173775.1 Yersinia rohdei ATCC 43380
GTAGCATCAAGAACGCAGGGTTTAATTATCAATAAACGTCTGCTGCCACTCCATAATAGTCTTTGGTCTTTTCTCTTTATTTTCCGGCACATTAGTAAAGTAGTGGACTCGCAAACTTCCATTTTTTTCTGGTGCGACGTAGGCGGCCCATATTTGGCCTATGCGATTGTACATAATTATCGATGCCCGTTTATTCGCTGCACCTCTGACCCAGGTAGATAACACTTTTGCGCCTCGGTTATCTTTATCATTGATATATAGATAGACATTGGCTGAAGCGACAAATTGATCATAATTTTTACCGACTAAATCGCGAAATGATTTATCAATGGCTGCATCTGTAAAGATGCCAATATTCAGCAAGTTTGGCGCTGGGCGGGGATCTTTTTCTGCTCGAACATATTGGCCGTCAATGAAAACATCTTTTGGCATCGAAATACGGCAACCCCAACTTCCGTTGCTGTGTACTTGCATTGAACCGTCTTTTATCGGGATCAACAATAATCGGCAACTGGCGGTATTTTCAATCAGGTCAACCACGGCTAATCCTTCGACTTTCCGTGCTTCTGCCATAAAATGACCCGAGTTCTCCCCTGACCATGCATGGCTATCAATACTAAATCCCCAGTCTGTAACCCGAGTTATTTTAATAACACCGCCACGGTCATTTCCTTTGGTCACATTCCACCATTGGCCGTTCCAGTTAAAATTCTTGTCAATATCAGACATAGACGCAATGCCTTGAAAATAGGCACGCTGGATGCAACTGTTACTGGTACAACTATTAAGAGCCTTCGCCCATTCTCGCCGTTGCTGATAGACAGTTTCAGTATCATATTTCACTAACATTGCTTGATAAATGCCACTGAATGTCTGGTCTAGCCAATGTAAATCTTCATTACCGCATACAGTGTACTCGACCGGCGTTGTTGCACGTTGACAGTTAATGGCAAAAGATGATGATGAGATAATCATCATCAATAGAAACAAAATACCGCGAAAAATAGCCATATTTATTATTAACCTAATGAGAAGTGTATTTTTATTATTAATAGACGATTCTTAAACGCACTTATTATATCGTTTTTATGATAAAAAATCTTTAGCAGGCAATGCCAATCCCCTATTCGTGTTTGGCATTTAGCACAAATAGGGGGCGTTTATCCATACTATTATTAGGGCAATACTTTATTACGATAATTATTCGTAATACTTAAATTTTTTCGCTAAGTTCATCTCTATCAAGCAACTTATATATTGTTCGATAGATTAAAAACAGCAACAGCCTGCGTCAATTGGCGGGCCTGCTCTTCAAGAGAAGCGGCGGCGGCGGCAGATTCTTGCACCAAGGAGGCATTTTGTTGCGTAACCCCGTCCATTTCTGCGACCGCCTGACCAATTTGGCCTATCCCTCGGCTCTGCTCATCAGAAGCTGAAGCAATTTCCCCCATAATATCAGTCACATTGGTGACCGCCTGAACAATAGTGCTCATCGTTTTTCCAGCCTCTGAGACTTGTTGAGACCCTATATTGACCCGTGATACCGATTCACTAATAAGTCCTTCAATTTCCTTAGCCGCCTGAGCACTACGCTGAGCCAAATTGCGGACTTCGCTGGCGACCACGGCAAAACCACGCCCCTGTTCCCCAGCTCTTGCCGCTTCCACTGCCGCATTTAATGCTAAAATATTGGTCTGAAAAGCAATGCTGTTTATTACACCAATAATATCCGCAATGCGGCGCGAGCTTTCAGTAATACTGCTCATGGTCTCGACCACATTATTGACAATTTTTCCGCCATTTTGCGCCGTGATAGACGCATTTTCCGCCAATTTACTGGCCTGATGAGCATTCTCTGCATTCTGTTTAACAGTCGCATTAAGCTGCTCCATACTTGCCGCTGTTTCTTCCAATGCTGCTGCTTGTTGTTCCGTACGCGAAGAGAGATCTGCATTACCCGCGGCTATTTCACCTGCGCCGGTATAAATAGCATCGGTGCTATTGCGGATGGTTGATACTGTATTTACCAGGCTATTTTGCATCTCACGTAAATAAGGTATTAATTGCCCAACACAGTTACGACCGAACTCTGTCATAGGGTGGCCTAACTGCCCTTCAGCCAAGAGTTTAAAGTGCGATTTAATCGCATTGAGTGGTTGCACCAGATAATTGACAATATAGCGGTCAGTAAAGAGTAAAATGATGCCCCCAGCAATTAATGCAGCCAGTAATGCCCATTCGCACCATTTTACTAATAAATGAACTTGTATATTTGCAGCTTCAGTTTCTTCATTAGCCTTAGAGTTGTATTTATCTATTGCCGCCCCAAACTCGCGGCTAAATGAAGGATAAACGTTGTTAAACAAATGGCTATAATCTTCAAAGCGATTATCTGTAACTGCTTTAAACATCGGGTCAATCCCTTTGTTCAATAATGTTGACCAGCGTTGTATCGTGTCATCAGTCAATTGTTTATCCATCCCATTAGGGGATTGTTGCGTAAACTTCTCTAGGGCATCTTTAGTAATTTTAAGTGCTGCACCTGCCGACTTTAATTCGCGGTCGGCATCTGTAATGGCTCCAGCTTGGCGATAAGCTGCGGCACGACTTAAACGTGTTACTGCACGGAAATATTGATCATTACCCTGGTTAAGAATATGAATATTTTTCTGTTGATGGGAGCTTTGCTGTAGGGAATCCGTCAATTGGTTAAGTGAGAATAATGTAAAGGCAGAGACGCCCCCCCAGAGAAGCAAAAATATAACAAGAATAGATAATAGCGCCATCCTGATGGTGATATTTTTTAGAAAATTCACGTCAATACCTTTGTATTTTATTTTTAGTTTATTCCCTTGAGGTTTCAAGGTGTTTATCGCTGATAATTTCCACATAAGAATATTATTATCAGGATTAATGATCAAAATAGCACAAAACCAATACAAAAGATCACAACCACCGATCAATAACAATCAACTGATTGCTTTTGCCTATTAAAATGTAAATAACAATCGTGATTTGTGATTACAAATGACAGCTAACCATCAGAATTTACTACATAATATGTATTTATTATGAATATAAATACAGCCTGATAATGTCAATTGACCATTAAAGTTTAAAAGCTATTAATTAATATAATTACAGAGATGTCATTAGCCACAGATATAACAACAGAATTAAATATCTTATTAAATAAGATTTGGCGTGATAAATAAAACAATAACAAAAATTCATATCAGACCAACAGGAATGATATGCAGAGAAATTTATCTATTTATTATTTTAGGTTCTTTTAGCTATTTTTGAGCAGAAATCTCGCATTGGTGAAAACGTGATTTTATGCATTTAGCTACGTCAAAGTGCATAACGCCAAACCGCAAGGCACCTCTCGGCAAAAATGATGGCATTGGCGGGCATGGCTTCAGAACCACTCTGTTCGTCAGGGTTGCTGTGGCACACATTGGCCTTCACAGAGATACAAACTGTAATAATAATTACTATCATTAGTTTTCGCGAATGGTAAATTACGGCTCAGCATTCACATTGCAAATCAATGCAAAGAGATGATTAACACTTATTTATATCAATCCGCTAAATATAAACACACTCACTTAGCGCCGACTCATCAGCAGAGAAAATGTCGTTATGTCCCTAGATATTCAGCATAAAATATCCCGTTCACGATTTATTAGCTTTGGTTTTTTCGCCCTGATTTTCTGTTTATCCGGCTGTAAACCTGCTGAAGAAACAACAGGTAAGCCAGCGCCTTCATCTGCCAATGACAGCACTGCGACCTGGTCGCGCACAGTAGAAACAGCTAAAGGCCCGGTGACACTGACCCATCAGCCGATACGAATTGTATCCACCAGCATTACCATTACCGGCACCTTGTTGGCTATCAATGCCCCGGTGATTGCCAGTGGGGCAACAGTACCAGATACCACAGTGGCGGATAACCAAGGTTTCTTTACCCAGTGGTCAGATGTGGCACAGTCGAGAAAACTGGTGCCGATGTATCACACCGAGCCAAATGCAGAAGCGGTCGCGGGTATGGATCCTGATTTAATTATTATTTCTGCCACTGGCGGCGATTCAGCATTGAAGTTGTATGAGCAATTGTCGGTAATTGCCCCCACATTAGTCATTAATTATGATGACAAAAGCTGGCAAGAATTGGCCCTTGTACTGGGGCAGGCGACAGGGCATGAAAAAGATGCGCAACAAGTGATTGATAAATTTGCCAATCGTCTCAATGAGGTAAAGCAGAATATTACTCTGCCACCACAACCGGTTTCAGCCTTTGTTTATCAATCGGCTGGCAGCACCGCTAATTTATGGACCGAGTTTTCAGCTCAAGGGAAATTGTTGCAGGACTTGGGTTTTACTCTGGCCAAGATCCCGGATGCAGTGAAAGGCAACACCAGTATGGGGCATCGTAAAGATATCATCCAACTGGGTGGTGAGAAGCTGGCTGAAGGCCTTAATGGCGAGACAATTTTGCTATTTTCTGGCGATCAACCGGCAATTGATGCATTGAAAAGTAATAAGTTTTTAGCCCACATCCCGGCGATTGAACACCATCGTGTTTATGCTGCGGGTTATGATACGTTTCGGCTGGATTATTATAGCGCGAGCAATTTGTTAGCACGGATTGAGGGGATGTTTAAAGCCAAGCCTCCAGCTCTTTAAGGATTAAAATATCATGAATCCGGCAGCAAATGGCCTGCTGTGGTTGCCCGGGGCAGATTAATCTTGTTTGGGATGGGGTTTTGCCTATGCATTCCCATAATAAGTCGTGCTAACATGCATCAATCAAATAATAATGATAATCAAAGCAATAACAAGACTCATTTGTTAAAGAAGAGTTACAATGCCAGCAGCTGATTTATCAACATCATCCTCACTGAAATCGCAGAAACGCCTCCTCCAGCGAGGAGAAAAAGCCCCGCGGCATCGCGGGATTTTGCTCTTGCTCAGCATTGTTATATTGATATTCGTGATAGCCGCCAGCTTAATGCTGGGGGCTAAAGCTATTCCTTTTTCCGTGGTCTGGCAGAGTTTGCTGGGCCAACACCACCATGCTGACAGCGTGTTGATTTTAGAATCTCGGCTTCCCCGAACCTTAATTGGTGTGCTTGCGGGTGCCGCATTAGGGTTATCTGGCGCAGTTATTCAGGCGCTGACTCGTAATCCATTGGCTGATCCCGGCATTTTAGGTGTCAATGCGGGGGCCAGTTTTGCGGTGGTGATCGGCATTACCGTTTTTGGTGTGCATGCCATTTATGGCTATATGATTGCGGCCTGTATTGGGGCCATGATGGCCACACTCGCCGTGTATTGGGTGGGAACACTGGGGGCCGGGCGGATTAATCCTCTGCGCCTGACACTCTCCGGCGTGGCAATTGGCGCAGTATTAATGGGGATATCTTCAGGTATTTCGCTAACCCACCCGCAGGTCTATGACAGTGTGCGTTTCTGGCAAGCCGGTTCACTGGATATCCGCAATATGTCAGTGGTGATGGCAGTCACGCCAGCAATTGTGCTCGGCAGTGTGATGGCCTTATTGCTGGCCCGCCCCCTCAATGCCATGCATATGGGCGAAGATTTAGCCGCAGCTATTGGCGCGCATATTGCCCAAACGCAATTTTGGGCCGTGGTCACAGTGACGTTACTCTGCGGCGCGGCCACCGCCGCCGTCGGGCCTATCGCCTTCGTCGGCCTGATGGTGCCACATATTGCTCGCTGGATTGTCGGGCCGAATCAATGCTGGGTGCTGCCTTTCACTTTGGTACTAACACCTATTTTGTTATTGGTCTCGGATATTGCTGGCCGCTTTTTAGTCCCCGGAGAATTGCGCGTTTCTGTCGTGACGGCATTTATTGGTGCGCCATTATTAATCTGGCTGGTGCGAAGTAACAAAAGGATGACCGCACTATGAAACCGGTAACGTCGCCGTGGCTATTTGGTCGCCCTGACGGCCCGATAAATCTGCGCATCCAGCCGCGTAGTGTGGTGGTGGGCAGTTTGCTGCTACTGGCCTGCTTATTGGCCGCCCTGCTGGCATTAATGATTGGCACGTTGTCGCTATCGCCACAACAAGTGGTTGCTGCGCTATTGGGTCACACCCACGGAGCGGCCAATATTATCGTCAACCAATGGCGGTTACCTCGGGCGGTAATGGCCTTGATTTTCGGCGGCGCACTGGGGATAAGCGGCGCAATATTTCAATCATTAGTGCGCAACCCCTTGGGCAGCCCCGATATTATTGGTTTTAATGCCGGTGCTTATACCGGCGCATTGGTAGCAATCATATTATTTAACGGCAGCTATTTTGAGATAGCCAGCAGCGCCCTGGGTGGCGGGTTATTATCTGCGGTTGCGGTGTATTTATTGGCTTACCGCCAGGGAATTCAAGGTTTTAGGTTAATTATTGTCGGTATTGCCATTGGCGCGATGCTCACCGCCTTCAACACCTGGCTGACCATCACGGCATCCTTGGAATCCGCCATGACTGCGGCGGCTTGGGGAGCCGGTTCACTCAATGGCCTGACATGGGCCAAAGGGCTGCCATCAGTCATATTTATTTTTATCGCGACCGGGGTGGCAATGCTACTCAGCCGCCGTCTGCCGCTGTTGGAAATGGGTGACGATGCCGCCGGCGCCTTGGGCGTACCGGTCGAAAGAACCCGACTGGGTTTGATGGCGATTGGAGTGATTTTGATGGCCGCAGTCACCGCCGCCGCCGGGCCAATTTCATTTATCGCGCTCGCCGCACCGCAGATTGCTAAACGCCTGGCGGGCACTCCCTCCGTGACCTTAACCGCATCGGCTCTGATGGGTGCGCTGTTATTGATTGGCGCAGACTTATGCGCCCAAAATCTCTTCTCACCGAATCAATTGCCGGTCGGAATAGTGACATTCAGCATCGGCGGTTTATATCTTATTTGGCTTTTAATCCGGGAGTCCGGGCGTTCATGAGCATTGTTAATTCAGCCCGTTTACAGGCCGAGGCCCTGACCTTAGGTTATGACGGCAAGATAATCAGTGAAAACCTAACTGTCGCCATTCCTGATGGTGAATTTACAGTTATTGTCGGCCCCAATGCCTGCGGGAAATCCACCTTGCTGCGCGCCTTAAGCCGCTTGCTAAAACCGCTGGCAGGCCAGGTGATTTTAGATGGTAAGAATATTGCCAGCATTGATACCCGCCAGGTTGCGCGCCAGTTAGGATTATTGCCACAAAGCTCGCAAGCGCCGGACGGCATCAGTGTGTTGGATTTAGTGGCGCGTGGCCGCTATCCCCATCAGAAATTGTTACAGCAGTGGACACAAACCGACCAACTGGCGGTCAGCAATGCTATGCAAGCCACTGGGGTGACGGAGCTGGCAGACCGGCCGGTGGATGCATTATCTGGCGGGCAGCGCCAGCGGGTGTGGATAGCAATGGTATTGGCGCAGCAAACACCATTGCTGCTGCTAGATGAGCCAACCACTTATTTGGATATCGCCCATCAAATTGATTTACTTGAGTTATTTAGCGAACTTAATCAGCAGCAGCACCATACGCTGGTGGCTGTTTTGCACGACCTTAATCACGCCTGCCGCTATGCCACACATATTATTGCCATGCGCGATGGGCAGATAGTGGCGCAAGGCAACCCCAGAGAGATCATCACCGCAGCGCTGGTGGAGCAGGTGTTTGGCATGCCGTGTTTGATTATTGAGGATCCGGTGTCACATACGCCGTTGGTGATACCAAAGGGGCGATTTTAGCTTTCATGTTAGTGTAAGTTGATAGCGATTTACTGGGGTTTCATGGGTTATCGCGCCCTGATTTTTCCTCAGTGGAACCGAATAAACTGGCGCCTAATAAACAGTGCAATCCATCAATCAAACCACCACGCCAACACAATGCATCGTGACCGCCTGAATAAATACGATAATGCAACCGGTGCCCGGCTTGGCGTAGCGCCTCACTCATGACTTCATTAACCTGATAAATCACATTTTCACGGCGGCCAGCCTCCATAAAAATATCCAATGGATGGTCAGCCCCCAGCCCTTGATGGACTTGTTCCGTTAACCAACCTTGGCGAGCGGCGGCCCCCGCCGTCAGTGTTTTCAAATTATCGACATCTGGCCACCAGAAGGAACCGGATTGGCTCAGTACACAGCCAAAACGCTGCGGCCAATGTAGCCCAGCATACAAGGAGGCCAACCCGCCAAAGCTTTGCCCGGCTACCAGAGTGCGCGCGGCTTGTTCAGTGAAAGGTTGCAGCAAGGCAATCTGTGGCAATAATTCTGTTTGCAGCGCCTGCCAGAAATCCTGATTGCAGGGCAATTCTTTCGAACGATGCGGCTGGTCAATAATGTCGATCAGCACATACACAGTTGCGGGTAAATGACCGGCCGCAGTTTCATTATCTAACACCCCAAATACCGGCTGCTGCTGCGCCCAATACTGGCCATCCAACAAAATCGCCAATGGCCTTTGCGCGCTATTTTCCATCTCAAAACCAGCCTGACTGACCGTGTGATAAACCCACACTTTGCGGCTGTTACCCAACAGTGGGCTGTTCCAGTTAATCAGTTGGAGCCGTTTGGCGTCGGTTGGCAGTTGTTGCCCGGCATCAATGCCTTGCCAGGCTTTTTGCGCCAACGCATCCGCTAACTGCACCGCAGAAAGCGGCATACCCCGATAACTGCGATGGGCACTCGTGAGGTTTAAGGGGTCGTTTTCTGACTGCGCCAATAATGAAAGCCACCAAGTTCGCTGCGCCTGACGCCGCTCTTGGGGGGTGCCCTGTGGTAAATTTAAACATGGCTCGGCGGCGACGGGGATAAAGCAATAACTGCCACGAAAATCAGCTTCTACTTCCGTCTGCCAATACCAAACATCCGTTTGCCCCCAGCGCTGGAGAGCTTCCGGATTAACACTGTGGTGGTCTGTCACGCCATTGACGTCAATATAAACCCGGCTATCAACAGAATTGCTCACCTTTCCCTGCCGGTCGCGCCACAGGAAAGTCAGCTTTACTTTGCCAGTTTCGAGTGGCTCCACCAGCGGTGTTCCCCATTGCGCTATCTGCTGCCACCATGAGTCACTGCCCGCCAAAGACGAAGCCAGCAGTTGCTGACTATCCGGGTATTTATTTGTCTGGCCCACACTCAATCCTCTTGATTTTATTACCTAAGTCTAGCGCCCTATCTTCGCACAAATACACATCTGATCACGGCGAGTTTATCAAAGAATAAGTTGCCAATGGCGGCGTGTTTCTATGGCAGCAGCCGTGTTGTCACCGCGACAGTCGGCGATTGCGGGGTAAGGATAACTGACATTTCCCCTGCACCGGTTTTGGCTGGTGCGAGTTTTAGCGCAAACTTATTTAAAGATAAGTAAATTTTCACCTCAGCCCAGGGGATTTTGGCTCTTAGCTCAAAAATAAGTCGAATAAATTCAGCCAACTAACCTTTTAGCAACCTTTCATATCATTCAATGCAACCCGATAAAACCATTCTAAAAACAGGGAGATAGCCTTATACTTGCTGTCAGTATTATTCCATCCCGCCACTGATTCAGGGTAAACATGCCAGCATTGCAGGGAATATCACAGCTGATACACCGGATGCGCGCCAATAAAAAGCGCCTGTGCGGGATGCTGTTGGTTGCCTGCTGGTTTATTCTGAATGCGCAATTGGCGGTGGCCGGCCATCAGTGCGATATTACCCCCACAGCTTCACCGGTCTTTACCCAGCATCAAGGGCATTTACAGCACGCCATGCCCTCGATGATGGATATGTCACATGGTCAGGCGCAAAATTCACTGTGTGAAAAACACTGTATCCCAGATGCCGTCCAGTCTGACAGTGGGATGCTGGTGTTGGCCGCCTTGCCGACCCAGACCGAATTAGTGTTGGCGGAACGGGCGCAAACACCACGAACTTCCCGCCTTGGCTGGTTTACCCCACCCATTGTCGGCCCTCCTACTGAAATCGTTTTCTGTCGATTTAGAGAATAGATCCGGACATTTTTAACCACATTATTCATGCAATTTTTGCGTGTCGTGATTATTTTATGTTTTGGAGCTATTCCTATGAATACCTTATCTCGCGCTATTTCCGCCACTGCGGGCATTCTGCTCTGCACTGCGGTGTTTTTCTCCTCTTCCCTGTTTGCTGCCAGCGCGCCAACAACCGGCGACATGCCGATGGCCCATAACCACCGGGCAATGATGGCCGATGCTGCCGCCACTGACACCAACAGCTATCACTCTACTGGGCAGATAAAAGCCTGGAATGCAGCCAGCGTCTCTATTGCCCATCGTGCTATTTCAGCCCTCAATTGGCCGCCGATGACCATGACATTCGACCTGCCGGATAACCTGATTGCCGCCCCACTGCCGGTGGGCGCACCAGTTGCATTCAGCTTTCGCCAGACCGAACAAGGTTATCAGCTCACCGCGATTTCAGCGCAGCAGCCATAAGGCGGAGTCATAATGAATCCTTTATTGAAGCACTCTCTGCCGGTGTGGCCGACGGCTGCGCTGCGTTTAAGATTGGCTCGCCTGTTATGGGCGACAGCGCTCAGTTTGCCCGCCACCAGCCATGCAGCAGATATCACACTGGCGCAAGCGCTGGCTTCGGCGCAGCAATACTCGGCTGAATTATCAGCCAATCAACATCAGGTTAATGCGCTAGAAAACATGGCCGACTCTGCCACCCAACTTCCTGATCCTAAACTGAAATTTGGTATTGAAAACCTGCCAGTTGGCGGCAGTAATGCTCGCCGCTTTACCCGCGAGGGCATGACAATGCAGCGAATTGGTTTTATGCAGGATTATGTCAGTAGCGATAAGCGGCAAAGAAAAGCCGATACCCTGAATGCAGAAGCCCGTAAAACAGCGGCGGGTAGCGAAACTATCCGCACCCGGCTTCAAAAAGAAACCGCGCAAGCTTGGCTGGATCTGGCACTGACTGAGCAGGCGGTAAGAGATGCCAAGGTTTTGGTGCAAGAGAGCGAAAAACAAGTTGGGCTGCAACGAGCCGGTGTCGCCAGTGGTGGCGCATTACCCAGCTCAGTGCTGGATGCGCGCCTGACACTCTCTGCCATGCAAGATAGGTTAACTACCGCGCAACGCGATGTGGCTTTGGCACAAACCCAACTGACACAACTGACCGGCATTGACGTCCAGCATATCACTGGCCCATTGCCGCCTTTCTCCCGCCTGCCCGCAGAGATAACCGCCTTGCGCGATGGCATCAACCAGCACCCGGAAATTTTGCTCGCCAGCCGTGAAGCCGAAGTGGCGAAAGCCCGCTCAGCACAGTCGGCGATTGCGGCCACGCCGGATATCGGCATTGAGGTCTATTACGGCAAACGCGCAGAAGAATATGAGGATATGGCCGGAGTCATGGTCACCGTCGACCTGCCGCTGTTTCGCTCACAACGTCAAGATAAAGACTATGCCGCCGATGTCTCGCGCTCAATGGAGGCCAATGACCAACTGACCTTACTGACCCGTGACCACCGGGCGCAGCTCGATACCCTATTGGCGCAATATCAGGCCACACAGCAGTTATGGCAGCGGCAAACCAATGAAGTTTTACCCCTGCAAAAACAGCGAGTTAATTTAATTATGGCGCAATATCAGGCCAATAAGAGCGATTTAAGTAATGTATTGGAAGCCCGTCGCGCCCTGCTCGACAGCCAACTGAATACCAGCAATGCCGCTCGGGAACTAGCCCGCACTTGGGCTGCCATCCGTTATCTGACTCCGCAGGAGGTAGTGCAATGAAAAAATCATTAAGTCTGACTTTGCTGGCCGTCGCGGTGGTCAGTGGCCTTGCTGGCTATCTCTTGGGCAAACCGGCGTCACCGGTCACCTCCACCACCAGCCCTGATGCCACGGCAGAACACAGCCGCAAAGTGCTTTATTGGTACGACCCTATGTCCCCCGGTCAGCGTTTTGATCAGCCGGGAAAATCACCTTTTATGGATATGGAACTGGTACCGCGTTATGCCGGTGAAACGGTGGAAGATGGCGGCGTGACCATCAGCGCCCGCCAGCAACAAAATCTGGGGGTGCGCACCGCCCCCGCAGAAATGCGCGCGCTCGATTATCGCCTGACGGGTTATGGCACAGTGGCAACCGATGAACGCAGTGTGCAGGTCATTGCCGCGCGGGCTAATGGCATTATTGAGCAATTATATGTGCGGGCAAATCAGCAGCTGGTCACCAAAAATCAGCCTTTGGCCCAGTTATGGGTGCCAGACTGGAGTGCTGCTCAGCAGGAATATTTGGCAATCCGTCAATTAGGTGATAACCAGCTCACCGCCGCCGCCCGCCAACGGCTACAGCTGCAATTTATGCCGGAAGCCGTGATCCGCAGTGTAGAAAAAAGGGGTCAGCCGCAAACCAGAGTGACACTGTTCTCCCCCGCCAATGGCTATGTGAATAAACTGGATATTCGCGCCGGAGCACAAGTCACCGCCACCCAATCCCTGTTCGAGCTCGCCAGTCTCGACTCGGTGTGGATCCTGGTGGATTATCCGCAATCTCAAGCCAATGTCGTCAAGATAGGCAGCACCATAGCCGCCACCACCGCCAGTTGGCCCGGCGAAACTTTCCAAGGCAAAGTCAGTGAGTTATTGCCCAATATGGATCTTGCGACCCGCACCTTAAAAGCACGGATCCAGCTAGAAAACCCACAACAAAAACTGAAACCGGGTATGTACCTGAATGTGCAATCTGCCCCCACTGATAATTTGGCACCGGTGCTGGCCATTCCACAGGAAGCTTTACTGATGAGCGGCAACCGCAACCGCGTGTTGCTGGCAGAAGGCAATGGCCACTTTAAGCCAGTCGAAGTCAGTGCCGGGCAGACTCAGGACGGCTGGGTAGAAATTAAATCCGGGCTCAGTCACGGCCAACTTGTCGTGACATCCGGGCAATTCCTGATTGATTCGGAAGCCAGTTTGCAAAGTGCCTTACCACAAATGGATGACATGCCGGCATTGGCGGCCGATGTTGATACAAATGCAGATAATAAGGCAAAAAAACCTGCTGATATTTACTCGGTACAAGGGGAAGTCAACGCCATTAGTGGCACAACTATTACCTTGTCTCATGGCCCCATCGCCGCCTTGAAATGGGGGGCAATGACCATGGATTTCCTGCTGCCACCGGGTGATTTATCTCCGGAAATCACCGTCGGCAGTCAGGTTAATTTTACCTTCACCTTGAATGAAGCAGGGGCGCAGATCCGCCAGATCCAACCAGTGAAAACCAATCACAACACGGATATTCATGGGAGCCACTTATGATTGCTGCCATTATCCGCTGGTCACTACGTAACCGGCTATTGGTGCTGCTGGGGGCGGTGATGATGGCCGCTTGGGGAATCTGGTCTTTGCAGCAAACACCGCTGGATGCCCTGCCGGATCTGTCGGATACCCAAGTCATTATTCGGGTCAGTTATCCCGGCAAAGCGCCACAAGTGGTGGAAGATCAAGTCACTTACCCGCTGACCACCACCATGCTGTCAGTGCCGGGTGCCAAAACAGTGCGCGGCTTTTCGATGTTCGGCGACGCCTACGTTTATGTGCTTTTTGATGATGGAACCGACCCCTACTGGGCGCGATCCAGAGTACTGGAATACCTCAGCCAGGTGCAATCCACTCTGCCCGCCGAGGCCAAGGCCTCACTGGGGCCGGATGCCACCGGCGTCGGCTGGATTTATGAATATGCCTTAATTGATAAAACCGGCAAGCAGAGTCTGGCGGATCTGCGCGCATTACAGGATTGGACACTAAAATTTGAGCTGAAAACCGTACCGAATGTCTCGGAAGTTGCCAGTGTTGGCGGCATGGTGCGCCAGTATCAAGTGGTTCTCGACCCTGAAAGAATGCGGGCTCTGAATCTCTCTCATCAGCAAATTGCCAGCGCCATTACCGACAGCAATCAAGAAGGTGGCGGTTCCGTGTTGGAAATGGGCGCGGCTGAATATATGGTGCGGGCCAGCGGCTACCTGAAAACACCGGAAGATTTTAGGAATATCGTGATCACCGCCCGCGATGGCATTCCTATTTTGCTGTCAGATGTTGCCACCGTGCGTATGGGGCCAGAGATGCGGCGCGGGGTTGCCGAACTGAATGGTGAAGGGGAAGTCGCTGGCGGCATCATTGTGATGCGCTATGGCAAAAATGCCCTGGAAACTATCAATGCCGTGAAAGAAAAGCTGCAACAGATTCAGCAAAATTTACCCGCAGGGGTAGAAATCGTGCCGGTTTATGACCGCTCGCAGCTGATTACTCAGGCCATCGACAGCTTGTCATTTAAATTGCTGGAAGAATTTTTAGTCGTCGCAATCATCTGTTCGCTATTTTTATTCCATTTCCGCTCGGCACTGGTGGCCATTATCACCCTGCCACTGGGGATCCTTGGTGCCTTTATTGTCATGCATTATCAGGGGGTTAATGCCAACATTATGTCATTGGGCGGTATCGCCATCGCTATTGGCGCTATGGTGGATGCCGCCATTGTCATGATTGAAAACATGCACAAAGTATTGGAACAATGGCGACGAGATAACCCTGGGCAGGTTCCAGCCAGCAAGGATTATTGGCACATTTCAGAGCAGGCGGCAATTGAAGTCGGCCCGGCACTCTTTTGCAGCTTACTGATTATCACCTTATCATTTATTCCGGTATTTACCTTACAGGCGCAAGAGGGGCGAATGTTTTCCCCACTGGCCTTCACCAAAACCTATGCTATGGCGGTTTCCGCAGGGCTAGCCATCACCTTAGTCCCTGTATTAATGGGCTATTTTATTCGCGGAAAGATTCCTGACGAAAATGCCAACCCCATTAACCGCTGGCTAATCGCCCTGTATCACCCGGTGTTAACCGCGGTATTGGCACGGCCGAAAACCACGTTGGTGATTGCGGGCATGTTGTTACTCGCAACTCTGTACCCACTCAGCCGCTTAGGCAGCGAATTTATGCCCGCCCTGGATGAAGGCGATTTACTGTATATGCCCTCAACCTTACCAGGGATTTCCGTGCGGGAAGCCAGCTATTTGCTGCAACAAACTGATCGCCTGATAAAAACAGTGCCGGAAGTCGACACCGTATTTGGTAAAGCCGGTCGAGCAGAAACTGCCACGGATCCCGCCCCACTCACCATGATCGAAACCACGATTAGGTTTAAACCCAAAGATCAATGGCGGCCGGGAATGACCATGACAAAATTGATTGAGGAGCTGGACGCGACCGTCAATGTCCCTGGCATTGCCAATCTGTGGGTGCCGCCGATCCGCAACCGGCTGGACATGCTATCGACCGGCATCAAAAGCCCGGTTGGCATTAAGGTCAATGGCAAAGATGTGCATCAGATTGAGCAAGTGGCACAGCAAATTGAGCAGGTGGTGCGCAAAGTACCGGGCGTAACTTCGGCTCTGTCTGAGCGGCTGGCTGATGGCCGCTATGTGGATATTGATATCGACCGCAAACGCGCCGCCCGCTATGGCGTCTCAGTCAAAGAGTTGCAATCGCTGGTGGCCACGGTGATTGGTGGGCAAAACATTGGCGAAACCATTGAAGGGCGCGAACGCTATCCCATAAATCTGCGTTATCCCCGGGAGATTCGTGATTCACTACAGAAATTGCGTGATTTGCCGGTAGTCACCGCCAGTGGCGGGCAAGTGGCATTATCAGAATTGGCGGATATCAAGGTGGCAGAAGGCCCGCCGATGCTAAAAAGTGAAAACGCGCGGCTGTCGGATTGGGTTTATGTCGATTTACGTGGGCGGGATCTGAAATCAGCGGTCACCGAGATGCAACAAGCCGTCGCCCAGCAAATAAAACTGCCGGAGGGCATTTCACTCAGTTGGTCGGGGCAATTTGAATATCTGGAGCGGGCAACCGCCAAACTGAAAATTGTGCTGCCGGTGACACTGGCGATCATTTTCGTGTTGCTGTATGTGACATTCAGCAGTGTCCGTGATGCTGCTTTAATCATGACAACCCTGCCTTTTGCGCTGATTGGCGGGGTCTGGTTACTCTATGGATTGGGATATAACTTTTCCGTTGCCGCCGCCGTCGGCTTTATCGCACTGGCGGGGGTTGCGGCAGAGTTCGGCGTCATCATGGTGCTGTATCTAAATCAGGCGGTCAAAAAACATCAGCAACCGGGTATCACTATGAGCGCCAGTGAGATGAGAACCGCAATTCATGAAGGAGCAGTACTGCGGGTGCGGCCAAAAGCCATGACTGTCGCCACGATTATGGCCGGTTTGCTGCCTATTATGTGGGGTGGCGGCGCGGGTTCAGAAGTAATGCAGCGCATTGCCGCCCCAATGATCGGCGGGATGGTCAGTGCGCCACTACTTTCTATGCTGGTTATTCCGGCGGTGTATATGTTGCTACATAAAAAAGGCCATCAACAGTAGCTTAATCTCAACAAATATCATCACGGCCCTGAGTTTTATCTGGTAGAACTCAGGGCTATTCTTTTGAGAAAAGAGAATACGAACAAAGTTTGTGTCAAATTTGATACTCAATGGCCAATATCATTACCCATAGATAGCCCTCTTTCACCCCTCTCATAATCTCTCTACCTGCTCAATATCAAGACCGGTTAAATTAATCAGCCAGGTATTCATTATCAAAAAAAAACAAACTTATCGTAAAGTTAACGGGAAAGTCACCTCAGACCGTCATTTTCACCTACACAATCCAATAACAAATATTATATTTAACAAACTAAGATGTAAAAACATATAAAAGAAATCAGAATATAGAAGACTAGTATAATAACCAAAATTTGGTGACAATAAAATTTAATAAACATATAAGAAATGGTGATAATAAATAATAACAAATATCATATTAAGGCCAGATAGAGACTTGTTAATCCCAATTACATCGTGCAAGAATACAGCGGGTAGCCGTTAGAGAAATTTTGAGAATTAAAAAACATAAACAAATGGTAAATTAACAATCTTAATACTGCCATTGCATGGAAAAAAGAAATCATAAAACTTACAATACTAAAGAGAAATACTCACTCGACGTAAGTCTGACTTACCCATAACAAGATAGAAACATATCGTGTGCTCAAAGAATAAATAGACACCTTTTACAGGACAGGTAGCCGTCAATATGGAGACAAAAGAGATTGTGTTTAAATTAGAAGGAATAGTGCTATTTTCCCCCTCTCAACGTTGTTTAAATGGCCCAGATGGTTCAGTTGTAATATTAACTGAAAATAATCTTAGGTTTTTACAACTGCTGCTAAATGGGGTAACTGAAAAAGAAGAAATAATCAATCAAGTATGGAAGGAACAGCGCGGAGCAGTGAGTGAAAGCAGTTACTATGGGCAGCTTTATATGTTGCGTAAGGCATTCGTTCAGGTTGGGCTAAAAGAATCTCTCATCCATACTATTCCACGTAAAGGTGTGCGCTACACTGGCTCAGTAAGCCAAATAGCGGCATGTAAAGAAATTGAAAGCCCGCAGAGCGGTATTGATAATACGCAAGTAACCACAGAGCCAGAATCCTCATATATTCCTATGCCTTCGCTACCAATAAAGAGTGCGCCAACAGCGGTTCCTCATGCTCAAATTAAGCACAATTTTCTCCAGAGTCATGGTTGGAAAAAATTAATTTCTTTACTCGCATTTTTTTCTTTTTGTTGGCTCTCATTCCTCTCAGTCTTAATCATTATTATCTTATTCAATGGTAATAACCCGGCATCTTAATGATGCCTCTGTAATAAATGTGATTTAACAAGACTAAATGATGATAGTAAAAAGGTCTCTCGGAAAAAAAAACTGTTAAATAGCTACCACTACGAACGAGGCGAACATAACAACATATCAATTCGGGTAGTAGAGTAGAGAGACAAAATAGATACTTAATTTACTATAACGGGATAATCCCAACACATTTAACAAGGAAAATAAATCATGATGAACTTAATCACTAAAGGCTATGTTACTGCTCAAGTTAAAACCCAAGAGTTTATGAAAGATAATCGCGGTTCTATTATTGAATACGTGATGATTATTGCTCTGGCGGGTGTTCTTATTACTGCTGCCTCGCCTACATTGCAAGCTTTGGTTACTGACTTAGTTGCTGCTGCAAAGAAAAGTGTAACACCGGCCTAAGTGTAATACCGGGTAATGCATAATAAGTAAATTAGATTTAAACTATAACATAGCAACCTTAAGTTGCTATGTTATCTACATAAGTCAGGAATAGCATTGAATATATTTCAATCATTATTAATTACATTTTTAGTGATGCAATTACTGCTAATTTGCTACAGCGATATTCGTTATCGAATTATTAGCAATAAATTTGTAGTCACTATCGCTATCACTGCATTGGTTTTAAGTTTTATCACCTACAATACGGTAAGCATTGTGATTCCGCTGATAGCACTACTCACCGGATATATTATATTTCACTTTAATTTTATTGGTGGCGGTGACGTTAAGTTAATCGCTGTATTGTTATTGACTCTAAATTCCGGTCAATCACTCAATTTCATTCTCTATACTGCAATAATGGGTGGTGTAGTGATGATAATAGGTATGTTAATCAACCGAGATGATATTCAACAGAGAGGGGTTCCCTACGCTGTAGCAATTTCTGGCGGTTTCTTATTGTCACTATTCTCATAAGAAAAAGCACAGTACTTCAGAACAACACGAGGTTATGATTATGAATCGTAAGTTCCTTTTATTAGTATCTCTTCTTATTATCGCAATAGGCACCACTGGTATATTGTCAGGTTATGGGGATAGTAATAAAAAAGAAGGTGAATTAATAAAACCGAATATAGAAAAGGAAATTGCCATTGTTCTGGCACAAGCCACACATGATTTACCCTCTGGTTCCCTATTAACAAAAATGGATTATTCCATAAAAAAATCAGCAGTTCCTCAATCAAGTAAACTGATAAAAGATGACATTTCAGCAATACCTAACATTGATAGTTACTTGCTAAAACACAATATACTTGCAGGATCTTATATCACTCAGGATATGTTAGTCTCACCTGATAGTGATGAATTTAACTATCATAATTTACAGCAAGGTCAAATAATTTATAAGTTTAACATCAAACAACAAGATGAATATTTATTGGACACCCTGCAAATCGGTGATGTCGTCTCGTTTCAATTAAGAGCTCTGGAGATAGATAATAATAAAGGAATGGAGAATGGTACTGTAATTGAAAGCAACAGCATGAATAACAGAAAAAAACAGAGTTATTCATTAAATGAAATAATCACCGGCGTAAAAATAATAAGAATAAAAAAGCACTCAGAAAGAGAATTATCAGAAAAAAAATACAATAATCAAAAGACTGAAAATGCATCAGCAGGTTATATTGACGTTATAATAAAAACAGAAGATCTCGATGTACTACATATAGTGGAAAAGTCAGGTGATATATTTCTAACACCAAGTTATAAACCAGATGATAAAGAGAGCAGAGCAAGAAATTTATATGATGTTATCCCAAAACTGCGCACAACAAGAGAGTTAAGAGGATGAAAATAGCTGGACTAAACCAAAAATACTTTAATACACTATTTATTTTACTTATCATTGCTGTTTGCCAGATCACGATAAACAGAGCCATTGCCAAACCTATTTATCTCTCTACTGGTGAATCCTATATCATAAATAGCCCGGATGAAATAGAGACTATTTTTGTGTCTGCTGCGGCAATTGCAGACTATGAACTTGTTGGTAAAAACAGTGTTATTGTTTATGCAAAAAATGAAGGTGTAGCAGAATTTATCTTATTCGACCAGAACCATAAACCGATCACTAAATCTGTCGTCATGGTCAATAATATCATTACCTTAGCAACAAAAAGAATACAGGCAGAATACCCAGGTAGCATTATAGATATTAGCAAGATAGGAAATAGCTATATTTTAACCGGAACAGTAGAATCAGAAGAAGCCAGAGATACTATTGTAAACATTGTCGGTGAGGCTATTGGTAGCAAGAAAAATAAAGGTAGTGACAATCAATATATTAATACCAACGATTATCCTGGCATAGTCAATAAAATAAAATTACCACAATCTAATCAAGTTAATGTTAAGTTGACCATTGCAGAAGTCACTAAAGATTTCACTGAAAACATTGGCATAAACTGGAGCACAATAGGAAATAATGTTGGTGCATTTCAATTTTTCCAATTTAATGCAAAAGGAATTAGTACGCTGGTACATGCTATTAATGATGATGCTATTGCACGTGTATTAGCCGAGCCTAATCTTTCAGTATTATCTGGTGAAACAGCCTCATTTTTAGTCGGTGGTGAAATACCCATTGCTAGTACGTCACAAAATGGTGTCAAAATTGACTATAAAGAGTTTGGTATCAAATTAAATATTGGCGCTAAAGTGAATGATAAAAAACGTATTCGCATCATGCTAAATGAAGAGGTCAGCAGTATAGGCAAATCATTCAATGTCACTGGGGGAGATTCTTATCCCTCTCTAAGAACACGTAAGGCGGCAACAACACTAGAATTAGGCGATGGCGAGAGCTTTATATTGGGCGGCCTCATAAGTAGTAACGAAAGGGAGTCCCTCAAAAAAAATACCTCTGATCGGCGACATACCTATATTAGGTGCATTTTTTCGTAATGCACAAACAGAACAAAGTCAGACTGAATTGGTCGTAATAGCCACTGTAAATTTAGTGAATCCCGTTACCGAGCAAGAGGTGGAGCTACCTGATTTTATGCGAGCATCAACACTCGAACGTTTTTTTAACTTTACACCTATTATGCAAACAAAAAGAGAAGCGATTGCCAGAGAATTTCTGCGTAAAGGAGGGTTTATTAAGTGAGATTCTTAATAATAGGGAGTTTGATGTTTTTCTTCAATATGGCTCAGGCCGCATTAACCATCCAACCTGAAGAAAATGATTATTCATTAATACTGACAAAAAACAATAAAATTAAAGAAAAAATATTTTTAGCACCTAAATGTAACACCAGCAGATTTAAATACGCCGTTTGTAATTATAGCCTTAATGACTATCGCCGCTTTAGAAATAGTGAAGTTGGATGTGCAGTAAATAACAACAGGAATAAATCCCGTATAAATGGTGTCACATGCAATTAATTACAAATAAAGACCTAATAAGTAAAAAAGATACCAAGATAAAAAATACAATTGCTATTATCTCTAAAAGGAAATGGTTGATAGATAATGTCGCTGAAAAAATACGACTAGCTGACATGAATAATATTAAAGAAATAGAAAAAGATATACTTACTGTTTCATCAGTTAACTTACCCGAGCAAACTATCGGAATAATTATTGATATTGGCAATGATCACAATATAAAAAACATATTGGATTTAATAAAGAACTGTACACCACGCGAATGTTGGTGTGTATTAGTCGGTGATATTGACTCAATCAGCATTGCCCAACAATTCACAGAGCAAGGAATATTATATTTAAATATACAATCACAGTCTGCCGAACTAACGCAACTTCTACTGAAAGGTATTCGGATAGAATCAGATCGAAAAGCCTTTTTCATCAGCGTACTTGGCTGTAAAGGTGGGATAGGTACCACACTGCTCAGTTTTCATTTAGCTAATGAAATAGCACAAATAAAAAAAACTCCTACGTTGTTATTGCAAGGAAATCAAGGGTCACAAGATCTTGATCTCGTTGTAGAAAAGAAAATGAGTACTGAAATAACTGAATATTATAAAAACCTCAATTTAATGCGCTGCAAAGAAAACAAGTTAAGTGAGGTTGATGCAAAAACCAATAATAAACACAACTTCATTGTGTTTGACCAACCTATTCATAACATACCAAAAGAAAATATTACAGATTATATTGAGCAATCTAATTGTATTATTATATTACTCGATAACAGTATGATGTCAGTCCGTATTGCCAAAGAATTCATTGGAATATATGACCGTTTCAAAAGAGATAATAGACAAGCAATTAGATTAATACTCTGTTTAAACGAAAGCAGACCCGTCGCTAAAAGCATGTTGGCGACTACTGATATTGAATCACTATTAGAAAGAAAAATCGATATACATATACCCTATATATATAAAACAAAAGAATCACTCAGTGACCAGAACTATTTTGGAAGAAAAAAAAATAAAATAGATACCTTGGTTAAAAATACGCTAGGCATAAGAGTTAACTCCTCCTTAAAAAATAGAATATGGATAAACCGAGTAATTTCATCATTCATAGGAAAGAGATAGGAAATGAAAATATCATTAACCATTCAAGAATTAATCCGCGAAAAAATGCTGGCTAATATTGATATAGATAAAGTCGAGCATCTTGTTAATGATTACAACAAACTTAATGGTTTGCTGACTCAGACATTTTATGAGTTGTTCAATGACAATGAACATCAACTAACTACGCAGGATCAGAAAAAAATAGTTTCAATGATTGCGGATGAAATTACTGGTTTTGGGCCATTAAGAGAACTGATGGCAGATGATTCAATTAGTGACATTATGGTTAATGGCCCAGAAAAAATATTTGTTGAACGGTTTGGTTTAATAACATTAACCGACCGTCGGTTTATTAACAATACCCAACTGACAGAGATTGCTAAACGTTTAATGCAAAGAGTCAATCGACGTATTGATGAAGGTCGCCCACTGGCTGATGCACGTTTAATTGATGGCAGTCGCATTAATATAGCACTGAGTCCCATAGCTCTGGATGGCACTGCGCTTTCTATTAGAAAATTCAGTAATAACAAGCGAAAATTAGAAGACTTAGTTGATATGGGTGCAATGAGTAGCGATATGGCAAATTTTTTAATTATCTCGGCCAGTTGTAGGGTCAATATAATTATTTCTGGTGGTACTGGATCAGGAAAAACAACACTGCTAAATGCGTTATCAAAGTATATTGCTAAAAATGAAAGAGTTATTACTTTAGAAGATGCCGCAGAGCTGAATCTTGAGCAACCTCATGTAGTAAGAATGGAAACACGCTTAGCTGGTCTGGAAAATACCGGGCAGATCTCTATGAGGGACTTAGTTATTAACTCACTGAGAATGCGCCCAGACAGAATTATTATCGGCGAATGTCGAGGTGAAGAAACTTTTGAGATGCTGCAAGCAATGAACACGGGACACAGTGGTTCTATGTCCACACTGCATGCTAACTCACCCAGAGATGCTGTTGCCCGCCTGGAAAGTATGATTATGATGGGGCCGGTCAATATGCCTCTTTTTACTATCCGCCGTAATATAGCATCTGCCATTAATCTTATTGTGCAGGTTTCGCGCATGAATGATGGCACAAGGAAGGTGTGCCACATCAGTGAAATTATGGGAATGGAAGGCGATAACGTTGTACTACATAATATCTTTTCATTTAAGCCAGCCAGTACACGCAATGAACAGGGCAACATTCAAGGTGAATTTATCAATCATGGTTTATTTAGCCGTTCCTCCGTTAGAGTCAATGCCGATATTTACAATTTATCAAATGAATTAAATAGCATTTTTTCTGGGATGGAAAAATGATTTACTACATAGTCCTTTTATCCGGGGTATTATTACTCTTATTAAGTAATAACAAATGGATGAAAATAAGAAAATCCATTTGTCCTATTGATAACAACACCATCATAAATAATTATTTTTTAATTACACCTTTAAAAAAAATAATTTCAGAATGGCTAAAGTACATAAAAGAGACAAATAAAGAAAATAATAAAAAACATATAACATACCCAATAGCATACTCAATATGTATATTTTCAGTGAACTTATTTTATTTTCATCTCAACACCGTGCTTATTTTTATATTTATCGTGACCAGTATTATATATTTCCAAATAAAGGCAGCAAGGAAGAAACATTATTCTCTTTTCAAACAAGATTTCCCCGAAGTCCTTTTAATGATAAACATGGCGTCAAGTAGCGGAGCAAGTATTAACCAAGTGCTTGAGCGTTGTGGACAGGAAATAACAGGCCCATTAGGAAGTGAGCTCCGTCTTATTTGCCGACGGCTTAACCTTGGTGAGTCACCTGAATCAGTTTTTCACGACGCCTACCAACGCTTTAATTTTCCCGAGTTTTATTTTCTTATAACAATTATTCTGCTTAATCTACAGCAAGGAGGGCAATTAAAAGACTTGACCAATAGGTTATCCCAAATTATATCAAAAAATAAAACTGCAGAACAGAAAAAAGCAACTATGACGGCTGAGACTAGAATGTCTGTAAATATTATTTCTGTTATGCCTATAGCATTTTCTCTTTTGCTCTACTTTATTGACTCTACAAGTATAGAGTCAATGTGGAACCACCCTACAGGTAAGTTAATATTTTACTATATAATCATCAGTGAGATAATTGGAATTTCATTGATAAGAAAAATGCTCAGGAAAACGCTATGAAAATATTATTTCTAATAATAGCATTTTTGGGATTTATGCTTCTATTTAAAACGAAAGCAAGAGTAAAAAAAATATCTATATACAATAAAGTAAATGAAAAAGACAAACTGCAAGATAAAAAAGATAATAAAACAGAAATAAACAACCAGGCAAAAGAACTATCTGAATTTATAGCACTGCCATTTATACTTGAAAACATAATTTATTTTAAGACACTTATCATTGTAGTAAACCTGGTGATTCTAGTAATCTTGTTAAGCACGGGGTTGATAAATATCAATATTACAGTCTTTATTGTTTTTGGGTTAATAACCATTGTGGGGACTTTTTTTCTACCTAAAATAATAATAAAAAATATTCTGTATAAAAGAACTGAGTCTGTGCTTAAATCATTACCTTTTTTTATTGATATTACAGCAGCCTGTGTTCAATCTGGAATGACAATAGATGGAGCATTAAATTATACAGCCAAAAAATTTAAATTAATCAACCCAGACCTAAGCCTTATTATGATTAAAATGAGCAAAAGAGCTGAAATTAACGGACTAGAGCTAGCAATAAAAGAATTGCATCAATGCTCCACTGCAATGGAGATTCGTATGTTTTGCAGTGCTCTGCAATACAGCATCAGTTTTGGCTCAAGCATTTATGATCAACTTGCTAAATTATCTCAAGAGATGAGAGAAATGCAATTATTGGTATCAGAGGAAAAAGTCAGTAAGTTATCGACAAAACTAACTTTTCCACTATTTATTTTTATTCTTATCCCATTTATCGTTTTAGTTATATCACCCAGCGTATTGGAGTTGCTCACCCATGTACAAAAAATGTAATAAAATTATTATTCTTACCATTTTTACTCTGCTAATAAGTGGTTGTTCTTGGAATAACAAAATGAGTAAACAAGATTTTAAACACCGTGAAATTATTTTGACTAAAGCAAATAACCATGCTGGACTAATAACATTGTATCGTAATGAATTAAAAATAAAAGAAGATGATTCCATTAGATTAAAGTTGGCAAATTCATATTACCTGGCCGGTGATACTAAGTCTTCACTCTATTATTTGCGGCCAATAGCTAAAAAACAGGATGAATCTATTTATTTACTGCAGGCTAAAAATCTTATCAATAATAATGATACCGTCGCGGCTAATGATGTTATAAATAAATTACTAAAAATATCTCCAAATAATTCTGAAGCACATAATTTAATGGGTATTATTTTAGCTAACAATGGTGAAATTAACAAAGCTGAAATCGCTATTGAAAAATCACGAGAATTATTTATTGCAGATGAGACAGCGATGAATAATCTTGCAGTGATAGCAATGCTTGATAACCGCCATTCTGATGCAGTAAGAATATTATTGCCGGATTATCTGTCGGGCAAAAGAAACCGATTAACACTACATAACTTAGTGTTTTCATTAGTAAAACTTGGCGATAAGAAATATGCAAAGAAGATAATTACCGCAGAAAAAATGGCTAAAGATCCTGATGAATTAATATTAGCGCTGAGTCAGGTAACTCGTCCTTATCAAGATAAATTATCTTATGGAGGAGAATAATGCATAATTTAAACTCTCATTTTTTTCACTCGAACAAAGGGGCTGTTGCTGTAGAGTTTTCTATAATTTTTACTTTGTTTTTTTTTATGCTGCTATCTAGCGCAGAAATCTCTCGCTTACTTTATATTTCTGCCAGTTTAGACTTAGCGGTTTCCGAGTCAGCAAAATTGGCTAAAAATATAGAGAGAAATGATAGTTCTAACTATGGGGAAATATTACGTGAGAAATTAATCATACACCAAGGAGTATTAGGTAAGTTTATACTTGAGGAGAAAAATATCAGCGTAAGTGTGACTTTTAGTCGCAGCATTTCAGATATTATTCGCCTTAACACGTCAAATGATAATACTCTACCACTCGCCATCTATAGAGTTGATTTTCTATACCACCCCATTTTCTTCCCTATTTCAACGTCTTGGGCCAATACCCTATTATCGCGAGAGGTTATTTTTGCACAAGAATATTAACAAACAAAATATGATTGAAAATACTCATGGTGCGGTAATCGTTGAATTTACCATCGTAATTTTACTTATTACGATTTTTATAAAAGCAATGATATCTGTATCTGAATATTATTCTACTGTTGGCAAGCTAGACCGTACATCTTATTCCCTGGCTGGAATAATACGTGAAAGAACCAAGTTATATAGTAATGATAATGAACTTACAGTAAGACAAACCAACCAATTATGGCAATTAGCTGAAAATATGTTATCAAATTCAGGTATATCTAATCCTAATATGGCATTAACGATAGAAATATTGCACTTTAACCCAACAAAGTCATCTGCGATTGAAGATAAGGTTATTGATGATACTAAGAGTTTACCATTGAGTATTGGCGATTGTGAGCCGGTAATTCCCCTAAGGGAGTTAACACATTTATCAACTTTCAGTAATGCTGGAAGATGGATACCGCTATATCAAGTCACATTATGTTTACCTGCCCCAGTTTGGTTACAAACTCCAGGAGAAAATGAAACGATGATAAAATCCTCTGCCATCGCTATTGAACGTTAACCAAATAAACTATTCAGAAACATAAATACAAGAGTAAAATCTATTTATGAAAAAAAACAATACTGAGTTAAAACAAGGAAATTCATTTCAATTTTTTATAAAAAACGAAAATGGCACAATATTAATGTCATTTATTTTTTTCTTACCTATTTTTATCGGCTTGATTTTTTTGTCTTTTGAAATATCTTGTTTTATACAAAAAAAAGCCAAGTTATCTGATGCTATGGAGCAAGCAACATTAGCATTAACGGTGGAGAATAATAATATTCCAAGTTCAGAACAGGAAGTAAAAAATAACATACTTATTTCTTCCTTTGCCCATGCATATCTACCAGAAGAAACATTTTCAGAACCCGTAATAACTATAAATAGCAGTGCGAGTCATATGGATTATCATGCAGATATTACGATGAGTTACCCTGCTAAATTCTTAAATAAAGCATTTAATTTAATATCCATATCTGATATTAAGTTAGATGAGAGTGCGATAGCTAAAAAAAACACCTCTATTACTGCCATACCCACAGATGTGGTGTTTGTTACTGATTACTCAGGTTCAATGAATAGAGATTTTGACGGTACTGATATTGATAGCACTGACATTAGTAAAGTAAGAATTGTAGCATTACGACGTATTTTTAAAAATCTGCATAACGAGATACAGCAAAACGAAAATATTAATCTAGTTGGTTTCGTGCCCTTCACATGGGGCACTAAACGCACAATTGATAATAACAACACAACACCCACGCTTCTTTGTCATTTTCCATTTGTACCCAAAAAACACAGTCCAGATGGGAATTATTTAACGAAATATAATATATCAGGACTTAAAGAACTCCCTGGCATGGATAAAATTGTTAGTTTAAATATGATTAATGATATTAATTATGGCAAGTTAAGTGATAAGGAATATATAAGTATTAGCGAAGAAATAACCGATAAAGCAAACTATACCGACAGGGAGAAAGCCCTGCGTTATCTTTCAAGAATATATTACGTGAAGCTAGAGAATGTTATATCCCCTGTAATTGAAGAAAATATTGACTATGAAAAAACCATTAAGTCAATTAATGGCAGTGACCACACTATTGATATTCCTCTTTCTGACGTACGTGTTAATGATTTTTGTTTGAGAACATCTATGGCTCATACCTTTGATTCAAACAATATGGATGACAGTCAGTTTTCCAAGATATTAAACTCCCGTGCCAACGGTGGGACATTAATAAGCTCAGGTATATTGTCAGGTAATAACCTTTTTAAAGAAACAAACAATAACAATCGCAAAATAATGGTTATTCTTTCTGACGGTGATGATAATGACAACACTCATGCTGGTGATAATAGAATAAATAAAGATGCGCCATACCTTAATATCACTAAGAAACTTATTGATAATGGGATGTGTGAAAGAATTAAAGATAATGATATCAGAATGGTATTTATCGCAATTGGATACACACCAGATGAAAATATAGATTGGAAAAAGTGCGTAGGTGAGGGGAATTTTTATTTAGCAAGTAACGCGCAGGAACTGGAGTTAGATATTAATCGAGCATTAGCCACTGAGGATACTGAAGTTGGCCGTAATACGCCGAAAAATTGATATCAGGCGCGGTAATATGATATTTACCGCGCCCTTAAATAAACTATTTTGTCGCAGTGGCTTCCATACCGACTAACCCCACCTTGAGGTAGCCTGATTTACGCAGCGCATCCATTACGCTCATCAAAGTTTCATAATCCACCACTTTATCTGCTTGGAAGAAAATCGTGGTTTCTTTATTGGCTTGAGTCACTTTATCCAGCGCTACCGCCAAAGAATCGCGGTCAACCTGCTGATCACCAACATAAAGCTGGTTATCGGCTTTCACTGTCAGAAACACCGGTTTTTCTGGCCGCGGCTGCGGTATTGCTGAAGATGCCGGTAAGTCTACTTTGATATCAACGGTCGCTAATGGTGCTGCCACCATAAAGATAATCAGTAATACCAGCATGACATCGATAAAGGGTGTCACGTTAATTTCGTGTAGTTCACCACTTTCATCAAGGTTATCGTTCATCCGCATAGCCATAAATCACCCCGCACGCAATTGGTGAGGAAGCTTTGATGACTTTGCTTCAGCACTGCTGTTCAAATCAAGATCACGACTCAACAGCAAAAGTACCTGTGCAGCAACATCCCCGACCTGAGCACGGTAAGAACCAATCAGGCGAGCAAAAATATTATAGATAACCACCGCAGGGATTGCGGCCACTAAGCCAAGTGCTGTCGCCAGTAAAGCCTCTGCAATACCCGGCGCAACAACCGCCAAATTAGTGGTCTGGGAGTGGGCAATACCGATAAAGCTATTCATAATGCCCCAAACCGTGCCAAACAACCCGACAAAAGGTGAGATGGCACCAATGGTTGCCAGGAAGCCATTACCTTTGCCCATTTGGCGGCTAATTGCTGCGACCCGGCGTTCCAGACGAAATGCAGCACGTTCTTTAATGCCATTATTGTCGTCTGACTCTGCCGATAACAGGCGCTCGTTTTGGGCTTCACTCAATAATAGGCTGCTGATACTTTCAGTAGAAAAGGCCGCTGCGCGCTCAGAAGCGGTATCAAGATTAGTGACCGCGCCGATAACTTCATGCTCCTGCTGCAAGCGGCGACGGGCACGGAATAACTCAGTACCTTTGGAAAACAAAATAGTCCAGGTCACGATTGATGCCAATACCAGACCAATCATTACCGCTTTCACCACCACATCAGCATGTTGATACATGCCCCAAACCGAGAGATCCATTGCCAACCCTTGTGGCGCTGGAGCGGTTAACGGCTGAATCACCGGTGCTGAAGTAACAGGTGCCACCACTTCTGCATTGATCGGCGTTGCAGCAACTGAGGTTATTTCCGGCGTTGGTAATGGTGTTGATATTGCCGTTGTTGGTGTCGTAACAGATGCAGCGACTGCACCACTGTTACCCGGTGCTGCAAATGCATGCCCGGCGAAACCTGCCACCAGTAATAATGCCATCGCACCTTTTATCATTCGGCCTTGCGCGAATGATTTCTCTTTAATCATTTTGCCAGCTGTTTTCACGCTGTGCCTCCACCCAATCTGCATATCAATTTAAGGACGAAATCAGTGGGCGATCATATCAAACAAATCAGGGATTGATAGTAATTATCATTAGTATTTGAGCCTATTCTTTGAGAAAAAATAATAATATCCTTGATATCAGGGACTACCGCGTTTGATAGCCGAATAAGCATTCTTGGTTGTACATTCTGAGTGACAGGGAATGTAAAATAAAAACAGTTAATTAAACCCAAGAGCCCTTGCCATAAAACAAGATATACAGCCAATTACCAACCCTTAATAAATTCGTCATTTCATTACTTACACAGCATTTTTCCATTACAAACCCGTACAAAACAGCAAGTCGCCCTCTTTAGTTTTTTTCATGGTGAAAGCTGCCCTCACACCACAACCATCATGCTAACGTAAGGAATACATCCCAATAATGAATGCTGGCCAAGGAAAGATAGGCTTGGCTTATAAAAAGGTGACAACGCGATCATGTCTGCAAATAAATCCTCGACAGAAAAACTGGAAACAACGTTAGTGAGTGCTGGCAGGAGTAAGCGATTTACCCAAGGCGCGGTCAATACCGTCATCCAGCGGGCATCTTCTCTGGTTTTTGACTCAGTGAAAGCGAAAAAACAGGCCACAATTAATCGTGGAAATGGTGAGCTATTCTATGGGCGCAGAGGCACGCTAACTCATTTTTCTTTGCAAGAAGCCATGACAGAATTGGAAGGCGGTGCGGGCTGTGTGCTTTATCCCTGTGGCGCGGCGGCTATCAGCAATGCCATTTTATCCTTTGTGGCCGCAGGTGATCATGTGCTGATGACCGGTTCTGCCTATGAACCTGCACAAAGTTTTTGCGACAAAGTATTATCGCGCATGAACATCACCACCACTTATTTTGACCCCATGCTAGGGGCCGAGATAGCCACACTGATTACACCGCAAACCAAAGTGGTTTTCCTGGAGTCCCCCGGCTCTATCACCATGGAAATACAAGATATTCCGGCAATAGTGAAAGCCATTCGCGCCGTTTCTCCCGACATGATTATCATGATGGACAATACTTGGGCAGCCGGTGTGCTGTTTAAAGCATTGGATTTTGATATAGATATCTCCATCCAATCCGGTACTAAATATATTATTGGTCATTCTGATGCGATGCTGGGGATTGCGGTTGCCAATGCCCGCTGTTGGGAACAGCTACGGGAAGACTCTTATCTGATGGGGCAAATGGTGGATGCAGATACCGCCTATCTGGCCAGCAGAGGTTTACGCACCTTGAGTGTGCGTCTGAAACAGCATGAAAAAAACAGCATCGAGATTGCCAACTGGCTAGCTCAGCGCCCAGAAGTTGCGGCGGTCTATCATCCAGCCTTACCTGATTGCAAAGGTCATGAATTTTTCAAGCGGGACTTCACCGGCTGTAATGGTTTGTTTTCTTTTGAATTAAAACAAGAACTGACTCAGCAACAATTGGAAAACTATCTCGATAATTTCACCCATTTCAGTATGGCTTTCTCTTGGGGCGGGTTTGAATCCTTAATCCTCGGTTATCAACCCAAGGATCTGCGGGCCATCCGTAAGTATGAGAGTGAAGGGATTAAAGGAACATTATTCCGTCTGCATATTGGCTTAGAGAATGTGCAAGATTTGCAAGAAGATTTGCTGGCAGGGTTTGAAAGAATTAAAGTTTGAACGGATGAAAATTTGAGCGGATGAAAGCTTAAGCAGCTAGTAGTCATCCTATCTGAACCGAATAACTTGCTAACGCGCGGTGATAATAACCGCGCATTAATTATCTCTTACATAAATAGTATCAATAGCACATATATATCCGCTCAAAATTCAGTTATTGAGGATAAGATCAATGTGGATTAGCACCATTACGGATACACTAAGTAAGTCCTCACAATAATATTTTCACACGATAGGCAAACAGGAACAGCAATGGATGTATTACACGAAATCCTTCATGCCTTGTGGCAGCAGGATTTTAGTAAATTGGCCGACCCCAATGTTATCTGGGTCATTTACGGCATACTCTTTACTACCCTATTTTTAGAAAATGGTTTGCTTCCAGCCTCTTTCCTCCCTGGTGATAGCTTATTGCTCTTGGCAGGCGCATTAATTGCCAAGGGTGTTATGGCCTTTTTACCCACCATGATAATTCTGACTATTGCGGCCAGTTTGGGTTGTTGGCTAAGTTACCTGCAAGGGCTATGGTTGGGCGATACCAAAGTGGTAAAAAGGTGGCTGTTACAGTTACCAGTGCATTATCGGCAGCGCGCTCATAATCTGTTTGTTCGTCATGGTTTGGCGGCACTGATTATTGGCCGTTTCCTGGCATTTGTACGGACATTATTGCCAACACTGGCCGGTATTTCTGGGTTGAATAGCGCACGTTTTCAATTCTTTAACTGGCTCAGTGGACTGCTCTGGGTGGGCAGTGTCGTAGGGCTGGGCTTCGCTCTTAGCCATATTCCGCTGGTTAAGCATTATGAAAATCAGGTAATGACAGCGCTGATGATTTTGCCGATTGTTTTGTTGCTTGTCGGCCTGGTCGGCACCCTGGTTTTGGTGTGGTGTAAACGTAAAAGCATGACTGAATAGCTGCCCCGCAGCTAAACAGCCTTTTTTACTGTATTAAATCCGGCACTCACTCAGTTAGCCCGCAATTTGGCGACCTCTTCACTGGGGGTCAAGCCGAAATAGCGTTTAAACTCCCGGCTAAATTGTGAGGCACTTTCATACCCCACCTTGTTGGCAGCCGTGCTCGCTTTTAGTCCATCATGCAATATCATCATCCTCGCGCGATGTAACCGGTAAGATTTCAGATATTGCAGGGGCGAAGTGTTGGTCACTGCTTTAAAATTATGATGAAAGGCTGAGACACTCATATTCACATCCGCAGCCAATTGCTCGACATTCAGATTATCTGCAAACTGATTTTCAATACGCCGCAATGTCTTGGTGATTTGATTGAAATGCCCGTGTCGGTTCACCAAGGCCTCCAATGCCCCGCCACACTGACCGCACAGCACATAATAGATAATTTCCCGCACAATTTGTGGGCCTAGCACTCTGGCATCACGGGGATTCAACATCACATCCAGTAGCCGCTCGGTTGCGCACAGCATCTCTTCCGTCAGCACCGATGAGTTGACGCCAGAGGTATTACCGGAAGGTTTTTCCAGCTCATCCTCACCTATATCTATAATTAAATCCTGTAGCATCTGGCTGTCGATATGAATCGAAATCCCAGCTAAGGGTATTTCAGGGCTGGCAAAGGTTTCGCATTCAAACGGCAAAGGCACGGTCAGAATAAGGTAGTTTTTCGGGTCGTACTGAAACACTTTACTGCCCAGATAACCCACTTTATGCCCCTGAAATAAAATCACCACACTGGGGGTGTACATTACCGGGGTACGTGGTTGGCGGACGGTAGAGTATAAAATTTGCACTTTGGGGACGGCAGAGGGCGTTAAACCATTGCCCTGCGCCAAGCGGGCAACCATCCCGGCCATCTGTGACTGAGTCTCTGTAATCTCGACCATCGCGCGCTCACCTATTTCTGTTAACTAAAATAATCTGACATAAATTGTGCAGTATTATGCGACTTTTCTACAGCGATTTAGAGAAATAGGCAAGAGCAAGGCAGAAATGTGCATTGAGGTATAGCATCAGGTTACCGACAATGGTTACCAATCATTTTTATCCACAGTTGGAAGATAAACCATGCAAAATTTCACTCTTCATACCCCGACTAAAATCTTGTTCGGTACTGGCCAGATAGCACAACTGAATAAAGAAATTCCTGCTGATGCTCGTATTTTAATTACCTATGGCGGCGGCAGCATCAAACAAAATGGTGTCCTTGACCAAGTGCACCAAGCACTGAAAGGTTTTGATTTTCTAGAATTTGGTGGTATTGAGCCGAACCCGACCTACGAAACCCTGATGAAAGCCATTGAGATTTGCCGTGCGGAGAACATCAACTTCCTGTTAGCTGTCGGAGGCGGGTCGGTGTTGGATGGCACTAAATTCATTGCCGCTGGCGTCAATTATCCACAAGACCCGTGGCATATTCTGGAAACCACTGGCAGCGACATTACCGAGGCCATCCCGATGGGCTCCGTGCTGACCTTGCCTGCCACCGGTTCTGAAGCCAACAATGGTGCCGTTATCAGCCGCCGCAGCACCGGTGATAAACAGCATTTCTTCTCAGCACATGTGCAGCCCCTGTTTGCCGTGCTGGATCCAGCAGTAACTTATACCTTGCCGCCGCGTCAGGTGGCCAACGGCGTAGTTGATGCTTTTGTTCATACTCTTGAGCAATATCTGACTTATCCGGTTGATGCGAAAGTGCAAGATCGTTTTGCGGAAGGCCTGCTGTTGACCCTGATTGAAGACGGCCCAAAAGCCCTGAGCGATCCAAAGAATTACAATGTACGTGCTAATATTATGTGGAGCGCCACTATGGCATTAAACGGCCTGATTGGTGCCGGTGTGCCGCAAGACTGGGCCACACACATGCTCGGCCACGAACTCACAGCACGTCATGGGCTGGATCACGCGCAAACATTAGCCGTGGTATTGCCCGCACTCTTGGTGGCGAAGAAACAACAAAAACGCGCGAAACTACTGCAATATGCGGAACGTGTTTGGGGCCTGCGAGAAGGGACTGAAGAACAACGCATTGATGCAGCAATTGAAGCAACCCGCCATTTCTTTGAAAGCATGGGCGTGGCAACGCGCTTATCCGCCTACCAACTGGATGGCAGCTCCATTCCTGATCTTATCAAGAAACTGGAAGAGCACGGGATGACTGCACTTGGCGAACACAGTGATATCACTTTAGCCGATAGCAAACGCATCTACGAAGCTGCTGTCTAATTATATTATCTGACGGAAATCGCTGCGGTGAATTCCGTATCATAACTGGGGGTTATGCCCCCAGTTCACTCTCTAACCACTGTAATGTATTAACCCAAGTGTTTGATTCCGATAATAAACCTGCCAAATGCAAATTCGAAGAGTATTAAGCTAAGGAGATAAATATGGCAACACAACCCATTATCAAACTGCACGATGGCAATTTGATGCCGCAACTCGGCCTTGGCGTGTGGCAAGCCAGTATTGAAGAAACACAACTGGCTGTCAGCAAAGCGCTGGAGGTGGGTTATCGATCAATTGATACTGCGGCAATTTATAAGAATGAAGAAGGAGTTGGTAAGGCGCTGAAAGCAGCAAACATTGCCCGTGATGAGATATTTATTACCACAAAATTATGGAATGATAGTCAACGGAATCCACAGCAGGCGCTGGAAGAGAGCCTGGAGAAACTCCAGCTCGATTATGTTGATCTCTATTTAATCCACTGGCCTGATCCCACACAAGATAACTATGTGAGTGCCTGGCGCGAGTTAGCTGTGTTGAAAAAACAGGGTTTGATCCGCAGCATTGGGGTGTGTAACTTCAATATTCCTCATCTGCAACGATTAATTGATGAAACCGGCGTTGCCCCTACCGTCAATCAAATTGAACTACACCCACTGCTACAACAGCGCCAAATTCACGCCTGGAATGCCACACATCATATTGCTACCGAATCCTGGAGCCCACTGGCACAAGGTGGCAAAGGCGTTTTTGACAACCCCGTCATCCATCAATTAGCGCAGAAATACCATAAGACGCCAGCACAGATAGTCATCCGTTGGCATTTGGACTGTGGGCTTATTGTTATTCCGAAATCAGTGACCCCCGCGCGTATCAGGGAAAACTTTGAAGTCTTTGATTTTAAACTGCACAAAGATGAACTGACGGCAATTTCGAAGTTGGATAGCGGTAAACGACTGGGGCCAGACCCGGATGTTTTCGGGTCTGACAGCTAATTTAAGCCAGATTAATGCTGTTTTGCTTTCCCTCGGGTAGCACCTGAGGGCTTATTGACCGGCGCGCTATTAGTGCCGGTTTTGCTTTTACCCTGCTGATTACCTGATGACTTAAGCACTGATGAGCCAGTAGCTGCCGGCCCTTTTTTACTCGTAGCCACTTTCACCGCAGGCGCTGCATTGACTTGCCCACCTGGCTGGCGTTGGCGAGTAATTGACGTGTGCTTAGTCAGTGCCGGAGTATGCTGGCGATAGGCGCGGCGCGCTTCACGTTGCTCTTCCAACGTTGCAGCCGGAACCAAACATTCACGGCGACTGCCAATTAAATGTTGCAGACCCATCTCTTCTAATGTCGTGCGAATCAGCGGCCAGTTAGCCGGATCATGGTAACGCAGCATGGCCTTATGCAACCGCCGTTGGCGATCGCCTTTCGGCACAACAACATCCTCACTCTTATAATCCACTTTCCCCAGCGGGTTCTTACCGGTGTAATACATGGTAGTGGAGTTAGCCATTGGGGATGGATAGAAGTTTTGCACCTGATCCAAACGGAAGCGGTTTTTCTTCAACCAAAGAGCCAAATTAACCATATCTTTATCTTCCGTCCCCGGATGCGCGGAGATGAAATACGGGATCAGATATTGCTCTTTACCCGCCTGCTTGGAATAGGTATCAAACAGCTCTTTAAAGCGCTGATAGCTGCCCATCCCCGGTTTCATCATTTTGGAAAGTGGCCCTTCCTCAGTATGTTCCGGTGCAATTTTCAAATAGCCGCCCACATGGTGGCTGGCTAATTCCTTGATATAACGCGGATCTTCCACAGCCAGATCGTAACGAACCCCTGATGCAATCAGGATCTTTTTGATCCCTTTCAGATCACGCGCCCGCCGATACAGAGAAATAGTCGGCTGATGGTTAGTATCCATATGCTGGCAAATTTCAGGATAAACACAAGACGCGCGGCGACAAGTTTGCTCAGCCCGTGGTGACTGACAACGCAGCATATACATGTTAGCCGTTGGGCCACCAAGATCAGAGATAATGCCGGTAAAGCCAGGGACTTTGTCGCGAATTTCTTCAATTTCACGAATAATTGAGTCTTCTGAGCGGCTCTGAATAATCCGCCCTTCGTGTTCAGTAATTGAACAGAATGAGCAGCCGCCATAACAGCCGCGCATGATATTGATTGAGAAGCGAATCATATCATAGGCAGGAATGGGTGATTTTCCATAGGATGGGTGTGGCACGCGCTGGTAAGGGAGCGCAAAGACACTGTCCATTTCTTCGGTACTAAGCGGAATAGCCGGTGGGTTGATCCAGATATAGCGATCGCCATGTTTTTGCATCAAAGCCCGCGCACAACCGGGGTTAGTTTCATGATGCAAAATCCGTGAGGTATGGGCATATAACACTTTGTCTGCTTTCACTTTTTCATAGGATGGCAGCAAAACATACGTTTTTTCCCACGGCTTTGGTTTAGCTGCTTGCACGGTGATCGGCTTGGCTTCCGGTTCCGGAATACTGTCCGTCGCACAGGGCAAATCTTCGCCATACGGATTAGGGATAGCTTCAATACGGCCCGGTTTATCCAGACGAGTTGAATCTACACCACTCCAGCCAGGCAATGCGGTCTTACGCATCACGACAGTATTGCGAACATCTTGAATATCAGCGATTTTCTCGCCATTTGCCAGGCGGTGCGCCACTTCCACCAAAGGCCGTTCACCATTGCCATACACCAGCATGTCCGCTTTGGCATCAACGATAACCGAGCGGCGCACGGTATCTGACCAATAATCATAATGAGCAATGCGCCGTAAGCTGGCTTCAATACCGCCGAGCAATACCGGTACATGGCTGTAGGCCTCCTTGCAGCGCTGGCTGTACACCAACGTGGCTCGGTCTGGCCGCTTACCGCCTTCATTATCCGGTGTGTAAGCATCATCATGACGCAACTTTCGATCTGCGGTATAGCGGTTGATCATCGAGTCCATATTGCCAGCGGTAACCCCGAAGAATAGATTCGGTTCACCCAAGCGCATAAAATCGTCTTTATTTGTCCAATCTGGCTGAGCAATAATTCCCACACGGAAGCCCTGAGCCTCTAACATGCGGCCAATAATTGCCATCCCAAAGCTTGGATGGTCTACATAGGCATCGCCAGTGACGACAATAATGTCACAGCTATCCCAGCCTAATATGTCCATTTCTGCGCGAGACATCGGTAAAAATGGCGCAGTGCCATAGCATTCAGCCCAATAAGGCTGATAAGAAAACAGGTCACGCTCTGGCTGGATCAGGCTGGCACTCATGGCAACACTCTTTGAATTGTGAAAAGTTGAGGTGGTTCGGGTTAAGAAATCATCACCGGGCGGCGATTATACGCATTTATCCATGAAAAGAGGAAGGATATCTATTTTGAATGTGGAGCCGGGGGTTAGGTTCGTTTGAGATAAGATTAGCAATGGCCATATCTCCAATGCCTCCACCGCCGAAGGAGTCGCACATGACTCCTGGAGGGAACTCCGCATTAGGGCAAAAATACCTGAGCAATGGCTCGTAACGCCCATAAAATGCAGAAGACTTACCCGCAGGGCAATATTTCTCACCCGCCGCAGATAAAGGTGGGCCGGCCTGCCCTCCAGCTCGGTTTAAGCGGCGGAGAACAGGGGCACAGAATATATATTAATCCAAACCTACTGCGCTATTTATGATAGCCCAAACCTTCGCTAATTTATGTTAGCCAAAACCTTAACCTATCGTCTGTGCTGCCTGTGTCACCAACTGCCCGGCTGACCCACGATCCGCCATCTCCAGAGTCTGGCTGTGGAACAAGAAGGGGAAATGCTCGGAAGAAACCTGATTGAAATACACCAGTAACTCCACATTACCATCAACCCAGACGGTATCTTTCCAGCCACGATCTTCTGCCATCGCCGGTGCGCCATTCACATTCTTCACCAAGAATGAAACACCTTGAATATGAAATGCTTGTGGCATATCGGCATGTATTGTCCAACGTTCCCAAGTCCCTTGCTGGGCTTGGGCATCCACCCGGCTCATATCCCAGATAACACCATTGATGCCGGGCAAATCATCCCCCAAACGGAACTCGCGGGTGCGCACTACACTGCCGTCCAGAATCTGGTCAGACAGCAAGCGCATTGGCAGATTGTCGGTGACCAAAGGTAATAAACCTGTGGGTTTTAATGTCAGAACCAGGGTAGAAATCAAGATACTTGAGGGTTCAAATAACCCGCGCAGGCGATCCATAATCCCGGCTGATTCACCCGCCGTAATGGAGACCTCGCTCCCCTGTGACATGTCAATCACCACTTCACGCCGTTCACCCGGTGCTAACGAGAGCTGCTGTACCGCGACAGGTGCCGGCAGGAAGCCCTGGTCACTGGCGACCACATGCAGCGGACGACCATCACTAAGTTGTAAGGTATAGCGGCGAGCATTGGAAGCATTCAATAAACGTAACCGCACCCAACCACGGGAAACTTCAACAAATGGGCTTTGGGCGCCGTTAACCAGCAAGGTATCCCCGATAAAGCCGCCTTTAGCAGGTGGGTCATATTCCGGAACACCAAAGTTATCCAGCCGTTTATCCTGAATAATAATCGGAAAATCATCAACACCATAATGGCTCGGAAGCGGCATCGCTTTGCTGATTTCATCTTCCACCAGCCACATACCAGCCAACCCGTTATAGACATGAGGTGCCATGCGATTAGGCGTGTTGGCATGATACCAACAGGTGGCGGCAGGTTGCCGTACAGGTAATACCGGAGACCAGTCAACGCCAGGAGAAATCATGCGCGCCGCACCGCCCATCAACGTACCTGGGACTTGCAAGCCGCTGATGGTCATGGATACCGGTTCAGTCAAACGGTTGCTGTAAATTAGCTTAACGTCATCGCCACTAAAAACCCGGACTGTCGGGCCCAAATACCTTCCGTTAATGCCCCATACAGCTGCTTTTTGCCCGCCACTGAATGCCCAATGTGCCCGTTGCAAAGTCAAAAACAGCGGCTGACCGCGGCGAGACTCCAATAAGGGGGGAACAGGTAATGAGGGTTGTTGGGTACTATTAGCCTGTGCCCTCAATGGCAGCGAGCCAGCGCCTAGCGCTAAACCCGCAGCCTGAATGAACTGGCGACGACTGAATGACATATCTTCTCCGTGAAAATCACAATCAAACTTACTGCAAAATTTTGCCTGACTGCGAATAACGCTGAAGGACGGCAAAACGCTCACGACCAGAGTCGTTTAAATGAAAATCCAAAATTTACTTCAGGCCAAATAATCAGCGCAAAAATAATTGGGTGGTAGGCACCAACATAGCCATTCCCACCCAAGTTGGGCGGCAACTGAATAACACATTGGTCAGGAACCTACTTGAACCGCCCCAGTACTCGCCCACAGGGTGAAACCCCTGCACCGGACTCACTCATGAGTTGGGCTAGTATCGCCGCCAGCACTTTTACACAGTGAAAGAGGCCGGGTATAACTTACTTTTCCGTGGCGGTTTGCTGTGCCTGCTGGGCAATCTCCGCATCGAGCTGCTCAATTTTAGCCAGCATCAAATTGCGGCAATGTTCCGACAACTCGCGCACGCGATCTTTGCCATAGCCGGTGGTATCCACTGGCGGCATGATTTCTACAATGACTTTGCCATTCGACCAACGGTTTAGGTTGATGTTGTTAGTGCTGGAAACACAGATTGGCACAATGGGCACGCCAGCGGCGATGGCAGCATGGAAAGCACCGGTCTTAAAGGGCAGCAAACCACGTCCACGGCTACGAGTTCCTTCTGGGAACATCCAGATAGATACATTTCTTTTTTTAACCTGCTCAACTACTTGAGCGATAGTCCCATGCGCTTTGGCGCGGTTATCGCGGTCAATCAACAGGTTGCCGGTCAGCCAATATAATGGGCCAAATAAAGGCACCCACAGCAAACTCTTTTTACCAACAGTGACGGTACCGGACTGCACCACATTCGACATGGTGACCATATCGTAATTATTCTGATGGTTAGCAATATAGATGCAAGTCCCGTAATTCGCAGCTTCTGCCGGAATTCGCTGTTCTACCGTAATCCCAAACAGCACGGACATCCGGCCAAAAAGATGGGCAAACGTCGCGAGATTACGCGGATTTCGTGGACGAAACAGGCAATAAATCGAGCCAAATACACACACTAGGACACAATATAAAACAGCCAGTACAGTGCGCAAAATTAATAACATAACAACCTCTTAAACACTTACTTATAGACACGTAATCGGCGCTAGTATAACGGCTTCCAAGCAAAATACCGCCAAGATTCCTTACCATCATGATGTTACGCGACAGCGCACGCAAAATGCGCGCACCGCCTGTTACATTTATTCGCCGCAACCCTAATTACGTTGAATATTACTCTTCGCTGTCTAGTGGTTCTGCCCGTTCTGGGGCATCAACATCAACACGATCAATACGTTGCAATCCACGGGGCAGTGGCGAACCTTTCCGACCACGTTCGGCACGGAATTTCTGCAAATCTTCTGGCCGTAAGGTTAGCTTACGTTTACCGAAATGAAGTGTAATAGATGTTTGAGGAGGTAAAACAAACAGCCATACCAGACGATCTTTACCCGCCGCCGCATCCGGGGCAGGGATTGAGACTATCTTATTACCCTTACCTTTTGATAATTCAGGTAAATCTGCAACTGGGAACATCAACATACGGCCAGCTGCTGTAATGGATAACAGCATGTCATCCGGCCCATAAATTTCCAGCGGCGGCAGCGCTTTGGCATTTTCCGGCAAGGTAATCATCGTCTTACCGGCACGGTTTTTAGCAATCAAATCATTGAAAGTACAAACAAAACCATAACCTGCATCTGATGCCATCAAGAGTTTTTGATGCTCCGGTGCCATCAAGACCTGTTCAATAGTGGCCCCCGGCGGCGGTGTTAACTTACCGGTCAGCGGCTCCCCTTGACCACGAGCAGATGGCAGGGTCAGTGGGTCTAGCGCGTAACTACGCCCGGTCGAGTCAATAAAGACCACCGGCTGGTTGCTCATGCCCCTGGCGGCGGCACGGAAACTGTCGCCCGCTTTATAATTTAAGCCCGTCGGGTCAATATCATGACCTTTGGCGCTACGCACCCAGCCCATTTCAGACAAGACAATCGTTACTGGCTCAGAAGGCACGATGTCATGGTCACTCATGGCCTTGGCTTCAGCGCGCTCTTTCAGTGGTGAGCGGCGATCGTCACCATAAGCGGCGGCATCGGCTTGAATTTCTTTTTTAAGCAACGTGTTGAGTTTACGTTCTGATGCCAATAATGCCTGTAACTGATCGCGTTCTTTAGCCAGCTCATCTTGCTCCCCACGAATTTTGACCTCTTCCAACTTGGCTAAGTGGCGGAGTTTCAGCTCGAGGATAGCTTCAGCTTGAGTTTCAGAAATCGCGAAGTGCTGCATCAGCAGCGGCTTGGGTTCATCTTCGGTGCGGATGATATGAATAACTTCATCAATATTTAGGAAGGCAATCAATAAGCCTTCTAAAATATGCAACCGCTTGAGTACTTTTTCCAGACGATAATTCAGGCGATTACGCACTGTTTGGCGGCGGAAAACCAGCCACTCGGTCAGAATTTCCAACAACCCTTTCACTGATGGCCGATGATCCAAGCCAATCATATTCATGTTAATGCGATAGCTTCTTTCCAGATCGGTAGTGGCGAACAGGTGGTTCATCACTTGATCTAAATCGACGCGATTAGTGCGCGGAACAATTACCAGACGAGTAGGGTTTTCATGGTCAGATTCATCGCGTAAATCCTCAACCATCGGCAATTTTTTAGCGCGCATTTGGCTGGCAATCTGTTCCAGCACTTTAGCACCAGAAACCTGATGCGGTAATGCGGTGATGACAGCGCTGCCATCTTCTTTCTTCCACAAAGCCCGCATGCGCACTGAGCCGCGGCCATTCTGGTAAATCTTCCGAATATCATCACGCGGAGTAATGATTTCTGCTTCGGTCGGGAAATCTGGCCCCTGCACAAACTCCAGCAACTCATCCAGCGATGTTGCAGGTTTATCAATAAGTGCAATTACCGCTTGTGCAATTTCGCGCACATTATGCGGTGGAATATCGGTTGCCATCCCCACGGCAATCCCAGTAGTCCCATTGAGCAGGATGTTGGGTAACCGCGCAGGTAGCGTTTTCGGCTCCTGCATGGTTCCGTCAAAGTTTGGCGTCCAATCTACTGTTCCCTGCCCCAATTCACCCAGCAGCACGTCGGCATATTTAGATAAACGAGATTCGGTATAACGCATCGCCGCAAAGGATTTAGGGTCATCCGGCGCGCCCCAGTTCCCTTGCCCATCAACTAAGGGATAGCGGTAAGAAAAAGGCTGCGCCATCAATACCATAGCTTCATAGCAGGCACTGTCGCCATGTGGATGGTATTTACCCAGCACATCACCCACGGTACGAGCAGATTTTTTGAATTTTGCGCTATTGTTCAGCCCCAGTTCGGACATCGCGTAAACAATGCGCCGCTGTACGGGTTTCAAACCATCGCCGATAAACGGCAACGCCCGATCCATGATGACGTACATGGAATAATTCAGATAGGCGTTTTCAGTAAAGGTGTGCAGCGGTAGGCGCTCTGCACCGTCATGAGTCAAATCACTCATTACTCAATTATCCTCAGACTCTGGAGGCGATCACTGTACGTCAAGATCGGCACCGCAAGTTTATTATCGATTTCTGTCCGCGATAGTACCTCATCTGCGGGGCCACTGTCACAACCCACAGATAATCTCAACCTTTCATCCTTAGCAGGGATATTTCTCCCCTATCCCAGTAAAAAAATGTTCATCGCCTTAATTCATCCTTTTTGTTGCTTATTCAGCAACAGTGTTATGCATTATTGCGTATTTTTCTCTGGCGGCGAAACCGTTAGCATACTCAGCATTCCGGGTTGGGCAGTTTCAAGCCCCCCGCTTCAGAAGGATTATATCAATGAGCAACGTATTAATTATTAACGCAATGAAAGAATTTGCGCACTCTAAAGGGGCGCTAAATCTCACTCTCACTAATGTAGCTGCCGAGTATCTACAAGAAAATGGCCATCAGGTTAAAATAACCACGGTTGACCAAGGCTATGATATTGAAAGTGAAATTGAAAATTATCTGTGGGCCGACACCGTGATTTATCAAATGCCAGGTTGGTGGATGGGCGAACCTTGGATTTTGAAAAAATATATCGATGAAGTCTTCACCTATGGCCATGGTCGTCTGTATCAAAGTGATGGTCGTACCCGCTCTGACGCGACTAAAGGCTATGGTTCTGGTGGTTTGATTCAGGGTAAAAAATATATGCTTTCAGTGACTTGGAATGCGCCACTCGAAGCCTTTAATGACCCAAACCAGTTCTTCGAGGGTGTTGGCGTTGACGGTGTTTATCTGCATTTCCATAAAGCCAACCAATTCCTTGGGATGGAACCATTGCCAACATTTATGTGTAACGATGTGATTAAACAACCTGATATTGAGGGCGATATTAATCGCTACCGTCAGCATCTGGCTGAAAATTTTAACAGCCAGACGGTTTAATTTCCCCGACCCAAGTTGGGCATGACATAAGTTGAGTGAATGATGATTACTGTTTTTGCAGAAATAAAAGTGAAACCGGGACGCCGCCAAACCGTGTTGCAAGCTATAGAAAAGTTGCGACCGGCGGTACTGGCAGAAGAAGGTTGTGGCGGCTATGCACCGATGATTGATGTACCGACTCAACTTGATTGGCAAAAAAACTCGCCGGACTCTATTTTCATGTTGGAAAAGTGGCAGAGTGTTCACCATTTGGAGCTACATTTGCAAATGGAACACATGCATCAGCATCGTGAAGTGATTAAAGATGATGTACTGGGCGTAAGCATTCATATTCTTGATAACGCTTAGTCCACTTGCTTGAAATTACAGGGGAGTTAAGGGCGATTACTTAAGCCAATCACTCCCCTTAATCTGTTCACTGACATAATCCAGGAAACAGGTAATTCGAGCTGCAAGCTGAGTATTACGATAATAAACCGCATTAATTGGCTGCCAGGTTTCCAATGTTTGGCTGGCCATCACCTCAACTAAACGCCCCGCAAGTTGATCTTCTCGGGTCATAAAATCAGATAATTCGACGATCCCCTCGCCTTGTAAAGCCAGTAACCGCAGGGTTTCACCGCTGGATGCGGCCAGATTAGGGGTAATTGACGAGCGCCCGCCGGGTAAATGGGGCAACGACCACTGATTGAGAAATTCTGGCTGGGTGAACCCCAATAGGCTGTGATTTGCCAGCTCATCAATAGTCTGGGGGGTGCCGTGGCGTTGCAGATAATCGGGGCTGGCAAGGATGCGCACCCGGCTGGCTCCCAGCAAACGCGCATGAATAGTTGAGTCACGTAGCGCGCCGATGCGAATAGCAATATCCGTGCGTTGCTCAAGTAAATCGATGTTTAGATCATCGGTATTCAGCTCAAGAATAATCTGCGGATATAACGCCCGGAAACCGGTAATCATCGGCACAATGACATGCTGCATAAAAGGCGCGGCTGCATTCACCCGCAGCCGCCCTGCGGGCTTCAGTTGCCGCAGAGCAATTTGTTCTTCAGCATCATCGACAGCACCGAGGATCTGCCGCGCATGGCCGAGAAACAACTCGCCCTCTTCTGTGAGTTCCAATCGCCGAGTGGTGCGGCGCAGCAATGTCGTCGCCAGCTTTTGCTCCAGCCGGCTTAATGCACGGCTGATACCCGACGTGGTTTGACCCCGCTGCTCCGCCGCCGCAGTAATAGAGCCGCAGTCAACTACCGAGGTAAAAGCCTGCAACTCTTCTAACGTCACTTTCATCGATCAGACCTCGATTTCAGCGGTATCCCCTTTCTCTTGCAGCCAATTGCGGCGATCTTCGGAGCGCTTCTTCGCCAGCAGCATATCCATCATTGCCATCGTCTTATCAATGTCATCATCACCGATGGTCAACTGCACCAAACGCCGCGTGTTCGGATCCAAGGTTGTTTCACGTAACTGCAACGGGTTCATTTCACCCAGCCCTTTAAAGCGCTGAACATTTGGCTTACCGCGTTTGCGTTTCAGTTGTTCCAAAACACCGGCTTTCTCTTCTTCATCCAGTGCATAAAACACTTCTTTACCCAAATCAATACGATACAGCGGCGGCATTGCTACATAGACGTGCCCGTTGCGAACTAAAGCACGGAAGTGACGGACAAACAGGGCGCACAGCAAAGTCGCAATATGCAAGCCATCGGAGTCCGCATCCGCCAGGATACAAATTTTACCGTAACGTAATTGGCTCAGGTCTTCGCTGTCGGGATCAATACCAATCGCCACTGAAATATCATGGACTTCCTGCGAGGCGAGCACTTCATCTGAAGAGACTTCCCACGTGTTGAGGATCTTACCTTTCAGCGGCATGATCGCCTGATATTCTCGGTCACGAGCTTGCTTGGCAGAACCCCCAGCGGAATCCCCTTCCACCAGAAACAGTTCCGTCATGCTCAAATCCTGCGAAGTACAGTCCGCCAGCTTGCCGGGTAATGCTGGGCCGCTGGTCAGTTTTTTACGTACCACTTTCTTCGCCGCACGCATTCGCCGTTGGGCGCTGGAAATCGCCAGTTCAGCCAACTGTTCGGCCGCTTGCACATTCTGATTCAGCCACAGGCTGAAAGCGTCTTTTACCACACCGGACACAAAGGCAGCACATTGACGTGAGGAAAGTCGCTCTTTCGTCTGCCCCGCAAATTGCGGATCCTGCATTTTTACTGACAACACGTAAGCACAGCGTTCCCAGATATCATCAGCCGAGAGCTTGACGCCGCGCGGCAGAATATTGCGGTATTCGCAAAAATCGCGCATGGCATCCAGCAAGCCCTGACGTAACCCATTTACATGGGTGCCGCCCTGCATGGTCGGGATCAAGTTGACGTAGCTTTCAGTCAGCAGCTCGCCCCCTTCCGGCAGCCATAATAGCGCCCAGTCAATCGCTTCGGTATCACCGGCAAACGATCCCACAAAGGGATCTTCTGGCAAGGTAACCCAGCCATTAACGGCTTCCATCAGATAATCAGTCAGGCCGTCGGCATAACACCAACGCTGCTCAGTATTATTCACCTTATCTTTAAAGATAATTTCGACGCCAGGGCACAGTACCGCTTTCGCTTTTAACAAATGCGACAATCGGGATACCGAGAAACGCGGGCTGTCGAAGAAAGAAACATCCGGCCAGAAATGCACGCTGGTACCCGTATTGCGTTTCCCACAAGTACCAATAACCTGTAAATCCTGCACTTTATCGCCATTTTCGAAGGCGATGCTGTAGATTTGGCTATCGCGGCGCACCGTGACTTCTACCCGCTTGGATAAGGCGTTAACAACTGAAATCCCTACGCCGTGCAAACCACCAGAAAACTGATAGCTTTTATTAGAGAATTTGCCGCCTGCATGCAAACGACACAAAATCAGTTCAACCGCAGGAACGCCTTCTTCTGGATGGATATCAACCGGCATCCCACGGCCATCATCAATCACCTCCAGTGATTGATCGGCGTGCAGAATAACGTCGATGCGGCGAGCATGTCCTGCCAGCGCCTCATCGACACTGTTATCAATCACCTCTTGACCAAGGTGGTTTGGCCGCGTGGTATCCGTGTACATTCCCGGACGACGACGCACTGGTTCTAAACCGCTGAGTACTTCAATGGCATCAGCGTTATAGCTGGATTCAGTCATGGTTGATTTTCGGCTAATGGTTGGAAGGCTAGACATACCCGACAGGCCATAACAGCCTGCGATACAATACCCACGCGAGTCACAAAGCGACTCAATTTATTGGCGCGGGTGATGCTTAAACTGCCAGAGGTCAAGCTGTGGCTAGCCCTAAAAAAGTTACAATCGGGGAGAAATAATGATCAAAGCCAACAAAGGCATGATTTCCACCTGATTCTACTGTTTGCCGGCAAGGGGTGTAATAGGCCACCGCTTGGCGGTAATCGAGGATTTCATCCCCGGTTTGTTGCAATAACCAGAGCAAATCCGGTGATTCCAACTTTTCAATCTGCATGGCTTTCAGATCGTAAATATGTCGAGACTCTAACACATATTGTTGCCCGGTGTAGGGGTTCTCATTTTCCCCCAAATAATCGCTGAGCAGCTCAAAGGGCCGCACTGCCGGGTTAACTACCACCGCCGGAATACTAAAGCGCTGGGAAAGCCAGGTCGCAAAATAACCACCAAGGGAAGAGCCAACAATACCAATGGATTGCCCGGCTTTATCCATCACGATGCTTTCCAGCATTTCTGCGGCTTCTGCCGGATAAGGCGGTAATTGTGGTATCAGCATTTCAATATGAGGGTGGTGGTGGTGCAACCAGCTTTTAAAAGTGGTCGCTTTGGCCGAGCTTGGAGAACTATTAAATCCGTGAATATATAGAAGCGTACTCATCAATAACCATCCGAGTCCATGTCCGGGCAAAACTCATTACTGGCTAACCGACGCACTTCAGTTTCAAGTCTTCCATTAGGCAGTAAATCGAGGTAGCGCCATCCCGGTGCCACAGTATCTAGTGTGAAGTTAGTACAGTGCGGTTTGAACTGCACACAAGTAGAAGGGCTGGCGAGCAAGCGCTTACCATACCAGTCGAGATCCAAATCCTGATGGATATGGCCGCACAGTAATGTCGTCACGTGCGGATAGCGCGTCAGCACCGCCGCCAGCATATGCGCATTACGCAAACTGTGCTGGTCAAGCCAAGTACAGCCAGAAGGCATTGGATGATGATGCAATAACACCAGTGTGTAGCGTTCTGGATGTGCCACCAGGCAACGTTCCATCCACTCCAACTGATGCTCACTCAGCTCACCATAAGGAACACCGAAAACCTGACTGTCTAATAACAGAATTTGCCAGTTTTCACCGACCAAAACTTGCTTTGACGGCGCAATGCCAGCATCGGCTAAAGCATCGACCATCGCAGGTTGGAAATCATGATTACCTGGGAGCCATACGCAAGGGGCAGATAGACGTGAGATACCCTCTGCAAAATTTTTATAAGCAGCGACAGAATGGTCCTGAGCCAAATCACCGGTTGCCACAATAAGATCAAAGGGATGCTGCTCCGCAATGATCGCATCCAACACCGCGCGATAACTGCGAGACGTATTCACACCCAGCAGAGTCTCATGCTCGCCCGCGAAGAGATGGGTATCTGTTATTTGTAAAATTCTGACCCTGGCCCCACTCGCCATAGGCAGTTTAAACAGGCTTTCCAAATGGTGTCCTTGTTTTTGTACCCTTTCCTACCCTATTTATCAGGTATCTTTACCCGCTGTAGGTCAGGCTATAAGTCTGTCTAACAAACCGGAACTGCCACTGCTCCATGCACTAAACAATAGCGCAACCAGTCAGCAAGAAACTGGTTAATTTGATGCTTTTCGTCCCGCTGATGCAACTTTTTATTAGGATAATCATAACTTGCTTTGAAGTAGGAGATCTGCTGACTTGCACACACTTCCGCGACCTTCGCATCATGATAAATCCGCACCGCCATAGACGGCAGGCTCCAGTGACTCAGTACAGGGGCTGTTTGCACAATCTCTACTACCGAAGTGTAGCGGGTCGATTCAATAATTGTCAGTCGATAACTTGCGCCATTAACCTGATAAGCCACATTTTCGCCCACTTCATCAACACGTGGTATCAAACGACACAATTGCGCGAAATTCATTTCGCATACCCGCATCATCTCAGGAAAATCAGGTGTGTAGCCTTTGCCCATTATTATACTCGCTTTTTACGACTGCCATTCTGCTCTCAAGGATTGATGGTGCAGCGCCAACCATTGTAATGCAATGATTGAAGCTGCGTTATCAATAGCACCTTCGTCAACCCAACGACAAGCTTGTTCACGGCTGACAACATGCACCCGAATATCTTCGTTTTCGTCGGCCAGACCATGAATACCTTTGGCGGTGGTTGCATCAACTTCACCCACCATGATGGACAAGCGCTCACTGGTACCCCCCGGGCTGGCTAAATAGCTGAGCACCGGTTTGCAGCGGCCAATATGAATTCCCGCTTCTTCCACGGCTTCACGACGCGCAACGTCCTCGACACTTTCGCCCTCTTCTATCATCCCGGCTATCATCTCTAATAACCAAGGCGACGGGCTGCTGTCAATGGCGGCAATCCGCAATTGCTCCACCAGCACCACTTCATCTCGCACCGGGTCATATGCCAATAACACGGCGGCATGGCCGCGCTCGAAAATTTCGCGTTTGACTTCCCCACTCATTTTGCCGTCAAACAGACGATGGCGAAACCGGTATAAATTCAGTGAAAAAAAACCACGGTATAAGGTTTCACGTGCGATAATTTCCACATCATTCTTGTCGAAAGTCACCGGTGAGGGTTGTTTTGAGGTCATAAAATTCTCCTTATTGAAGTATCTCGCCTAATTTGTGATTTTTGATGACACCCAAATGACACCACATAAGGTCGGTAACTGGGCAATTATACTTTTATTCTTCATGCTTTTTTATTAAAAGTATCACCACGTCATGGACTTCGCGCCATATCCTGACAGACTTAACGCAAGCTACCAGATTTTAAAATAGCAGGTATCATTAGTTGATAAATATCAGCTAATAGATAGAAATGAGCTTGCGAACAAATAATAGTAGCGGTTTTATAAACACAGACTGATAGCAAGGATTTGATAAGAGATTGGGTAACCCGTCTGCCGGGAGCAAATTTAGGCGCTACTGGGCGAGCCTTATGGATGGGCTGAGTATTAATCGCAACAAAGACCCCAACATCTTGACTGATGATGGCGATAAACATGGATAGATCCAGATGAGTTGTCTGAATACTCGTTTAGGTTTGTGATAGATTTAAGTAAATTTAGGCAAGATGGCACAATCAGCCACCTTATCCCATTGGCAGACTCTGATAGAATCGGCAACAATTCGTCTATCGACAGCTACCATAATAATATTGCCGCACAACTGCTGCACAACAAGGACTGCAAATGAAGAAACTGCTCCCCCTTCTTATCGGGCTGAGTCTGGCTGGTTTCAGTACCATGAGCCAGGCAGAGAACTTGCTGCAAGTTTATAAACAAGCCAGGGATAGTAACCCGGATTTGCGCAAATCCGCGGCTGATCGCGATGCTGCATATGAAAAAATTAATGAAGCTCGCAGCCCACTGCTACCACAGCTTGGTTTAGGTGCGGGTTACACCCATACCAATGGTTTCCGTGATGCTTCTGACAACCCGGATAGCAATGCGACGTCAGGTTCATTACAACTGACCCAAACCATTTTCGATATGTCGAAATGGCGCGCACTGACTTTACAAGAAAAAGCCGCTGGTATTCAGGATGTTACGTTCCAAACTAGCGAGCAAGCGCTGATCCTGAACACTGCAACTGCTTATTTTGCCGTACTGAACGCCATTGATACGCTGTCTTATACAGAAGCGCAGAAGCAATCTGTCTATCGCCAGTTAGACCAAACAACTCAACGTTTTAATGTGGGTTTAGTGGCGATTACTGACGTGCAGAACGCCCGTGCCAGCTACGATACCGTGTTAGCGGATGAAGTTACGGCCCGCAACAACCTGGATAACGCGCTGGAAAATCTGCGTCAAATTACCGGTGTTTATTACCCAGAGCTGGCGTCACTGAATGTTGACCGCTTAAAAACCGAACGCCCGCAAGCCGTTAATAACCTGTTGAAAGATGCTGAAAAACGTAACCTTTCTTTGCTTTCTGCCCGTTTGAGCCAAGATTTGGCACGTGAGCAAATTAAATCAGCAGAAACGGGTTATATGCCAACCATCGATTTGACTGCATCATCTTCAGTCACTAATACTCGTTACAGTGGTGGCACCCCAAGCACTCAGCAAGTCAACAATGATGCAGGTCAGAACAGAATTGGCGTGCAACTGAGCTTACCGCTATACAGCGGTGGCGCGACGAATTCTACGGTGAAACAAGCCCAGTATAACTTCGTCGGAGCCAGCGAGCAGTTGGAAAGCGCTCATCGCAGTGTGGTGCAGACGGTACGTTCCTCATTCAATAATATCTCAGCCTCAATCAGCAGTATTAAGGCTTATGAGCAGGTGGTTATTTCCAACCAAAGCTCATTGGATGCAATGGAAGCCGGTTATCAGGTCGGTACTCGTACCATTCTGGATGTGTTGACTGCGACAACCAACTTGTATCAGTCCAAACAACAACTCGCCAACGCGCGTTATAACTATCTGATTAATCAGTTAAATATAAAATCCGCTTTGGGTACGTTGAACATGAACGACCTGATGGAACTGAATGGCGTATTGGATAAACCAGTACCAACCTCAGCGACAGCTCTGGCACCGGATAATGCCACCCAAAATGCCTACGCTGATGGCGATAACGCTCAGTCGGCACCACGTGTCACCCCGGTTAGCCAACCGACGACAGCGGCTCCAGCCGCTGCACGTAATGGTAATCCATTCCGCAACTAATTCTTATTGGTTTGCCTCCGCCGGGCACAGTATTAAGCTGTGTCCGGCTTATTTTTTTACGCCTCTTTTTTTGCGACCAAGCATTTTTCGCCCATGAAAAAAGCGAGGTTGCCCGCATCATTTCGTATAGCTTTGTAAAGTCTGCCGCTCACTGCCCCTCACGCTTTAATTTCATACACATTTCCCCTATTCTTAGGGCACTTACTGGGATAAAGGGCATTCAATGCCCAGAAAAGAGACAAATAACGATGAAACGGACTCAAAACATCCATCAAGAGACTTTTCGTAAATCCTGGCGCACTTACCGCCTCGCGCCAGTTGCTTTAGCTGTCAGTGCCGTATTTATGCTAGCTGGCTGCGAAAAAACTGATGAAACAGTCTCTTTGTACCAAAATGCAGATGACTGCTCTCAAGCGAATCCGTCAAAGAGCGCGGAATGCACCACGGCTTACAATACGGCTTTGCAGGAAGCGGCTAAAACAGCCCCTAAATATGCAACCCGTGAAGACTGCGTTGCTGAATTTGGTGAGTCACAGTGTACTCAGGCACCAGCGCAAGCGGGCATGGTACCCACCTCTTCATCTACGAGTGAAACCGCAGCCGCTGCACCACAACAAAGCGGCAGTATGTGGATGCCATTAATGGCAGGTTATATGATGGGCCGAATGATGGGCGGCGGAGCAAGTCAGCCATTATTCACCTCTAAAGCACCCAATAGCCCAGCGAATGGCAAGTTTGTCGATGCAACCGGCAAAAACTTCGGTTCAGCGACCACTGGGCGCACCATGACGGTACCGAAAACCGCAATGGCACCCAAACCCGCAGTAACCAATACCATCACCCGTGGCGGTTTTGGTGAGTCTGTGGCAAAACAATCTACTATGCAGCGTAGTGCAGCAACATCTTCTAAAACCAGCACGCGCAGCATGGGTGGCTAAGGTCTGATTAATGAAACGTTTAGCGATTAGCGAACGCCCGGACTAGCGCGAAAAAGCCACTGAATTTGGTTTTCGTTTTCACACCATGTATGGCGAGCCGTACTGGTGCGAAGATGCCTATTATGAATTCACACTGGCACAAATTGAAGAGCTGGAAGACACCACCGCAGAACTGCATCAGATGTGCCTGCAAGTGGTTGAAAAAGTAGTAAATAGTGACCAGCTAATGGCTAAATTCCGCATTCCAAAGCATTGCTGGGATTTTGTCCGTAGCTCATGGCGAACCAACCAGCCATCGCTTTATTCTCGTCTTGATCTGGCTTATGACGGTGTCAATCCAGCAAAATTGCTGGAAAACAATGCAGATACCCCAACTTCATTGTATGAAGCCGCCTTTTTCCAATGGTTATGGTTGGAAGACCAGGTCAACGCGGGCAATTTGAGCCAAGATTCAGACCAATACAACAGCATGCAAGAAAAGCTGATTGAGCGCTTTGTTGACTTGCGTGATAACCACGGCTTTAGTTTGCTGCATCTGGCCTGCTGTCAGGATAGCGAAGAAGATCGCGGCACAGTGCAATATCTGCAAGATTGCGCACTGGAAGCTGGTCTGCCGACTGAATTCATGTTTATGGAAGAGATAGGCTTAGGGGAAAAAGGGCAATTTACCGACCTCGATAACCACGTTATCAGTAACTTGTTCAAACTCTACCCGTGGGAATTTATGTTCCGCGAAATGTTCTCCACTAAGCTGGAAGATGCTGGCGTACGTTGGCTGGAACCGGCCTGGAAGAGCATTATCTCCAATAAAGCATTGCTACCACTGCTGTGGGAAATGTTCCCAAATCACCCTAACCTGTTACCTGCTTATTTTGCTGAAGATGACCATCCCGCTATGGATCATTATGTCACCAAGCCGTTATTCTCACGCGAAGGTGCCAATATTCAGATAGTAGAAAACGGTAAAGAGGTTGCTCGAGTCGACGGGCCATACGGCGAGGAAGGCATGATTGTTCAGCAATTCCACCCATTGCCTAAATTTGGCGATAGCTACACGTTAATTGGCAGTTGGCTGGTTAACGATCAACCTTGCGGTATCGGTTTGCGTGAAGATAAAGAATTGATAACCCAAGATCTTTCACGTTTTTACCCACATATCATTTTGGGGTAAGACCGCGGATTAAATAAGGGAAGGCAACCGCCTTCCCTTAATTTTTAGGTAAACTCGGAATCGAGCACCTGAGCACTGGCTTACTTCACTTGTCTTTTAAAACAAATAGTACCTATCCGGCACCTTCCCCTCGGCTTAGCTTTGTGAGTCATTATTCTCTTACCGCTAATAACAACTATAACGCTAAGGGTATTTAGCCGATTTGCACTGACAGCATACTTAACGACCCCATCTCAATCCCATCAGTTGCAATCGAAATTGGCTCCACGCCATCCCAGCTTCCCAATACATACAGTAATGGCAAATAATGTTCAGGCGATGGGTTGGACAACGCCGCCCCTTCATGCTGCATAAAGTTGACTAATGGGTGGTTATCACCTTGATAAATAATATTATCTTTCACAAACTGGTTGAAAGATTCAGCCCAAGGATACGGGCTTGTATCGCCCTGCCATCTCACCATCCGCAAGTTATGCACCACGTTACCGCTGGCGATAATCATCACCCCCTGCTCACGCAGCACTGCCAATTTACGGCCTAACTCATAGTGATATTCCGCCGGTTGGGTGCCATCGATACTCAGTTGCACCACAGGAATATCTGCCTCAGGATACATTTTAATTAATACTCCCCAGCTCCCATGATCTAGTCCCCATTCACTGGTATCAGCCCGCACGGCGATAGGTGCCAGTAATTGCTGAATTTGTGCTGCCAGTGATGGTGAACCCGGAGCAGGATATTGCGTATCAAATAACGCCTGTGGAAAGCCACCAAAATCATGGATAGTCCGAGGTTGCTCCATGGCGGTTACTGCTGTTCCACGAGTGTACCAGTGGGCAGACACCATCAGAATAGCTTTAGGACGTGGTAATGACTCACCCAACGCACGCCATGCCTGGGTGTAACTGTTTTCTTCCAGCACGTTCATCGGGCTACCGTGGCCGAGAAACAGTGCAGGCATACGAGAGGTGTTCATAGACAATCCTTACTGTTAAGAAAAAGAGTAGCGCGGATGAGCTATGGCGGCTCAAAACCTCTGCGCTGACTATAAGCATTACATTACGCGCTTTTTTTTCATTACACAGCCGGATAACAGTGATGAAGATATTCAATAAATTTGAAGGGGAAATTTGAGCAGGGAAAGAGCAATTGAAATGCCGTGATGGTAAAAATAGCTGGGTTGTTCATATTCAAGAGAATAATAGCAACCCAGTGTCTAAGCCAAATTATCTATAGGCAATATCCGTTGATATTGCCATCAGAAATCAGCTGGCTTTTTTGGCATGTGCCTGGAGATACTCAGCCAAATCATCAATCGTCACAACTGGCATATTATGTAATTTCGCGAATTCAATAACTTCTGGCGCATGTGCCATAGTGCCATCGTCATTGGTCAATTCACACAGCACACCCGCAGGTTTGTAACCCGCCAATGTTGCCAAATCAATAGATGCTTCGGTATGACCACGGCGTGTTAACACGCCACCCGGCTGACCGCGCAGCGGGAATACATGGCCTGGGCGATTAAGATCAGCAGGTTTCGCGTTATCAGCAATTGCAGCGCGGATAGTCGTCAAACGGTCAGCAGCTGAAACCCCGGTTGTTACGCCTTTCGCCGCTTCAATTGTCACGGTAAATGCAGTTTGGAACTGGCTGGAGTTATGAGTCACCATCATTGGCAAATCAAGCTGTTGGCGGCGTTCGTCAGTAATACACAGACACACAATGCCACTACCATGACGGATGGTAAGAGCCATTTGCTCAACAGTCATGGTTTCAGCTGCAAAAACGATGTCACCTTCGTTTTCACGACTTTCGTCATCCAATACCATTACGCCACGGCCATGACGCAGCGCGTCAACAGCACGTTCTACACGCTCAACAGGCGTGCCAAAATCTGATAGAAGGGTCTGATTCATGGTAAAAAACCTCATTAAAATTATGGATTACCAGAATCAGGGCGGTCTTGAGGAGTAAAAGGCCATTTTCATCTAAAAATAGAAATAGCCGAAATAACGCAAGCGAGCTTTTAAGCCCAGCAGATACCGTTACTCTCTCCCATCCGGACTATAACCGTCGGCCCCGGAATTACACCGGATCTGCTGACCCCTACTTTGATTCTCTTCAACAAGAGAAACAAGGTGAGCGCTCGCGGGCTTTTGCACCACGACACAGAAATGCCGTAACACAATTTACCGCCGGTGGGGACTTGCACCCCGCCCTGAGAATAAGCCGTACAACTATAACTCCATTGATTGGTTGGAGCAATTCCCAAAATGGTGATGTGTGGAGGTTTATACAATTTGCATCTGGCATTACACTAGAGGAGGTAAATACACATCTAATTAGGGAAACGACATGATTGACCCGAAAAAAATTGAACAAATCGCCCGCCAGGTGCATGAGTCCATGCCGAAAGGTATTCGCGAATTCGGGGACGACGTCGAAAAGAAAATCCGACTGGTACTGCAAGCGCAGTTAACCCGTCTGGATTTGGTTAATCGTGAAGAGTTCGACGTACAAACTCAGGTCTTGCTGCGTACCAGAGAAAAGTTAGCTTTGCTGGAACAACGGATGGGCGAACTGGAAGCCAAATTCAACAGTACGGCTGCTGCGAGTGATGAACAAGCTGGCGAGTAATAAATGGTGAGAGGCTATCACTGATAATCAGGGCGCTCCTGTAGCGCCCTCAGTATAGGCTTATGACGGAATGACCTGTGCCCGCATGCGGGATATCAGTATCCATAGCAGAGAAAACATCAGTAAGGCGTATAAACTTTTCCAGCCAATCATTACCAACAATACACAACACAGGATACTGCCAGTCACTGACATCACCCGCGAACGCCCTCTCAACAAACGAATTCCTGCCAGCATACACAACAAATAAATCAGTACGAAAATACCATTAGCATAAACAATCAGCAGGTCTAAGGGCAGAGAAAGCCAGTAAATCAGCAACGTAAAGGCCAGACAGCTACCGACCACCACGGTAAGTGCATTAACCGGGGTTTTCCCGGCGGACAACTGTGCCAGCTTACTTTCCGGGCGCACTTGAGCCTGTGACCACACCATGCGGGCGAAGCTTTGGGTATAAATATTAACACTGGCAAAACAGGCTAAATAGCCAATAATGCAGGCAATCCACAGTGCATGTGCGCCAAACAGCTGCACCACAATACCGGGTAATGAGGCCGCAGCAGCCTGCTGTTCACCATAAGCATGAAAATGCAGCACCGCCACGGTACATCCCCAGTAAACGGCACCTGCAACCAATAACCCGACCATCAGGGCGCGCGGAAAATCACGTTCAGGATGACGGAATTCTGTTGCCAGATGGGCAAAAGCCTCCAGCCCGACAAAGCACCAGAACATCACAGCCAGCGCGCCGAACATATTAGGCAAGGAAATGTCTTGCACCTCAGGCCAGGGGATCTGTGATGGATGAATGTCACCCTGCCACCAAATAGCCACCACTAGCGCGATGACCAGCAATGCAATCAAGGTTTGGACATTAGCACTGGAGCCCGCACTGCGGGTTCCCAACACCCAGATAACCAGCAAAGTGGCCAACTGCACCATCAACAGCCCGCTATCACTCCAACCGAAAGTCGCCTGCCAAAAACCGGCAGCGATTTGGAGTGCCGCGGGTAAACCAACCGGAATGACAGATAAGAATAGCCAGCCAGTGACCTTCCCCAATTTCGGGCCAAAGGCCATTGTGACAAAATGAGCCGCACCACCCGCACTGGGGAAATGACGGCCTAAAGCAGCAAAAGCAATCGCGATGGGAAAAACCAATACAATCAATATCGGCCAAGCCCACAAACTGGCATCACCTGCCAGCATGGCCGCCAACGCGGGAACAGCAAAGACGCCAGTTCCCAGCAGTGAGGTGGATAGCAACCCGACACCCTGCGCCAGGCTTAACTCCTGTTTTAGTCCCACCCAATCCCCTTCTTAATTGACCTTGCAGCGGTGTTAGCTGCGCTCTCTCACCCAAATCACTGACCTGAGTCAGCTCATCGGGATTCACTCGTTTGCTGCCTATTTACAACGCCAATTAATTTGGGGATACCTATTAATTTGGGGATACCTATTAATTTAGGGTTAATAATATTAACGCTGGTTTAGCCACGGCCATTCTTGATTGACTGAATAATATTGGTGGTGGAAACACCATCTTCAAAATTCAGCACTTTAACCTCCCCACCTGCGGCCCAAACTTCGGCGCTACCGGCAATTTCATCTGGCTTATAATCGCCGCCTTTCACCAGTAAATCCGGTAAAATATCAGCAATTAAGCGCTGTGGAGTGTCTTCTTCAAAGGGCACGACCCAATCTACGGCTTCCAGTGCACCTAAGACAATCATGCGTTGATCCAATGGATTTACCGGGCGTTTTTCGCCTTTCAATCGTTTAGTGGAAGCATCGCTGTTAACTGCCACAATCAGCCGGTCACCCAGTTTGCGGGCATTGGCTAAGTAGGAAACATGACCCGCATGGAGAATGTCGAAGATGCCATTGGTCATCACGACTTTTTCGCCGCGCTGCCGGGCCTGCGCAACTGCTTTTTTCAGTTGCTGCTCATCCATCACGCCGAAACCGGTTTCAGCACGGCCACGGATAGCATTTTCCAGCTCAATTGGCGACACCGTCGAGGTGCCTAACTTACCCACCACCACACCGGCTGCTGCATTCGCGAGGAAGCAGGATTCTTCAAGGGTGTTACCTGCCGCCAATGCCGCCGCCAGCACCCCAATAACCGTGTCACCGGCACCGGTTACATCAAACACTTCTTGTGCTTGAGTCGGTAAATGTAACGGTGGCTTGCCCGGTTGTAGCAAAGTCATCCCTTGTTCAGAGCGGGTCACCAGCAACGCTGAAAGCTCAAAATCTGCCACCAGCCTCATCCCACGGCTCACCAATTCTTCTTCATTTTTACAGTGGCCGACCACGGCTTCAAATTCAGATAAATTAGGTGTTAGCAGAGTTGCGCCGCGATAACGTTCAAAATCGCTGCCTTTAGGATCGATAAGTACCGGAACTTTTGCTTTACGCGCCAGTTGGATCATCGGTTGTACGCAGCTCAACGCACCTTTGGCGTAATCAGACAGTACCAATGCGCCAATTTGTGGTAGCGCTTGTTGAATACGCTCAAAAATAGGCTGAGGGTCAACCCCATCAAAACCTTCTTCAAAATCCAGACGGATCAGCTGTTGGTTTCGAGAAAGCACCCGCAATTTGGTAATGGTTGGGTGAGTTGGCACCGAAACAAAATCACAGCGCACCTGGACTTCATTCAGCTTGCTGGTTAGAGCGCGCGCGGCATCATCAATACCGGTCAAGCCGACAAGACGGGAAATTGCGCCAAGGGAAGCGATATTCATCGCAACGTTCGCAGCGCCACCGGGGCGTTCTTCGATGGTATCGACTTTGACAACCGGCACTGGCGCTTCTGGTGAAATTCGGCTGGTTGGGCCATACCAATAGCGGTCTAACATAACATCACCGACAACTAATACACCGGCGCGGCGAAAATCAGGCAGTGTGACTTTCATACGTTAGCCCCCCAAAGTAAGCTGTCATTAACCCCGAAAACACCCATCCCTTCGCTCCAATTTTGTGTTTATTTTATAGCGTCAGATAATATCACAGACGCCTTGCATACCTTTAATAACTGGAATTTATGCACTTGCTGGCGCGGCCACCAGCCATTTATGCCAGCTGTCAGCCACTTGTTTTCTTTCTGTGATAAAGCTCTCAACCGAGACTTTGCTTGATTGTTCCTGCAATGCCAGATGATGAATTTCATCACGCATAGTGACATAAGCATGGGTCAGTGCCGCCGCTTCCTCCGCTGCCATAATGTCGTAATTGGCCATAAGCTCAAAAATACGCACATTATCAGACCAGCGAGTTAGGCGCGGTTCACTGGCGGCATAGCGCAACACCAAGTATTGCGCGATAAACTCAATATCAGTTATGCCACCTTCATCTGCTTTGATATCAAAGACATCGCGCTGCTTACTGCCCAGATGATTGCGCATTTTCTCGCGCATTTCGCGCACTTCTTGCTGCAATTGCGCATTTTCACGATGACGGCAAAGTATTTGCTGGCGAATGCTATCAAACTGTTGGTGCAGCTCAGGATCGCCATACACAATGCGGGCACGAACCAACGCCTGATGCTCCCATGTCCAGGCCTCATTCTGCTGGTAATCGGCGAACGCCTCGACGGTGCTGACCAGCATGCCCGCTTCACCGGATGGCCGCAGCCGCGCGTCTACCTCATACAAAATGCCGGAGGAAGTGCGGGTACTGAATAAATGCATGACGCGCTGCGCTAAACGTAAATAAAACTGGCGACCATCAATACTGCGCTCACCGTCGGTCATTACATCCAGCGGGCAATCGAGCAAGAATACCAAATCCAAATCAGAGCTGTAACCCAGTTCCCAGCCCCCTAATTTGCCATAACCAATCACCGCAAAACCACGTCCTTCGCGGTGTTGTAATGGCTCGGCTGACCGTAGCGCGCGACCATCTGCCCCCAGGCTTGCTGAATAACCGCATCAATAATGGCCTCAGCCAGGTAGGTTAAGTGGTCGCTAACTTTCATTACTGGCAGTGCCTCGGTGATATCACCCGCAGCAATGCGTAATTGTTGAGCCTGTTTAAACTGGCGCAATGCTTCCAGTTGCTGCTCTTCGTCATCTTCCGGCACCCGCAGCAAATATTGGCGCAATTCATCGCGGTAGGCACCGGGCGCTAATGGCTGGTAGAAGGATTGAGAATCGAGTAATTCATCCAACAACAAAGGGTAGCGGGCCAACTGACTGGCAACCATCGGAGAGGCTGAACATAAGCGAATAACATGTTTTAGCGCCGCATGGTACTCAACCAATAATTCCAGATAGGTGGTGCGGGTAACAATGCTCAGCAGCAGCTGCACCAGGCGGCGCAGTGCAATATTGGCATCAGGGCGTGGGCAGACCTCGGCAAACAGCCTCGGCATAAGTTGATCTAGCACCTCACGCCCCCGTGGGCCAATAGTGCGTTTATCCACATCATGGCGAAAATCATAAATAGTGGTCAATAATTGGCGGCGAGCGGCTTCGTCCAGATGAGGAGTCAGTGGCGCTAAGTCACACTCCTCCAGGGCATCCTGCCACAAGCTTTTATACAGGCCGTGACAGGGATCTTCACCGATATCAGGGGTATCATCGCCAATCAGGTCATCAAAAACCCGCCGCACTGCCTGCATATGCTGCTCTAAAGCGCGATGCATTGCAGCCCAGTCCGCATACCCCATCCCCCACGCAAGGCGGGCTTGATTCAGGGTATCATTAGGTAGTGTCTGGGTTTGTTCATCACCAATAGCTTGCAGCAGATTCTCTAAGCGGCGCAAAAACAGATAGCTGCCACTGAGGTCATTTACCTGTTCCTCGGGCAATAAACCTAGCTCTGCCACTGCCTGCAAGGTGGGCAGCAAAGCTCGCAGTTGTAAGCGCGGCTCACGGCCACCACGAATTAACTGGAATACCTGCGTGATAAATTCAATCTCACGGATCCCACCAGCCCCTAGCTTGATATTGTCTTTCAGCCCACGCCGCCGAACTTCGCGCGCAATCATCCCTTTCATGTTACGCAGCGATTGGATCACACTGAAATCGATATAGCGACGAAAGATAAAGGGTCGCAGCGTCTGGCGCAGTTCATGACTGTAATGGTCATCAGCACCGCCCATCAGACGGGCCTTAACCATCGCATAGCGCTCCCAGTCACGCCCTTGTTCCTGGTAATAATCCTCCAGTGCAGCAAAGCTGAGCACCAGCGGGCCACTGTCACCAAATGGGCGTAGGCGCATATCCACCCGGTAGACAAAACCGTCGATGGTTTGCTGATCCAGCGCCTTAATTAACCGTTGGCCTAAGCGAGTAAAAAACTGGGCATTATCCAGTTGGCGGCGTCCGCCCTGTGTCTGGCCGTTTTCCGGGTAGGCAAAAATCAGGTCGATATCTGACGAGAAATTCAGCTCGCCACCGCCTAATTTCCCCATACCTAAAATCAGCAAAGGTTGCGGCAGGCCTTGGCTGTTAACAGGGGTACCGAACTCGCGACAGCAAGCCTGATAAAGCCAATCACGTGCTGCAATAATGACACATTCAGCCAACCAACTCAGTTGCTGCAAGGTATCAGTCGTCGAGCTGGTTTGCAGTGCCTGTGACCAGGCAATTCGCACCATAATCCGGCGGCGAAATAGCCGTAACGCCGCTAATAACGCGGCTTCATCGGTTACGTCGGCCAGTGCCTGCTCTAGCCACTGGGGATAATATTGCCACTCTTGCGGTTGCGGCGGTTGCTGATGCAACTCATCCAGCCATTGAGGGTGAATCAGCAACATGTCACTGACAAAATCACTCAACGCTAATACTGCAATATCTTCTTCACGCAAGCTCGGTGGAGCTGCTAACTCATTGAAGCGCTGCTGAACATGCTGCACCTGAAGCTGTAATTCCGAAGAGAGTGGCAACATAGCAAATTCCTTTAATTGGCAGCGCCATTAAGCCAAAATGCAGCCTGGGATAAAGCTTCCTTACGAGCGGTATCGCGCCAGTGGCCCTGACGTTCCATTATCGCCAGTTGCAAACCAAACCAGCCGTCAATATAGGGATGCCATTCATTCTGTGGATAAAAGCCGGAAAGCAATTGGAAGGACATAATCTGCCGGTTTAAACGCGGAAGTTGTGCCAAATAACCATCATCGTCCATATGGTGGCCAAAGGCCTCTTTCAAGTCCGCTGCACTGCGGCTCAACATGATGTCGCAGAAGCGTTTAAACGAACCTTCAAACTTGGTTAGCGCTTTAGCGTCCATAAATGGTCGCCAGCCGGAGGTTACCAGCCACGATGTGAGTGCTAACTTACATTTCAGATAATCCGCGCTATAGCAGAGTAACTCAGCATTGGCATTTTTCGGCTCTAGCTGTGGTTCTAGCGCAATAATTGAAGCACGTAAATCGGTGCTGGCTTTGCGTGGCACGAGTCCACCAAAAATCGCCAATGTCTGGCGTATCATCGCTAATGCTTCCAGAATCATTGCCTTGGCGGCAGGCTCGCCGCGCAGCCATAACTCTTCGTGATATTGCCAGTGATCCAAAGCCATCTCTAACCCTGCAACCATCCCTTGCTCAACAGTAGATTTTGGCGCTGGCTGTAAGACTAATAATGGGCGCAATTCACGTGGCGGATTGCCTTGTGCTAAATGATAGCCGCGTGCCGCTTTACTCAAATTACCCTGACGCAAGCCGCCGATGTGTGCCAACTCGGTTGCCAGTGCCAGTAAATCTGCCGTATTACCTTGCTTCAGTTCCAGCTCAATTTCACTCACTGGCTCCGACAATTCAACTCCATCATCAGCTTGGAGAGATGAAATAGTGCCTTGGTCAAGAGCAAGCTCAATCTCGCTCTCACCGTAAGTGATTACCCACTTCTCACGAGTGAAATCGGTACGGAACAAGGGCTGCAATTCGGTTTGTAGCGCCGCGATATTCCAGCCTTCAGGCCAGATATCCGCCGGGAAACGCGCCAAATCTAATTTGTCGCTATCAATATCGACATTATATTCAGGCCGCTGATGCACACCGCCGACCACTTTGCCGCCGGTTTTCACCGTCATTTCATAACGGCCATCATAACCACGAATACGTAAGCCAATATCATGTTGGCGCAGACGGTTATCCGCCGTCTCAAAATAGATATTGGTCAGATTTTGCGGCGCTGAATGCTGGCTTTGCCAAGCTGCTACCTGCGCGGGCAAAGCGGCAATGGCCGCAGGAGTAGCAATAAATTTTAATTCTATTTCAACGGTCATAATTTCATTCACACCGGTATGTTACGAGATTACGGACATTATGCCTTTTTTGTGCTGGTTTGCCTGTTTTACACAAGAAAACCGCGCGGCAGCCCCGAGTCAAAGTCTATTTTAACCTGTTTTATCCGGTCTAGACTAAGTCTTCATAAGACTAATTTTCACTGCGGTTAAAATAAGCAATAGAATGGCTAAAGCCGCGTAGGCTATGAGAGTAAGATAGTTCTCATTCCGGTTTATCCGTTGCGTCGGCAAACTGAACACACTACTATCGTCCCATAAATTCACTCACAAATGACTCCCTAATGCAGAAATTACGCCTAATTTGCCTCGCCATGCTAAGTCTCAGTATTTCTCTGGGCGCTTATGCTGAAGAAAAACGTTACATCTCTGATGAGCTGGATACCTACGTTCATAGCGGCCCCGGTAACCAATACCGTATTGTTGGCACGCTAAAAGGTGGGGATGAAGTTACCCTGATAAGCGTTGATAACGATACAAATTATGGTCAAATTCGCGACAGTAAGGGTAAAACAATTTGGATTCCACTGTCTCAATTGAGTGAGACTCCAAGCTTACGTGTTCGGGTGCCAGACCTTGAGCAGCAGGTCAAAACACTGACTGACAAACTGGCTAACATTGATAATAGCTGGAATCAGCGCACCGCAGAAATGCAGCAAAAAGTGGCGGCCAGCGACAGTGTCATCTCCGAGTTACAAAAAGAGAATGAATCACTGAAAAACCAGTTAGTGGTTGCTCAGAAGAAAGTCAGTGCAGTAAATCTGCAATTGGATGACAAACAGCGCACCATTATTCTGCAATGGTTTATGTACGGCGGCGGTGTGGCGGGAATCGGCTTGTTGCTGGGTCTGGTACTGCCACATTTGATCCCAAGCCGTAAAAAGAATAACCGCTGGATGAACTGATATCCGCTTGGTGTGAAAAATTCCACAGGCTGCCCATCCGGGCGGCCTTTCGTTAGTCTGTTTGCATCCCCCAACTATACTGAACTGATTGCTGGTAATTTTGGCGGCCAGTTATAAAATCACCGCCATCTTAGCTGTTATCCCCAACGCTATAACATCAAGAACGAAAGCTATAACCCACAGTTGTTGGTGTTATTGGTGTTATAGCTAGGCAGCAAACGAATAAATCCCGATGAGCTGACACTGATCAGTGACTCGGGTGCATGAGAGCGGCTAACAACGCTATAACGCCAAGAACGAAAGCTATAACCCAAAGTTATTGGTGTTATAGCTAGGCAGCAAACGAATAAATCCCGATGAGCTGACACTGGTCAGTGATTCGGGTGCATGAGAGCGGCTAACAACGCTATAACGCCAAGAACGAAGGGTTAACATGGAAATCTATCTGGTCGGCGGTGCCGTACGCGACAGCTTATTAAACCTGCCTGTTACCGAACAGGATTGGGTGGTGGTGGGCGCGACGCCGGAACAATTACTGGCACAGGGTTATCAACAAGTCGGGAAAGATTTTCCGGTATTTCTTCATCCGGTGAGCCATGAAGAATATGCGCTGGCCCGTACGGAACGTAAATCTGGCCAAGGCTATACCGGCTTTACTTGCTATGCCGCGCCTGACGTTACGCTGGAAGAAGATTTACTGCGCCGCGATTTGACCATCAATGCCATTGCTCGCAGCAGTGAAGGGAAGCTATTTGACCCCTACAATGGCCAACAAGACTTGGCAAACCGCGTGCTGCGCCATGTTTCTGATGCTTTTGGCGAGGATCCATTGCGGGTTTTGCGCGTCGCCCGGTTCGCCGCCCGTTTTGCTCACTTGGGCTTTACTGTCGCCCCAGAGACCCAATCATTGATGGCAGCGATGGCAGAAAGTGGAGAGCTTTCTGCTCTGACACCTGAGCGGGTCTGGAAAGAAACTGAAAAAGCGTTGAAAACATCAAGCCCGCAGATCTATTTTCAGGTGCTACGCGATTGTGGTGCCTTGGCCGTGCTGTTCCCGGAAATTGAGCGCTTATTTGGTGTTCCTGCGCCGGAAAAATGGCATCCAGAAATTGATACCGGGATTCATACCTTAATGACGCTCGCCATCGCCGCCAAACTCAGCCCAGAGGTTGACGTGCGTTTTGCTGCACTTTGCCATGATTTAGGCAAAGGTCTGACACCGAAAGAGTTTTGGCCGCATCATCATGGCCACGGCCCTGCGGGTGTTAAATTGGTCGAACAGTTATGCCAGCGTTTGCGCGTCCCTAATCCTGTGCGAGATTTAGCAAAACTGGTTGCGGAATATCATGATCTTATCCATACCGTGAATAAACTCCGCCCTGAAACCTTACTTAAACTGTTTGATGCTATTGATGTATGGCGCAAACCCGAGCGCCTGGAACAGATGATTCTCACCAGTGAAGCGGATGCCCGTGGCCGCACCGGCTTTGAAGAAAACCCTTATCCACAAGGCGATTATTTGCGAGCAGCATTCCAAATTGCTAATGGGGTATCAGTGCAGGAAGTGGTCGCCAGTGGGCTGCAAGGTTTAGCTATTCGCGACGAGCTAAAACGCCGTCGCCAGCTTGCTTTAGCGCAATGGAAACAAACCCAAGACGCGGTTTCACCCTAAATTACCCAGATTAAAAACTCTGAATAATTATTAAGTTAAAAATAACAGTAACGTTAATCAGAGTGAAAATGTACTCGCTGGGTCTTACTGGCGTAGGCCATATTAGTGCTCATCGTGACTGATTTGACACTGATAATGTCGGTCTATCACAAAATCAAAAGCCCTGAATAATCAGGGCTTTTTTTTATTGCTTAATCTCTCTTGGCGGTTACATAAAGACCCAATACACCGCGGCGGCAACCACAAAACGATAAATGGCAAAAGGCACAAAAGAGATACGTTTAATCAATGACAGGAAGGTTTTGATAGCTATCAGCGCGACGATAAATGCAGTGATAAACCCGACCGCAAACATCGGCAAATCACCCAATGTCAGAAAATGCAGACTCTTATATAAATCTAATGCGCTGGCCCCGAGCATCATCGGGACGGCCAAAATAAAGGAGAATTCAGAAGCGGCGTAGCGATTTACCCCGACCAACATCCCACCGGAAATAGTCGCACCTGAGCGGGAGAACCCTGGCCACAATGCCAGGCATTGGAAGCAACCAATGGCAAAAGCTTGGCGATAAGTAATATCGTCCAGCCCAATGGATTTAGGATTTTTAGGTTTAAACCACTCAGCAGCCAACAACAGTAACCCACCGGCCACTAAGGCATACATCACACTTTGCGGATTAAATAATGATTTGATGGCATCGTGAAATACTAATCCCAAACCGACCGCAGGGATCATCGCCAATAAAATATGGCCCAAAGTCAGATGGCCGCTGGTTTTCCCTTCGTGAGGTACTTTACCAAAATGGATACCAATCAGGCCGAACAAACGCCGCCAGAACACCACGACTACCGCGAGAATCGACCCTAACTGAATAATGACTTCAAAGGTTTTTGCTTTGTCGCCAGTAAAGCCCAATAGCTCACCGACAATAATCATATGCCCAGTAGATGACACCGGAAGAAACTCAGTTAGCCCTTCCACCACACCCAAAACAAAAGCCACAAACAGCGAATACATATCTGTCATCTACGATACCCAATGCCATATAATTGAGAAAGCAAAAAACGGCAATGTCGTAAACCTCACCGATAGTGATAAAAACAATATCGATAGTTAACAAAACAATGCCGTTCAAATTTAATGTTAATTAACTTTTCACGCCATACGCTGTCATCAGACCACATTATTGATACAGCGTTACACTTTTATGTCACTACAGCGAGAAAAATTATTTCGTCACCATCACAATAAATTAGTTGGGACGCTGACCGCGTTCAATCACCACACCGACATTCCGTGCTTGAGCAACCGCGCCGGGTTTGCTGACCTTAATCCGCACCCAAGGAGACTTAAATTGCTGTAATAATAGCGCGGCAATCTCTTCAGCCACCCGCTCAACTAGCGCAAAACGCTGCGCTTCTACGTGTTTTATGACGGCTTCACTGATATCCGCGTAGCTCAGGCAATCATTGACATCATCACTGCCCGCTGCTTTACGATTATCCCAGCCCATTTCGATATCGAACACTAACTTTTGCTGAATGGTCTGTTCCCAGTCATAAACACCGATAGTGGTTATGACACTGAGTTCCTCAATAAATACGATGTCCATCACGTCATTCTCTGTTTTTGCGCCTGCCGGATACCACTTCCAGCCGAATATGCGTATTATCCACTGATGTTGCGATTAAAACGATCATTATTCAACGGGGCGGTGTTATGAGTGCTATCGCGCTTGGCATGATTATCTTCGCGTATTTGTGTGGCTCTATTTCCAGTGCAGTCCTGGTCTGCCGGGTTGCAAAGCTACCAGATCCGCGTGTGCATGGCTCCGGAAATCCCGGTGCCACCAACGTACTGCGCATTGGTGGCCGCACCGCAGCTGCAACAGTGCTTATTTTCGATGTGCTGAAAGGCATGTTGCCAGTTTGGATAGCTTATCTGCTGCATGTTTCGCCGCTGTATCTTGGCCTAACCGCGATTGCGGCCTGCCTTGGCCATATTTACCCGGTATTCTTCCACTTTAAAGGTGGAAAAGGCGTCGCCACTGCATTTGGTGCTATCGCCCCTATTGGTTGGGACTTGACCGGCCTGATGACAGGGACTTGGTTGCTGACGGTGTTACTGAGCGGCTATTCATCTTTAGGGGCCATTATCAGCGCCCTAATCGCCCCTTTCTACGTCTGGTGGTTCAAACCACAATTTACCTTCCCGGTTGCCATGCTTTCCTGCCTAATTTTGATGCGTCACCACGATAATATTCAACGTTTATGGCGCGGCAAAGAAAGTAAAATCTGGGATAAACTTAAAAAGAAAAAACAGAAAACCACCGCAGAAGAAGCCGCAGAATTGGAAGAGAAAGAAGATTAGTTTACCTCTCCCGCCCAATAAAGAATGGCTGAGCGGGAGCGAGGCAAGGCGCAAGGCGTTGAGAGAGCGGAGCATACATCAGTATGTGAGCATCGCGAGATGACGCAGCAACACAGCCACAGCCCCACTCAGACTTTCTGATCAGACTTTCGGCAACTCAGCCAGCGGCCAGCGCGGCCGCACCGACACCGCCAACTCACTATTTACACCGCTTTTTAGCCGAATCAGCCCAGCATAGGCGATCATCGCGCCATTATCGGTACAAAATTCTGGTCGGGCATAAAATACTTCACCACCACGCTTTTGCATCATTTCTGCCAGTTTTGAGCGCAAGGTGCGGTTAGCGCTCACACCGCCCGCAATCACTAAACGTTTAAAACCGGTTTGATCCAGTGCTCGTTTTGATTTAATTGCCAGTGTATCTACTACCGCGTCTTCAAATGCACGGGCGATATCAGCGCGCGTTTGGTCATCATTACCATTGGCACGAATAGTGTTTGCTGCAAAAGTTTTTAAGCCAGAAAAACTGAAATCCAGACCGGGGCGATCTGTCATTGGCCGTGGGAAAGTAAATCGACCAGCAGTACCTTGTTGTGCCATACGCGACAACATTGGCCCACCGGGATAATCCAGGCCTAATAATTTTGCTGTTTTATCAAAAGCTTCACCTGCTGCATCATCAACAGACTCGCCCAGCAACAAATATTCGCCAATGCCCGTCACACTGATTAATTGTGTGTGACCACCAGAGACCAGCAGTGCGACAAACGGGAATTCCGGTACATTATCTTCCAACATCGGCGCCAATAAGTGGCCTTCCATATGATGAACCGGCACTGCGGGAACCCCCCAAGCGAATGCCAATGCGCGCCCCACTGTAGCACCGACCAGCAATGCACCAACCAGACCTGGGCCTGCGGTATACGCGACACCATCGATGTCTTTGGCACTCAGATTAGCTTCTTTTAATGCTGCTTGAATCAAGGGCACAGTTTTGCGCACATGATCACGAGAAGCCAGTTCAGGTACTACGCCACCATAATCGGCATGCAATTTAACCTGACTGTACAATTGGTTAGCTAACAGACCGGTTTCATCGTCATACACTGCAATTCCGGTTTCATCGCAGGATGTTTCTATACCCAAAACTCGCATTACATTTCCCATCATTCACGTGCGGCCGATAGTTTAGCATAACCGAGTCGCCAGTCATGATTTCTGATGGCAAATTGGGTATAAAAACGGCATTTTGGCTCTTCAGCAACAGGAATGTTGTTGATAGTGGTCATATTTGAAAAGAATGTTGATAAATTCGCTCAATGGCGCTGTTTAGTATATAATCAGCGCCCGTCGCACTCTTGGCACCAACTTTCTTGTAAAGAACGGGGGCGACATCACAGGGGCGTGCCTGTTTCAATTTGCTATGGTGCTTTACAAAGCAGCATCCATTGAAGTAAAATTCCGCACCATTTTAAGAAGGCTGGCGATTGGCCAGCAGCAAACCGATTTCTATTGAGGTGAGAGGCACATGCCGGTAATTAAAGTACGTGAAAACGAGCCGTTCGACGTAGCTCTTCGTCGTTTCAAACGTTCCTGCGAAAAAGCAGGTGTTTTAGCTGAAGTTCGTCGTCGTGAATTCTATGAAAAACCGACTACCGAACGTAAACGCGCTAAAGCTTCTGCTGTAAAACGTCACGCGAAGAAATTGGCTCGCGAAAACGCACGCCGCACTCGTCTGTATTAATTCTTCGGGGGTAACCCCCCAGCGTAGTTTTTTATGTTCTAAGAACGCGCAGATCGAGTAGTTGCATACGAAGGCCGTGCTTTCCGAAAGGAATGCGCGGCTTGTTCTCGTTTATGGACTGACCGAATAGGGGCTTATGGCTGGACGTATTCCGCGTATATTTATCAATGACTTGCTAGCTCGCACTGACATTGTCGATCTTATCGATGCCAGGGTAAAGCTGAAGAAGCAAGGCAAAAATTATCATGCGTGCTGTCCGTTCCATCATGAGAAAACACCCTCATTCACCGTTAATGGCGAAAAACAGTTTTATCACTGTTTCGGCTGTGGTGCTCATGGTAACGCTGTTGATTTCTTGATGAATTACGACAGACTTGAATTTGTCGAAAGCATCGAAGAATTAGCCACCATGCACGGGCTAGAAGTGCCTTACGAGGCAGGAACTGGCACCACCCAGATCGAACGTCATCAACGACAAAGTCTCTATCAACTGATGGAAAACCTAAGCGGATTCTATCAACAGTCACTCAAAAGCCAGACAGCCAATCAGGCGCGCGAATATCTTAAACATCGCGGATTGAGTGAAGAAATCATTCAACATTTTGCTATCGGTTTTGCTCCCCCCGGTTGGGACAATGCCTTAAAACGTTTTGGTCGCGATGGTGAAAGCCGTACTGCGCTGAACGATGCAGGGATGTTGGTGACTAATGATACAGGGCGAACTTACGATCGTTTTCGTGAGCGCGTCATGTTCCCTATCCGTGATAAACGCGGGCGGGTTATCGCTTTTGGCGGGCGAATTCTGGGTGACGGAGTGCCGAAATACCTCAACTCCCCAGAAACAGAAATTTTTCATAAGGGCCGCCAGTTATACGGCTTGTATGAAGCGCAGGTTAACCACCCTAACCCAACACGGCTACTGGTCGTGGAAGGCTATATGGATGTGGTGGCCTTGGCGCAATTTGGTATTGATTATGCGGTGGCGTCACTGGGCACAGCCACTACAGCGGAACATATTCAATTATTATTCCGCGCGACCGATAATGTCATTTGTTGCTATGACGGTGATAGGGCGGGTAGAGATGCAGCCTGGCGCGCATTAGAAACGGCGTTGCCCTATCTAAATGATGGGCGTCAGCTACGTTTTATGTTTTTGCCTGATGGCGAAGATCCGGACACACTGGTTCGTAAAGAAGGGAAAGATAGATTCGAAAAGCGGATGGAGGAGGCGCAGCCACTCTCAACTTTCTTGTTCGAAACATTAATGCCGCAGGTCGATTTGAGCAGCCCAGATGGCCGAGCCAAATTAAGCACCTTGGCACTCCCTTTGATAAGCCAGGTGCCCGGCGAAACCTTGCGGCTTTACCTACGCCAACAGTTAGGTAACAAGCTAGGTCTGCTCGATGATAGCCAGCTTGATAAGCTGATGCCCAAACAAGCTGAAAGCATAAATAGCTACCAGCCGCCCCAGCTAAAACGCACAACCATGCGTATACTTATAGGGCTACTGGTACAAAACCCACAACTGGCTACACTCATTCCCTCATTGCAGGGTGTTGAGCAGGCAAAGTTAGCTGGTTTGCCGTTATTTATTGAGTTAGTTGAGACTTGCCTGGCCCAGCCAGGGCTAACAACCGGGCAGTTATTAGAACTGTATCGTGATAATAAATTCAGCCAACAGCTTGAAACTCTCGCAACATGGAACCACATGATTGTTGAGGACATGGTTGAACAGACTTTTGTCGACACGCTAACAAGCCTGTATGACTCCATATTGGAGCAACGTCAGGAAACACTCATAGCGCGTGACCGTACTCATGGATTAAACGCCGAAGAACGTAAAGAACTTTGGTCTTTGAATCTGGCTTTAGCCAGAAAAAAATGAAATACCTAACGGCTTAATTGCCGATAAATGTGGGGGCGAATCCCCACAACATGCCGTCATAGCGGGCAGCGGCGACAAAAAAAAAGCCCCAAATGTTATTGTTGGCGGTTTCGCCGACCGACACCAACCCAAATACTCTGAAGTGTGGATACCGTCTTATGGAGCAAAACCCGCAGTCACAGCTGAAGCTACTTGTCACCCGTGGTAAGGAGCAAGGCTATCTGACCTATGCTGAGGTCAATGACCATCTGCCGGAAGATATCGTCGATTCCGATCAGATCGAAGACATCATCCAGATGATTAATGACATGGGCATACAGGTGCTGGAAGAAGCGCCTGATGCTGATGATTTAATGCTGGCCGAGAACACCACTGATACCGACGATGACGCAGCCGAAGCTGCTGCACAGGTGTTGTCCAGTGTTGAATCCGAAATCGGGCGTACTACTGACCCGGTGCGTATGTATATGCGCGAAATGGGTACCGTTGAGCTATTGACGCGTGAAGGCGAGATTGATATCGCCAAACGCATCGAAGAAGGTATCAATCAGGTTCAATGTTCAGTTGCTGAATATCCTGAAGCTATTACTTATCTGTTGGAACAATATGATCGTGTTGAAGCGGGTGAATCCCGTTTATCTGACCTGATCACCGGCTTTGTTGATCCAAACGCCGAAGAAGACATTGCGCCGACAGCAACTCACGTTGGTTCTGAATTATCCACTGAAGAAATGGATGATGACGACGACGAAGAGGAAGACGAGGAAGAAGAAGAAGACGATAACAGCATTGATCCAGAGCTGGCTCGTCAGAAATTCAGCGAATTACGTGAGCAGTACGAAAGTACGCGCATGGAAATCAAGAAAAACGGCCGTAGCCATGCGAATGCTGCCGCTGAGATTCTGAAGCTTTCTGAAGTCTTCAAACAGTTCCGCCTGGTACCGAAGCAGTTCGACTATCTGGTTAATAACATGCGTGCCATGATGGACCGCGTTCGTACTCAAGAACGTATCATCATGAAGCTGTGTGTTGAACAGTGTAAAATGCCGAAGAAAAACTTCGTTACCTTGTTCTCCAGTAATGAAACTAGCGATACTTGGTTTGCGGCAGCGATCGCCATGGGTAAACCTTGGTCTGAAAAACTGAAAGATGTTTCGGACGATGTTCAACGTAGCTTGCAGAAATTGCGCCAGATCGAAGAAGAAACCGGTCTGACCATCGAACAAGTGAAAGACATCAACCGCCGTATGTCTATCGGTGAAGCAAAAGCCCGTCGCGCCAAGAAAGAAATGGTTGAGGCTAACCTGCGTTTGGTTATCTCTATTGCGAAAAAATACACCAACCGTGGCCTGCAATTCCTTGATTTAATTCAGGAAGGCAATATCGGCTTGATGAAAGCAGTAGATAAATTCGAATACCGTCGTGGTTATAAGTTCTCAACTTATGCAACTTGGTGGATTCGTCAGGCAATCACCCGCTCTATCGCGGATCAGGCACGCACCATCCGTATTCCGGTGCATATGATTGAGACCATTAACAAACTCAATCGTATCTCACGCCAGATGCTGCAAGAAATGGGCCGCGAGCCAACGCCAGAAGAATTGGCTGAACGCATGCTGATGCCGGAAGACAAAATCCGTAAAGTATTGAAGATTGCTAAAGAGCCAATCTCAATGGAAACCCCAATCGGTGATGATGAAGATTCACATCTGGGCGATTTCATTGAAGATACCACTCTGGAGCTGCCGCTGGACTCTGCAACTTCTGAGAGCCTGCGTTCTGCCACTCACGACGTGTTAGCTGGCCTAACTGCGCGTGAAGCCAAAGTTCTGCGTATGCGTTTTGGTATCGATATGAACACTGACCACACTCTGGAAGAAGTGGGCAAGCAGTTCGACGTAACCCGTGAACGTATCCGTCAGATAGAAGCTAAGGCATTGCGCAAACTGCGCCACCCAAGCCGCTCTGAAGTGCTACGCAGCTTCCTTGACGATTAATCGTCAGTCGCAGTGATAAGCACAAAAAACCCCGACGTGTAATACATGCCGGGGTTTTTCTTTTTTGTCGAAGACTAAGTATTCTGCTGTTATTGTCTAATATCTCACGGTTATTTACGTAAAAAACCTTAAATTTGTGCATAAAACATCCATCTAGTTCTTCAGCTCTAGACCGCGGGATAAAAACTACCGTATAATCAGCGCCCAAGTCTGGCCCCTTAGCTCAGTTGGTTAGAGCACGCGACTCATAATCGCTTGGTCACTGGTTCAAGTCCAGTAGGGGCCACCAAATAAAACAAGGAGTTAGATGAGAAATCGTCTGACTCCTTTTTCGTTTTATACGAATCGGGTCAGGTAATGGGTCAGGTAATGGGTCAGGTAAGGAATTGCTTCCCTGCCCTCTTCATCTCGCTGCCAGCATCCCCGGATAGTGCTTCGCCACGATATCATTCATCTTTTCTGTCAGATCACACCGCTTAAAAGTGATGTGCGCGGTTCCTTTCTGGAAGTAACGTATACTGAAAAAATCATCTTCGTAGAGATCCTTCGAAGGGTTGTCCCGAATATGCTCCATCAACCGTGTAGTGACATCGCCACGATTGTCAGGTATCGGTTTACCATCGAGCAGAAACAACATTCTCTCCAGGTCCGCTAGTTGATCCCGTCGCCAACCCCAGTTCAAACTAAATCCCCAGCGATTGTGATTCACCAGATTGTTGACGATGATTCTCTTATTGAAGCTACAAGGACTATTGGTTTTGTAATCCCATGACAGTCCTTTGAATACATTAATAATACCACGCTCAAAGACATCCATTTTGTTCAGATGTAGCTGCTCAAAAGTACTGAGGATATTCGCCTCGCTGATGGCAGGCAGATCCCCTTCCTCCAGGTTCTTATGCCACTGGTCACGAGCCTGAGCATCCATCAATGCCATCATGCCGGATTTCAACATCAAGTCTCGCCAGATACTACGGTCAATATTGCGGGTGACAGCAGGCAGCGCTTTATCTACCTTTTCGGTCATCCAGCTGTCGTAACGGTGCCCGGCTTTCATCGCCCAGTCTTGCGCTGTACCACCGCCAATTTCTGAGGTTAGCCGTGAAATCGAATCAAGCTGCTGAATGAGTTGTTCTATCTGTTTCAGTGCGGTATCACGGCCAGTGACCACACGTTCAATATTGGTCGAAAGGATAAGTTCGTTGTGATCTGTTAACACGTCGGGTTCTGTTTGCATCGTTAATCTTCCGTAAAAGCAAACACGCCTGCCGAAAGTGGCAGGCGCATTATGCGTTGAATAAAAAAGGTGGAAAGCGCAGAGGTAAAAATCAGGAATGAGGCTCGAAGAATTTACGTATTCATTAATCCGGTAGCTCGCTTTGCTCTGAGAATATCGGTAGCGGTCAGGAACGGTGTCTGCTCCTGCCATGTAAACCCTTTACGGTCAGTGCGTATCAGTTCATAGCGTTCCACAAGGAAATTCACCGCATCAGCAAGCGTTATTCCCGCTTCGATGTGCTCATGAATAGCTGAATCATCGTGGAATGGTGTATCGTTGAGTGTGAGGCCGTAATGGTGTTCCAGTAGATACGTTAACAGTTGTTGCCACACCTGGATGGGAGACAGGCGTGATGAAACCGGCATCGTGGCCGGTACAGTTGAGATATGCATGAGTTGAGTCTCTCAATAAAGGAAGAAAATGTTTGAAGGATTACGATGCAGGGATTATGTTAAAAATCAGGCTTTAACCAGATTTGAGGGATAAATTGCGATATACACATACCCATGACTGCCCAGCGTATCGGCTTCACAGGTCAGCTCGTTACGGTACAGCGCGACGCAGTATGCGCACCGGGGATTCAGCTCACCGGAGAGCAGCATCAATTCCGTATGCGCGACAAAATGCGGAAAGGCTTCATCCAGATCTCGGGCCTGCATCTCGCTGAATGAACCGTTGAATCCTGCCCGGTCTGCCAGAAAATGCAGACGATGACCTTCCTGCACCAGCCGTGCTCCAAAACACGGCGTGATCTCTCGTTTAAGACCCAAGGCTGGGGTAGCGTCGTTATTCATCATTTTATTCCTGTTAAATAAGGCCATGTTCGGCGAATGAGAATATTTGCCTGCCGCCGACAATCAGGTGGTCGGGAACCCGGATTTCCACCAGCATCAGCGCCTGTACCAGACGCTGGGTGATGGCTTTGTCTGCCTGGCTCGGAGCAACCTCCCCGGATGGGTGGTTATGGGCAAATATCACTGCTGCCGCGTTAAAGTACAGGGCGCGTTTCACCACCTCGCGGGGATGGACTTCAGTGTGACTGATAGTGCCAGTGAATAGCGTTTCGTGGGCAAGCAACTGGTTCTGGTTATTGAGGTACAGCACGACAAATTCTTCACGCTCAAGAGTTCCCATTTTTAGCCTGAGCCAGTCGCGAGTTACCTGTGTGGAGGTGAATGCCATACCCGGTTCACGCAGGTGTTGTTCAAGCAGAACCAAGGCTCGCTTAATGGTACGCAGTGCCGGTAACGGCAGTTCAGGTGTAAAAAGAGTGATTTGTTTATCCATAGCAAATCTCCTTAATTAAAGGTGGTAAGGATGGCACTGGATTCGGTTCGGCAGACATAATGGCTGTATTCGAGCAGGCAGATGGCAATATGAGTGCGAAATGCATGAGGAAACGAAGCCAAAATGACCCAGTAGTTCATACCCAATCACAGTGTTAAAAATAAAAAACCCCGCTATCCAATGAGGATGCGGGGGATGCATGGGAATAATATCTATCTGAAAAAATTTAGAAAAAATGGATTTATTCCGAGACCTATTATGAAATTTTTTCGTTCAGATACTTCTCGGATATGATCGTCTGCTGAGTGCCAGGAGCGGACGTTGGGCGTTGTGGTAAATGCCTGATAATTTCTTCTTTTACTAGCACAAGCCGCTGGATAAATTCCCAAGTCTCCAGCTTATGTAAATTCAAGAACAACTAGCGTACTGGCTGTATAAAGTTTGCCGGACGCAAATTTATTGATTTCAGAAAAACCTTTTGAAATAGAGGTACATCAGCGTTAGTTTGGTATGGGTAAAAATCAGGAAAGGAGGCAGAAAAATGTTCGACTTGCGGGCAAAAAAGCCTTCTATTAAATTGTTAAGGCTTTATGAAGATCGTACATTACGAATCGAATGCACCATGGGTAGGGAAAATGAAATGTCCAAACCCTAAGTGTGGGAGGGAAACTCCTGCTTGGCAATCAAGCGGTATGAGCGATAGTTGCCCACATTTTTTCTGTGATACTTGCTCGAATGTAATCCACAGAGAACAAGATCATGCACTGCTCTATGAGTATGAAGCTAACCAAGAGCTCTTGGATCAAATAGCGGCAACTCTTCCAAATTGTCCTTGTCGCGGCAGGTTTGTTCCTGGAGCAAACCCAAAGTGCCCGAGCTGCAAAACCGAATACGCCCACCAATGGGATGCTGTGAAAAGATTAAATGTACCTTTTATGCCAATCTTGGATGGCTCCTGCTTGATTCGGGGTAGGTTGTATTCGTATGAAGTATGTATTGGCTCTAAACCCAAATACTGGTGGCGTTTGTTCGCAAATACCTTAACAAGTTTAGGCAAGGGACGCTCCTGACGTCGCGCCCCTGCTAAAAGCGTTAGCCGTTCTCTAGCCCTTAACCAGATAAGGAAATAATCGTATGAGTTCAGAATTGATTGCAAAACCTGGAACAGGGTTGCTTTCCACAGATACAACAAAATTTGAAGGATATTTAGCCTATCTTGGTTTGCCGACCGAAAATATAATTGCCTCTCTCCCTGAGCGCCAAACTATTGAAAAAAATCTCCCCGCATTCATAGAATCTTTACCTGTTGAGGTAAAAAGAGATGCGCGATATTTATCAAAGTTCGTTGCTGGTGCGGCTATAGGACTATTTGACGCATCGTTGAATTATGTTTGGAATGAAGTTGTAATGAATTTAAGGGAAAAAGTGGTAGTTTATGGTCTCGATATGTTCTTTGATGCCGCAGTCGGCGGAGGACGTAGAGAGCTTTATTCTACCGAAGAAGATCTTTCTGGTTTAAAAGACAACACCCTTATTAATACATGCCGCAAACTTGAATTAATATCTGACATTGTTTACACCAAGCTCAATCATATATTGACTATGAGGAATGACATTGGTGCGTCGCACCCAAATTCATACTCCATAAATGCTTTTGAACTTCTTGGCTGGCTCCAAACATGCGTTCAAGATATTTTGAACGACAAACCGTCTGCATCTGCTATACAAATAAAATCATTTATTGAGAATCTAAAAAAATCCACTGATGTCCTTGATGAAGCCACAATTCAAAGCATGGAAAGACCTTTGAATGATCTTTCGCTTCAGAATACTGACAATCTACTCAATAGTATTTTCGGCATGTATACAACTGATTCAACAGGAAATGTTGTCAGAAAAAATATCGCTCTTTTTGCTCCGCATATTTGGAATAAAAGTAGTGAGAACGTCAAATACAAGCTCGGCGTGACGCTAGACGGATACAAGAACAACCTCCATAAAGAGAAACATGCTTTAGGTATTGAGTTTTTTACGTTTTGTAATGGTAATCGTTATCAATCATTAGACTCTAGAATTATATCACTGGACGGCCATGCCGATGATCTCTTAGAGGCTAGGTATACTTGGGATAACTTTTATAATGAACCCCCTCATATGCGGAAGATTCTTTCGTATTTAAAGACTGAAAACGACATCCCATCAGAGAGGGTTCATAAGCTTATTAAAACAGTTTTGATTTGCCGTGTTGGTAAAGGAATACCATATAATACTGGTGTTTCTCCGGCGGGGCGACCTTTGTATGATCAGTTTTTTGGCATGCTTGGCGATCAAAATATTATCAATACAGTTATAGCAATGCACTCTAATGAAGTGCGAGTGAATTTAGACAATAAATACTGCCAGCAACATATGGTAAGCGTTTTAACTTTGTTAAGAGCCAATGCTCGTAGCGAAAGAATTCAAGAAATTATAGATTTTTTGATCGCCAACCAAACGATCCTCCCTAAAGTACACAGCGATAAGAGATATAGAGACCTAACTAAGAATCACATCAGTTTCGGCTAACAAAGCGCTGCGCACGGACTAAATTACGCTGCGCTTCATTTAGCCGGTGAGCGCGGCGTTAGTGTAAGCCTCAGCAACGGCGAACCAAGTCACCATGAAAAAATTCTTGAGGAACATCTAATTTCATTAAATGAATCGCGAAAACTGTTTGGTGCAGTTTAGATATAACAACTGGTTCAAACCGTTCGCTTCGCTCACTGGGACGGGCTAAAGCCCGCCCCTTAATCAAACGTTAATGTCTGCAATTCGCTCAATGCAGACCTGGCAGCGCTATAGGCGGTCCGCTCCGTATTTTGTTTCGCGAGTTATATTTTTTGCGGTTGCGTATTGAAAAAAAGATGAACAGTACCTATTTCAGTATTTCCCGTGCTAATGGTTTTTCCTTTTCAGGAGTACCCTTACGTGAATGCGAAAAAAAAGGCGGATGATTCGAGTGGGCGTTTTAACACTAGCCCTGAAGTGAAAATTCTGGTCTGGATCCGTGCAGCGGGTCATTGTGAACTCTGCGGAACCGATCTGACCCATGATTTTCGTATCGGTACGCCGATGAAATGGGGAGAAGTGGCCCATATTCTTCCTGCCAGCCCGAAAGGCCCCAGGGGAAACGCCACACACAGCGAAGAAGAGGCCCTGGCACTGACGAATGACAGCGAGAATCTTATGCTACTGTGTCCGGGATGCCATGACCGGGTTGATCGTGACGGCGATAATTATCCCGAAGACGATCTTAGCGGACTTCACTCTGCCTGCCTGACCAGAATTCGCCTAGCGGCTTCCACGCCCGGGGAGGAACGCGCCATACCGGTTATCATTCAAAGCCAGCATCATCAGACTCTGGTTGCAATTCCTGCGCAGGCCCTTCTTACCGCAATGTCTGCAGAAGGGCTGACGGCACAGTGCCATCCGGTTACGGTTGTGTTCCCTGAGCCCAGTTCACGGGGAAGGGATGCGGGTTACTGGCAGGCGATTAAGGATTTAATCACTGAAAAACTCGAGGCCGGGCTTGCCCGCCGCGGGGGGCAATTTGGCGATAAGCCGGCTCTGGCCATGGTTGGGCTTGCGGATATTCCGGCGTTGTTTTTCCTCGGCCAGACCATTGGCGACCGCTATAAACGCTTTCAGTATTCATTTAACAGGGAACATATATTGCGCTGGCCGGATACAGATGCCCTGCCGCCGGCGTTTATCTCTTCTGAACTTCCGCAAGGTGAGGGGCCAGTTGCTCTGGTGCTGTCTCTTTCCGCAGCGGTACCGCGAGGCGATGTTACCGCCGCACTGCCGGGTGCCCGGATTGTAGAATTCACTGTACCTGCACCCAGCTACGCCATGGTGACAAACCGCAGGGTCATCCATGCGTTCAGAGATGAGCTGCAGAAGCTGCTCAGTCAGTTAGAAGCCACCACGACCCAGGCCATTCATGTTTTTGCCGCGGTGCCTGCTGCGCTGGCCATTGAATTTGGGGCTTTGCTGACGACCCAGCATCAGCATCCCTACATCATCTTTGACCGTGACAAAAATAACGCAAACCAGTTTCGCCCCATGCTTAGCATCGGATGTACAGAGGAGCAACGTCCATGAGTAACGAACAGACTAAACACCGCAGCTGGGAGTATTTTCTTCTCCGTGCAGCCCGAAAAATTTCGTTATCAGCAGCACAGTACAGCGTTATTGATGCTCGCTACTCTCAGCTGGAAAAAATTCTTTCTGCTGCCGATGATCCCCTGCTGGCGGATGCCCATATTTTTCCCCAGGGTTCTATGCGTCTTCAGACAACGATTAACCCGGTGCCTGGGGCGCCAGCAGATCTCGGGACAATTGATGCAGATGCGATTGTCTGGTTACCCCATGCCAGAGGGATCGATGCCCGGACTGTATTAGAGGTCATTGAACGTCGTTTCCAAGAGGGCAGTAGGGTTCAGGAGGATATTCAACAACTTCGTCGCGGTGTCAGGATTGTTTACGCCGATGAAAATCCGGGTTTCCACATTGATGTCACACCTGCACGTCCCTGCCATAATAATGAGCAAAGCGACGGACTGGGCATGCTCGAAGTACCCGACAGGGAGTACGGCTGGAAGGCAAGTAGTCCCATTCCTTATGCAGACTGGCTGCATGATGCGTCAAAGCAGGACATCATGCTTGAACATGTTGTTGAGTTTAATAAAAGTCGTGCAGCAATGGACTCTGCGACCCAGGCCCCGCTGCCTGAATATAAAGAATATCAAAAAGACGATCCGTTACGTGCGAGCATTAAACTGATGAAAAGGCACAGGGATGAATGGGCGATCAGGACGAAAAATGAAGGATACCGGCCTATTTCGGCAGTTATCACCACGCTTGCAACTCACGCTTATCTGGATGTTGTCGCGCAGTCAGAATATACCGCCTTCACCCCGCTTCAGGCTATCCTGGCAATCGTGAACAGGATGCCTGACCATATTCACCGTTACAGTAATGAGTATTACGTCTGCAATCCTGAAGATAACGGCGAGAATTTTGCGGAAAAATGGAATCGTCCGGATGAAGGTTATAAATACGTTGATGCCTTTAATAAATGGCATGCGAGTGCCCGCTCGGCGCTGATGCTGGGGCTCGACAGCCACGCGTCGACAGAAACCTTTGCGAAGGCGGTCCAGGAGCAGTTCGGTATTGGTACGACATTCGTTCGCGAAGTTAACGAAAGCATTCCGGCAAACTGGACGATGCCCGGGCGGCAAGACGGTGTGACACGGAACTCTGTCGCAATGGGATCTCTATTCGGGAGTTCAGTCAGCAGTAACCAGTCTCAGGAAAATGTTGCACCTGTCGGGCGACTCGGCTGATATGAAGGATGAGATGATACAACGCGGCATTTCCGCCCTTAAAGACTGTCTGGGCGCGGACAATGCTTCGGCTCTTCTCAGGCCCGCTGAACTGCGGGTCGGTGAGGCGGCCGCCTTTGATTTTCCTTTACCCGTTGATTACACCGGCCTTGAGCGAAGACTACGGATTGGTTTTCCCAACGGTTTCCCGTCTGAATCCCCTAGCCTTCAGGTTGAACCTTCACCGTGGTTAGTCTGGCCCCATGCCATGGCGTCCGGGTTGTGTCTCCATGGATTCAGGGAAAAGCCCGTTACGGGCTCGCCTGAGAAAATTGTTCAGGACAGCTTGTCCCGTTTTGCGAGCATTGTGTCTTTTTCTCTGGAAAACGCAGATCCTGCACGGCGGGAGGCGGAGTTTCAGAATGAAATTTCCACTTACTGGCTCTGGCAGCTTAAACGATCGGCACGTAACTTGATTCTTCTGGGGGAGCCTGAATCGGGTTCAGTTTTGTATGTTGTAAGCGATCCGAGGTATATCGGACATACTGGTCTCAACCCGGTATGGGTTTCGTCTGACAAGAACGCTATCCGCCAGCATTTCAGACGTGCCACTGGCCGTTCGGTTGTGATAAGAAGCCCCCATGAAGCAGGTTTCTTTGTCAAACTGACGTCTTTCCCTGGCATTAAGGTGCCTGAACCTCACGAGTTTCTCGAATGGCTTGCTCCCCATATTTCTGAAGAATCCCTGGCCGCGATGTCTGAATGGTCAGAAAAGAGTAGTGCTTTACTTTCCCGATGGGTTGTCATGGCATTACCGGGTGGGGACGGGGCGGCAAGATTTACTGTTAACCTGTGCACCAGAAAGAAGGAAACAGATCGTACACATTTTTACGGCCTGAGATCCTCACGCCGTCAGTCCGGGTTAAAGAAAGAAGGACCTCCGGCCAGTATTCTGTCATCGCGTGTGAACATTATTGATCGTGGGGCATTTTTTTCACGGGATCGAAGTAACACAGCAAAAACACTTGAGAACTCGCATGTTGTCTTTGTCGGTGTAGGGTCGCTGGGATCTGCTGTGAGTATTCAACTCGCCAGGGCCGGTCTGGGCAGGCTGACCCTTATCGATCCTGACAGGCTGGAGTCACCCAATCTGGGGCGGCATATGCTGGGTGCTGAGGATTTAGGCAAATTTAAGTCTCAGGCCATGCGCCATCGTCTGCTTCAGGATCTGCCTGTGCTTGATGTCACCGCGCTGGATACATACATCGAATGGGTTATTGGTCAAAAACCCGATATTTTCGAGGATGTTGATCTGGTTATTATCACGACAGCTGACTGGGAATCAGAGTCTGCCCTTTGGGAAAAGAAAGCCTCCGGAGCGAAATGGGGGCTGATACAGGCCTGGAGTGAACCGCATACACTTGTCGGGCATGCACTGATCGCACCTGAAGGCCGCTTTGATGCAAGATATCTTTTTAGCGATAGAGGTGACTTCAGGCACCGGTTTACCGACTGGCCGGATGGAGGCGTTGTGCCTCTTCCTGCCTGTGGTGAAAGTTTTATACCGGGAGGCTCGGCGGGAATGAATGGTGTTGCAACAATGGTCACTCAGGCCGCAATACGTTACCTGACGACTGTAGGGGATGTCACTCAATGGCATTCCAGTGTGTATCGCCCTGATGAGGCCGGAGTGTTGGGGGGACGCTATACGGGACCTGTACTTCCTGAAGGAGTTGTCCAGAGTGTTTTTGAACGTAACTGGCCGAAACCCGGGCAAAACGCATGAATGAAATAGCATGGCGCTGGGCCTGGCCGGATATGAATGCGGAGATGCAGGTTGGGCGGCAGGTCTCTGAGATGTTCGGTCACTACCGGCAGTCACAGGGAGAAAATGAGCGAGGCGGGCAGCTGTTTGTCGATCCCGCCCATCCCGGCGGCATTGTACTGTGTCATGCTTCAGCGCCACATCCTGCGGACCGCGCTGGCAGAACGTGGCTCGAACTGAACAGCGATCGCTGCCGCACTGAAATCGAGAACGCAAACAGGAAGGGATTGCGCTTGGTTGGATACTGGCATACGCATCCGCAGGCAATTCCTCACATCTCAGGGACTGACATTGCCAGTTTTGCGCGATTCGCGAGGCAAAATGCACGTGATCTTCCCCATCCCGTGGCGGTGATTGTCGGCACGTCACCATCGACCACAGGCATTAAAGCCTGGATATTTCGGGAGGGCAGGTATCAGGAGGCAGTGTATACAGCATCCTTGTCACGGCCTTAACGGACCCAATTCATCAAGACCCTTTATTTTGCATCAACGCAAAAAGCTCTGCCTGAAATAATGCATCATCCAGAGCATTATGACTGGGTCTTCCTTTGGCAGATAAACGCTGTGTCATCATTGATGATTTGGTCTCAGACCACGTACAGCCTGTTGCCCCCATAAAGTAAGCTTTAATATCTAATGCACTGAAGCCAAATGGGTTGTTCCCCGTATATTTATGGAAGTAGTAATTGATGAATGACCAGTCAAAGGGGGCATTCAGTCCCGTAAAGACCGGCTTCTGGCTCGGTTGAAGGTGGGATGTGAGCCAGGTGGATAACTGAAGCATGGCGTCCGCGGGGGCTATGCCGGTGGTAGCCAGTGCCTGAAGGTTAAATCCCGTCACTGCCAGCGCCTCAGGATCAAAGCCAGTGCAGTCAGGCTTCAACTCGGCATAAAAACGCACGTCGGGCGCATGCACCAGACAGGCCCCAATGGAAAGCAGACTAAATAATCCCGGAACCGGGCCGGATGTTTCAATATCGACTGAAACGAAAATCTCGCTAGCATTCATAATCACTCCTGCGATTGAGAGCACTGCTATTCGGTTTGTAAAAGAAAACGATACGCTATTACCGGTGGTATGTATCTACCACACCACCCTTTCTTTAAGTAATGCCTTCATCAGACTAAAACCATATGCAAACTTCCGCTGTTCGCTCTTAGCAGGCTTTATAACCAGAAGCGGATACATTTACCTGAAGAAATAAAGTGACAACTGCGCTCGTGGTTCGGAAGTGCTAAGGATATCGGTGGATACTAAGCGACAAAAAAAGAAACCCCGGCTGCAGGAGGCAATCAGGATTAGTAATGCCACGAGTGCGGAACCCGCTACCTGTAAAATGTGAATGTATGGATTGAATTTCATATTCTTTCTTTAATGAAAGTTAGCGTGTTTTCTTCTGCTGGCTCAGATATCACGCACGCCTTAAATACAAAAAAGCCCCTGTTGCGTGAGCAACAGGGGCTTTGTATATTTTGTGTCGATAGCAGTATCAGTATCCGGTTTTAACTTTATACATCAGCAATATTTTGCTGCCCCGGATAACCTTCACATACAGGCCGTTATCCTTCGCACCACGCACGAAACTGGCCTTCACATCACCCTGACAGTCACCGCCACCGTAGGGCACATTGATGCCGGTCTCATGTACCAGGTCGATAACACCAAAATTATTATCAGCACAGGCAGTGCCCGGCCAGTCCTGAATCAAAGCAAATTTATGGTCGTCACTGACACCGGTCAGCGAGCAGACGGAGCTATTGATATCGTTTCCCTGACACCAGTACGACTCGCCCGGGTTGTCTTTATCCATCAGTTGTTCAGGTAACTGTGCTGCACTGGCGGTAAAAGACAACACAACGGCGGATACTGCAGTAATCATCTTGAACATTGTTTACTCCCTGAATCATCAGTGGTGCATGGCTACGCAGATTTGTTCTGTACCAGTCATGATTAAAAGCGTTTATAGCGAAACAGCTCTTTGCCCTGGTACAGCACCACCAGGTCGTCGTAATCTGGCTTTTTGTGATTGGGCATAAAGGTGGCAATCGTTCCGGGACGGCACAGGTCTTTTACGGTGACACCAAATTTCTGGTCTGGAGTAATGGTGAAACCTTTTGACGCTTCATCGCGCCGGATGCTTATCCAGCCCCATAACCCACCCTCGCAGTCTTTAAGCGGTGCGGAACGTACGGTCACCATTCCACTACTGCGATCAGCAAACATAGCTTCGCATTTCCCGGTAACCTGACGGTGTGCATCACACCAGAAAATATTGCCGCTTTTATTGTTTACCGCAGCAGGTAATACCCGGTTGTAAGGCGCCCCCTGCACCGTGGCGCAAGTCAGCAGACTGACTGCTATCAGCAGCGTTCTGAACAAGCAGCGTTCTGAACATTGGTTTCATGATAATTTCCTTTAAAGAGAAGCCATCGGTTGAAGGCCGATGGGAATACATTAGGCCACCAGCGTCAGGAACAGCATCACCAGCCAGACCCAGAAATAAGCTGATTTCTGCCCCAGTGATTTAGCCCGTCGCCAGAGATAGAACGGCACCAGCCACGCCAGCTTGCCGAAGGCTGTCGTATCCACCCCGGCCTTACGCAGACGTCTTTCATCCAGGTAGCCCAGAGAGATATTGAGCAGCAATGTAATAAACCAGTACTGTCCACCCGATACGGCGTCATAGGCCTCCTCAAAACCCATACCGCTCAGTCCCACCGTCCACAGTTCAAGCGCGTAGCCAATGAACGGGGCAAAAGCCAGTGTCCAGACGACACCACCCGGAATGCGGTGCCCCGGCAGTGCTGGTGGTGTAATGCAATGCGCCAGCGCGACCGTCAGCGGGGTTGTGGATAAGGGTTGCCAGTCTGACATTCCCGGCTTCCACACCAGTGTGGAGGCGGTAAGTTCGCCGCGTTTAACACGCTCCATCATTTCCTCTTCGGTGATACCGTCGTGACGGATGCCATTTTTCTCGTAATGCCAGTTCATGATTCTCCTTATCTCTGAAATACCGGCACAGGCCGGAGGTTGATTAAGCAGCACTGCCCGCTGAGCTTCTGTCAGGAGAGGTCAGTAACAGGGCTTCGCGAATGAAACTAAAGTGAGGAAGTGCGTGGATGAAAGCAGGCTGACTGGTCAACTGGCTGATGGTTTTTCTGGGTGTAAAAGTGGTGTTCAGCACTGTGACGGCGTGAATATCTGTCAGCGGATGGACCGTGATATGCCCCCGAAACTCACCGGCCAGATACCAGCAACCTGACTGCGAAATCAGACGGTACGGGGCCAGGCTCTCACAGCGTTGCCCCTCGGCCAGCAGCGTCACCCGCTGGCGGGAGGTAATGGCGGTTACCAGTCGGTAAAACACCAGTGAGCCGGAAGGACTCACCCCATGTGGCAGTTGCCACACCAGACAGGGTGCATCATCCGACGCCAGCAGGGCACTGACCAGTCTGCGGTCAAAGCCCGGAAATACATCAGCGAGACCGGTGCGGTGAGCAAAGGTCAGCACATCCAGTTCACCCTGTGCGCCGTTACCGCCAGTACGCAGACGACAGAGACCCTGACGGTACTCCAGGTCCAGATACATCAGCCGCTCTCGAAAATCCCGCCGTAGGGTGCGAACTGACACCCCGAACTCGACGGCAAGCTTCGTCACATTCAGGGTTTCGCCCGCCACCAGGCGACCGATGATGAGTGACAGTCTGACCGCCAGCCGGTCATGGCGACGTTCTGCCTGTGTCATAGAAGATTCTCCGTGAAGGATTAACTGACTGAAATTAATGTGATTACTTTACAGAGGGGGGCGGACAGGGAATGGACACTGCGGGAACTATTTTTTGCATCTGCATTATGCGAGAACGGACGCGGTCTACAGAAGCATTAGACTGTTTTGCAAACAATCCCATTGAGGGGTAACGGACAGGTTGTGTCCATTATTAACGCAGCGATAACAATACCAGGGTTATGAAGAGTACAACTCGCTCCGTTACAGTTGCTCAAGCAGGGTTTCCGCCATCACCCACAGGGCACGATTAAGCTTCACATCGCCATCTATGCCACGAACCGCACGGGTATGGGTTCGTCCACCTTTTGCACTACGACCACTTAACCCGCCTTTAATCAGGTTTTCCTGGATACGCTGATAGGTGGTCCATAGGTCATCACTGTAATCCTCGTAACGACGGGGAGTCAGAACCTGCGCCTCAGTTACTGGCTGGTGGTCCTCGCCGAAGCGATAAGTGATAGCGGCTTTTGCCAGTGCCTGACGGGCCGGAGGTGGCAGCATCAGCGACTGCATTGCATCGCGCTTTTCCTCTACCTGGTCAAAAATTCCCAGTACCTCATACGCCCCTTCAATCACCTGACTCACCACGTCTCCCTTGTGCGGAACGCGCACCTCGCCAAATGTCTCACCGCAAATCAGCCCATTCTGGCAAACCTCACGAAACAGCCCCGGCAGCATCTGGTATGAACTGGAGCCATCGTGGGAATTCAACAGAATGATTTCCGGTACCTGCTTGCCGGTAATCTGACCCTCACGGCGCAGGCGCAACATGTGCTTGGTGTGCTCCCGGCGTTCCGGGTCACGAACACGGGTCTGACAGGCAAAGAACGGCTGAAAGCCTTCGCGCTGTAGGCTGTCGAGCAGGGAAATTGTGGGAATGTAGGTATACCGTGCGCTGCGTGAAGCGTGTTTATCTTCGCTGAAAACACTCGGAACCGCGCGAAACAGCTCTTCACGGGGTAAAGGGCGATCACGACGGATAACATTAGCTGCGCCAAAGCGCGAAGCCAGACGGGTCATAAGCAGACTCCTTACGGAAATTAAATAAAGGAAAGCTCTGTCGCACAGGCGACAGAGTTCAGGGAATAGCAAAGAGTTGAAGAAAATTCAGAAGAAGAAACTCCAGACAGCACGGGCGACAGATACTACCGTATCGCGTACAGTCTGAATGATGGTCCGAACCGGGGCCGGTATCAGTGGCATAGCGCTTACTGCGTCCAGCACCGAGCCTACCGTTTCCCCAAAATCATCACAGGCTTTTTTATTAACGGCATCGGTACGAAGTGGCGCACTGAGCTGGGATACGACCGAGCTACTCGCCTCGCGTGGCAGGCAACGAATCATCCGTTCAGTCATCACCCGCAGTCCCCACTGTAATCGGACCGACACCGCACAGACTGGATTTACCGGCTGGAACAGCTCATGCAACAGGCCGATTTTGCGGCTGATATTTTTCTTCTGCTCCGTGGAGAGTTTATTGTCACTACTGGTGGGTTCGACTTTATCTGCCTGACTGATAACAAACAGCACCTTATGCCGGTATGCCTCGCCAATCACCTTGTGATAAAAGTGCTCATCCACTGCCAGCGCCCGGTCATCAGCCTTAATCAACCACAGCACTAGGTCCAGTCGAGGAAGCTGTTCACGGTAAAGAGCAGCATATTCGGTATCACGTGCACCGCTTTCCCCGATTCCAGGCAAATCCATCAGTGTCATAAACCGCCCTCCAACCTGAAAACGAAAACGCAGTGGTTCACGGGTACAGGCTGCTACGTCGCTGACTGGTGATACCTCACCGGCAAACAGTGCATTGCACAGACTGGATTTACCAGTCCCGGTTTTGCCCATAATGCCTATTACGGGCTCGTAGTCGGTTAACTGGTTTATTTGCTGCAGAATCCGCTCTGATGCCCACTGTGGCAGACCAGAAAGCGATTGCCGAAACGACTTCAAACCTTCAGAATTGTTCATTGCTACTCCGCTGAAAAATAATACAAAAACGGCAGGATCGTGAGATTCTGCCGTTGATCAGGTATGTTCAGAAGAATGATATATATCTGAAAATAATTTGAAAAAGGTAAGCGTTAAGCCACTGCGCCTTTGATCCCGCTCCCTGAGTAGTTAGGTTATCTTGGCCCCCTCCTCCGCAAACCAGATCAGTGGATAAGAGCAAATTGCCCGAGGGGCATTGGGTATTGGGTATTGGACAGCAAGGTTTTATAGTTGGCTAGCATCAATCTAACGGTATAGAAACATCAGCCAATATGATGACTGTCTATGTTTGAGACATCATTTCTTGCTGTTACATAAGTATTATTGCATGATTATCATCAATTTGATTACAACCATGGCACTTTATGGATTACCGTATTCAATTTTCATTTTCCCATATAGTGATGATTCATGCCTAGTTCCCCTTCTAAGCGGCTTGAGGACTTGAGTCTGGTCCAGCGCGAGCGGCTGGCCTACATCGATTTTCGGCTCTACTTCTTCGGTGAGATCGGTCGCCCAGATCTGATTGAACGCTTCGGTGTAGCTCCGGCAGGGGCGACACGCGATTTGGCTTTGTACCGGGAAATCGCGCCGCATAACATCACCTTCGATGGTAGCAACAAGATCTATCGCATCGGGCAGGAGTTCTCCCCGTTGTTCAAGCACGCATCGCAGCGCGTTCTGTCGGCGCTGGCTCTCGGCTTTGGCGATGGCGTGAACGGTCCAATGCAGGCACTGCTACCATGCGAATCCCCCGCGGCCCTAAGCATTCCCAAGATGGATGTGTTAGCCACGATTTGCCGAGGAATCCACGCTAAGCGACCCGTCGCCATCCGCTACCACTCGATGAGCAGCGGCGAGTCCAAGCGGGTAATTGTGCCCTTTGCTTTGGTTGATACCGGCCTGCGCTGGCACGTCCGAGCCTTTGATCGCAAGAGTAGAGAGTTTCGGGATTTCATCGTCACCCGCATCGAAGAACCAACATTGCTCGACGAGGAGCCACAGGCCAACGAACGACAGGATAACGACATCCAGTGGACGCGCATCGTCGAGCTGGATTTTGTGCCGCACCCGAGCGTTGAGCGGCCCGATATTATCAAGATGGACTACGGGATGACAGATGGTTCGATCAGGATGCGCGTTCGCGCGGCGGTGGTGGGCTATATGTTGCAGCACTGGCGGGTGGACTGCTCACCCGATCATTGCCTTCGTGGACCGGAGTACCGGTTATGGCTCAAAGATCATCTCGCAATTTACGGCGTAAAAAATGCCTTACTGGCACCAGGCTATAGCGCCACTAAGAAGGCTGACTATTAATGGAACTGATCGACAATATCAACCGCCTGCTCGGAGACGACCTGAAGCAGACGCTCAAACCTGGCGCTCGCCTGAAGATCGCCGCCTCCTGCTTTTCGATGTACGCGTTCGAAGCGCTCAAAGCAGAGCTGGAAAAAATCGACGAGCTGCAATTCATCTTTACCTCGCCGACGTTTACCGCTAACGAGGTTACCGACAAGATTCGCAAGGAACGCAAAGAATTCCACATACCGAAGGCTGACCGCGAACGGAGCTTGTACGGGAGTGAGTTCGAAATTCAGCTGCGTAACAAACTGACCCAGCGCGCAATTGCAAAAGAGTGCGCGAACTGGATGCGGCGCAAGGCAACATTCAAGTCCAATCGCAGCAAGGCACCGATGCAGCAGTTTACTTGCATTCAGGCTGCTTCCGCAGATACTGCCTACATGCCACTGCACGGCTTTACCGCCGTCGATCTCGGCTACCAGCAGGGCAACGCTGTCTCCAACTTCGTCAACAGGATGGACGAGCCGACGTTTACGGCGATCTACCTCGGTCTGTTTAACCAGATCTGGCAAGACCCCGAGAAGCTGGAGGATGTAACGGCGCAGATCTGCGACCACATTGCGTCCGTCTACCAGGAAAACTCGCCCGAGAGCATCTACTTCCTGATGCTCTACAATATCTTCAATGAGTTTCTGGACGACATCAACGAGGATGTCCTGCCGAACGACCGCACGGGCTATCAAGACACGCTCATCTGGAACAAACTCTTCAATTACCAGAAAGATGCTGCCACCGGGATCATCAACAAACTTGAGAACTACAGCGGCTGCATCTTGGCCGATAGCGTGGGCTTGGGCAAGACTTTCACCGCGCTGGCCGTGGTAAAGTATTACGAACTGCGCAACAAGTCAGTTCTGGTGTTATGCCCCAAGAAGCTGGCGGACAACTGGCTGAACTACAGCCGTAACCTCAAGACCAACATATTTGCTCGCGACCGGTTCAACTACGACGTGCTTTGTCATACCGACCTCAGCCGTACGAGCGGTGAGTCGTTCGGCACACCGCTGAATCGCATCAACTGGGGCAACTATGACCTCGTCGTCATCGACGAGTCGCACAACTTCCGCAACAATGACGCCTATAAGGACAAGGAAACCCGCTACCAGAAGCTGATGAACAAGGTTATCAAGGAGGGAGTGAAAACCAAGGTGCTGATGCTTTCGGCCACCCCCGTGAACAACCGCTTCAACGACCTGCGCAACCAACTGGCGCTGGCCTACGAAGGCGACTCCGAAAACCTCAGCAAGAAGCTGCGTACCGGCAAGACGGTAGAGGACATTTTCCGTGGTGCGCAGGCTAGCTTCAATGCATGGGCAAAGCTTCCATCGGAAGAGCGCACAGCGCGGGCTATCCTGGATTCGTTGGACTTCGACTTCTTCGAATTGCTCGACAGCGTCACCATCGCACGTTCGCGCAAGCATATTCAGACCTTCTACGATACCAAGGAAATCGGCCAATTCCCTGAGCGCCGCAAACCCTTGTCGTTCCACAGCCCGCTCACACAGAGAACGGATGTGATGAGCTTCAACGAAATTTTCGAGCAGCTGTCTTTACTCAAGCTCGCTGTTTACGCCCCGATCAGCTACATCCTGCCCAGTCGGCTCAAGAAGTACGAGGAGATGTATGACACTCAGGTTGCAGGGAAAGGCAAGCTTAAACAAATCGACCGTGAAAAGAGTTTGCAGGCATTGATGACGACCAACCTGCTCAAGCGCCTGGAAAGCTCGATTGAGTCTTTCCGCTTGACGCTCAAGTCCCTGCGCGCAAACCACACTAATACGCTGGCCAAGATCAGCACTTTCAATGAGACTGGCGGCATCAGTGGCATTGATAGCAGAATAAATGACCTGACCGACCAGTTAGAAAACCTCGACGTGGACGACGACCTGCCAAGCAATGGCGACAGTGAGATCGGTGGCAAGGTCAAAATCAGCCTCGCCGATATGGACTTGCCTTCTTGGGAGCACGAGCTGAAGGTCGATCTGGAAATCATTGATGCCTTGCTGACGTCGATGAACAAGATCACGGCAGCCGATGATGCCAAACTGCAGCATCTCAAGACACTGGTTCTGGAGAAGATCGCAGCACCGCTGAATCCTGGCAACAAAAAGGTGCTGATCTTCACCGCCTTCGCCGACACCGCTGACTATCTGTATGCCAATTTGGCTCCGGAATTGCTGGCCACACAGACCTTGCACAGTGCGAAAGTCACCGGCAAAGGGGCGCCGAAGAGCACGCTCAAGAAGAACTATGACTTCCAGGAACTGCTCACCCTCTTCTCGCCACACTCGAAGGAGAAAGCGATCGTGCTGCCAAATGAGGCGGCAGAGATAGATTTGTTGATCGGCACCGATTGTATCTCTGAAGGCCAGAACCTGCAGGACTGCGACTACCTCATCAACTACGACATCCACTGGAATCCCGTGCGCATCATCCAGCGCTTCGGCCGTGTGGATCGCATCGGCTCACCCAACAGCAGCATCCAACTGGTTAACTACTGGCCAGACATCTCGCTCGACGAATACATCAACCTGAAGGAACGGGTTGAGAGCCGAATGATGATTGCCGATGTCACAGCCACCGGTGACGACAATGTGCTGAGCGCCCAAGCCAACGATGTGTCTTATCGCAAAGAGCAATTGCGACGTTTGCAAGAGGAAGTGATTGAGCTGGAAGACCTGAAAACCGGAGTGTCGATTACTGATCTCGGGCTCAATGACTTCCGAATGGACTTGCTCAACTATGTGAAGGTCAATGGCGAATTGAGCAACGTGCCAAGCGGGATGCACGCCGTAGTGCCTGCCAAGCCGGAGATGGGCCTACGCCCGGGTGTGATCTTCACGCTACGCAACCGGAATCCAAGCGTCAACGTCAGTCAGCACAACCGCCTGCACCCTTATTACCTCGTCTATATTAATCGCGAGGGGGAAGTCATTCACGATCACACCGAAGTCAAACGTTTGCTGGATCTGGTTCGCACCTGCTGCAAGGGACAAGCCCAGCCTATTACAGATGCCTGTCTCCTGTTCAATAAGGAAACGGCCGATGGCCGCAAGATGCAGATGTATTCGGACCTGCTTGGCAAGGCCATCCGCTCAATGATCGAGGTGAAGGAAGAGAAGGATCTGGACAGCCTCTTCTGCAGCGGAAAGACCACCGCGTTGGTCAATACTATCGTCGGACTGGACGACTTCGAACTGATTACCTTCATCGTGATTCAGGAGGCCGGATGAGTCAGTCTGCGCGATTTGAGTCGAATACCGCGTTCATCAACTATCCGAAGCAGGCTGTCTTTGGTCGTACCCTGCCAAAGAATAAGATCTACGAACACAGCGGCGCCAATACAAGACTGAAGGATTTGTTCGTCGAGCAGGTGGAGCAAATCGTCTGGCAATACAAGTTGGCTCCGGAAACGATCAACCTGCCCGCCAGGCCGGGAGTACCAGAGCTTCAGATTTTCTCAATCCAGCTCAAGACATCGGAGCTGAATCTGGACGTTTTGCGTTGCATCGATGGCGCGGTGCAGTTTCCCATCATCTTCGAGCTGAGCTTTGATGGCCGAACAAAGGTGATCGCTGCATACAAACGACCGAATGAGTCAGACGCCAGCCGTTGGGTCATGAGTGACTACTTTACGACAGGCTGGTTGCCGAGTGACTGTGAGCGCGCCGCCATGCCTTTAGCACTCGACCTGGGCGGCTTGTATGAGCAGACGCTTCACCGCCTAATCCCCACGCCTGCGCGCCCACAAGAAAGTCTCGCTGACTTGGTCGTACGCGTCGAACTGGTTGAAGCCAAGCAGCGTGAGGTTGAGAAAGCTGCCAGTAGACTTGCCAAAGAAAAGCAATTCAACCGCAAAGTAGAGATCAACGCGCATTTGCGGCAGCTTAAAAAAGAACTTGAAGAATTGACCGGGAGTGAGAGTGCATGACACAGAGCTTGAATGATGAGTCAAGGATACACATCGAGCAGATCGCTGGTGAAGCGTTGGCGCAACTCGAAAGCATCGCTGAAACCGCTAGGGGCAAGCTGCACGATGGGCGGATATTGGGCTCAGAAGCGTTGGCAAGCATCAACACAATGACGTCCAGTTCAGCCATTCAAAGGCTGGGTCACATCAGTCAGGTGAACCGCGAAAGCTATCGGGTACTGGTGGCGGAGCCTGCCATCGCTCGTGTTGTGGTGGTCGATGAAGAGGGAGAGGAAAAACCTTCTACATCTGCCGCACGACGCCGGTATCGGGCTTTCCTAATTTGGCCAGCTACCGTGCGCCGATTGGACGCTTGGCCTCGTTGGCAATTGGCGCCGAGTTCACGCTTCCCAACGGAACCGTCGTCGAGGTTCTTGAGCGGGCCCAGCTTCGGCCCAATGCGCTTGCCGATGGGTGGGACTCTCGCGACACCGTCGTTGAAGCCGAGCATTTTGGACCGTTCACCATTGAGTCGCTGCGTGCGCTGCTGACCGAGGTTGCGGGAGAAGAAGTCACCGAAGACATTCTTGGCCAATTGCTGGCCGAGGAGTCAGTCAAGGCCAACATCATCGACGGTGTTCGCCGCAGCGTCATCACCAAGATGGGACTGCGTGATCAGCCTATCCTCGATCAATATCAAGATGAGATTTTCCGTCGCCCTATCGACAATCGTCTTTTGATCCTGGGCCCGCCAGGTACAGGCAAGACGACCACCCTGATCCGCCGCCTCGGCCAAAAACTCGACACCGCCTACCTGGATGAAGATGAACAACGTCTGGTTGAAACAATCGCTTCAGCCCAAGGCATTGCGCACGCCAACAGCTGGCTGATGTTTACGCCCACGGAATTGCTCAAGCAGTACCTCAAGGAGGCTTTTGCGCGTGAAGGTGTTCCCGCCTCGGATCAGCGCATCAGAACGTGGCAAGACTATCGACGCGAGCTGGCCCGAAACGCATTCGGCGTCCTCAGAACGGCTTCAGGTGGAGGTACCTTCGTCCTGAAAGACGGACTGGCCAGCCTGACCGACTCCGCACTAGAGCGCCCCATTCAATGGTTTGACGATTTCGATGCATGGCAGCGCAAGACCTACGTGCAGGAGTTGCGTGAAGCTGCAACCCAGCTCCACGATGCCAAAAATCCCGAAGTCCTAAGTCTCGGTGCACACCTGCAAGACATCTTGTCGCGGGCAGCCGATGGCGCGCTGGTTGCAATGTTTGGCTCGCTGGCGGTGGAGATTGCCAAAGTACAGATGCTCGTCAGCAGTCTCAAGGAAGGCTCTGACGCCAAGATCAAAGCCGCACTCAACCTGCAGCTCAACCGCAACCGAGTTTTTCTGGATGAGTTGGCCCGCGTGATCGACAGCCTCCAACAAGCGCAAGCGACTGAAGCTGACGACCAGGACGACCCGGATGCCGATGAAGAAGAAGACACCACAGCATCCCGCACAGGTCGTACCGCCGCGCTCAATTCCTACATGCAAGCGGTACGCGCCCAAGCCCGGGCAGCAGCATCCAAGCGCACAGTCAGCAAAACCTCTCGCAATGGCAAAATCATCGAGTGGTTAGGGGAGCGTGGTCTGACAGAAGCGGATCGCGTTGAGGTGGGTGCAAGCCTTCTGGTGCAGGCCAGTGCACGCCGCTTCGTTAATCCGGTCAAACGCTACCTCGAGGGCATCCCGAAGCGCTACCGTGCATTCAGGCGCGAACGCCAACCGACAAACACCTGGTATCGCCACGAAGGCTTTGAGGCGCGCGACATCCACCCCCTGGAGTTGGACATCGTACTGCTTGCGATCTTGCGCGCCGCAGGCGACCTGCTCAGTCGGCCCAACGTTCAGCGCGACATTGATAGCCCCGCCTGGTCATCGCTCCAGCCCATTCTGGGGCATTACTGCAACCAGATCCTGGTGGATGAAGCCACTGACTTCTCGCCCATTCAGCTTGCGAGCATGGCGTCGCTGGCGCATCCACGACTGCGCTCATTCTTTGCCTGTGGTGACTTTAATCAGCGTCTGACCACCTGGGGCGCACGCTCTGTCGACGATTTGAATTGGGTCTTTGCGGATTTCGACATCAAGGAGATCACGGTATCCTACCGGCAGAGCAAGCAACTGAACGATCTGGCTCGCGACATGATCCGCGCCGTCGGTGGCCCCGAGCAAAACGCCAGCTTGCCTGCGCATATGGACAGCATAGGCGTTGCGCCAGCCTTGCTGGAGCACGCGACCAACACAGAAACCATTGTCGGTTGGCTGGCGGATCGCATTCGCGAGATTGAGCGCTTTGTCGGCCAGTTGCCATCCACCGCCATTTTTGTGAGCACCGAGGATGACGTTGCTCCGCTGGCCGAAGCACTCAACACAGCCTTGGCGGAGCACAACATTCAGGTCATCGCCTGCCGAGAAGGCAAGGCTGTGGGGCAGGAAAGCAACGTGCGCGTATTCGACATCCAGCACATCAAAGGCCTGGAGTTCGAGGCGGTGTTCTTTGTCAGCATTGACCAGCTCGCCACGCTGCATCCGGCGCTATTCGACAAATACCTGTACGTCGGCACTACCCGGGCGGCCACCTACTTGGGTGTGACCTGCCAGGGCTGCTTGCCCTCCGCCATCGAAAGTCTGCGCCCGCACTTTTGCCAGGACTGGCAACAAGGCGACTGAACCTACAAATACGAATTCGAATTGTGAGTCGCTATGCCTTTTCCATAAAAAGCATAGCGACCAGAGGAAAAGAACATGGAAAAGCTAAAAATGCATTCACCCAATCTCACGCAAGACAACATCGCCCGCCTTCGTGATCTGTTTCCAGGCTGCGTCACTGAAGCCAAGGGCGAAGACGGCAGTGTGAAACTGGCGGTGGATTTTGACCAGCTACGGCAGGAATTAGCCGAGTCGATTGTGGAGGGTCCACAGGAACGCTACCACCTGAACTGGCCAGGCAAGCGCGAGGCACTGCTCACAGCCAACGCACCGATTGCCAAGACGCTACGCCCCTTCCGCGATGAAAGCGTGGACTTCGACACCACGAAGAACTTGTTCATCGAAGGCGATAACCTCGATGCGCTTAAGTTGCTGCAGGAGACCTATCTTGGCAAGGTCAAGATGATCTACATCGACCCGCCGTACAATACAGGGCGCGACTTCATCTATGACGACGACTACAGCGCAGATGTCGAGGGTTACCAATTGGCCTCTGGCCAGGTGAATCAAACCGGCGGAAAACTTGTGGCTAACACTGAAGCCAATGGGCGCTATCATTCTGACTGGCTAAGCATGATCTACGCACGTCTTCGATTGGCTCGTAATCTGCTGAAGGATGATGGCGTCATTTTTATGTCTATCGACGATAACGAGGTGGACAACCTGCGCAAAGTAGCTAGCGAAGTATTTGGTGATGAGAACTTCGTTGCGCAAGTTATATGGCAGAAAGTTTTCTCTCCAAAGAACAGCGCACGATGGTTCTCGGAAGATCACGACTACGTTCTGGTTTATGCGAAGAATGGCGACAGTTGGAGCCCCAATCTTCTGCCACAAACTGACGACATGATTGCTAGGTACAAGAATCCTGACAATGATCCTCGTGGCGTCTGGCAATCCGACAACCTTACCGCGCGCAACAGATACGATGCAGGACTCTATTCCGTTAAGTGCCCCTCTGGCCGCGTTATCGAAGGGCCACCGAAGGGAAGCTATTGGAGAGTGAGCGAATCAAATTTCAAGAAGCTTGATGTGGATAATCGAATTTGGTGGGGTGCTGATGGTGACAACATGCCCCGCCTAAAGCGATTTTTAACTGAAGTCAAACAAGGTAAAACACCACAAACCCTTTGGTTTTACAAAGAGGTGGGCCATACGCAGGATGCGAAAAAGACGTTGCTTAAATATGTTCAATTCGAAGAGACGGAAAATGTTCTTAACTCAGTAAAACCAGTTGAGCTACTGCAGAGAATCCTGCAACTTGCGACGAGCCCAAGTAGTGACGACATTGTTTTGGACTTCTTTAGCGGAAGCGCTACGACAGCCCATGCCGTTATCAAACAAAACGCCGAGGACGGCGGCAATCGACGATTCATTGCCGTTCAGATTGCCGAGCCACTCCCTACGCCGGAACCGGCAATGGCCTCGATATTTGAAATGGGTTTGAAGCGGGTGCGCAATGTAGCAATGGAGCTGCGTCAGCAATCCAGCACGAGCCAGCTGGATCTAGGCTTCAGAGTGCTGAAGATCGAGTCTTCCAACATGGCCGACGTTTATTACTCGCCTGACGCGCTTGACAATGCCAAGTTCGATCTCTTCGTTGACAACATCAAGCCCGACCGCACACCTGAGGATCTGCTGTTCCAAGTAATGCTGGATTGGGGTGTCGATCTGGCGTTGCCCATTGCCAAGCAGTCCATTCAAGGTAAGGACGTGTTCTTTGTCGATGGGAATGTGCTTGCCGCCTGCTTCGACGCCAGTGGCAGCATTGACGAAGCCTTTGTGAAGGAACTGGCCAAGCGTCAGCCACTGCGTGTGGTGTTCCGCGACGCGGGCTACAAGAACAGCGCGGTCAAGATCAACGTTGAGCAGATTTTCAAGCTCTTGTCGCCCGTCACCGAAGTGAAATGTATCTAAGGGGGCGTGCGATGAAGCTTAAATTCAAACATCAGCCCTATCAGGCTGCCGCCGTGCAGGCGGTCGTAGATATTTTTCAGGGGCAGCCACCGGCCTCTAATGCAGCCATGAGCTATCGCCTTGACCCTGGTAATACCAAAAACGGCATGGGTGATCTGTTTGCGCTAGATACCGGTTTTAAAAATGCTGAGCTAACCCTCAGTGAGGATACCTTACGGGAGAACATCCAACTGGCCCAGCGTCAGCAAAACCTGCCGTTGTCGAAGGACTTGGTTAAGACTGAGGTCGCCAAGTTAAATCTTGATATCGAGATGGAAACAGGTACGGGCAAGACCTACTGCTACATCAAAACAATCTTCGAGCTGAACAAACAGTACGGCTGGAGCAAGTTCGTCATAGTGGTACCGAGCATTGCTATCCGCGAAGGCGTGGTCAAGTCGTTGGAAATCACGGCTGAGCACTTTCAGGAGACCTACCACAAGAAGGCGCGTTTCTTTATTTACAACTCTAAGCAGCTACACCATCTTGAGAGTTTTTCTTCCGATGCCGGTATCAATGTCATGGTGATCAACGTACAAGCGTTTAACGCCACCGGCAAAGATAATCGCCGCATCTACGAAGCGCTCGATGATTTTCAGTCACGTCGCCCGATCGATGTGATCAGCGCAAACCGGCCCATCTTGATCCTCGATGAGCCACAGCGGATGGAGGGGAGCAAGACGCTGGATTCCCTCGCAAATTTCAAACCGCTGATGGTGTTGCGCTATTCCGCTACCCACAAGACCACACACAACAAGATCCACCGCCTGGATGCGCTTGATGCCTACAACCAGAAGCTGGTGAAGAAGATTGAGGTGCGCGGGATCTCGGTGAAGGGACTGGCGGGAACCAATGCCTATTTCTATTTACAAGCCATCGAAATCTCAAACAAAAAACCGCCAGTCGCGGTTGTGGAGTTCGAACAGAAACTCAGCGGTGGCAACATCAAGCGCGTCACCCGCAAGCTGGGCAAAGGTGACAATCTGTTTGTGCTATCGAACGAGCTGGATCAATACCGCGATGGGTTTGTGGTATCGGACATAAATGCCAATACGGACACCTTGAGCTTTACCAATGGCGAAGAGCTGACGGTGGGTGATGCGACTGGTGATATTTCCGAGATAGCGCTGCGCCGTATTCAGATCCGTGAGACGATCAAGGCGCACTTTGACAAGGAGATGGAGCTCTTCGATAAAGGGGTGAAGGTTCTCTCGTTATTCTTTATCGACGAAGTAGCCAGGTACCGGGACTACTCCGCTGCCGATGAAAAGGGAGAGTACGCAAAAATATTTGAAGAGGAGTACGCTAAGCACCTTCAAGAAGTGTTTGATAATGGGTTTATGGAGGGGGATGCCCCTTATGCTAAATATCTACGCCGCATTGCGGTCGATAAGACGCATAGCGGCTACTTTTCCATCGACAAGAAGAGCAAGCGCCTCACCGATCCCAAAGCCGCTGCGCGCGGTGAAAATGCGGGCTTGTCGGATGACGTAGATGCTTATGATCTGATCCTCAAAGACAAGGAACGGTTATTATCACTAGCTGAGCCGGTGCGTTTTATCTTCTCACACTCGGCCTTGCGTGAGGGCTGGGATAACCCAAATGTGTTTGTTATCTGCACACTCAAGCATAGTGATAACACCATTTCACGCCGCCAAGAGGTCGGGCGCGGCCTGCGTTTGTCCGTCAATCAAAATGGTGATCGCATGGATCACCCGTCCATTGTTCATGACATTAACGTACTGACAGTTGTGGCCAGCGAAAGTTACAAGGACTTCGTGACCGCCTTGCAGAAGGACATTAGCGAGTCCTTGTCAGCTCGTCCGCGTGTGGCGGACAAAGCCTACTTCACGGGCAAGATGCTGAACACGAAGGAAGGCCCAATTACGGTATCAGACGACCAGGCTACGGACATCGAGTTTTATCTGATCCAGAACGGCTACGTCGATAAGAAGCGCAATATCACGGAGAAGTACCACCAAGCTAAGAAAGACGGCACGCTGGAGGCATTACCGGACGAGCTGCAGTCCTATGCAGAGCAGGTATTCCAGCTGATTGATAGCGTTTTCAGCGAAAGCCAACTCATGCAGGTAGAAGATGGACGCAAGCCCAAAAGACTGCAGACCAACGCCAACTTTGAAAAGCAGGAGTTCAAGGCGCTGTGGGGGCGAATCAATCGCAAAGCTACCTACAGCGTACTGTTTGATGATGTTGAGCTAGTGAACAATGCGATCAAGGCGCTCAATGATAAGAATGCTGGGTTACGAGTAACGCCATTACAATACACCATTCACCGTGGCGAGCAGGCTGATACGGCAACTTACGATGACCTCAAAAAGGGTAACGCCTTCGAGCTGAAAGTTACCGAAACAGAATCGCACAACGCCTCCATCCACTCCGCTGTACAGTACGATCTGATTGGCAAGTTATCAGAGGGAACTTTGCTTACAAGACGAACCGTTGCCGAAATTCTTAAAGGCCTCAATGCTGACGTCTTCGCACAATTCAAGAGCAACCCGGAAAGCTTCATTGCCGAAGCCATTCGCTTGGTCAACGAACAAAAGGCCAATGTCATCATCGAGCATCTGGCTTATGACACGCTAGAAGACAAGTTTGATTTGGACATCTTTACCACAGGACAGAGCAAACAGGATCTCAGTAAGGCTGGGAGTAAATTGCAAAATCACATTTATGACTATGTACTTACCGACTCCGCAATTGAGCGCAAGTTCGTCGAAGAGTTGGATACCAGCAAGGATGTGGTGGTATATGCCAAGTTGCCACGTGGTTTTCTGATCCCAACCCCTGTCGGCGATTACAACCCCGACTGGGCCATTTCCTTCAAAGAAGGCTCGGTCAAGCATGTGTATTTCGTTGCTGAGACCAAGGGCTCGATGTCGTCACTGGATTTACGGCCTATTGAAGCCACCAAAATTAAATGTGCCCGTAAGTTCTTCGATGAGATCAACAAGAAGTTTGCTCCAGAAAACGTGAAGTATGACGTAGTGGATAGTTTCGGTAAGCTGATGGAAGTGGTGAAGTAAGGCACTAAGGATTGGCCATGTGGTAGTGAGATTATGGCGTACACAAATTGCCACCTATGCACATGGCCACATCTGAGCTTTCGTCCTGCATCTCTTGTTTGCGTTTGTACTGCGGCGTTTGTTCCCATTTGAAAACGGCCGAGCAATGCTTTGAGGTAAGATACTTTAGCTGCGATTAACTTATCTGTGCGCGTGACGCAGCAGACCGAACCAGTGTCTGAGGAACATGTAGTCATCGGCAATATTCGCATGACGATGAAGGGCGGCTTAACGTTTATCTTCGGACTTGAATCCGCCTAAAACAAAAAGGAAATGAGCTAATGATCCTTAGGAATACGCGAAAAACTTGCCAAGGAACCAACCAGAATACCCAACTCCAACCGGCAAATGCGATTGTTGAGCAGGCATTGTAGTCATGGGAACTGTATCTTATCTGGTAAAAAAAACCGGGATGCTGCTAGAGCAGCGCCTCGCTATTCCGTCATACCAGCGCCCCTACAAATGGCAACAAAAACACGTCAATCAACTAATTGATGATGTGTTAACCCACCGAAATAAACAGAGCTACCGCCTTGGGACTGTGGTGTTGCACAGGGATAAATTAAAGCCAGCTTATGCAGGTGAGCTCGATATCGTTGATGGTCAGCAGCGCCTTCTGACCTTAACCTTGCTTTGCTCAGTGCTCGACCAGAGTGGTGAGTTTTCAACGCCCCTGTTGGAACAATCTTTTGCTTCAAGGGTTAGCATCAATAACCTTGAGCACAATGCCAAAGTCATTGAGAACCGCCTTGTGGGACTAAATGATAACGAACGCAAAACACTACTTCACTTCGTGTGTGACAAGTGTGAACTGATCGAAGTGACGCTCGATGATTTGAGCGAAGCCTTTCAGTTTTTCGACTCGCAAAATGCCAGGGGTAAGACCCTCGCGCCCCATGACTTGCTAAAGGCATACCATTTGCGCGAAATGATGGATGATACAGAGCAAGCGGAACGACTACACCACGTTAGCCTATGGGAGCAAGGAGTCAGTCCGGATGATGAATCCGCTAACCTTCACCTCATTATGGGCGAGTATTTGTTCCGCCTGCGCCGATGGCTGGATGGCGATTATGGCGTGCAGTTCAGCCGCCACAATCTTGAGGTGTTCAAAGGCGTCAACCTCTCCACCTCTGATTACCACTATCTGCAGTCTCTGCTCGCCCTGGATTTTGCGGTTGAGCACTACAATAATGACCCTATCAGGAAGTGGGACAAGCAGAATAAATCTTATCCGTTTCAGGTGAATCAGTTAATAATTAACGGAAAGCGCTTTTTTGAGTATATCCAGCACTACAAATCCCTGCATCACACCCTATTTGAAGGTGACAACGCGCTGCTTGGCAATTTCTTAAAAAAACATACCCGTTACGCTGGCAGTTCACGCAAAGGGGATATGTATATTAAAAATCTCTTTATGTGTGCAGTGATGGCCTATTACGATAAGTTTGGCGACAAAGAATTAATTCAAGCCGCAACAATCTGTTTTTGTTGGAGTTACTACTTGCGCTTGCAATATCAAAAAATCGGCATGGACAGTGTTGATGGTTATGCGCGTGAGCCCCGAGGACTATTGAGAGTGCTCGATAAAGCGATCCACCCACAACAAGTCCTACACTTTCAGCCAAAGCGTTGTATAAACATTCGTTTTCAAAATGCCAAACCCGTAGAAGATTCAATCGCTCAGATGCTGGGAGATGTAGATGCCGACGAATAATGATTTAGCCTTGCTGACCATCGAACAGTTATTCAGCGCTAATAGCCATTATGTTATCCCTATTTATCAGCGTAACTACGCCTGGGGCGCGCAGGAGATTGAACAGCTTATTCGGGACATTGCAGATGCTGCTGAAGCCCTTAAAAATGCAGAGCAACAGGAAGACCCGAAATACTATCTGGGCAGCTTGGTGGTATATGTCAGAGATGGCGCTGATAGCGCACACCAAGGCGTAATAGTCTATGAAACGATTGATGGACAGCAAAGGTACACAACGCTGTCGATTTTGCTCGCATACTTAAAAAAAGTTGCTTGTTGCAGCGAACAAGGTTTATCCCCGCTTCACCTTAATCTCGACTTTGACAGCCGCCCTAAATCAGCCCAAACGCTAAATAACCTGTTTCAACAGGCTCAGAGCAATGATCCTGAAGAACCCTCAATCCGAGCGGCGTTTACTATTATTGAACGCTACTTTGAGAAAGAGAATATCGACACCAACAACTTTTGCCGATATCTACTCCAGCGCGTCACTATTTTGCGGGTTCCGGTGCCAACAGAGACTGATCTCAACCACTACTTTGAGATCATGAATAACCGTGGTGAACAGCTAGAAAAACACGAAGTGTTGAAAGCGAATTTGATGTCAGTTTACAACGGTGATACTGCCGCAAGAAACGGCTTTTCTGCCATATGGGATGCCTGCGCTGATATGAACCGATATGTGCAATTGGGCTTTAGCCCAGAGACTCGCAAAGCATTATTTGGTGAACAGTGGCTAGGATTCCCTGCCGATTTTGAGGCGATCAAATGTGCTATAGAAACTAATCCTGATACACACGAAAAGCCGACGCTACGGGAAATTATCGAAAGGCGACGCTTTCATCACACTGATGACAACGATGAAAAAGCAAAAGAGCAGCGTTTTGATTCGATTATCGATTTCTCCAACTTCCTACTGCATGTGCTAAAAGTGACAGTGGATAATGACGTGTCTTTGGACGATAAAAAGCTACTTCAGGCATTTGAAATCATAAAAAATGACCGAAAAAAAATCACCCAGTTTGCTTTTAAATTACTGAAGTTTAGGGTCTTGTTTGACCGCTATATCATTAAGCGCGATCAGGCTGAGAAGTGGAGCCTGCTGACGCTTGAGTACTATGTCAGAGACAGGAATTCGAGCTTTAGCTATAACAACTCTTTCGATCAAGATGAACTGTCTGGTGTAAATAAACAACTAGCGATGATCTTGTCGATGTTCCATGTCTCCCACCCTGCCTATGTTTACAAGCGATGGCTCAATCGCTCGCTGGCCATTTTGAATACTCTGGCTTTGGATCAACTGAACGTTGACGGAGCGGCTTACCTCAGAGAGCTTGAGCAACTCAGCCATGAGTTTTTGGCTGAGATTTGTGGTGAAAAGGAGCAATTCGATTCAGAGGCTCTGCACCGCGGTACCAGCGTACAGAACTTTGTGTTTAATCTGCTCGACTATCGTTTGTGGCGTGATCTTACTACGGGCCAGTCATTCGATGGTAAAGGGCTTAATAATCCAGATATTAAGAAACACTTTGATGGCTTCCAGTTTTCGCCGAGCCGAACATCGGTTGAGCACTACTTTCCTCAAACCGATCCCTCTGGCGCAAACAAAATGGGGGATGATGTCCATCGTTTCGGTAACCTCTGCCTGATCTCACCAAGCAGCAACTCGAGACTTAGTAATTATTCGCCGGCAGACAAGAAAAAATTCTACGTCGAAACAGAGCGAGCAGAGAGCTTAAAACAAGCAATCATGATGAGCTATGAGGAATGGGGACCGGAGGGACAAGGCTTTAAAAACATAGCAAGCCATGAATACGCGATGCTGACGTTGCTCAGGAGACATTGAATGCCCTCCACCACTATAACGTATCTCTTCTATGAGATTCAGGGGCTGGTTACATCCGGCAGCAGTGCCTATGACGCAATGAACACCATGGAAAACAGGAAAAAGCCGACCGGGAGATAATAGTGATGCAATGTGATGTTAATTCACGATTAGAATACGCCACATCACCCTGAAAAAACCGTGTGGCCGGGATCGGCCCTCTGAGCAAAGGACTGGTGAGCACATTGTTAAGTTTAAAGATTTTACGCAAAGCAGTTTCCAGGCTGATATTTCGCCTGCTGGCGGACAAACCTCTGCCCACGAAAACCCCTGGCGAAAAACTGCATATTCTTCTGCTTCGCTGGGATGCAAAATTGGGCGACTCCATCGTATCTTCTTTCTTTTTTCGCGAATCACGTAAGCTCAATGCACGATTGACTGTACTTACGGTTAACGAGTTAGCTGAAATGCATACCAACACCTTCGGTGTGGATGAAGTCATCGTTACGAATCCGCATCCAGGGCTTGGTGAACTACGCAGATTGGTGAACCAACTAAGTAATGTCGATGTCGTTGTTCATCTGGTTGGACGACTGCAACCTGCCGAAATCGTTTTTATGCGGTTACTCCGCCCGGCGAGTCTCTATTCCCTTGATGATTCACTGCGCTGTGTGAATCGTAAAATGGGTTTTGCTGCAAACACGCTCAATATCGTGGAGCAGTACAAATATATTCTGCAGGATCTGGGCGCGAAAGTGATCGACACCCAGTACATTGTGCCGTTGCCTGCTGAGCTCCCGCCTGCAGCACTTTCCCCCCAAATACTTTTTAATCCTTATGCCAGCCGAAGAGACAAGGGGCTATCCCCTTCCCGTGCAACCGCAGCTCTACAAGCTATCACCGACGAGTTTCCCGGCCATTCCGTGGGAATTCTTTGCAGCCCTTCAACGCTGCACAGCGCACAGCATCTGGAAAACGCAGTTGCACGCGATAATGTGGCAGTCTTGCACGACGGGCTAACGCCCGAAAAGGTTGCAGGCTATATTCGCCGCGCGCAGGCAGTTGTTAGTGTGGATACTGCCATTGTGCATATGGCTGTTGGCCTGAAAGCGAAGCTGGTGGCGATCTACCCGTTGATTGCAGGTCAACACAACCCATGGCTGCCGCCTCGCTCACCTTTTACACAAGTGATCTACAGCGAACAACAGCCAGACACACTCCGTCGTACGGGCAAAAAAAATATGGATGCTTTTTCGCTAACGTCATTAATGAACGCATTGCAGACTCTCTTAACGCTGCCAGCAGAAGCGAAAAACAGCATGTCGCTTAACGCCAGAATCATCCCAGGGTTAGGGGTAGCGACGGGCACGCTGGCGCGACAACTGCCCTTAATCTGTGAAAAATTTCCTGAAGTTGCTGGCTGTTATGCCGGGACGATCAACCTTGAATTCAGCGTTCCTGTCGCAGTCGTGCAGCCCGATCACCGTACCGCGCCGCTGGCCTGGACTCCCAGTGGACGCACCACCGAGATATTCGATCTACTGCGCATTGAACTTGAATTCAGCCATTTAACTGAACGCATCCCCGCATGGCTGTATATTGCCCACAGCTCGCCACACCGCCGGACGCCGACCATTCACGAAGCAATCGCGCCGCGTATTAACCTCAATGGCGCCACGCACTGTCGACTCCACTTACCCGCTGAGGCTATCGTACTAGGCGAAAGCGGTACTCAGGCAACGGAAGCTATCAATTTGTCACTTTCATCAACCCAGTAATCCGCATTCGCCTCAATATGCAAAAACAGTTTTGCCAGCAGCGAGCCACCCGCCAGGAATTCAGCCACGGTTTCTCTCCGGGCTTCGGTACGCCGGAAATAGGTGTTGTAAAGTTTGAGAATGGTCACGTCGTTAATCAAAAATGCCCCGACGGCAATATCGGTGCGACGCATCACCTCGCAACCAGCAAAGTTGTAAAGAGGACGGTATCCGGGATCGATGACCTCCCCGCCAATCGGGATGGCAGCATCGGCAGCCTGGGCAATGATATTTTTGATTCTCCCAGGATTACCCCAAGCGTGATTCTCGCTCTCAAGCCCTATAGCTAAGGCTTGCGCAAGTATGGGGTTTCCCGGCAGGGACGCGAAAATACACTCGCTATACCAGTGCAATTTATGGCTCAGCCCTGTCGGAAATAACTCAACACTCGGATCTCTAAACAGCAACGTATCCGCATCCAACCATGCCCCGCCCCAGCGATGTACAAACGCCATGCGAATGAAATCGCTCTTCGCCACAATAGCTTCAATGCCGTTCGCCAGCGTAAAGCTCAGCGGTTCAAAAGCCCAAGCTTTATTCATGATGTCAGCATCGATGTGCTCGCTTACCGTTCGCGGCGTAAGCAGAAGAAAACGATCGCCCAGAGCTCTGCGCATAGAAACCAGTGCTAGGGCAACATAAGCCGGCATGGTCTGACCCGGTGCGTTTTCCCAGTAACTGACGTAATGGATAGTGTCGGACGTCATTTCACCAGCACCTTACCTTTCGCACACAACAGCCCATTTTGCATCAGATATGTTCTGAGCATCACCAGTGATGGCGCGCATGCAGGCTGAGCCAAAAACTCATTATTTAACGCTGATTTATAAAGATTAAGCCAGGTAAGCACCGGCACATTTGGCAGGAAAGCCGGTAAACTACCCCGGTTGTCTTCGCCAAATAGCAGACGCAACGCACGCAGAATGGGCTGATAGCCCGGAGCAGAGAGCAGTTGCGCGACGTTTTCATCCAAATGCTGCTTTACGCTCACGCTGTTCAGCCGATCCTCCACCGACGCATCAGTTAATGCCACCCGGGGATCTAGCGCCACTGGGTAAATGGCACGAAATGACCGGGCGCCGTTACACAGCGATTCATACAACACTTTGTCCGCCGTTGCCCCAGTCACCAGCACGTCATCTCCGAAAATGACATGCACGCCGCTCCAGCGGTAAAAATTCTCCGCTGGAATCACATGATCCTGCACAAGATTGACCCGATCGCGCTCGGCCTGACTAAGGCTAGCGTAATTTTCACACGGCGGCGCAATCCTGGGCAGTTTAACGTTGATAATGGTGGGCAATCCTTTATGCGCCAACGTGAGATTAATTTCCTCAACCACGATATCGTAGAGCACATTGGCCGTGGAAGGCACATTACGCCAGCCCGTGGTCATCATCACAACACTCTCTCCCTCCTCTTTGGCCTGGCAAAACAACCCTGACCATGAAGAAGAGGTGTCATCCAGTTCTGCGGCAAGATAGTCGATAACGCACCGTGCCAGATAGCGTATCTCGCTCACTCCGCCATATTTCGCACGGCTATAAATGCCCGCCAATGTTGTAGCGTCAGCACCTGTGCGCATATCGCAAAATGATCCAGTCGCATTCGGCGTCAGATAATGCAGCGCCTTACCACCAAAAATAGCGACGTAATCGGACATGTCGATCAAACCGCGCGCCAGCAAATCGGTCGCGAACGCGCGAAAACCGGATTTAACATCCTGCGCATTGATCTTTGCACTGGCCTGGCGAAACATTGCCAACTGGGTTGCGAGCGGTTCGTTGTGCAACGTGTTCCACGCAAGTGAATGCGGAGTTTTTAGTCCATTCATGGTGAAGATCCTTAGCGAGACACTGGCACAGTGTGAAATTGAAGGTCATCCAACAGAACATCAATACGTTGACGCTGCTGATAATAGCTGATGGATTGAAGCCCTAATGGCCTAAGTGCCTCCATCAACTCGGCGATCCCCGTTCCGGCATCACGAGGATCATGCGCATCGGATCCGATGGTCAATGGAACATTGTTCCTCAGTAATTTCTCCAGCAAAGCGCGGGAAGGATAGGACCATCTTCCTGCAATTTCTTTACCCGTCGTAGGATTAAGGCTGGATTTTCGCAGGCCCGAAGCATTCAGTTCATATGCAATACCGCTGCGTACGAGCGGCGCAATCAACGGTTCAAAGCGACGCAAAAACACATCCTCTGGGATTGCGCGCAGTAGTGTGTCAGCGTGCCCAATCGCATCAAACAACCGGCTTTCCAGCAACGCTTCAAGCTGAGCAAAGTACTTATCCAGAAAGGAGTCTGCCGCTAACCGGGGCAGTTCCCAGACCTTCACCATCGGCTCATCGGCAACAGTGACGTAGTGAATTGAACCGATGACAAAATCCATTGGATAGCGGGCAAGTAATTGCCGGTTATAACGCTCAGTACCCGGCATATAATCGAGTTCCAGACCGCGTAGCAGCGTGATCTCTCCTTTATAGGCCTGCTGCGCCTTATCAATATCGGTGAAATAGCTCTCCAGTTCCGATTCCAGCAAACGGTTCTGCGCATCCACCGGGAACGGAGCATGATCAGTGATGGTGAGTACCGTCACCCCCGCAGCAATCGAGGCACAAACAAGTTCGTCGATGGTACCTACAGCATGTTTCGAGTAGAACGAGTGGCAGTGCGAATCAATCATGCTGCCTTCCATTGTTCAAGCAACCCGGAATGCTTCCCCATCTCTTTGACCAGCCAGTAAGGATTATTGGCGGTCGCGATGATCGCGCGAAGCTGCGGGGTGTCATCCAGCCGCGCCAGCAGTTCGGTTAACGGCTGGGTATATAACGCGCGCGACAAGGGATTCTCCCGCACATGGCTCGCCAGATGATGCCAGTCGATCGCATCAGAATGGATATTTGCAACACGCTCGGTCTCAATACCGTACAGAAACACATCGCCGTTGGGTTTAATTGTCACGTCCATGCCATTGGGCTGGGGTGCACGGTTCAGGCTGCCAAAGGTAAAAGGTTTATCCACTTTGGACTCAATCGCGGCAATATATCCCTGTAAGTCCAGATAACCCTCCGGCGTATCTCTTGCCGGATGAACCAGATTTTTGTAGTCGATGTTAAACGTGTCCGCACCTATTAATAATTTGTCTTCCAGTACGCTGACTGGCTTTATGCTGGCGTTAATTCCCCATGAGGCCAGTTCACTCACCAGATATTCGCGAGTGAAGGCCCGATCGATATCAATTGAGCGAAATGAAAAACTGAGCGATGACGGTTTTTTGCGCTGAACATAATCCAGGCTAAATCCATGTGCACGCCATTTTACTTTTTCAATATGGTGGCTATCTGAACTCAGGCGAATATTACAGGTATCACCATTGGCGGAGACAAGACGATTAATCTCATCAAAGATCTTTTCCATCTTCTCATGGCGAAAAAAACCACTGGTAATAAACTCAAAGCTGTTGCCCCCTCGGGACAACGCCAGTAAGTCATAAAAGGTATGAATGTTATTGAGCGGTTCACCTTCACCACTCACGGAAATACGCTTTACAGATGGATCATTAATGAGCGCCGACAGGTTGTCACGAGCCTGCGTTGACAGCACCATACTCTTACCCGTTACGTGCTTATCCGCATACATGCAGAACGCACAGCCGATGCCGCAGATCTGGGTGATATCCACATAAAGCAAATGACCATGTAAATCCATATATAATATTCCGTCATATTTTTGAAAAAAATTCAATTTGGTACAAATCAAACTCTTTTGCAGTGTATGTTTAAAACACCAATTCTCTGCGTATAACTCCTCGGTGTCTTTGATGTATTTAGACAGGTTCCGGGTCCGATCCCAACAAAGCCTGTAAACGCGCATCGGCCTGCGCCCTACCGTCCTGTAACATCGTTAGTACGGCATTGTCTTCCTGCTGGTGCTGCGCGCCAAACAGATCTAATCGATCGAGCATATAGACCGTTAATACGGTACCAAGGCCGGTGACGCACCCCGTCAGCACAGCCACTAGGGTAGTGATCAGCCCACCGGGCAGAACGGTAAACAGCGCACCGAGAGTTTTGCTGAGGTACTCTTCAAGCAGTACGCCACCAATGACGAATGCGCCGCTGACGGCAATCTTCAGCCCTGCATCTAGTGCTTCGGCACGGCTTGTACCCTCTGGTCGCATCAGTACAGTTTTGGCTGCGCGGAACAGCGAAAAAACCCCTTCACGGATCATTCGCACCAGGCTGCGTGCGGTGGTGAAGAAAGTATTTATCAGCGTTGTCATCAAGTTACTAATGATCCCGCTGATGGCCCCGTCACGAAACGCCGTTAGCACGTTGCGCCAGTTATCGAGACAGCTCTTTGCCACCCGCCCAGCACGGATTTTTAATGCCTCCCAGACATGCTCCTGGTCCACCCCATCACAAAACCCGTTATGCCAGCTGTCGTGAACTTCCAACAACAGGCCGTCGACAAAATCCGTCAACACCAGGCCAATCGCCTGCTGTAGGCCCATTTTCCCCGCTTCGACAGCGCTGGTTTTCAGTAAATATGCACCGAATTTCGCACTACCGTAGTAGCCCCAACGAAGACTGCTTTCATACTGCTTGCGTGCCACTTCATCCAGCTCGCGCAATTTTTCCTGATCGACGGCGTTCTGTTGTTTGTACTTCTCCAGTGCATTTTGATCTTTTTTGCTCAGAGGCTCATTTTTGGCTTTCTCTTCCAACCGGGCAATTTGGGAATCGCGATCGGCGCGGTTTTTGTTCAACCAGACGATGTACTCCTCTGCGCTCTTTTGCTGTTTCGATTCATTGATCGAGTGGTGCGTCTGATGCAGATTGGTTTTGTGGTTCGCCAGATCCGCACCATTGGCCTCCGCCAGCCGAACCGCAGGGTCGTTATGGATAGAATTGGCAGAAACCAGGTGATCCTGCTGCGCTTTGGTATTTCTGCTCAGTGTCTGCCCGGTATAGGCATCCACCGCTTCGCCTGCATCCTGTTTTTCACTGTTTTCGGCGTTGGTATTCTTGTAGTTGTCATGTTTGTGGTACGGATCGCTGTTGTACTTGCCACGGCTTGCGTAACGCGCCTGCTCCTCTTCCGTGGCATACACCCCGGTACGAACATTATGAATGGTATCGACATTGCCCCCCACCTTGTCCCACGCAGAGACAATGGTCCCCAGCCCAAACGGACCAATAATGCTATGCAGAAGACGCTGTCGGCACTCAGCCAGCATCAATGTGGTTTGTTCCGTGCGCCACTTCTGTTGATACTGCCGAACTCGCTGATACGCCTGCCAAGCACTGACATCAGGTATGGTAACTGCCTCTTTTGCTGCGGATGGTATGAGATCGCTTGTCTGTCGCTGACGCTGCTGGTTCAGACGCAATAAAAGTGTTTTTCTGTCCATAATCTCCCCTTAGTACACATCTGCACGCTGGCTAAATGCCTCACGAAGCACCGCCATCAACTCAGCAGCCTCAGTTTCCTCAATACCTAACTCGAACGCCTGTTCAAGCGCAGTGTGGATATCAGGCGGGTTGGCAATAAGGCGACTAATTGTGGCTTGTAATACCAAGGAAAGATGCCCGCTCATCATCCCCAGGCAGCAGGTTTCGATATCGCTGCGCACGTCAGACGGCGCGATGCCCTGCTCCTTAGCACAAGCAAAGGCAACAGCCAGCATTGCCTCACAACGTTTTTCAAAACGCTGAACTTCATCCATTTTTTTGAGGACCTGATCGGCATACTCTTCTGTCGTCTGCTGCTGTCCGGACATCACCCCCTGCTCAAACGCCATATTTCGCTCACGCCTTACACTGGCTGCAGTAGAGAGTCCTACCATACGAAACATGTTCGCCACCCAGCTGTCAGCATCTTTCTCATCCTGCCAACGGTGGTACTCCCACCAAACTTTATCGGTTTCCGCCGTAGCATGAATCCGTTGGCGAAGTAATGCCACCTGGACCACGGAGGGGATCGTAACGCGAAACGCTGGTCCCGCCAGGTCTAAGGTGGTCCATAGCCCAGTGATCACCCAGCCAATCGGCCCCAGAAAAGAAGCTGCCCCTCGCGCGGCCACAAATGATGCTGCAGACATAACCACCGTCCGTCCGAGCAGTTGGCTGGCAAAAACGTTGGCAATTAGAGACGCCAAGAGCAAGCTTGAGAAGCGGTTAGACTGCAACTGCGTCATTAATTTCGCTTCAGGGAAAAGCATCGTACTGCCCTGAGTGAGATCCATTTTCGCAAGCAGATTTTTGCGTTGAGCTTCATCCATATCGGACCAAGCCTTGCGAGTAATCGCCGCCAGCACTGCCAGTTCGATACGGTCAACGCCCCAGTCCTTCTTGTACGTCGCGTCAAGCTTGTCCGCCACATCTATCACCACGGTTTTCCACTCAGGACCGCCGCCGCGAAACAGATTGACGATGGTATTTCCGCCAAACTCGCACAGCTCGTGGGCAATCAGATCGGCATACTGACTGTGTGCCGGGCAATGGGTTTTATAACGTGCTTTACTCTCAATGCCGCTGCTGAACGCCTTCGTGATGTATTCCACCAGCGGGGCCAATTCGCTATCCGATGCGTTGCTTAATACTGGCAGCAGTTGACGATCACCATTACTCATCATTGTTTTCCTATTCTGTACTAACATCGTCTATGTCGCGTTTAATGTTACTGATGGTATTACCAAAGGTTGCAAGAAAGCCATCGAGCATCGGACTGTCAACAACCGTGGCGCTAAAGCGCAGCCGCCCGTCGTCAAGCTCGCTGACCTGTTGGTCGGATGAAAGTGGCGATTCCAGCAAAAGTTGCGCCCGCGCGGTTTCAAGAGTGAAATGAATTCGGATATGTCGCCCTTCGCCGAATCCGAAACGCCCGTCATCGTCGTAACGTTTGAGGTTAAAATCCGTGGGGCGGGAAAAGTGAAAGGTACTGCAGACCGCCGAGGTAATGCGGTTCAGAGCCAGGCTGCGCTCGTTATCGTAGCCTTTAAAGCGGCAGACCAGATACAGTCGCGAGCCCTGTTGAGCCAGCCCGAGGGGCATCACCTCGACCTGACGGCGAGTACCGTGAGCATTGCTGTAATCAATATTCAGCCAGCGGTTGTAGTAAAGCGCTTCACTAACCGCGTCAAACACGCCTTCCTGGATCACTGGCGGTAGGAGTTGCTGGCTGGCAGCGACTACCCGCACCTTCTGCGACCATTCCCGCTCTCGCTGCGCCTGTTCGCTGTGGCTAAGTGTGTGTCCCGCTTGGCTAAAAAATGGCGAAAATGAAGCCATCAGATGCGCGGGTAACAGATGCTTTAACTGCGCCTGTGCCATCTGCATCAGCAGCGATTCTGCTGGCGATAGTTGCGCCAAGCTCAGTCCTCGCGAGCCTGCCCGCCATCGCCAGCCATAGGGACGGCAGCGATCATCACACTCCAAATCGAAGTGCTGACTCAGGCGTTCAAGCTGGCGCTGAATGGTACGCACATTGCGCTCAATTCCCGCATTCGTAAGTTGTTGATGCAACTCATGGGCGGTAATGCGCTGACTACGCGGAATACGGCGCAACAGCTCAAGAGCAAAAAATGTAGTATCAACGCTGTTTGTTCGCTTTGGCATTACGGCTCCTGTAGCAGCACCCTGAATGCGTAACGCATTTATACATATCAGATTTATCGGCAATGGCCGTCAATACTTAACCGATTTATTCCCCACCAGATAATGAACTGAGTATGCCAGATGCACGCGACAGACTATGTCGCAGTAATAAAAAAATCAGTGGAAAGACACGACACGGTTATTGGCCATTAAGCACGTTTCTGGCTGACATAATGCCAAACGATATACTGGTGCTTAAGAATGAGATTATGCGCGCTCTGAGAGAATAATTATTAACCACTAAGATCCGTATCGGCATGCGGAAAGATTTCAGCGAATCACTCATGTCAAGCCTACTTGACGGATCAAACACCACCATCCCGACTTGCTGATTGTCGTGAAATAGCCTCTTCGGTCAGGCTTTCGTCCTATATAGTTCGTATCTATACCAAGCCCGCTAAAGCAACATTCCTGACTCTGCAACCTACTCTGCTGGGTCACAAAGAGAATATTCAGTAGGACAGTAAAAGCCATGGGGAGAGTGATGAGCCCTACCCTGAGACGCTACGGGTTAATCTCAACACTTTCGAATTCTTGGTCGGTTAAAATTTATACCGGCGCGATGTTCAAAGTATTAAAAACTTCCTTTTTTTGAATAAAAAAATCAGGCCCTTTCACCATATAAAAGGCCTGAACTGTAAAAATAAATTATCCTCTACTACAACCGAAGTTCCTGTCACCCTCACCAAAGACTTTGGTATCGAGTTTTGTCATGTAATCCAGTCGGTTAAGAAGATCATAGTAAATCTCAACATAATCAGGATCATTGACCTCCAGCATATACCTGCAGTTGTCAGGAAAATGGACGAGTTGTGGGCAATCTTCAAACGTCAAACCCAGAGCGCTGTACCAGGCTTTCATGATCATCACTCCCAGGCTGTCTTCGTATTTAAAATCACCTAAATGGTAATAGGCATGTTTATTGAACAACAGACAGATATGAAAGTGGCACTTACCCAGCAGCGTAAATTCTCTGCCCCAAATATTACGTAATGTATTCGGGTGTATTCTGGTACCGTCACGCATTCTGCGATCCTCACTGGCGCTGAGGGTTGCTTTCAGTGCATTCAGGAAGCGGGAGATCGCGCCTGGTTCCTGATTATGAAAGCAGGAGATGGTATCACCTCTATCCAGAATCGGTGGGTAATGAAGATCTACCCGCAATGCCATTGTTCGAGGATATTGCCTGATGGCATTATTTAAGGTCTGCTCAATTTTAATTTTATAATCAAAAATATGTTCACCATGAGTGCCATTATATAAATGCATAAAATATTCCTTTTTAATAGTCCTGTGGTAACACAGGACTATATTAGTGACCGTCGATTGGTGTTCTACTTAACAGAGATAAATATAATACCTTTCCTACATTTAAATTAAGGCAAAAGTACCCCACAACCAGTAAAGACTGATTGAAAATAACTCTGCAATAATATAATTGAGTGGTGGGGACTATCTGCTTTCTACATCTTATAACCTCATTAAGTCACATCTAATAAATCAACAGGCTGAATAAAAATAGTTTTTCCTTTTTTATAGGTCTTTATTCTACCTTGAGAATAAAGCATACCTAATAACTCTGTCGTTTTTTTGTTATCCCTGAAGCGATTGGGACCATACTGCTGTATGGTGTTTTTCCTGATGTATGGCAAAAGATTTTGGCTGCAGTAATTTTTCACCCACCAGTACAATTCATCAACATCTGTATTTACCATTATCGATTCCTTAGGTTTAGAAAAAAGATTAATGTGTTCATTTGCATACCACAGGCTGATCGCTATGGCAGCTTCCACGGCAACAAGGGATATATCTCCTTTATCTTCGTTGAAGTAGTGCAACAAAGCGGCGATTCTTGCCATATTTTCAGCTACCTTGGATGCGTAATCTTTAAATTCTGAAAGATTGCCAATAAGCCCCATTTCTGATTCAATTCGATTATAAAATTCAATCCATGCCAGTTCTGCTTCAGGAGAAAAATGCAAACAAATTCTTTCTCCCTGCCTAATCATACCTTCATCAACGATATCCATTAATCGTTTATGGAATACCGGTAAGTGCTCACTTGAAACAGTCGGGTTAGTTATTTTCCTCTGTCCTTGTGTTGAGTAGGGATGACTAATGAGAGTGCGAGCAAAAAATCCTATCCCTTTTGCCATCTCACCTTTCTTCTCAACATACCCGTTCATGACTATAGGCTGAACCATCAGAGATAGCGTCAGTCGGGCATCTTTTATTAACCTCTCTGGCTCATTTTTCCTTTCTACTGAATAAGTTGATCCATCCCACATTTTATTAATGAGTGGTAGCTCATTTAATGTATAACCATTAAAAATACTCCCTGCCTCATCTGACATCATGCCAACCGACCTGTTGTGCCCACAGAGATGTTCTTTTAGCGCCGCAGGTGTCACATCGTTAAATATCCACTTGTGCCTGACGGGTTCTACAGGACAACTGGCTTGCAGTGTTTTCAAAGACTCACGGGTCGCTGATGGGTCTTTACCACGGCGAATCTCCGATTTCAGCTTTGACATCAAGGCCTTTTCTTCTACCTTGAAGATCCTTACATTATTTTGCCAGTCAATGAACTCCTGCTTATATTGCTCAAAAAGCTGCTCTTCTCGTTGATACAGAGGCTTCATTAAAAGCTTGCTCACTGTACTTTTCCTTTCCCCTGATTCCGCAATTGTCACGATAAAAAGCGATACAGGGCTGCGCAGATTATTCAGCCTGCAGACATCAATTTGGTTCTGACAAACCAGAGAAATCACGCCAAGCGTCTCTGCTGCAATCAAGGGAAGTGGAGCCTGAGTTTGTTGCTCTGCCTCATAAATTGCATGCCCGATTCTTGCTGGAAAACAATGTATAGGAAATGTTTGGTTTCCTGACATAAAACACCTCATGATTAATTTGTGTCGAAAATACCTCCGTTTGAGTTGCTATTCCGCTATTAATAGTGGAAATAGCAAGATGCATTTCCGACCATTAGATAAAAAAACAAAAAAAATGATGAAAAAATTTCAAACTCTTAGCGTTCATTGATCCAACAGAGTAGGTCACTTAACAACCAACCGCAGGATTTCAGACCAATTGACTTGCGTTGAGGAAAATTACCTGACCGTTCCAGTTTCCAGGCTGTTGACCGAGAAATGGACGTGATATACTGGCGTTCCTTTTCCCGTACCAGGCGGTCGCCTTTCTCACCGTAATCACGCAAGATCTGTAGTCGTTTTTCAGCGGGTGGGGGGGTAAATGTTGTATTCATACTGCCTCCTTTGTTTTGGTAGAAGCAGTTTGTACAATTCAGATGAAAATATAAAGGAGATGAGTGCCCACTCAATTGCTACATAATGGGCACCTGATTGAGCACTTTATTGAGCAGTTTTATACGCAGAAAAAAAACGAATATTTCTTAGATAATCAATTAATTCTTTTTGGGTAATTTTTTTGTAAATCAAGCCTCCCAGCCTCCTCTAACAAATCATTAGCAATCAATTCAAACATCACATCAAAATTATCATTCCAGTAGTACGACTTGGTTACAATGGATATAACATCATCTTTTTTTTGAGACCACCCTCCATGTTTTATTTGTGTCAGAGAATCACTCTCTTTATCGAAATAATCGTTGAACCATCGATCGACTGTCGACCGTTTAACTTCTTCAATCTCTTTGCAACAAGAATTTCTAAGTGAATTTAAGATTTCTGTCGCAGGCATCGCCTTCAGTTTATTATTATTCTTTCTGCAATGTTTATAAATTAGTATGGCAGTGATAAAATTTTGGATATAACTTTTTTCTGCCTTTATAAACTCACTACTTTCGGGAGCTAATGATTGGAGAATCTTTTGATAGCTTTCGCCATCAATCTGCAAGTCAGAATGGGCAATAAATACATCTTTATTAAAAATTAGATAATCTTTGTCATCATGACCATATACTGTAACTTCTCCTGGGGTGTTTCCCCATACGTCATTAGCATTTCTTAGATTATAATTATCCCTTGCCAAATGGGTTGTTTTGGTAGGTTTGAGTCGCCAAAAACCACTAGCATATCCATTGTATACGTATTTAAAAAAACTGCGCCCACTAAAATTTGGATACTCTTTTATTTCAGATTGATCACAAGATATAAATGCCCTTATTGCAGACTGTTGACTATTTTTACGTTGATAAAAATCCCTGCCAATGCTGATGTTAAATGTGTCATAGCGAAGTTCTTTTTCATTCGCATAACGAACTATTCGACAGTGCTCTGAACGAAGATTAACATAGAGACTTATTTTATCATCCAGCCATGTAGATATAATATCTTCAATTTTCACATTAAATTTTTTCGAGAATTCGTCAACACGATCAAACGTATCAGGAACATCAACCTGCTCAGGAATATTAAACAACTCAGAAGCATCAAAAAAATCGGAGTTACTTGTCATTTATCGCCACCAATGCATTGACCTTATAAATTACAAAGGATTATATCAAGGTAAAGCGATGAGTTTAAAAGCTATTTAATGACAAGTAGTATTTTCATCATCTCAAATCAAGAGATGTACAGCGCTACTCTATGAACGATGCAGGTATTCACTGTTGTATCCCTATTGATAGCAGCCTTGCAGGCAGTTCCCATCCGAACTAGAATCATGGCAGCAAAACGAGGCTTTAACGATGACAAAAAAAACAGCACACAGCCAGATCACTAAAACCCAAATCTATCGTTCCGTTGCCAGTTCAACTGCAATCGAAACCGGTGTTTCTGTGCAAAAAATTGAGCAGCAACTGAAACAAAATCAGGCACAGGCGAAGGCCGTTGGCCTCGCCCGTTAATCTGGCAAGATGTCGCTCACCAGTTGCATCATAGGGCTGTAGTTCCCTGATACGCCAGCCTGTATTGCCTTGAAGTAAAACGCCTTGTGCTCATCCCACAGGCTGTAGTCTAGTAAGCCCTTCCCTGCCAGAACGGACAGCACATCGCAAAGTAGCCGCGACAGACGCCCGTTACCTTCTCTGAATGGATGGATCAAAATAAATTCCACATGGCATTCAGCCAGATAACTAACCAGCCCCGAACGAGCCAGGGATTTCAGCTCACCAGACCGAGCGAGAAACTGCTTCTCAAAACCATCAAGAAGAAGCGGAATCCTGTCGGCAGCCGCAAACTGAAAGCCATCCTTAGTTAGGTTGGCATTACGCAGCCTCCCCGCCCAGTCGTACACATTCCCCAGCCATTGGCGATGCCACCTGCTGATGTGCTCAAAAGCCAGCACCTCAGGTGGCTGGCCCTCAATAAATAGCTGCTCATACAGCATCAGCAGCAAGCCAGACTCCAGCGCCTCCATTTCCTGTTCATCAATGATTCCCAGCTTATTAGCCAGCACTAAGTCTCCAGAGCCCGGCTGATACCGTTCTTCCGCTGAATTAAGCTCATATTTTGACAAGCTCTTACCTCCGCCCAAACAAGTTCACAACGTTGTTTTCCTGCTGCCGTTGATAGTTGTTAACCCGATCTTCCCAGATCTCAAGCGCCCTGCGCTTTTCAGTCAGGTAATCATAACGGTCATAGTGTTTCGAGCTGACATCATTCAGAGCGTGATTCTGAATACGGTCGCGGATCTCTTTGCTGATCCCCGCCTCCCCCATCAGAGTCTTACAGGTCCGACGTAAATCTCGCGCTGTGAAAACTTTAAACTCAGGATTAAAAGCCCGGAAATACATGATGGAACGCGCCAGGCTATCGGTACGTACCGGGCGCTCACCGTTGGTTGATAGCGGGAAAATATAGGGACTGTTACTTTCCTTAAACAGCTCTTTAACGGAGGCTAACTCACTTAAAGCAGATTCAGTCAGTGGGATCAGATGCTCACGCTTGTTTTTCGATACATCGGCTATGACCAGCAACGTCTTTTGTTGCCAATCAATGGCGCTCCACTGACTGGCAATCATTTCAAACGGACGCTGCCCGCCAACGTAAGTACAGAAACGAATTAAGTGTTGCATCAAGGGACCCACTCCTGTCGCCTCGGAGAAATGTTCCATGACAAAACGAAGCTCTTCCAGCGTTAGCCATGTATCACCAACTTTTTCCGCCGAAGACTGCTTCGGAATGGCCGATACCGGGTTAACTTCAAGACCGAACGTAATACCCACGCTGGTATTCATCGGATCGTTATCAGCTTTCAAACCGTAGTTGAATGCCGCCATCAGATACGAGCGAATCCGATTAGCATGCACCACCGCATCACGCTGGATAATGCCTGAGAGGATGGTTTTGATCTGCAGTGGTGTCACATCCTTCGCTTTGGTATCACGAGGAATAACCGTGTAGCACTCTTTTTCAAGACGCTTCAGGACATCAGCCCAAGTCCGCTTATTGTCGAGCTTCATTTTGTTAACGTAACCATGCACCAGCTCTTCAAACGATCCTTGAGAACGATGGATCTGCATAATGTGCTGCTCGGCCAGGCGCTGTTGCTCAAGCTCTTGCTGGGGCTCTTTTCCTTCAACAAGCCAGGCACCATACTTTTTCGCCAGCTCATTGGCCGTCACCAGTTTCATCTCGGGCCAGATGCCCAACTGGATGAACTTCTCTTTCTTCCCTTTCTCAACGTAATAACGGAAATAAAAAACTTTGCTGCCTGAAGGCTGAACCTTAACGCCAAGCCTGCCAGTACCACGTTGAGCGCTGTTGCTCCACACGTAGTACGCCGTGCTTTTTGTCTTCAATCCACGTATAGCAGTCTCGGTAAGATTAGCGGCCATGAGTTTACCTTTCTAAGAATAAGCGTTACCTGACCCGATGCCCATTTCGGGTCAGGTAACGGGTCAGGTAAGGATAGTACAATGGGGAAATGAGAGAACCAATCAGAAACAAAAATAACTTCATAACCGGTTGATTATAGACAATTAAAAATACAAATAGAGACAATGACGAACAATTAAAAACATGCCAATTTTATGACTCATAATCGCTTGGTCACTGGTTCAAGTCCAGTAGGGGCCACCAAATAAAACAAGGAGTTACGTTAATAGCGTGACTCCTTTGTTATTTCGGGGATATGCCGGGGATATTTTGCACGGGTAATTATGGTGTTTATTGGTGATTTTATGCTCATCAACATATATCGAAATTAGGGGTACCGGCGTAATCTGGTTTCTTTCATTAACTGGACAATACCATGAAAACTCGCCAAGAGTATTTTGCCGCAGCTCGTCAGCAGTTTACTGATAACAATCCCCATTTGGTACGCTCGATAGAACACGATGCGACATTACATGCACACCATATCGGCATGTCAGTGAATGATTTTTGCCAAGAGAAAGTTACTGAGGCCTTCGTGAAAAATCCTAGAACGATGGGTAACGACACCGTTGTAACTGTACTCAACATGATGGAACCCAATAGTGAGTTCCGTAAAGCTGCGCTTATTCAACACTATGAGGAAATGGCTAATAGCATCGGCATTAGCCTCTCTGATTACTTAATTGAAAACAACATTTCTCTATAGCACAGCATCACAGATCTGAGTGACTGCCTATCTAATTTTTCCTGTTGGTAGGCTTCGCTAGTGAGAGCGGCAGGTATTTTGATTTAAAGGTCGTTGTTTCCTCCGTCCGACTATTTTTATTTTGGACGGATTGTTAAATGACTTTTGAAGATTCTCTTATCGTACCCATCCGAATATTTACAGAAAAAAACGCCTGCATAGCATGATAGTTTTCGGGATTTTTCTATTTAGTTTTCACCAGCAAAAAGTTTCCACTGAAAGCAAGAATGGAAACCTGCGAACCAAAGTGCGAACCTGCAAACCAAGTCTAAAAAATCAATTTCTTAAATTGAAAATCAAATTGATTAAAATTGCCTGCCAATTGAATAAATGAGCCTGAATTCAGGCCAGCCCTGATATCTAGGGACTAGATTAAAGTGTTCAGTCTACTTAGATAGGCTGGCGGCCAACATGCTGACCAGAATAAAATCGGGGGATTAATCGGTATTGCACATGTCTGTTACATGTATCGCTATGTATCGCATTTACAAATGTGCTAAAGAAAAATAGACGCTAATTTTTCAAAAAATTGGCTTAGTCATTATTCAATCTTACAGTCAGAGAAGAGCGGACATTGTGTCTGATGAGTAATGAATTTAACATTAATGATGTGTACTTTTACAATCTATCACGAAGGAATTTCAGTCCAAAAAAATGGCCTTTGTTCTTCTCTAGAATACCGAGGTTTAAATCATGAAAGTACCATATTAGTTTCGGTTTTCTGGGCTGCTCTAGTGAAGGGATTTGTAATATCCCATCTTCATACAGTTGAGATATAAAATTATTATCATTAATTTGTGGATCCATAGAGTTAATTGTGTGCTCGCAATGAATCGCATAGCTAAATATTTCCAGTGTATGACCAGAGCATGTTACAGGATTTAGCATGTACGGTTGGCCAGGCGGTATATCTCTTTCAAGATACATACGGCGTATGTCAAAGAACTTAAGCGCATCCTCGCTGCCATGGTCAAATACACGATGGGGGACGATGGCAACTATGGTGAAAGTATCTTTTGACACATCACCGAAGATAAGATAGTTACTTCGCCCTTTTGGGTTTTTGTTATCTCTTGGTGCAAAATGAAAGTGATACAGCCCTTCTCTGAGGACAAAAGAATCTATATCTTTCCCTTTGCTTTTCAAAGCAGCACTAGGCAAAACAACACCATGTGTTCTAACTTGTTCAGATAGATATTGGTTTAGATCATCACCATTAATGACTTTTTTGAGAAACTCTTTTATGTCAGGGTATTTTTTTATGAAAATATTGAAGTCTATCCCCATGGGAAAGAACTTAATGGTTCGTTTTCTTACCGGAATAGTTCTGATCTTCCAAGTAATGTAATTGGAAATAATTGCTCTTGTCGGCATCTTTTCGAGTTCTGCTATTGCCATAGGAGTATTAGGAACCTTCGGTAATTCCTTAATCATCATTTGTCTGAAACGCTCTATACTAGCTGAGTATTCGTCACTCATATCTACTGTTTCGCTGCATCACAAATTCCTCACTGGTATTGGTATCAACATAAAACCATTAGAGACAATTTTCAATTCATAAACATCTGACCTGCTCGTCGTTAATTAGCCTATTTTGTTCTTAGCTAGGGCAAACAGCAGACAAACACGTGACGCTGAAGGTCTGCTGAGAGCGAGGAG
>NZ_ACCD01000008.1 GCF_000173775.1 Yersinia rohdei ATCC 43380
GGCAACAGGATATGGCAAATAGTACAGCCCGTTTTCAGGCGGCTGGCCCATGTTGGTTCGAGGCGAAATGCCCCGAAAGAGCCTCTGTTGGTTTAAAATAATGAGTGGCGTAAGCCGTCAGAGTACCGATCGGCCAATCAGCCCCGGCTGACTCGGCGTTGATAATGTCGGTTTATCATCACACTCAAATTGCACAATTAGCACTGAAAAATGTGTCAATCTATAGAAAAGTTAGTCATTAGAAGACGAAGTTTGAAGCCAACTAGCAATGAATCCTGCAATTTGTTCTGGCTGATTAATGTCTAATTGCTTTATTGCACTATTTATTGGTTTATCGCTTGCTAAAGCAATAACATATTCATCAATCAAGCCAGCGAAAGGTTTGCCCACAGCCTCTCTATAGAGCGCTATCTTATTGATTGGCTCATGTTTAAAACCCTCAACCAAGATTAAATCGATAGTGGAGGCATCTAACCTGCTAGCAAGATACTGGAGATCCAAAGGCTTTTGTTCTGGAGTCTCGGTCATTAGTGCCCAACGACAATCACTGGCAACCAGGGTTTGATATGCGCCAGCTTTGCGTAATTCATAACTGTCTTTGCCAGGTGTATCAATTTCCATATTGTGATGCGTATGTTTGATTAAACCTACCCGGATTTGGCGCTGTTGTAGCAATGGAATCAGGCTTTTTAGTAATGTTGTTTTTCCTGTGCCACTGTATGCAGCTATGCCTAATAATGGTGGTACTTTTTGGTTCATAACTCCCCCTTTTCAGTCTGTTCCCATAAATCGCAATCTGCTGGGGTATTGAGGTTGCTGAATTTGTCACTTTGCCCACTGAATACCACTGACTTCGCGTGGATACTTTCCATAAATATCATAAGTTTGCGATCGCCATTTTTCAGGTATTCAGCAAGTAGCGGTTTCAAACTAACATGCATTAGAGCTAATGTTGGATGCGCTCGCTCACCATCGTGAACATAAGCCGCCAACCCTTGTTGCTTACCTTGCCAAAGTTGAGAAACTAAATTGGCTGGTAGCATTGGAACATCGCAAGGAGCAAATACAACCCATTCTGTAGCTGAATAGCTTAATCCTGCATGCATACCCGCCAGCGGGCCTACAAAGCCGCTAATGATATCGTTAATGACAGCAATGCCACTTTCTTGATAGATATCCTGATTACGATTAGCATTAATAAGGATATCGCTAACCTGGGGTTTTAATTTATCAATTACATATTGAAACAACGGTTTATCATGAAGAAGAATAAGTCCTTTATCGTTTCCCCCCATTCGGGAAGAACGGCCTCCTGCAAGAATAACGCCTGTTATATTGGGCTGCATTTTTATCACTCTGTTGTATTCAACTAGCGGATCGATTGTATCTTTAAATAGGGGAATGGGTCAGGATTTACTTTTATTGACAATAGGCTCTCTTTCCCTGTGTGATTATCCCTGTTACTTTGTCTGCATATTTTCGAATAGGATACATTTGCTATGAAATGCCATCGTGTTAATGAACTGATTGAGCTGTTACACCCGGCCTGGCAGCAAGAGCCGGATTTAAATCTGGTGCAGTTTTTACAAAAGTTGTCTGCTGAAGCCGGCTTTGAAGGTGATTTTTCAGAGCTAACCGACGATATTCTTATTTATCATCTAAAAATGCGCGGTTCAGCATCGACAGAAGTGATTCCTGGTTTGAAAAAAGATTATGAAGAAGACTTCAAAACAGCCATATTGCGTGCCCGTGGCATCATTAAAGATTAGTCATATTCCTGTCTGCGTATGATAAGGGCTTTGATGATACTATTTCTTATTCTCAGCGCGCCGCTGTCACTTATATAGACTGAGTGTTGTTATGAACAGCTCTGCTTTTAATTTTCAGACGTTGTCTCCTGACCTGATTATGGATGTCCTTGAAGGCGTCGGGTTACGAGTGGATTCAGGGTTAACCGCGTTAAATAGTTATGAGAACCGCGTTTATCAGTTTATGGATGAAGATCGTAAGCGGTACGTGGTGAAGTTTTATCGCCCTGAGCGCTGGAGCAGCGAGCAAATCATTGAGGAACATCAGTTTTCTATTGATTTGGCAGAGTCGGAAATCCCGGTTATTGCCCCATTGGCGTTTAACGGACATACCTTACATACTCAAGGTGGTTTTTTCTTTACTATTTTTCCGAGTGTTGGCGGGCGTCAGTATGAGATAGATAACCTCGACCAATTAGAATGGGTTGGCCGTTTTCTGGGGCGAATCCATCAGGTCGGTCGTGATAGCCTTTTTGTTGCCCGTCCAACCATAGGGATTGAGGAATACCTGACCGAACCGCGTCAGTTACTGGCAAGCAGTGAATTAGTGCCAGCAAAACAGCGGGATAAGTTTCTGGCTGCCACTGACCTGCTCATAAGTGCGATAAAGCAGTATTGGCATACCGATTGGCAACCATTACGGTTACATGGTGATTGTCACCCAGGTAATATTCTGTGGCGTGATGGGCCGATGTTTGTTGATTTGGATGATGCCAGAAACGGCCCTGCGGTTCAGGATCTTTGGATGTTGTTACATGGGGATCGCCGTGAGCAATTAATCCAGTTAGATATCTTGCTTGAGGCCTATGGTGAGTTTGCTGATTTTGATCAGCGGGAACTGGCACTGATTGAACCTTTACGCGCGATGCGGATGGTTTATTACCTTGCATGGGTCGCCAGACGTTGGCAAGACCCGGCATTTCCGAAAAGTTTTCCGTGGATGGCGGAGTCTGATTTTTGGTTACAGCAGACTGCATCATTTACAGAGCAGGTTAAGCTGTTGCAGGCACCCCCTTTGCAGCTGATGCCAATGTACTAAAGCTAATATAATGGAGATTGTTATAGTATGAAAAATGTATGGTTAGCACTTGTTGGCATGGTGATGGCATTCAGTGCATCGGCTGCACAATTTACCGATGGTACCCAATATCAGACGTTAAACAAACCAGTAACTGGCGAGCCTCAGGTATTAGAGTTTTTCTCTTTCTATTGCCCGCACTGCTACCAGTTTGAAGAAATTTATCATGTTCCTCAGGCAGTAAAAAAAGCGCTGCCAGAAGGGGTCAAAATGACCCGTTACCATGTTGAATTCCTTGGCCCATTGGGCAAGCAATTGACTCAAGCATGGGCTGTGGCTATGGCGTTAGGGGTTGAGGAAAAAGTTACTCCACTGCTGTTTGAAGGTGTACAGAAAACACAAACAGTACAAACTCCTGATGATATCCGTAATGTATTTATCAAAGCCGGAATAAGTGGCGAAGATTATGATGCGGCATTAAATAGCTTTGTGGTTAAGTCATTGGTTGTGCAGCAACAAAAAGCAGCTGAAGATTTGCAATTACGTGGTGTGCCAGCCATGTTTGTTAATGGCAAATATATGATTAAAAACGACGGCATGGATACCAGTTCAATGGATAGCTATGTTAAAGAGTATGCGGACGTAGTTAAGTTCCTGCTAACTCAAAAGTAATAGTATAAAAGAGGGGCAGGATGTAGTTCGCCCCTCTTTTACTTATTCAATATCAGCATGGCTCCAACTCTATTTCTCTTCTTGCTATAAAATCATCATATTATCTAAGTCGTAGTCATATAGCTGAATACTTGATTTTTATTTATCACTCTGTTGTTTGTGATTTATTTATCTATTTCAGTGATGGGTAAGGGCACGATATTCATGATACAAAAAGAGGAGGTCAGGGGAGAATAAGTAATAAGAATTTGGGGGGTAAAAAATTTAGCATAAGTTAAGTTTACTGACCTTATGTCAGCAGCTGAATAAGTAATATCCACAATTTAGATAAATAAATCATGACAGAAAAATAGAAAATAAATAATTGTAACATGCTGATTAATATAACTTAAAATATTAACCATCTGTGAGACAGGCAACGAATATAAAAAACACACATTTTTACGCACAAACTTATCCACAGGTTAGATCTTGCGGATCCTAGACAAAAATGCTCTCTTTCGCACAAGAATTGACGCTAAGATTCGTCTCTTGCTGCCAGCTATGGCATTCTTAGTGTTAGACCTTGCTAAATAAAGATGAAGAAACTCTATGGCCCAGATTGCAGAAAACCCATTGATCCTCGTTGACGGTTCCTCTTACCTCTATCGTGCTTACCATGCCTTTCCGCCGCTAACCAATGGCAGCGGCGAACCAACCGGCGCGATGTATGGCGTGTTGAACATGTTGCGCAGTCTGTTGCTGCAATATCGTCCAAGCCATGTGGCCGTAGTTTTCGATGCTAAAGGCAAAACTTTTCGTGATGAAATTTTTGCCGAATATAAATCTCATCGTCCGCCAATGCCTGATGATTTACGTGCTCAAATTGAGCCACTTCACCAAATGGTTAAGGCGATGGGGCTGCCTTTATTAGCGGTTTCCGGGGTTGAGGCCGATGATGTTATTGGAACTCTGGCGCAAGAAGCTGAAAAAGCAGGTCATGCGGTATTAATCAGTACCGGCGATAAAGATATGGCGCAATTAGTTACGCCAAATATTACTCTTATTAATACAATGAATAACGCTATTTTAGGGCCACAGGAAGTTTGTGAAAAATATGGCGTTCCTCCTGAGTTAATTATCGATTTTCTGGCCTTAATGGGGGATTCCTCAGACAATATTCCGGGCGTACCGGGTGTGGGTGAGAAAACGGCTCAGGCTTTATTACAAGGATTGGGTGGGTTAGATGCGCTGTTCAATAATTTGGATAAAATAGCCACGCTGACATTCCGTGGTGCCAAAACTATGTCCGCCAAGTTAGAGCAGAATAAAGATGTTGCCTATCTCTCCTATAAATTAGCCACCATTAAAACTGATGTTGAATTGGATGTAACCTGTGATGAACTGACCGTCTCACCACCAGATGATGAGCAGCTGCATCAATTATTCAGCCGTTATGAATTTAAGCGCTGGCTTGCGGATGTTGAAGCCGGCAAATGGCTGGAAGGTAAAAAAGAGCGGCCAACAGCACAGGCTAATAACAAATATATTGTGGCGACAGAACCAGCCGCTGCGGCTGAAGTCACGGCTGTGCTATCACAAGACAATTATCAAACTATCCTCGATGAGCAGACTCTGGCTGATTGGATTGAGCGCCTTAAAAAAGCAGAAGTTTTTGCTTTTGATACTGAAACTGACGGGCTTGATACCCTCAGCAGTAATTTAATTGGCCTTTCCTTTGCTGTTGCGCCGGGTGAGGCAGCGTATTTACCCTTAGCTCATGATTATCTGGATGCGCCGGCACAACTTGATCGCCAATGGGTTCTCGATACACTGAAACCGCTGTTGGAAGACGAAAAAGCCCTTAAAGTGGGGCAGAACCTCAAGTTTGACCAAAGTATGTTAGCGCGTTATGGCATTGACCTGCGTGGTATTGCTTTCGATACCATGCTGGAATCTTATGTTTTAGACAGTGTCGCGGGCCGACATGACATGGACAGCTTGGCAGAGCGCTATCTCAACCATAAAACGATTACGTTTGAAGAGATAGCCGGTAAGGGTAAGAATCAACTGACCTTTAACCAAATTGCATTAGAGCAAGCCGGGCCTTATGCAGCAGAAGATGCTGATGTCACCTTGCAATTGCATTTGGTCTTGTGGCCGAAATTACAGCAGAGTGAAGGCCTGAAGCGGGTATTCCAGGACATTGAAATGCCACTGTTGCCGATTTTGTCTCGAATCGAGCGCACCGGTGTATTGATTGACCAAAACATCTTAGCGGCGCACTCGAAAGAGCTGGCTATTCGTCTTGATGAGCTGGAAAAACAAGCCCATGAATTAGCCGGAGAGCCGTTCAATCTTGCCTCGCCTAAGCAGTTACAGGTGATTTTGTATGAAAAGCAACAATTACCTATTCTGAAGAAAACTCCAGGTGGCGCGGCGTCTACCAATGAAGAAGTGCTGGCCGAGTTAGCGCTGGATTATCCTCTGCCGAAGGTCATTATTGAATATCGTGGTTTGGCGAAACTGAAAAGTACTTACACCGATAAGTTACCGCTGATGATTAATCCGGTTTCTGGCCGGGTACATACGTCTTATCATCAAGCCGTCACCGCGACTGGGCGCTTATCCTCTCGTGATCCTAACCTACAAAATATTCCAGTGAGAAATGAAGAAGGGCGGCGTATTCGTCAGGCTTTTATTGCGCCCAAAGGTTACCGCATCATGGCCGCCGACTACTCACAAATTGAGCTGCGCATCATGGCGCATCTATCGCAGGATAAAGGATTGCTGGCTGCATTTGCAGCTGGAAAAGATATTCACCGCGCGACAGCTGCTGAAGTTTTCGGTTTGCCACTGGAAGGGGTGACTACCGAACAACGCCGCAGCGCCAAGGCCATTAACTTTGGTTTGATTTATGGTATGAGTGCGTTTGGTTTGGCGCGCCAATTGAATATTCCCCGTGGGGAAGCGCAGCGCTATATGGATCTTTACTTTGAGCGCTATCCTGGTGTGTTGGAATATATGGAGCGCACGCGTAAGCAAGCGGCGGATCAAGGTTATGTCACCACGCTGGATGGGCGTCGTCTCTATCTACCGGATATCAATTCACGTAATGCCAATCGCCGTAAAGCTGCGGAACGTGAGGCTATCAATGCGCCAATGCAAGGGACTGCGGCCGATATTATTAAGCGCGCAATGATTGCTGTAGATGCTTGGTTACAGCAAGAATCAGCACCTTTGGTGCGGGTCATCATGCAGGTGCACGATGAATTGGTGTTTGAGGTGCATGAAACTGTGTTGGAAAGTGCTGAGCAGAAGATTCGTGAGTTGATGGAGCAAAGCATGCAACTGGCAGTGCCATTGAAGGTGGATGTCGGTGTTGGCGATAATTGGGAACAAGCCCACTAGTTGTGTGGGTAAGTGGTGGGAATTAAAGCATTTTATGTAATTAAGCTACATTTAGTGGCGATAATGCAGGAATGATGTGCGCTGAATCGTGACAATTTGTGTAACTATACAACAAAAAATTCTTTTGCCCCGCGAAAAAATGATGTAGAGTTACGCTCGTAGGGTACAGAGGTAAGATGTTCTATCTTTCAAACCTTTTACTTCACGTAATCGGATTTGGCTATATATTAGCCGCCCCAGTCATTTATTGACTGGGGCGTTTTTTATTGGGCTTTTGCTGGCAGGAAGGGCTTGATGTACCGAGATACAGCCCTTGCGGGCTGTTTTTAGTGGTTACTTATTCGCCTTCATCGTCATAATCATCAATCATGACTTCAGGTGGGATTTCGCTAAACCAGGTATCCAGTTTTTCCCGCAACTTATCGACACCAATCTTTTTCAATGATGAGAAAGCTTCTACCTGAATATCACCCATAAATGGAATGATAGCTTCCCGCACCATATTCAATTGAGCTTTGCGCGCGCCAGAAGCCAATTTATCGGCTTTAGTCAGTAATAAAAGCACTGGGGTGCCGACGGCAACAGCCCAAGTAATCATCTGCTGATCTAAATCTTTCAGTGGGTGGCGGATGTCCATCAACACAACTAATCCTTTCAGACAGTTACGTTTCTGCAAATATTCGCCCAGGGCGCGCTGCCACTTAAGTTTCATCTCTTCAGGGACTTCGGCATAACCATATCCTGGTAAGTCGACCAAGCGCACACCTTCAACCACTTCGAATAAGTTGATCAACTGAGTACGGCCCGGCGTTTTACTGGTTCTGGCCAGACCTTTCTGGTTGGTTAATGTATTAAGGGCACTCGATTTACCTGCATTTGAGCGGCCAGCAAATGCGACCTCAATACCTTCATCACGTGGCAGATGGCGAATATCCGGAGCACTGATGACGAAATGAGTCATGTGATAGTTATAGTTTCTGATAGTCAAAATTTGTCGTCTCCGTGAGAACTTACTTATATGGAGCGATTATAACTGCATCAGGGCGAAAAAAGGGGGTTTATCTTTTATCCTCTTTGGCAGGGATGGGTTTGTTGGCCGTTGTTGAGAGAATTAATGCAATCGCCCCGGCTGACACGAAACTGAAAATGTCGGTTGGTTATCAACCATCATTAATGGCTTATTATTTATGAACTGTTAAGAAAACCTTGATTAAAAATACGCTACTATTAGTAACGGTCAGTTTTCTTTATTTATTTTTCTAATAAAAACAAATAACTGATGGTGTTTTAACAGTGCGGGATGTGCTGGCAAGGAGCTTAATCACTCAGGAGGAGTGGAATATGCTTAAGGAATGTAATGGATATACTGTGAGCCAGGGATGAATAAGGACGAAGGTATAAAAGGATGTTGATGGAGTGCCGGGTGAGTCGCCTTTAGGATTGAAGGGATGGCAAGGATAGCGTGTTGCAGGAGGGAGAAACCAGGATGTTATGTAAGTGCAAGGATGCGCTGTAAGGATATCCTTCCGCAGAAGGTGCGAAAAAAGGCGACAGGTTAATCTGCCGCCTTTTTTCTTTCTCTGCTTTCTGCTAGATTCCGGCCCAATCCTATGCCCAATAGATTTCAAATTACAGTAAGGCGCAGTGAATGAATCCTTATTAGCTTACCTAAGTAAGTGATTTGGGTGATTGCACCTGGCTAACACTTCTGCAACTTGAAAGATGACGGGTATATACTCAATCCGATCCCATACTCATTTAAGAGCACAGGTTATGAAGCAACCAAATAAAGCACCACGCGCCAATACGGCAGGGCCGAAAGGCACCGCAACACCAAAGCGCCATAAAAAGACCCGTGTAGAGCTTGATATTGAAGCACGCGAGCGTAAACGTCAGAAGAGACACAGCGGCAATCGCTCAGGGGCGAGAACCAATGTAGAAGGCAGCAATAAAACCGGCCAGAGCCAAACCCAAGAGAAAGACCCACGTATTGGCAGTAAAGTGCCTGTGCCTCTGGTGGTGGAGAGCAAGGTAAAAGCTAAGCCAACCACTAAGCCGGTGGTAAAAGTCGAAGCCAAGCCACGTCTGACGCCGGAAGAAGAGCTGACTAAGCTGGAAAACGATGAGCGTCTGGATACATTACTGGATCGTTTAGATAACGACGAAGTATTGAGCAAAGAAGACCAAGCTTATGTTGATTTAACCTTAGACCGCATCGATGCCTTGATGGAGCAGTTGGGTATTGAATTGGGCGACGATGAAGACGACGCGGAAAAAGAAGAAAAGCAGGAAGATATTCTGCAATTACTGAAACGTACTGATTCAAAAGACACGTTTTAAACCATGAAGTGGGTGATCCCAATAATAGCCCTACTGTTAACATGTTATCTATTGTGGTTATTGGGTAAACTATGGCGGCTGTCGCAACGTAGGTCACGATTGCGCAGCGCTACTGCGGCCAGACAACGAAAACATCTGCCCCCTAACCGGCCCGGTAAGCGAAAATATCGGAAGGAATGAACATGTCTGAGCACGCTATAGTTTGGGATCTGTCCCTCATTCAAAAATATAATTATTCAGGGCCGCGCTATACCTCATACCCTACAGCCCTTGAATTTAGTGAAGATTATAATGAATCTGCTTTTCAGCAGGCGGTAAAACGTTACCCACAGCGCCCTTTGTCGCTGTATGTGCATATCCCGTTTTGCCATAAGCTTTGCTATTTCTGCGGCTGTAATAAGCTAGTGACGCGCCAGCAACATAAAGCTGATGAATATCTGGCGGTGTTGGAAAAAGAGATCCGTCAGCGCGCGGCCTTGTTTGCTGGGCGTCAGGTCAGTCAGATGCATTGGGGCGGCGGTACGCCAACCTATCTGAATAAAACGCAAATTACTCATCTGATGAATCTATTGCGTGAGAATTTCGATTTTCTGCCCGGTGCGGAGCAGTCAATTGAAGTTGACCCGCGGGAAATTGAACTGGATGTTATTGATCATCTGCGTGCGGAAGGCTTTAACCGCCTAAGCATGGGGGTGCAGGATTTCAATAAAGAAGTGCAGCGGCTGGTTAACCGTGAGCAAGATGAAGATTTTATCTTTGCACTCATTGCCCGTGCCAAGGCTCTTGGTTTTAATTCCACCAATATTGATTTGATTTATGGTTTGCCGAAACAGACCCCAGAAAGCTTTGCTTTCACCCTCAAGCGGGTTGCTGAACTCAACCCAGATCGCCTGAGTGTCTTCAATTACGCTCATTTACCCACTCTGTTTGCGGCACAGCGTAAAATTAAAGACGCTGATTTACCCAGTGCTGAACAGCGGCTGGATATTTTGCAGCACACCATCAGTTTCTTAACTGAATCCGGCTACCAGTTTATTGGTATGGATCATTTTGCCCGACCAGATGATGAGCTCGCGATTGCGCAGCGCGCAGGCAAATTACATCGTAATTTCCAAGGTTACACCACCCAAGGTGAGAGCGATTTACTCGGTTTGGGGGTTTCTGCCATCAGCATGTTAGGTGACAGCTATGCGCAGAACGAAAAAGATTTGAAGACGTATTATGCCGTGGTTGAACAACGTGGCAATGCACTGTGGCGTGGGCTGACCATGACCGAAGATGATTGTTTGCGTCGCGACGTGATTAAAACACTGATTTGTAATTTCCAAATCAGTTACCAGCCGATTGAACAGCATTATGGTATTCGTTTTGCAGATTACTTTGCCGAGGATTTTGAGCTGCTGGCGCCTTTTGAGCAAGATGGGCTGGTGGAGCGGGATGACCAAAGTATTCGTGTGACGCCACGCGGGCGTTTACTCATTCGTAATATCTGTATGTGTTTCGATATTTATTTACGTAAACAGGCGCGTCGGCAGCAATTTTCTCGTGTGATTTAATAAAAAACCCGGCTGGAATGAAAACCGTGGCCGGGTTTTTTGCTGTTTGCCGAGCAGGCGCTTATTCCATTCCTAACTCTTTCAACTTACGCGTTAGTGTATTACGGCCCCAGCCCAACAGACGTGCAGCTTCCTGTTTATGGCCTTGAGTGTGGCGTAATGCGGTGGTTAACAGCGTGCGTTCCATTTCGGGTTGTGCTTCTGACAACAAGTCCTGATGGCCAGAACGTAGGGCGCGATCAGCCCACTGCGCCAGCAATGTTGCCCAGCTATCAGGTGCCCGCTGGCCGGATGCATCCGGAATATTGGTTTCAAACAGCTCAGAAGGTAAATCCTGAATCAGCACTTCCTGCCCGGCGGCCATGACGGTCAGCCAGCGACAGGTGTTTTCCAGTTGGCGCACATTACCTTGCCAAGGCAGGCGAGTTAGCGCGACTTCCGTTTCAGGATGCAAATTCTTGGCTTCCACCCCCAACTCTTTAGCCGCCACTTGCAAGAAGTAGCGAGCTAAACGCGGAATATCTTCACGACGTTCGCGCAGCGGCGGTAAATGCACTCGAATCACATTCAGACGATGGAATAAATCCTCACGGAATTTGCCTTCCTGCACGCGCATTTCAAGATTCTGGTGGGTGGCGGCAATAATGCGCACGTCCACTTTTACCGGGGCATATCCGCCAACGCGATAAAACTGCCCATCAGCCAACACGCGTAGCAGACGGGTTTGCACATCCAGCGGCATATCACCGATTTCATCTAAAAACAGAGTGCCGCCATCCGCTTGTTCAAAGCGGCCCTGACGCACTTGATTGGCACCTGTAAAAGCCCCTTTTTCGTGGCCAAACAGCTCAGACTCAATTAAGTCTTTGGGAATGGCCGCCATATTCAGTGCGATAAAAGGCGCTTTGGCGCGAGGACTATGGCGATGCAGCGCATGGGCCACCAATTCCTTACCGGTGCCCGATTCCCCATTAATAAGCACACTGATTGAGGATCGCGACAATCGGCCAATAATGCGGAAAACATCCTGCATGGCTGGCGCTTCGCCGATGATATCTGCGACTGGGTCACTGGCCGGTTGGGTTCGAGCCGGTTGCTGTTGCTCCTGATAATGGCTGATAGCCCGCTCAACTAGCGCGACGGCTTCGTCAATATCAAAAGGTTTCGGCAGATAATCAAACGCCCCTTGCTGATAGGCGCTAACTGCCGCGTCTAAATCAGAATGCGCGGTCATTATGATGACCGGGAGCATGGGGTGGCGCTGTTTAATCTGTTTCAGCAGTGTTAATCCATCCATGCCAGGCATACGGATATCGGATAACAACACATCTGGAGTTTGCGTTGCCAATGCATCCAATACCTGATTGCCGCTGTCGAATGTGACACAGTTTAGGCCCGCTCCAGTCAGTGCGCGCTCAAGCACCCAGCGGATGGAGCTATCGTCATCGACGATCCAGACTATCCCTCGTTGCATAGAAACCTCACTGGCGAATAGGCAGGTAAACCGAGAATTCGGTATGTCCCGGCCAACTGTTAAATTCAATTTTACCCGAATGCTGGTCGATAAGGTTACGGGCAATAGATAAGCCCAGCCCAGTCCCCCCTTCGCGACCACTTACCATCGGGTAGAACACGGTATCTTGCAATTGCGTCGGCACGCCGGGGCCATCGTCTTCAATATCAATTCGAGCCGCCAGACGGTAGCGCATGCCATGCAGTGTTATCTGAAATGCTGTACGGGTACGCAGCGTAATGGTGCCGCCAGCTTCACCCAAAGCTTGTAATGCATTGCGGGTGATATTAAGCATCACTTGTTCAATTTGGTCAGGATCATGCGCCAGCTCGGGTAGGCTGGGATCATAGTCACGGATTAACGTCACATTATCCGGTTTTTCTAGCGAAACTAACTGGCAAACGCGTTCAGCAACCTGATGAATGCTTTGTGTAACATGTTGGCCGGGCCGCTGTGGGCCTAAAAGACGGTCAACCAAATTACGCAGACGGTCAGCTTGTTCGATAATTACTTTGGTATATTCCAGCAATGCTGGATCAGGCAGCGCTTTTGACAACAATTGTGCCGCGCCACGTAAACCGCCTAATGGGTTCTTAATTTCGTGTGCTAATCCCCGCACTAAATCACGGGCTGCAACTTGCTGTGCATGCTGTAATTGCTCTTGGCTTAACCGACGTTGATTATCCATCGGTGCCATTTCCAGCAAGATAAAACCGTCCGGCAATGATTGTGCGGTCAGCGATAAAATATGCGCCCGACCATCGACCACTAATGTAACTTCGTTATCGGTAAAACCTTGTCCAGACGCCAGGCTTTCTCTCATCAGAACAATATTTAGAGAAAAATAGCCTAATAAATCGGGCAGCGGTGTACCAAAAAGTTTACGAGAGCTTTGCGCCAGAAGTTGCTGAGCAGCGGGATTGGCGTAATGAATAGCCAGAGTGTCATCTAATAGCAAAATGCTATTAATGAGAGAGTTGAGGATCTGCCCAGCATCGGGCAGCGTGCCTGTTGCCATCATGCAGACTCCTGCACACTGTTGGTGCATTAATACCCTATCTAATTGAAATTACAGTGTATTGGTATCCTACCTGCAAATCCAGTGATGTTGGGTATATCCTAATGTGTTCAGCCGCAGCGAAATCAGAAGGAATTGTGGCAAAAATGAAAAGTGGAGAAAAAAGCCCATCGTGAGATGGGCCAAAAGTTTCCACGGCAACAAAAAAACGGCTAATTAAAATTAAACGCTGTAATACAGTTCAAACTCGACTGGGTGCGGAGTCATACGCACGCGGTCCATTTCTTCTTTACGCAGGTCGATGTAAGCATCGATAGCATCGTCAGTGAACACGCCACCACGGGTCAGGAACTCGCGGTCTTCGCTCAGAGCAACCAATGCTTCGTCCAGAGAACCTGCAACTTTTGGAATCTCTGCTTCTTCTTCCGGTGGCAAGTCATACAGGTTTTTGTCCATCGCATCACCTGGGTGAATCTTGTTGATAACGCCATCAAGGCCGGCCATCAGCAATGCTGCGAAGCACAGGTATGGGTTAGCCGCTGGATCCGGGAAGCGCGCTTCAATACGACGGGCTTTCGGGCTGGCAACTACTGGAATACGGATAGAAGCTGAACGGTTACGAGCAGAGTATGCCAGCATGACCGGTGCTTCGTAGCCTGGGACTAAACGCTTGTAGGAGTTAGTCGTTGGGTTTGCCAAGGCGTTAATCGCTTTTGCATGCTTGATGATGCCGCCAATGTAGAACAGCGCCATTTCAGACAGGCCAGCGTATTTGTCACCTGCGAACAGGTTAGTCCCGTTTTTGGACAAGGACATATGGCAGTGCATGCCAGAACCGTTATCACCAAACATAGGTTTTGGCATAAAGGTTGCGGTCTTACCGAAGGCGTGTGCCACGTTATGCACGACATATTTGTAAATCTGAATTTCGTCAGCTTTCTTGGTCATAGTATTGAAGCGGGTAGCCACTTCGTTCTGGCCTGCTGTTGCAACTTCATGGTGATGCGCTTCAACTACCAGGCCCATTTCTTCCATGGTCAAACACATGGTAGAACGCAGATCCTGTGAAGAGTCGACAGGAGGAACCGGGAAGTAACCGCCTTTTACTGCAGGGCGGTGGCCTTTGTTGCCGCCATCGTATTTGGTGCTGGAGTTCCAGGCGCCTTCGATATCATCGATAGAGACATGGGAGCCGCGGATGCTGCTACCAAAACGTACGTCGTCAAACAGGAAGAATTCTGGCTCAGGCCCGAACAGCACGGTATCTGCAATGCCAGAAGATCTCAGGAAGTCTTCAGCACGTTTAGAGATAGAACGTGGGTCGCGGTCATAACCTTGCATGGTGCCTGGCTCGAGGATGTCACAACGGATAATCAGTGTTGAGTCTTCGAAGAACGGATCCATAACAGCAGTGCTGGCGTCTGGCATCAGTACCATGTCGGATTCGTTAATGCCTTTCCAGCCACCAATCGAGGAGCCATCAAACATTTTGCCTTCTTCGAAGAAGTCAGCGTTGACCTGATGAGCAGGAATCGTGATGTGCTGTTCTTTTCCTTTAGTATCGGTGAAACGCAAATCAACGAATTTCACTTCGTGCTCATTCAGCATCGTCAAAACATGTTCAGCGGACATACTTATATCTCCCGGATTTGTCATAGTCGTCGTCGTGGAACGATTACCGTATATTACTGAGGTTTATGGTGTTCTGGCATTGTTGCCGGTAAAAATTTCTTATTTCAACAACCTGTGGCGTTAAAAACCTTTTTACCTGCAATAGTGCTCTACTCAAAACAGCAAACTTGTGACTTTTTATTTCGTACTGTTATTCGTGCTGGCGATTCATGCTAAAATACATTGCGAAATCTATGCCAACTTTCCAAACCCCCCATTTATGCCATATCATAGGGGTCTGCTGATATTCAGTATGCACCAGGATAGTTATATTGCACTATTTTGGTGCTTCATTTGCGCCGTTGAGCACTGTATTGGTGCAAAAAGGGGCCGAAAGGCTATTTTTGCACCGTGAATGGGATCACAAACTAGCCGCCGTTAGGTTGTTTATAAGAGAATTTTGTGATCTTGTTTAGTCCCTCGCTTATTACGTGTACAATAGCGCGCTATTTCTAAATGCCTGAGGCAAAAAAGCTGTGATCGAGAATCTGCGTAACATCGCCATTATTGCGCACGTTGACCATGGGAAAACTACCCTGGTTGATAAGTTGCTACAACAATCTGGTACTTTCGGTGAACGTACTGAAGCAACTGAACGTGTAATGGACTCCAACGATTTGGAGAAAGAGCGTGGGATAACCATCCTCGCGAAAAATACCGCCATTAATTGGAAAGACTACCGCATCAACATCGTGGATACCCCAGGACACGCCGATTTCGGCGGTGAGGTTGAGCGTGTAATGTCTATGGTTGACTCTGTGCTGCTGGTCGTCGACGCAATGGATGGCCCGATGCCGCAGACCCGTTTCGTGACCAAAAAAGCGTTTGCTCATGGTCTGAAACCAATCGTGGTTATCAACAAAGTTGACCGTCCTGGCGCACGCCCTGACTGGGTTGTTGATCAGGTATTCGACCTGTTCGTAAACCTGGATGCAACTGACGAACAACTGGACTTCCCTATCATTTATGCATCTGCATTGATGGGTATTGCCGGTGAAGACCACAATGATATGGCGGCAGACATGACCCCGCTGTATCAAGCAATTATTGACCATGTGCCTGCGCCAGACGTAGACAGCACTGGCCCGCTGCAGATGCAAATCTCCCAGCTGGATTACAACAACTATGTAGGTGTTATCGGTATCGGTCGCATCAAACGTGGTGTTGTTAAACCTAACCAGCAAGTGACTATCATCGACAGCGAAGGTAAGACCCGCAACGGTAAAGTCGGTAAAGTACTGGGCCATATGGGTCTGGAACGTATCGAAACTACACTGGCTGAAGCTGGCGACATCGTGGCTATCACTGGTCTGGGCGAGTTGAACATCTCTGACACTATCTGTGACGTAAATGCTGTTGAAGCATTGCCAGCACTGTCAGTTGATGAACCAACCGTTACCATGTATTTCTGCGTTAACACCTCTCCGTTCTGTGGTAAAGAAGGTAAGTATGTGACTTCACGTCAGATTCTTGACCGTCTGAACAAAGAACTGATTCATAACGTAGCACTGCGTGTTGAAGAAACTGAAGATGCTGATGCATTCCGCGTATCAGGCCGTGGTGAACTTCACCTGTCGGTTCTGATCGAAAACATGCGTCGCGAAGGTTTCGAACTGGCTGTATCTCGTCCTAAAGTTATCAACCGTATTATCGACGGTCGCAATCAAGAACCATTTGAAAGCGTAACTTTGGATATCGAAGAACAGCACCAGGGCGCAGTAATGCAAGCCATGGGTGAGCGTAAAGGCGACGTGAAGGACATGGTTCCAGACGGCAAAGGTCGTATTCGCCTGGATTATATGATCCCAAGCCGTGGTCTGATTGGCTTCCGTACAGAATTCATGACTATGACTTCTGGTACAGGCCTGCTGTACTCCACATTCAGTCACTATGATGATGTGCGTCCAGGTGAGATCGGCCAACGTCAAAATGGCGTATTGATCTCCAATGGTCAGGGTAAAGCTGTAGCGTTCGCCTTGTTCAAACTGCAAGACCGCGGCAAGTTGTTCATCGGTCATGGTACTGAAGTGTATGAAGGCCAGATTATCGGTATTCACTCACGTTCTAACGACCTGACTGTAAACTGCTTGACTGGTAAGCAATTGACCAACATGCGTGCATCAGGTACTGACGAAGCAACCACCCTGGTTCCTTTCCTGAAGAAAACTCTGGAACAGGCTCTGGAATTCATCGATGATGATGAATTGGTTGAAGTTACCCCGCAATCGATCCGTATCCGTAAACGTCATTTGACGGAAAACGATCGTAAGCGTGCAGGTCGTGGTCCTAAAGAAGGTTAATTCTTCTTTGTTCTGCTGATACTTAGGGCGCTCAAGGCGCCCTGAGTTCTTTATCCCCCCCAATCCTCTGCGTCCTTGAAGCTGCAACTGTGTTAGCTGCGCTCACTCACCCAAATCACTTACATGTGTAAGCTCATTGGGACTCATTCACTGGCTGCCTTGCTGCAACTCCAATGCCTTTGAGGATGATTTTTGCCAGATTGAAGCGGTTAAATTTCCCTCGGTAAAATTATTTTTTCTGACCAACCCCTCCTTTTGCTTCCTCTCGCTGTTCAGTTTTCTTTTTTCCCGTTACAGTAAAACTCACCATCTAATTGGGAGAGCGCTATGCTGTATATCTTTGATCTAGGGAATGTGATTGTTGATATCGACTTCAAACGAGTATTGGGTGTTTGGAGTAAATTAAGCAGTGTGCCTTTGGCAACATTGAGTGAGCGCTTTAGCATGGGAGAGGTCTTCCAGCAACATGAGCGCGGTGAAATCAGCGATGAAGACTTTGCGCATCAACTCAGTGATGAGATGGGGTTATCTTTGAGTTTTGAACAGTTTGCCGAAGGTTGGCAGGCGGTATTTGTTGCATTGCGCCCGGAAGTTATCACCATAATGAAACGGTTACGTGAGGAAGGCCATCGAGTCGTGGTACTCTCCAATACTAACCGGCTGCATTGTAATCACTGGCCACAACATTACCCAGAAGTTGCCGCTGCGGCTGACCATATGTATTTGTCCCAAGATTTGGGAATGCGCAAGCCGGAAGCCAGAATTTATCAACATGTACTGAGTGCGGAAAACATTCCGGCAGAACAGGCCGTGTTCTTTGATGACGTTGAAGCCAATATTGTTGCGGCCCGAATTGAGGGCATTACCGCCATTCATGTCACAGACCGAAAGGTTATTCCTGCTTATTTTTCCTGATTCTTTCTTGCTCAAATCATTAATGGGTTAGCCTTAGCGTTGCTAACCCTAATCACGCTGGCTTCGTGTTGACTGAGAGGCGAACATGGCGAGTTTTTTACGTTTTCATTTATCTCCACGGTTTAGGCCCTGTCTCACTTTTGGGCGCATGTTATATACCCGAATTGATAAAGACGGGTTAACAATGCTGGCTGGGCATTTAGCATATGTATCGTTGCTTTCTCTGGTGCCCTTGATAACTGTGATTTTTGCTCTGTTCGCGGCATTTCCAACCTTTTCTGATATCAGCATCAAATTAAAAGCCTTCATATTTGCCAATTTTATGCCAGCGACTGGCGATATTATCCAAAACTATCTCGAGCAGTTTGTCGAGAATTCCAATCGGATGACTGTGGTGGGCACCTGTGGTTTGATTGTCACCGCACTATTGCTGATTTACTCTGTGGACTCAGTTCTTAATATTATTTGGCGCAGTAAAACCCAGCGCTCACTGGTATTTTCATTTGCAGTCTATTGGATGGTGCTGACATTGGGGCCCATTCTGGTGGGAGCCAGCATGGTTATCAGCTCCTATCTGCTCTCATTACAGTGGCTGGCAAACGCCCAAGTAGACAGCATGATTGATGAATTATTACGGCTATTTCCATTGCTGATATCTTGGGTCTCGTTTTGGTTATTGTACATGGTGGTGCCCACGGCAAGAGTGCCGGCCAAAGATGCAGTTATCGGCGCACTGGTCGCCGCATTGTTTTTTGAGCTAGGTAAGAAAGGGTTCACGATGTATATCACCCTGTTTCCTTCTTATCAGTTGATCTACGGGGTGCTGGCTGTTATCCCCATTTTATTCCTTTGGGTCTACTGGAGTTGGTGCATTGTTTTGCTGGGGGCTGAGATTACGGTCACCTTGGGCGAATATCGTGCACAGCGCCATACACCCAGCGCTAAGGAAAGCCAGAGTCAGGAGATGTAAGGCATTATGATTGCGTTGATTCAACGGGCGCTGAGCGCCAATGTGGTAGTTGATGGGAATGTTGTTGGCGAGATTGGCCCTGGGTTGTTGATATTACTCGGTGTTGAACAAGAGGATACCGAGCAAAAAGCCCAACGTTTATGTGACAAAGTTCTGGGATACCGGATTTTTGGCGATGAAAACGACAAAATGAATCTCAATGTGCAACAGGTTGGGGGCAGTGTGCTGGTGGTTTCACAATTTACACTGGTTGCTGATACCCAAAAAGGCATGAGACCGAGTTTTTCCCGTGGGGCGGTACCCGCAGAAGCGGATCGGCTTTATCAGTATTTTGTTGCCCTGTGTCGTGAGCGTGGTGTAAAAACTGAAACGGGACTTTTTGCAGCAGAGATGAAAGTCAGTCTGGTAAACGATGGCCCGGTGACATTTTGGTTGCAGGTCTAGCTGAAGAATATTGCCTCAAATTGAGGGCTATGCCATAGATTTTATTGATGATTTTAAAGAGAGAATTCCCCTATGTATCACTTGCGTGTGCCCATAACAGAACAAGAACTCAAAGATTATTATCAGTTTCGTTGGGAAATGTTACGCAAGCCGTTGCACCAACCGGCGGGTTCAGAGAAAGATGCCTACGACGCGATGGCCCACCATCAAATGGTTGTAGATGAACAGGGTAAACCTGTTGCTATTGGTCGGCTGTATATTAATGCCGATAATGAGGCTGCTATTCGTTTTCTGGCGGTCGACCCCTCAGTTCGTGCAAAAGGGCTAGGGACGCTGGTGGCGATGACGCTCGAGTCGGTAGCACGCCAGGAAGGAGTGAAGCGGGTAGTATGTAGCGCGCGTGAAGATGCCGTCGATTTCTTCGCCAAGCTAGGTTTTGTCAGTCAGGGGGAGATAACAGCCCCGCAGACCACACCAGTGCGCCACTTCTTAATGATCAAACCGGTTGTGACGCTGGACGACATTCTGCACCGCCCTGACTGGTGCGGGCAACTGCAACAAGCTTGGTACGATCATATCCCGCTCAGTGAAAAAATGGGAGTGCGCATCAGCCAATATACGGGCCAACGTTTTGTCACAACCATGCCGGAAGCGGGTAATCAGAACCCACATCATACATTATTTGCAGGCAGCCTTTTTTCATTGGCGACTCTGACGGGGTGGGGGTTGATTTGGTTGTTACTACGTGAGCGCCAGCTTGGCGGTACCATTATTCTTGCTGATGCCCATATTCGCTACAGTGCGCCAGTGACCGGGCGACCAAGAGCGGTTGCTGAGCTGAGCTCTCTTAGTGGTGATCTGGATAGATTGGCGCGTGGCCGCCGTGCCAGAGTACAACTTGACGTGAATTTATTTGGTGATGAAGATGTTGGTGCCGTATTTTCTGGGACTTACATGGTCTTGCCTGTCGACGCAGGGAATGATGGCGTTAACTAATACATTATATTGACCCGTTTATCGATAACAGATAAGCGGGTATTTAGCCTATATCTGTCACTGGATTATTAAATTAATTTATGCCAGAACATTTTATTTAATATCAGAGCAATATTTTTCTATTAGATTAAATAAAAATACGAAATTTTTACGAAATAGTATTGTGCTATTTCTTATAAAATACAATATACAAGTATTATTACTTATCTAAATAATAGCCATCACAGCCTATGGTCACCCCCTCCGCCAGAGCAGAACTAAAAAACCTTATTTCTCAAACATTATTTTAATAACAATGCTACAGCTTTATCATCAATAGATTATTTTCAAATGTATATATTTAAAACGCCAATGCGAAAGTATCAGAATAAATAGAGTAAGTAATACACTAGACGATAGATATTGATAGTTATTTAATAACGTAACGCTCAACATCAATTGTAGCAGTATGCTAATTATTAAACCTAATGCATATTATATTTCTTTACTATTACAACATATAGGAGTAAATAAAATGAATAAAGATTGGCATAGACAAGAGATTTTGGCTGCGATTCGAAAGAAGAAAGGCTCTCTCTCTGCTTTATCAAGAGATAATGGACTATCCTCTGGCACATTATCTAATGCACTAACACGCCCATGGCCAAAAGGTGAAATGATTATAGCGGAAGCTATTGGTATATCTCCTCAAGAGATATGGCCCAGTAGATTCCTAGATTATAGCGGGTGTGCCATTACTAGAAAAATAAGGAAATTTTAAGTTAAGGAGATAAATATAATGGAAAAAACGGTATTAAATTCACTTGGAATGTTAATAAGGTTTTGGGAGAAAAGCTTAGAACCTTGGGGAGTCAAAGATAATCAATCCAGATTTGTATATTCCAATAATGAACATCGTAAACTATTAGCTTTACCTGATAAATATGATATGGAAGGGCGACTAGATGGCGAACTTCCTACGCCTATATCAGCGTTTCAGGCTGAGTTTCAGGCGCATGATCGCCAGGTTGAGTTATCACAGGATCGCATAACCTCTGCTGAAATACATAAGTGGTATAGACATTCTTATTTCCAACCAAAATTTTGTGATAAATACCCATTAATAGATGAGTATGGGGTGTCTCAAGGTACTATTTTCCATGTCAGGCCGGTGGAAGATATAATATTAACTCATTTAAATAAAATAAAAGTCCCCACCTCACTGATATTCACTCCCCCATCAGATTTATTTACCAAAAGAGAATGGGAAGTGCTGTTTTACATTTTACATGCCTTTTCAAGTAGTGAGATTGCGAAGAAGCTCCATTTATCATCCAGAACTATCAGTAATATTATCCAAAAAATCTATGGGAAAGCCGGAGTAACCAGCAAGCGGCAGATAATAGAGTATTGCTATGAAAAGAAGATCAATAATTACGTTCCACAAAGTTTCTTTGAATACTCAGGCTCATTCCCGCTAAATTAAGAGGATAAGAATATGAAGCAATCACTGCTAAGCTCACTGAGGATATTAATCCCATTTTGGGAGAACAGTTCAGAGGCTTGGGGCGTTAAGGATAATAAATCAACATTTATCTACGCAAATGATAGATTTGGTACATTATTAGGTTTGCCTGATAAATTTAATGTGGAAGGGCGATTAGATGGGGAGCTGCCCGCACCAACAGCAGAGTTTCAGTCGGAGTTTCAGGAGCATGATCGCCAAGCTCTATTATCTAAAGAGCGTGCTACAACTATTGAAATACATGCATTTGAAAAACGAACTTATTTCCAACCTTATTTTTGTGATAAATATCCATTAATAGATAAAAATGGTGTATCCCAAGGTCTTATTTTTCATGCCAGACAAGTAGAGGATATAATCTTAACTCAGCTAAATAAAATAAAAGTTCCCACCTCACTGATATTTACTCCGCCATCAGAATCATTTACTAAAAGAGAATGGGAGGTGTTATTTTATGTTTTACATGCTTTTTCAAGTAGTGAAATTGCGAAGAAGCTCCATTTATCATCCAGAACTGTCAGTAATATTATCCAAAAAATCTATGATAAAGCCGGAGTGACCAGCAAGCGGCAGATAATAGAATATTGCTATGAAAAGAAGATCAATAATTACGTTCCTCAGAGCTTCTTTGAATATTCTGGGTCTTTTCCACTTATGTAGGATAATTTTCTGCGCCGATTACGTTTACGATTTTACGTAATCGGCTGTGCTAGTTAAAAGTATTTTGCGATGCTTGAGAACAACGGGGGCTATGTAAGCTCCCTATTGCTCCGCTACAGTATGCAGTTCGCCATGCTGCATCAGTTGATTAAGTTGTTGCCCGTGGCTGTCAGTGGCTTTCAGGGAGCCGCTAATCGTCGGTTTTAATGGGGTATCTGCGGTTAGATTACCTTTTATCTGTAATTCCAGATTACCCAGCCCTTGCAGCGGCAATACTGGCCAACCCCAGTTTTGTAAGATATTGAGATCGACGGAGCGGCCGGTAAGTTTCAGAGATAAGGCTCGGTCAGGTGTTTGGTCAATACTGGCGGTGGCCTCCAGCAACCCTTCTTTAGTGAAAGCACTTAAATCACTAAATGTTATTTGCTGCTCATTAGCACTCAAGGCGAGTGATGGGCGTCGAACATCATTTTTATTAAATGTCGCATTACCGGCATTCAATATCAGAGAACCAGACCACACGCCCCACTGATGGTTTTTTGCCAGTAGCAAGTTAGTCCCCATCGCGTCCAGTGAGGTAATTTGGAATGGAAAATCTGGGTTAATATCAATCAATAAATTACGGTTAGCACTTAATTTCCCAACGTACACCTCTGACAACCAGTTGGGTAGTGTCTGCTGCCATTGCTGCTTCCAGTCTTCCGGGAGTGTATATACCAGCGCCACCAGTGTCAGTTCATCTAATTGCAATCGGTTATTATCTCGCGTCCAACTGCCTTTAGTTCTTAATAGACCATCCTGCCAGCGGGTCGAGAATTGATTAATTACAATGCCCGCCGGTGATAAGGCAAATGTCGCAATCGGGTCAATCAGATGAATATTACCTTTGATAATATCCCCCGCATTGAAGGACAGCTCTCCATCATTAGTCTGCCAATCGCCTTGCTTAAAAGTGATATTTTTAAGTGTTAGATCCAAATCATTAAATGCCCAGTTATTCCCTTCGACGCGGGCATCAATTAAATCAAAGCGTTTTAGTGTAATAGGTGGCAGTTGTAAAAATGTATTCCAAACATCGTCTAAAGTAGCTGGCGTTTGTAGTCGAATATTGCTCAAGCGCAGGCGGTCAATCTGCCAATTGCCGTCAGCTGATTGGCTGGCATTACCCGTTAGTTCCCCTTGGGCAATATCTGCACCGAAATTATTCAGCGTCAGCACATTTTTCTGTATTGAGCCTTGCAGATAAAGTTTCTGGGCAGTGATGCCATTAATGGTCAGTGAACCCGCGCTAAACTGAAATTGCGCATTTTCACCCAAACTATTGCCCGGCAGGGGTAACCAGGGAACCAACCCACCATTAATTTGCTGGCCAGCAACTTTCCATTCACCTGTAGCATTTTTTTGCGCGATAGAGGTATTCAGCGCCATATTGGTCAGTTGTAAAGTATCTGCCTGCAGCGGTAATGGTGCGGTATGGTTATTCAGGGTTAAGCTGCCATTTTGCAGATTAAGACTGCGAAAATGACGAGGGTCAGTCAGTTGTTGCCAGCTCAAACCAAAGAGGGCCTGCTGGGCGAGAAGAAAGGGGGGTTGGTTGGCGCGGCTAAGAGTGACATCGGTAAAACTGAGTTGTCCAGGTTGCGACCATGAATGGTCTATTTTCCCCAGAGAGAGGCGATATTCGCTGTTATCACTGACCCAGCGGCTTATCCAGCCTGCGGCCCAACTGGTCTGAAGCAATACGTAGCTCAAAACAATAAACAGAACCAGTAGCAATAATAACGTTAGTAGCACTTTCCCGAGAAATTTCATCCGGTTTTTCCACACCAATCAAAATACACATCCTTGTTTATGCCGCAAATTCTCCATTAGCTCAATAGATAATCAGTTAACTGAGCATAAAAAATGGCCGGTATTTTGTATGACCGACCATTTTCGTGACGTATTGGCGAAAAGATTATTTTTCTTGTGGGAAGAGCAAGTTAAGCACGATGGCAGTAATACCACCGGCGGCAATCCCGGAAGAAAGCAGGGTTTTAACCCAGTCAGGTGCAAATTGCAGAATTAATGGTTGCTGTGCCACTCCCATACCGACTGCCAATGATAGCGCCATAATCATAATCGCTCGGCGATTGAGGGTTTCACGTGACACTATGCGCACACCTGACGCGGCGATAGTACCGAACATCACCAGCGTTGCTCCGCCCAGCACCGGTTCAGGAATATGCTGTACAAAACCGGCAACTGCAGGGAACAGGCCCAGAACAATCAGCATCAGCGCGACAACAAAACCAACATAGCGACTGGCAACACCGGTCAGTTGGATAACCCCATTGTTCTGGCCGAAACAGGAGTTAGGGAAGGTGTTGAACACGGCTGATAGCATCGAGTTCAAACCATTCGCCAGCACACCGCCTTTTAGGCGTTTCATATACAGCGGGCCATTAACCGGTTGCTCGGATACATCTGAGGTCGCCGTGATATCCCCGATGGTCTCAAGTGAAGTCACCATAAAGATAAGCATCAGCGGCACCAACAGGTTCCAGTCAAAAGACAAACCATAGTACAGCGGTGTGGGGATAGTAATGAGGGCGGTGTCCACTACTGGACGGCTTTCCGGCAGCATGCCCAGCGCCCAAGCCAGCAGGTAACCTACTGCCATCGCGATAACTAAAGAGGCTACGCGCAGATACGGGTTGCGCTGGCGATTAAGTAAAATAATAACTAACAATACTGAGCCAGCTAATAACAGGTTTTTTGGTGCGCCGAAGGTGTGGTCGCTCATTGCGCCATAACCACCACCAATAGATGTCAACCCGACCTGAATCAACGATAGCCCAATGATCATCACCACTATACCGGATACCAGTGGCGTGATAATACGGCGCGCCAAATGCAGGAAACGGGAAAGTATGATTTCGGTGCAAGAGGCTATCATCAAGGTGCCGAACAGTGCAGCCATCATGGTTGGGATATCTGCCCCACCATTTTTCAGTGCCAGACCACCCATAATAAGTGGAGCAACAAAGTTAAAACTGGTGCCCTGAATGGATAACAGCCCGGAGCCAACAGGCCCCCAAGTTTTAATTTGTAATAACGAGGCCAGGCCGGATGCAAACAGCGACATACTAATAATTCTTTGGGTATCTTCCGCCGGCAATCCCAGTGCCTGACAAATCAGTAGGCCTGGAGTTATCACTGCAACAAACATGGCCAATAAATGTTGGCACGCTGCGAACAGTGTTTGGGCAAGAGGAGGGCGGTCTTCTAATCGATAAATTAATTCGCTAGGGCGAGTTGTTGTTGGTTGCGGTGTATCAAGCTCTGCAGATTGCGTAGACATGGAGTGGCATTTCCGGATCGGCAAAGAGGGCATTTTAATGATCCGCCTCACAAAAGCAATCGGTTGCGCTGTATTTTTTTAATATACTGAACTGATACCGATATCTATTATTTAATGACTAAACTTGTAATTAGTTGAGAAATTTTTTCTAATCCCCCCTATTACTGTTTTGGCGTTTATTGAGGGATTGTCTAACGTCATATTTTTATTATATATTTCAATTACATGGAGTACCAAGATGTTTCATCTCGATACCTATGGCACGCTCGTCGCGGCCTGTTTGGTTTTACTGTTAGGCCGAAAACTCGTACAAACCGTTCCCTTTCTAAAAAAATACACTATCCCGGAACCGGTTGCTGGTGGTTTGCTGGTGGCTTTTATGTTGTTACTGATGCAAAAGACTCTGGGTTGGGAAATCAGTTTTGATATGTCGCTGAAAGACCCCTTGATGCTGGCATTTTTTGCAACCATTGGTCTGAATGCCAACTTGGCCAGTTTACGCGCAGGTGGTAAGACCCTCAGTATATTTGTTTTTGCCGTCGTCGGTTTGCTACTGATGCAAAACGCAATTGGTATTGCACTCGCGAAATTGATGGGGTTAGACCCATTGATGGGATTATTGGCCGGTTCAATTACACTATCAGGTGGGCATGGTACAGGTGCCGCGTGGAGTAAAGTGTTTGTTGAACGCTATGGCTTTGAAAACGCAACTGAAGTTGCTATGGCCTGCGCAACCTTTGGTTTAGTGCTGGGCGGGTTGATTGGTGGCCCGGTTGCCCGCTATTTGGTCAAACATTCTTCTACGCCGAACGGCACCCCTGATGATAGCGAAGTGCCTACGGCCTTCGAAAAACCCTCTGCTGGCCGTATGATTACTTCATTGGTATTGGTTGAAACCATTGCCATGATTGCTATTTGCCTGATGGCGGGCCAAGTCATAGCCAATGCGTTACAAAGCACGATGTTTGAATTACCCACCTTTGTTTGTGTGTTATTCGTCGGGGTTATCCTCAGTAACACGGTATCGGCAATAGGTTTCTATAAAGTCTTTGATCGCGCGGTATCGGTATTGGGCAACGTCAGTTTGTCACTGTTCCTGGCAATGGCATTGATGAGCTTGAAACTGTGGGAACTGGCATCACTGGCATTACCAATGTTGGTTATCCTGTCGGTGCAGGCATTGGCGATGGCGCTGTATGCTATCTTCGTTACTTATCGGTTGATGGGCAAAAACTATGATGCGGCAGTGCTGGCAGCAGGGCATTGTGGTTTTGGTTTAGGCGCAACACCAACCGCGATTGCTAATATGCAGGCTATTACTGACCGTTTTGGCCCATCACACTTAGCCTTTTTGGTGGTGCCGATGGTTGGCGCGTTCTTCATTGATATCGTCAATGTGATTGTCATTAAGCTTTATCTGCTACTGCCAATCTTCCCGGCAGTTGCGGGATAAAAGGATATTGGGGTGGGGGTATATAACCCACCCCAATGATTTATATTTTAAGATACAAAAAAGCGGATACCGGAAGAGCTTATATCAGTCAGTTATCCGGGTAAGTGATAATTGCCAATATATCTGTAATCTGAAAAATAACAGATTCTTAAGCATTGGTATAACGCGTTCTCTCCGGTAACCAGCGCTCTATCAAGGCCCGGGCATGTTCAGGATATTGCTGGTGTAGGTGGCGAGCCACCCGCTGAACTTCTGGGATCATTGCTTGGTCGCGTAGCAAATCAGCGACTTTAAACTCGGTACTGCCGGTCTGTCGTGTACCTAATAATTCGCCGGGGCCACGAATTTCCAAATCTCGCTGGGCAATAACAAAGCCATCATTGCTATCACGCAATACTTGTAAACGCATTTGGGCTGTTTTACTCAGCGGCGTTTTATAAAGCAAGACACAATGTGAGGCTACAGCCCCACGACCCACTCGGCCACGTAATTGGTGTAATTGGGCTAATCCCAGACGCTCTGGGTTATCAATAATCATCAGACTGGCATTAGGCACATCAACCCCGACCTCAATCACTGTGGTCGCAACCAATAATTGTAACTCACCTTGTTTAAAGGCCAACATAACCGCCTGTTTTTCCGGCCCTTTCATGCGGCCATGCACTAAGCCGACTTTAATTTCTGGCAGGGCAATTCTCAATTCTTCACAGGTGACTTCGGCGGCTTGAGCTTCCAACAGCTCGGACTCTTCAATTAGGGTGCAAACCCAATAGGCTTGTCGGCCCTCTTCCAAACACGCATTTTTGACCCGCTGAATAACATCGCTGCGGCGGGTATCAGGAATGGCCACCGTCGTGACCGGTGTTCGGCCAGGAGGGAGTTCGTCAATAACTGAGGTATCAAGATCAGCATACGCAGTCATGGCTAAGGTTCGTGGGATGGGGGTCGCGGTCATAATTAACTGATGCGGATGGAAACCTTGTTCCTCACCCTTTTCCCATAACGCCAGCCGCTGGTGAACGCCAAAACGATGCTGCTCATCAATAATAACCAGCGCCAATCCAGAAAACTTTACTTGCTCCTGAAACATGGCGTGGGTGCCGACAACCATTGCAACCTGACCGCTGGCGACAGCTTCTTGCTGCGCCAGACGTGCTTTCCCTTTTTGTTTGCCAGCCAACCAGCCAACTTCTAACCCTAAGGGTTCGAGCCATTGGCGGAAAGTATTCGCATGCTGCTCAGCTAATAATTCGGTAGGGGCCATCAATGCCACCTGTTTACCTTGGGCGATAGCACGTAGTGCCGCCAGTGCGGCCACCAATGTTTTTCCTGATCCCACATCCCCCTGAATCAGTCGCATCATGGGGTAATTATGGGTCATATCTTGCTCGATTTCTGCCACCACTCGCTGTTGGGCTCCGGTCGGCGTGAAAGGCAGAGCGGCCAGAAAACGTTGCTTAAGATTATCTTCAGCCAGCAGAGGCAGCGCCCGATAGCTTTGTGCTCCCGCTCTGACGGCCAACATACTGAGATTATGGGCCAGTAATTCTTCCATAATCAGCCGCCGCTGTGCGGGGTGCTTGCCCTGCTCTAAATCGGTCAGTTGAATGTTTGCTGGTGGGCGATGCAAAGTATGAATAGCTTCAGGGAGACTAATTAGGGAGCGGCTCAGCTCAATTGGAAGTAACTCAGCAATAACGCTGGTATCCAGCATTGCTAGCGCCTGATCGATAAGTTTGCGCAATGTTGCCTGGCGGATCCCTTCTGTCGTGGGATAAACCGGCGTAAGTGACTCTTGCAATTCAACGCCGATATTCTCTCCATGCACCCGATATTCAGGGTGAATGATTTCCGGGCCGGTATTCCCCCGCTTAGCTTCACCATAGGCAATAACATGCTTACCCGGAGATAGGCTGTTTTTCATCGCAGCGTTGAAGTTAAAAAAGCGCAGAGTAAGAACACCGCTGCCGTCGGTTATTTGGCAGGTCATCATCCGTCGGCGACCAAAACTGATATCAGAGCGGAGAACTTCACCCTCTACCGTCACGCAAAGGCCGGGTAATAAGTCACCAATACGGTACAGTTGGGTACGGTCTTCATAACGCAGTGGCAGGTGGAGTAACAAGTCTTGAATGGTTTCCAAACCCAGTTTAGCCAGTTTCCCAGCTTGACTTGCGCCAACACCGGAAAGTGTACTGAGGGGGACGGCATCCAGTAGGCGGCCTTTCATTTAAGACTCCGTGGATTGCATGGCGGCCCACCATTGCTCATCGGCAATGACCTGGCCTTGCTCATCAATATGAGGCTGGGGGAGCCCTTTACGTTTGGCAACCTGTGCTAAAACCGGGTAACCGCCTTCAAACAGTAGCCGCTGTTGTTCATCTTTTGGTAAAGCGCTCTGTGCTCGCTGATACATACCTGCATTTTGCCGCTGGCGTTGCGCTTCATATAAAATTAATGCAGAGGCGACAGAGACGTTCAGTGATTGCACCATTCCGATCATCGGAATAATGATGTCTTTATCTGCCAATGCTAGCGCTTCTTCAGATATGCCGGTTTTCTCCTGACCCATTAAAATGCAGGTTGGGAGGGTATAGTCGATTTCACGGAAATCTACAGCTTTATCAGATAGATGAGTTGCAAGTATTTGCATGCCCTGTGATTTTAGATAGGTAATTGCATCAGTAATATGGGCGTGTGTTTTGACCTGTACCCAGCTGTTACTGCCCGCAGCAGAAGAAAGCCGCGTATACATTTCAGTGGTTGGCCAAATTGCATGTACTTGATGAATGCCAACGGCATCAGCAGTACGAATAATTGCGGATACATTATGGGGTTTATGTACTTGCTCCAGACAGACCGTCAGATCCGGCTGTCTGGTTGCAAGCATTCCACAAATCCGCGCATAGCGTTGAGGATTCATCGGCGTTAATTTCGGTTGCGGCTGACTTTAACCACATCTGGCATGATACGAATTTTACGCATAATGTTAGCCAGATGGACTCGGTCACGAGTAGTCAGGCGAATAAAGGCGCTGTATACCCGGCCATCTTTCTCTTCAGTATTCAGGCTCTGAATATTGGACTCAGCTGCATTAATTGCGGCTGTCAGATTAGCCAGAGCACCCTGTTGGTTGAACATATCGACTTTAATTTCAGCAATATATTCTTGCTCAGTCTCTTGATCCCACTCAACCGCCATAAATTTCTCAGGTTCTTTTTGGTAACCACGGATATTACGACAGGATTCATGATGGATAACCAAACCTTTGCCTGGGCTGATATGGGCGATAATAGGGTCACCCGCAATCGGACGGCAGCACTTGGCAAAGGTAATGAGGACGCCATCGGCACCTTTAATTGCCAGATTACGGGTACCAGAGGACGCCAGTGTAGATTGGTCACCCAAGAGGTTTTTAGCCACCACCACACTCATTGCATTGCCTAAGCCAATTTCTGCCAGCAAATCATCCAGCGTAGCCAGCTTCATACGGTCCAGTTCATGCTTGATATTTTCTTCAGGAATATCAGACAGTTTTCGGCCATTCCCTAACGCATGGTTTAGCAATCGACGGCCAAGGCTTACCGATTCATCACGTTTAAGGTTTTTAAGCAATTGGCGAATTTTAGCGCGAGCTTTTGAACTGACGACAAAATTAAGCCATGCGGCATTAGGTCGTGCACCTGGAGCTGTAATGATTTCAACAGTTTGACCACTGCTCAGCGGCTGAGAAAGCGGATATGGCTGGCGGTCAACGCGAGCACCGACACAAGCATGACCAATATCGGTATGCACAGCATAAGCAAAATCGACAGGTGTGGCTCCGGCAGGTAATTCAACAATGCGTCCTTCCGGGGTGAAAACGTAAATCTCATCCGGGAATAAATCAGATTTTACACTTTCAATAAATTCAAATGAGCTGCCCGCACTTTGTTGGAGTTCCAACAAGCTTTGCATCCAGCGCTGAGCACGGATTTGCGCAGTGGTGCCGGACTCACCTTGTTCCTTATAAGCCCAGTGGGCAGCCACCCCCATTTCAGCCATCTGATCCATATCTTCAGTACGGATTTGTACCTCTACCGGAACCCCATGAGGGCCGATTAATGAGGTATGTAACGATTGATAGCCGTTAGCTTTAGGGATAGCAATATAGTCTTTTACACGGCCAGGGCGAGGTTTATACAGGCTGTGAGCCTGACCTAATACCCGATAACAAGTATCAACTTCTTTAACGATAACCCGAAAAGCATAGATATCCATGATGGAGTGAAAACGCTGCTCCTTCAGGTTCATCTTGCAATAGATTGAATAGAGATGCTTTTCGCGACCACTGACCCGACAAGGGATGCCAGCTTCTGTCAGCCGCCCTTCAATCTCCGCCAAGATTTTCTGAATCATCTCTTTGCGGTTACCGCGAGCAGCTTTCACCACTTCTTTAATGACGCGGTAGCGATTGGGATAGAGAGCTTCAAAACCTAGCTCTTCCAGCTCGATTTTTAAATGATGAATACCCAGCCGGTGAGCAAGTGGGCTATATATCTCAAGGGTTTCACGGGCAATACGACGGCGTTTATCTGGGCGCAAAGAACCCAGTGTTCGCATGTTGTGCGTGCGGTCAGCCAACTTGATCAAGATGACGCGGATATCCTGCACCATCGCCATGATCATTTTACGGAAGTTTTCTGCCTGAGCTTCTTTCTTGTCGCGGAAATTAAGTTTGTCGAGCTTAGAGACACCCTCGACCAGCTCGGCTACACTTTTTCCAAACAACTGCTCCATATCTTGATATGTAGCGGGTGTATCTTCAATGACGTCATGTAACAGCGCCGCCATTAAGGTTTCGTAATCGAGCCGCATCTCAGCGAGAATACAAGCCACGGCTACCGGGTGAGTGATATAAGGCTCACCACTGGAGCGTGTCTGTCCCTCGTGAGCATCACGTGCGACAAGATATGCCTGTTTGAGGCGCTTAATCTGCTCCTCTGGCAGGTATCGTTGAATCAGCAGATTCAGGCTTTCAAACAGGTACAAAGTAGACTCGCTGTCTAATTAACGACGACCTTCAGCAATTGCGGTTACCGCTTGGATCTCTGCGGCTTCCTGCTCTTGCTGTTCTTGGCGCTCACGGACATCAAGAATCTGATTAGTAATCAGGCCTTCTTCGATTTCACGTAGCGCAATCACAGTAACTTTATCGTTTTCTTCTGGAACCAGTGCGTCTTTACCGCCGGACTGGATTTGACGTGCCCGACGAGCAGCGACCAACACCAGGTCAAAACGGTTACCAATTTTCTCTACAGCGTCTTGAACAGTTACGCGTGCCATAATTCTGCTACTCCACAGGTGACGAAATGACTGGGCATGATACTGAAACTCTGTTCAGTCTGCCAATAATTTGCTGATTAAAGCGTCATGCCGCTGTTTTTGGCGGCCTAAACGCAGTCGTTCTGCACGAATAATGGTTTTCAGATCAGACAATGCCAGATTGAAATCATCATTCACGATTAAATAATCATACTCTGCGTAATGGGTCATCTCAGCGACAGCTTGCGCCATCCGCTTAGCAATGACCTCTTCGCTATCTTGCCCACGGCCACGTAAACGGCGATCCAATTCTTCTTTGGATGGAGGCAAAATAAAAATACTGCGTGCGGTTGGCATTTTTGCGCGAATTTGCTGCGCGCCTTGCCAATCGATGTCTAAAAATACATCAACACCGGTTGCGAGAACCTGCTCAATTGCCAGACGTGAGGTGCCATAGTAATTTTCAAATACTTTGGCATGCTCAAGAAAAGCATCGTCATCAATCATCTGGCAAAACTCATCCTTAGAAACAAAGAAGTAATGTTCGCCGTGATTCTCCCCTGGACGTTTATCACGTGTGGTATGAGAAATAGAAACCTGCGTGTCGTACAAAGGTTGTGTTTTTAACAAAGCCTGAATCAGGCTTGATTTCCCTGCCCCACTGGGCGCGGAAACTATGTATAGCGTGCCTTGAACCATGATGACGTTTCAGTTGATTAGGTTGATATACCCTTATTACTTGAAGTTACAGCGGAGCTAACGAGGTCTCTAACCAGAGTTACTGATGTTATCAGGAACCTGGAATTTGCTCGTTTGCAGCCTATCTGCAACGCCAATTACGTTGGGTGTATATAGAAAGCAGAAGTGTGAATCTCCGCACAGTATACACGGCTGTTACACGTCATGCAGCGTTACAACGCATTTCACCCGAATGTTTTGTCTATAAACAGCACGATTTTATGCTTTTGCGGGGAGTATTGCGTAATTTCAGCTTGTTGCAGCAAGCATAAAAGTATTTTTCGGTAGCGTGCGCATTTAAATCTTTTTGCCTTCGACGGACAAGACATTTCAGGTTTTACTCCGGTTACCAAAAAAGGAGGCGCTGATGAGAGTGCAAAATATAAAAATACTAGCCTTACTGATAGTTGGGTTTATAACTTGGGAGGTCAGAGCCAAACCGGTCTGCCCTGAATGGTCAGAAAAAAGAGCCTCTGATGAAATAAATATTTTGGTTAAGCAGCTTAACCAGTTGGATGTGGCTTATCACCAGCAAGGGATTAGCCTGTTGGATGATGATATTTACGACCAGTTGCAGGATAAATTGCATGGGTGGCGAGAGTGTCTAGGGCTACCCGATAAAGCGAATAATACTTTAATACCTGGTGATGGGAAGTTACTTCATCCTGTGGCCCATACTGGATTAAAAAAACTTAAAGATGAAAATGCACTGGCTGACTGGATGTCGGGACGAGAAGATCTCTGGGTACAACCAAAAGTAGACGGTGTTGCGGTTACGCTGGTGTATCAAGCCGGAGAATTGATACAGCTTCTTAGCCGAGGTAATGGACTGAAAGGCCTAAACTGGACTGATAAAGCGCCATTTATTTCAGCTATTCCGCAACATATTTCAATGGCACCTCCATGGTTAACTCTGCAAGGCGAGCTATTCCTGCAAATGGACGGACATCAACAGGTGCAGTCAGGAGGAGTCAATGCCAGGGCCTCTGTTGCTGGCGCTCTAATGCGTAAGACGATGTCGCCATTGCTGGCTAATCTTGGCGTTTTTATTTGGGCATGGCCGGATGGCCCGAAAAATCTGGTGGAGAAAACCACATTGCTGCAAGAGATGGGCTTCCCTTTGGCGGCTAAATACAGCAAACCTGTGACCTCAAGTCAGGATGTGATGCAGTGGCGGGATTTCTGGTATCAAACTCCGCTGCCTTTTGTAACTGATGGTGTTGTCATTCGCCAAGAGGAAGAACCTGCCGGCCGCTATTGGCGGGCAGCATCCGGTAACTGGTCTGTGGCGTGGAAATATCCACCATTGCAGAAAACGACCGAAATCCAAGACATTCATTTTACTATTGGTCGGACAGGCAAAATTACTGTGGTTTTACAGGTTGCACCCGTAAAAATTGATGATAAACAGATTCGACGGGTGAATATTGGATCCTTAGCACTTTGGCGACAATGGAATATTGCAGTGGGAGATCAAGTCACTATCACATTGGCGGGGCAGGGTATTCCAAGGCTGGAAAACGTTGTCTGGCGAGTAAGCCAGCGTGAATATCTTATCCCGCCAGAGAAGGATAAATTTCATCCATTGAGTTGTTTTCGTCTATTGCCTCTTGAGTGTGAACCACAGTTTCTTTCCCGCTTGGCATGGCTCAGTGGCCCTAAGGGTTTAGATATGCGTAATGTAGGCCGTGGGTTTTGGCGTGAGATTGTTCGTCATGGACTTATCAATGATATGGTTGGGTGGCTATCATTAACTGCAGAGCAAATTGCGACGGTCCCCGGTATTGGGCGAGTACGGGCAGAAAAGATTTATCAACAATTTCAAAACACAAGACTGAAGCCCTTTTCCCAATGGCTGCCTGCTTTGGGATTTCCTCTGGGGGGAGTCGTTGATTCTCACTGGCATCCTCTACAACAACGAAGTATCGCTGAGTGGCGCTTAATCTCTGGTATTGGAGCCGTGCGGGCAAAACAAATTAATCATTTTTTGTCTCACCCTGAAGTACAAGAGATGGCGGATTTTTTATCTCAACAGGGTATTGCCGGATTCCGACCTGAAGAGTAATCCCCTCCCATTTTATTTAATGTTCAGAATGCTCATATTTAAATACGGGCAGACCAAGTCGGAATCTCAATGCTATTAATCTTGCACTTAGCCCAGTGACTAGCGTAATGACAATAACCCAGTTATGAGATAGTGGGGTGTGTTGCAGGGCAATATAGATCCAGGCTGCGGCAAATGAGATACCTGCATAGATTTCTTTCTGAAATACCAATGGGATACAGTTACAGAGCATGTCGCGAAGCACACCACCAAAGACTCCAGTAATCACTGCTGCAATAGCTGCAATAATTGTACTGTGGCCCATGTCGAGGGCAATTTGTGCACCAATAATGGAAAAAACAATAAGCCCAATAGCATCCAGCACTAAAAATAAATGGCGTAGATGCTTCATTAGTGGTGCCATCCAGGTTGTGACAATTGCTGCAATGGCAACAATCACAATATATTCAGGATGTTTAACCCAACCCAGTGGATAGTGGCCTAGCAGCATGTCTCTGACTGAGCCGCCACCGATGGCAGTTGCAGAGGCGATGATAATGACGCCAAACATATCCATTTGACGGCGGCCCGCGGCCAGAGCACCTGTCATGGCTTCAGCTGTGATACCAATAATGTAAAGAACACTAAGTAACATAATGAGTTAAATTTCTTAAGGGCTGCAAAGGTCGCAGAGTAATCACTAAGTTAGGGGCGTGCGACTGATATTTTCTAAACTATGCATTTTAGATTAGTTAATCTAATCTAAATATTAATTAATTAATTGATATATATAAATAAAAAAAGAATTAACCAAATATCATATATCAATGATTCTATGGTGAAAGTGAGTTTTTCCGCACTAACCAGGTATTGCTGTGTTTCTTTATGATTACTCTAGCGAATCACATCGCAATGCATCAGGAGGCAGTTTTTATCCCTATTACGGTTTTGTAACTGCTTGAAATTTGCATGGGTGTTGCCGACAGTTCAGTGGCTACCTTTGTGTGCATTTTGTCTTGCGAGATATCACTAATAATTCCTTTATAGGCAATAAAACTCTCTTTTGGCCCCAAAATAATATGTTGAAGGCATTAAACGACGAGGGTTTAGCTATCTTATAAATCTTGGATAACAATGTGCCGACTATTCGTATAAGAGGTGAAATAACCAGCATATTGTAAATGCCCATCAGTGCTGAAATTCAATTCTCATGAATACATATATTCTCTTCATTCTCTATTTGTGCACTAAGCAGGCCGTTTTTTAAATTTTTAATGTGTTACTGCTCATTTATCCATTGGGTGACTCACTATTTATCTGCCAGCTTAAGTTGCCGTCATTAAGGCAAATGCAGCTTTTCCTCAAGAAGGATATGGCGATAGCACTATCTGTGTTCAACTAACTCATTGGATGGAATATGAATATGATTAATTTCCCTAGCTGCCGCTCTTTTACTGAAGCCGGTCATTTATCTCAAATATCGGCTTATTATGAAGAAGGGCGTAATACCATGTGGATGCTACTACGCGCTCATCCGCGCCCTTGCTTTAACCTCGAGTTAATTGAAAATATTATGACATTAGTGCAAGCGGCTAAAGAGTCAAAATTACCCATTGATTTTTGGGTTACGGGCTCGGTAGTACCTAATATGTTTAACGTAGGAGGAGATTTAAGCTTTTTTGCGCAAATGATCCAAAAGCGTAAACGTGAAGCTCTTCTGGCATATGCCCGAGCTTGTGTAGATTGTGTTCATGCAGCGGCTCGTGGGTTTGATACAGGTGCGATATCTATTGCCATGATTGAAGGGAGCGCGTTAGGTGGTGGATTTGAAGCGGCATTAGCCCATCATTTTGTGCTGGCACAGACGACAGCCAGAATGGGGTTTCCTGAAATAGCATTTAATTTATTTCCGGGCATGGGGGGATATTCATTGGTTGCCAGAAAGGCGGGTATGAGGGTGGCGGAACAATTAATTTGGACTGGGGAATCTCATGCTGCTGAATGGTATGAAAGCCGTGGGTTAGTGGATAAGTTATTTCAACCAGGTGATGCATATATTGCAACTCGAACTTTTATTGATACGATCAGACCTAAGCTAAATGGTGTAAGAGCTATGATCCGAGTTCGGCAACGTGTTTTGCAATTAACGCGTTCTGAGTTGATGGATATTACTGAAGACTGGGTAGATTCTGCCTTTTCTATCGAGCCGAAAGATATTGCTTATATCGAGAGGCTCGTTATGTTGCAAGACCGGCATACCTCGGCATTACCAAAAGCAATATAGTGTTATGCATCTAATCCAGTAAAAGGTGAGGGTGTTGTATTACCAGCCAATGCTCCAGTTCACTCGCGGGCATTGGTTTGGCATAAAGAAAACCCTGTTTTTCATCAATGCCAATAGAATCCAGGAATTCCTCTTCCTCTTTAGTCTCTACTCCTTCGGCAATCACTCGCATGTGAAGTGCCTCGGCAACAACGATAATGGCTCGAACCAGAGATTGTGAAATAAGATTGTTATGAATATGGCGAACAAAACTTTGATCTAGTTTAATTGCATCAATAGGAATGCGTGCTAATTGGGAAAGTGAAGAATAGCCAGTACCAAAATCATCCAAATGAACCTGCGCACCTAAGTGCCGCAGTTGTTTCATGATGTTGATGGCAGCATCTTCATCATCAATTAGACAACTTTCGGTTAATTCAACATCAACTAAGCTATATTCCAGCGCACTGGCCTCGAGGGATTCAATAAAGCTGGTGACGATAGCCTCGTCGATTAATTGGCGGGCAGAAACATTAACCGCAATACGCAGGTTAATACCGCGTTTTTTCCAATCTACAGCCTGCTGCATTGATGTCTGCAATACCCATTTTCCCAAGGGCCTAATCAACCCTGACTCTTCTGCATATGAGATAAACTCCGAAGGGGCAATTAAGCCTCTTTCAGGCGATTGCCACCGGACTAATGCTTCTACACTATGCACTTTTCCCGTTTTGGTGGATATTTTAGGTTGGTAAAAAACTTTTAACTGATGCTGTTCTAACGCTTTGCGCAAATTGGTATCGAGCCAAACGTATTCTGATACTTTCTTGTTCATCTGTTGTGAGAAAATGGAGTAGGTTTGTTTTCCATTTTCTTTTGCAGTGTACATAGCGGTATCCGCACTGCGAATAATATTTTCGAGAGTATCGCCATGTTCTGGGCATAGCGCTATGCCAATTGAGCAGCCGGTATATACCTCGATCAGTCCCACACGGAATGGCAATTTCATGCGGTTAAGAATCCGCTGTGCTGTGGTCTCAAGCATCTGCATGGTGGCATTTTCGACCAGCACAATAAACTCATCGCCACCTAGTCGGGCAAGCATTTCGTTATCAACCAGACAGCTTAAAATAGCTAGCGAAACATCCTTCAGTAACCGATCACCAAACATATGACCATAATGGTCATTCACTTTTTTGAAGTTATCGAGATCGAGATAAATAATACCTACGGAGGTATCACCGCGAGTTTGAATGGCGCTATTAATACGTTCATGAATTGCATGGCGGTTGGGCAAACCAGTAATCATATCGGTATTTGCCAATACTCTTAGTCGTTCTTGAGCACGTCTCTCTTTGGTAATATCAGTTCCGGAACAGATAAGATAACGTTCATTTTTTCCGCTGCCACTATGAACAAATTTGTTGCGAAATAAAAAGAGACGCTTCCCTTTGACAGTATTAATCCAACGTTCAACTTCATAAGATGCACCTCGCTGAAAAAAGCCTTCAATATTTTTACGCGATGATGCTCCTTCCTTGGCCGTCATAAATAAGTCGTAGACATTTTTTCCTATAACATCTTGCTCTTTTTTACCGGTATATTCCTCGCTAAGGTGGTTAAAACGTTGGACGTGGCCGTTTTTATCGAGGATGACAATAACTGAGTTGGCTTCAGAAACCACTTGTTCTGCAAAGGAAAGGCCCATGACTAAATCACGGGCTACAGATTCAGTGTCTGCATAGGCAGATGCTGTTCCTCCCCATTCTTTGCCATTAATTTTACGGCCTACCAGATGCAAATGAAGAGGATTGCCATAAATTTCAATTTCAATGTCTAAACTGGCCGTAATACCGGTTAAGCTCCGGATTTTCATTGTTTGAACTGAATTCAGGGGAATGGCAATGTTAGTCGTCTCTTTAATCGCAGACAACTCTAAAGCCTGACTATCAAAAGCTAGCCGCCAAAATGGGCTAGGGGTACCAAAATAAGTATTAAGGATCGATGTGTCTTGGTCTTCGAACATTTTCGATCCTCTAAAAGTGTATATGTATCTGTTAGTTATTTTTGCCAGAAATTTAGGTTCCTCTATTCCTGGCTTCCCCAGTCATTATAGTTATTCTGGCCTCTAGAGCATGACCTTATCGACAGTATCCAATGCATAAAGTATATGTGTAATTTCTTCATACCTGATCGTAGATAGTAGCGGTAATCATATTAAATGCTCTTTCTGTTTTCAGACTGTGATGAAAGTTAAGCACGAAAAAATAAAAAACACTATTTTTTATGTTGTTACGTTCATATCGGTGGAATCTTAAAATGAGTAAAGGAAAGATGATGAACGCTTTACTAACGAGCATAAGCAGAGAAATGTGGGGTGATTAGCGGGTTAATGGCAAGAATATGTAAAAGGTAAGTAATCTGGGAATTTTATTTTGAATATGATAACTATCATCTCAAGCCAATATGGGAACTAATGTCGCCATCAATGGCATCGACACTGAGTAAAAATTTCCTTTTATTTAAATATTAAATTATCGGCAAGAAGTATGTATTAGGTTTAAATCGTTACGATATATTTATCCTGACTAATAGCAAAAAGGGCGAGCAATGGGATGTTTTTCGTGTTTTCCAGCACCGTTTTGTTTTGAAATTAGTTCAGTGCCAGAAGAATCCTTTGGTAAAGGTTTTCACCTAGAACCAGGCTATTTTACAGGGTGACTGGATTGAAAAAGCCCGTAAAACGGGCTTTAAAGATATCTTGTAATATTACCTTGCGGAAGCTTTATTCGATATTCTGAATCTGTTCGCGCATTTGCTCGATAAGCACTTTCAGCTCAATGGCTGAATTGGTGACTTCAGCATTAATAGATTTTGATGCCAGGGTGTTCGACTCGCGGTTGAATTCCTGCATCATAAAATCAAGGCGGCGGCCAACGGCTTCTTTCTTCTTCAGAATATTGTGTGTTTCTTTGACATGCGCTTCCAGACGATCCAGCTCTTCAGCGACATCAACACGCTGTGCCATCAGCACCAATTCCTGTTCCAGACGCGTATTTTCCAGTTGAACCTGAGCTTCTTCCAACTTACTTAACAGCCGCTCACGTTGCCATTGCAAGATGTTTGGCATGTGTGCACGAACCTTAACTACTTCTGCGCTAACGCCATCAAGGCGCTGCTCAATCAGTGTTTTTAGTGCCGCACCTTCAGTTTCGCGGGAAACGATAAAGTCATCCAGCACGATATCCAGTGCCTGCATCAGTTCAGTACTGATGACATCCAAATCTTGTTCTTCTGCGGCCATAACGCCTGGCCAGCGCAGAATATCGACCGGATTGATTTCGCCTTCGTCACTTTGCATTTTGACCCAGTTACCGGCTTCAACTAGTTGTTTTGCCAGTTTTTCATTGAGGATCAAAGAGCTTTGTGCGCTGGCATCCAGTTCAAACCGCAGGTGGCATTCAATCTTGCCGCGAGTTAAGCGGCCACGGATGCGTTCGCGAATTACCGGCTCCAGGCTGCGGAACTGTTCTGGTAAGCGAATATAAGTTTCTAAGTAGCGTTGGTTAACGGAACGCAGCTCCCAGGCTGCGCTACCCCATTCACCCTTAATGTCACGCCGGGCGTAGGCGGTCATGCTGCGGATCATTGTGCGTACCCGTTTTAAAGAAAAGATGCAGGGATTATAGCCTCGCAGGCGCAGGCAGGATAGGCATTACATCACTAAGGCCGTATAATGCGCGACCAATATCGATTTAAAGCCGGAGAAAGCCCATGCGTCCAGCAGACCGAGCAGCACAACAAGTCCGCCCATTGACCCTGACCCGTAATTACACGAAACACGCTGAAGGTTCAGTGTTGGTTGAATTTGGCGATACCAAAGTATTGTGCACCGCCACGGTTGAAGAGGGGGTTCCGCGCTTTCTGAAAGGCCAGGGGCAAGGCTGGATAACAGCTGAATATGGCATGTTGCCACGTGCTACCCACAGCCGAAATGCCCGCGAAGCCGCAAAAGGCAAACAAGGCGGCCGTACTTTAGAAATCCAACGCCTGATTGCGCGCTCTTTACGCGCAGCTGTGGATTTAAAAAAACTTGGTGAGTTCACCATTACCTTAGACTGCGATGTATTGCAGGCTGATGGTGGCACCCGCACCGCCTCAATCAGTGGCGCTTGTGTTGCGTTGGCTGATGCACTGAATAAACTGGTTGCGAGTGGCAAATTGAAAGCTAACCCGATGAAAGGGCTAGTTGCTGCGGTTTCTGTTGGTATTGTTAAAGGTGAAGCCCTTTGCGATCTGGAGTATGTAGAGGACTCAGCGGCAGAAACTGACATGAATGTGGTCATGATGGAAGATGGCCGGATGATTGAGGTGCAAGGCACCGCTGAGGGCGAACCCTTCAGCCACGAAGAGTTACTGGCGTTGCTAGATTTGGCCCGGGGAGGGATAGAGACTATCTTCCTGGCGCAGAAGGCGGCGTTGGAACAATAATTGATTTAGGCGACTTGATAGTCGCCTTTTTTTTGCCTGCTAACCAAAGATTCATTGTGTTCACGTATAGATAGCTGCGGTGAATCAGGTTTGCGGTGTACCAAATTACTAAACAAAGTGATTAACGAAAGCAGTCACAATCTGTGAGAGGAGAAGTACCAATGAAAGCCTATCAGCGCGATTTTATCGAGTTTGCGCTTAACAAACAGGTGTTGAAGTTCGGCGAATTTACCCTGAAGTCTGGGCGTGTTAGTCCTTATTTCTTTAATGCAGGGTTGTTCAATACTGGGCTTGATCTGGCAAAACTCGGGCGCTTTTATGCTGCGGCATTAATGGATTGTGGTGTCGAATTCGACCTCTTGTTCGGGCCAGCCTATAAAGGCATTCCTATTGCAACCACTACTGCTGTTGCTCTGGCGGAGCATCATGGCCGCGATCTGCCTTATTGTTTTAACCGCAAAGAAGCGAAAGATCACGGCGAAGGTGGCAGTTTGGTGGGGAGCCCGCTACAAGGTCGAGTCATGCTCGTTGATGATGTGATAACCGCTGGCACTGCTATTCGCGAATCAATGGAGATTATCAATGCTCAGGGTGCCACATTGGCCGGAGTAATGATTTCATTGGATCGTCAGGAACGTGGCCGTGGTGAAATCTCTGCAATTCAGGAAGTTGAGCGCGATTACCACTGCAAAGTAATTTCTATTGTGACGCTGAATGATGTCATTAGTTATTTGGAAGAAAAACCAGAAATGACCAACCATTTGGCAGCCGTACGCAATTATCGTGAGCAATACGGCGTTTAGGTCAGGCTAATGAATTAATGCAAAAAGGGTTTAAAAGCCCTTTTTGCATTTAGACTGCTGACAAAGTTGATTGGAGGCGGAATGTGCCGAATAGGTTGTAGCCACGTAAGCGGCCGCCGCGCCCTTAGGTACAGTTGCCCCGACAGACACGAAACTGAAAATATCGGTTTGTCATCAACCTCATTTCTAGCGAATTATTGTAGTTGCGCCACAATTAGCGGCCAGCGAGCATCAAATTCTTGTGTTGGTCGATAGCGAAACTCTGACCGAACAAAACGTGAGAGCATCCCTTCGCAAAAGGCCAGCAATTGTGTCGCCAGCAGGGCTTCATCATGGATAAAACCTTGCCCATCGCGTAGTTTTTTCTCGCGCAGAACCTGGCGTAACTGCACTTCAATACGTTCAAATAGCTGGTTAATTCGCCCTTGCAAGCGGTCTTGTTCAAACATCAGTGCATGCCCGGTCATGATGCGGGTTAATCCTGGATTTCGTTCTGCAAACCCTAATACCAGCAGTAAGATCAGCCGCAGGCGATTAAATGTCTCTTTTTCATCTTGCAGAATCAAATTGATGCGGGACATCAGACTGTCTTCAATAAACTCGATCAGGCTATCAAACATTCGCGTTTTGCTGGGGAAATGCCGATAAAGCGCTGCTTCAGAAACCCCTACATTAGCGGCGAGTTTGGCGGTAGTAATGCGTTGGCTGCCATCGCTGGATTCCAGCATTTGTGCTAAAGCCTGCAAGATTTCCTCGCGCCTGTTCCTTTTGGTATTTTCTTTTTCTGCCATGTCCGAGTAGACCCTTGCTAAAAATGACTTAATAACAAAAACCAAAATACCGGCCGCACTAAGGCTAAGCCCCGGCGGCTTATGTGATAGCTTTTTTACGGTATTAAGGTCTAGGGTTGGTTATTGGCGCCCAGAATGACCAAAACCACCGGTACCACGTTCGCTTTGGTCAAAATCTTCAACCAGATTGAATTCTGCCTGCACAACAGGGACAAACACCATCTGTGCGATACGTTCGCCAGGTTCAATAGTGAAAGGTTGTTGACCGCGGTTCCAAACGGATACCATCAACTGACCTTGATAATCAGAGTCAATAAGCCCGACCAGATTACCTAATACCACCCCGTGTTTATGCCCCAGCCCTGAACGTGGCAAAATAACTGCCGCCAGCGCGCTATCGCCGATATGTATCGCCAGGCCAGTTGGCAACAAGGTTGTTTGCCCTGGTTGTAAATCAACGGCTTCACTCAAGCAAGCTCGTAAATCCAAGCCAGCAGAGCCTTCAGTGGCATAAGTTGGTAAAGGAAATTCATTGCCAACACGTGGGTCTAGAATTTTAATGTCGATTTTTTTCATCATAACGGCTGACAATCTCGTCTATTAAATACTGGCTGAGGAGGTGTTTATCGCTAAGCGGTAAGCGTTTCTCTCCCGTCGGCCAAAAAAGGTGCAAGGCATTAGTATCACTGTTAAAACCATGCTCTGCGAGCGATACATCATTAGCGCAAATAAGATCCAGTTTCTTTCGCGCTAATTTTTGTCGCGCGTATTCTTCCACATTCTGGGTTTCGGCAGCAAATCCAACAACAAATGGACGATTTTTAGCCATCGAAGCGACTCCCGCGACAATATCTGGGTTTTTCACCAATTTAAGGGTAATTTCATCGCCCTGTTTTTTTATTTTCTCGTCAGCAACTTGCTCGGCGCGGTAATCCGCAACCGCAGCACAAGAAATAAAAATATTCTGCTGGGCCGCTAAGCTTTGGACTGTTTGCTGCATCTCAAGCGCACTGACAACATCGATGCGCTTAACACCCGCCGGTGTTGGGAGAGTCACCGGCCCGGCAACCAGAGTCACATTTGCACCTCGGGCTGCGGCCGCTTGAGCAATCGCGAATCCCATCTTGCCCGAACTTTGATTACTGATAAAGCGTACCGGATCAAGTGCTTCCCGTGTTGGCCCGGCGGTAATCATGACACTCAAATGTTGCAGGTCTTGTTTGGTAGCAAAATAATCTTCCGCCAGCGCGACAATTTCCAGCGGGTCTAGCATTCTACCTGGGCCAATATCGCCACAAGCCTGACTGCCACTTCCCGGCCCCCACAATAACATTCCGCGCTTGGCCAGCGTCTGCAGGTTTGCTTGTGTCGCCACCGCGCGGTACATCTGTTGATTCATGGCGGGCACCGCTGCCACCGGGGCCGCAGTTGCCAGACAAACGGTGGTCAGCAGGTCGTTTGCCATGCCGGCAGCGACTCTGGCCAGTAAATCCGCTGTAGCCGGAGCCATAATAACTAAATCAGCCCATTTACCCAGCTCAATATGGCCCATAGCGGCTTCTGCTGCGGGATCGAGTAAATCATCAGAGACGGGATAGCCCGAGACCGCCTGCAACGTGAGCGGCGTAATAAACGCTTTGGCCGCGCTGGTCATAACCACGCGCACATCTGCGCCTCTGTCGCGCAAGCGGCGTACCAGCTCAGGAGATTTATACGCGGCAATGCCCCCGCTAATCCCGAGCACAATATGTTTGCCGGAAAGTCCCGTCATCATGATTGTCCGAATGAAAGCCGTAAGAGGCGATATTTTAGCATAACCGCAGAGCAGATTAGCTATCGGGGCATATCCGGATGCTACCAATATCAAATTTTGCGAGACGCTGCGCATGCTATTAACCCTGTGGTCGTCAGCCTCAAAGCCTTCAGGCATGCTGCCCGTGCTGTTTTGGGATAACAGGAGCCAAGGGATGGATGAATGGTATGGGCAGGTGGCCCCAAGGGAGAAATTACTGAAATATGGCGCAGCCGTGCTGACAGACTCCGAGTTGCTCGCTATTTTTCTGCGCACGGGTATTCCCGGCATGCATGTCATGAAAATGGCCGAATATTTGATTAAAGAGTTTGGTTCGCTTCAGGGGTTGGTCTCTGCAGATTATTCGGCATTATGTACAAAAAAAGGGATTGGCGTTTCGAAATACAGCCAGATTCAGGCTATTGCAGAATTAGCGAGTCGCTGCTTTTCATCTCGGCTGATGAGAGAAAGTGTCATGCTAAATCCCGATATAACCCAAAAATTTCTGCAAAATATTCTTTCTCAACGCGAAAGAGAGGTTTTTTTAGTTATGTTTTTGGATAACCAGCATCGTGTTATTCGCCATGAGGAGATGTTTACTGGTACCATCAGCAGTGTAGAAGTCCATCCGAGGGAAATTGTGCGTGAAGCGCTGAAGGTTAATGCCGCTGCGCTGATTCTGGCGCATAATCACCCTTCGGGTAAGGCTGAACCGAGCCAAGCCGACCGTTTGATGACCACACAGGTTGTAAAAGCCTGTTCATTATTAGATATTCGGGTGCTCGACCATTTGGTTGTTGGACGGGGTGAATGTGTCTCATTTGCCGAACGCGGATGGCTTTAGCTAAATAATAATTGATCCTTTCGGGATCTTTAGCTGTTCGGGACTTGAGCACTTACGCTTCAGAGCGTATACTACGCCACCTTTGAGAATCTTGGGTTTGGCGTGAAGAGCCTATCTCAGCAGGTTTATAGCCTGGTGACAGGGGTTTCTGACCTGATGACAGTGAGTCTTCTCAGTGAATTTGCTGAGATGGGCTCTAAAGCCTGACGAGGCGGCCAAATCCTATACGAAGCTCGAGCTGATTTGATTTTTGGAGAATAGACATGTCCCGAGTCTGCCAAGTTACTGGCAAGCGCCCGGTGAGCGGTAACAACCGTTCCCACGCAATGAACGCGACCAAACGCCGTTTTCTGCCGAACCTTCACTCTCACCGTTTTTGGGTTGAGGGCGAGAAGCGCTTTGTAACTTTGCGTGTATCTGCTAAAGGTATGCGTGTTATTGATAAGAAGGGTATCGAAACGGTCTTGGCCGAACTTCGTGCCCGCGGTGAGAAGTATTAAGGAACTGAATCATGGCTAAAGGTGTTCGCGAGAAGATCAAGCTAGTTTCTTCTGCTGGTACTGGTCACTTCTATACCACTACGAAGAACAAGCGTACTAAGCCGGAAAAATTGGAATTGAAGAAATTCGATCCAGTTGTCCGTCAACACGTGATCTATAAAGAAGCTAAAATCAAATAATTTTGATTTTAGTGGATTAATAAAACCCGGCTTCGGCCGGGTTTTTTATTATATAAAGCCCAGTGAGATACATTTAGGGAGGTTAAATGCCTGAATTACCAGAAGTTGAAACCAGCCGACGTGGAATCGAACCTTATCTTGTCGGCCAAACCATTCTCTATGCGGTGGTCAGAAATGCTCGTTTACGCTGGCCAGTGTCTGAAGAAATTCTCTCGCTGAGTGACCAACCCGTATTAAGTGTCCAGCGTCGGGCGAAGTACTTGCTGATAGAGCTTAAAACCGGCTGGATTATTGTGCATCTGGGGATGTCAGGCAGTTTGCGCATTTTATCTTCAGAAACTGAAGCAGAAAAACATGATCACGTCGATTTGGTGATAAGTAATGGCAAGATACTGCGCTATACCGACCCACGCCGCTTTGGTGCCTGGTTATGGGCGAAAGACCTTGAAACCAGTAATGTACTCGCACACTTAGGGCCAGAGCCATTAAGTGATGACTTTACGGCTGAATATTTGTTTGAAAAGTCGCGCAACAAACGCACTGTCATTAAACAGTGGTTGATGGATAACAAAGTCGTGGTGGGTGTTGGCAATATTTACGCCAGTGAATCTTTGTTTACCGCAAGGATTTTGCCTGATCGTGCTGCCGGTTCGTTGACAGAATCTGAAATTACACGATTGGTAGCGACGATAAAAGCGGTGTTATTACATTCTATTGAGCAGGGCGGCACGACATTACGCGACTTTTTACAGTCAGATGGCAAGCCGGGTTACTTTGCTCAAGAGTTGCAGGTTTATGGGCGAGCGGGGGAACCTTGTCGTCAGTGTGGGCATTTGGTCGAAATTGCAAAACATGGGCAGCGCAGCACATTCTTTTGCCGCCACTGCCAGCATTAATCTTATCTGCCCAGTTTAGCCATGAGTGCTTTGGTGACGGGAGCTGGAAGAAATGGCGAGATGTCCCCGCCGTGGCGCGCCACTTCTTTCACCAGTGAGGATGAGATAAACGACCACTTTTCTGATGGCATCAGGAAGACACTTTCCAGTTTTGGCATTAGGTGACGGTTCATATTTGCCAGTTGCCATTCATACTCGAAATCAGAGACTGACCGCAAACCGCGCACTAAAATATTCGCATCCTGCTTTTTAGCAAATTCTGCCATCAGTTCGCTGAATCCCAAGACCTCAACATTCTTCAGTGGCGCAGTCACTGTTTGCGCTAATGCTACCCGCTCGGCCAGAGTAAACATGGGTTTTTTACTGGAGCTATCCGCGATAGCCAAAATTACGTGGCTAAACATTTCTGAGGCGCGGGTGACCAAATCCAAATGCCCATTAGTAATAGGATCAAATGTCCCGGGATAGATGGCTTTAGTGGTCATGAGGCCTCGCTTTTCTGATATTGATGGCTCAGTGCCCACAGAGCCGCATATTTATTGAAGGTATATTGCGCGTTTACGACCGCCAACAATAGCCCTTGTTTACCATCGAGGAAGCCGGCACGGAATAGCCATGTCTTACAAAATGCCCCGAGAGTATGGCTGAGAATAGAAAAATAGCTGCAGCTTTTGCCTTGTTGATGGCGCTGTTCCGCCCATGCTTGGGCATAGTTGAGTTGTTTACGTTGGAAAACAAAGAAGTCACGGCAAGTCAGGTGCAGTAAATCACCCGTTAACGGAATAACTTTAGCTGAGCCACACTCGAGCGATTCATGAACTAAATCGTCGTTGTAGCGGTATTGGTGGTGTGGATACAACCGAGTGACTCTATCGGGATACCAGCCACTGTGGCGCATAAATCGGCCTAAAAACAGATTGCGTCGCGCACAGCTATAAACCGCGCCTTCTACTGGCGCTAACAAGACAGCTTCAATCGCCGTTTTAAGCTCTGGCGTGACCCGCTCATCAGCATCTAGCATCAAGATATATTCGCCGGTGGCATATTGCTGAGCTAATTGCCGCTGTTTACCATAACCGGGCCACTGAGTATTGCTGTACACTTTCGCGCCATATTGTTGAGCTAGTGCGATGGTTTCATCTTCACTACCTGAATCCAATACCACTATTTCATCAGCCCAAGCTACTGATGCTAAACAATCTGCCAGTAGCGAAGCTTCATTTTTGGCAATCATCACCACTGACAGGCGTTTTCTGGCACTCATTTAGTGGCTCCGTTGCGGCAGGTAAGGCTCCAGCAGGTGTAATAACCGTTGTAACGCGCCCTGATTTTCATGCAATACATCAACGGCATGGCGGCCATAATAGAGGCGGCAATCTTCGTCCGTCAGCAATTGGGTGATTTCTTTCACCAGTGTCTGGGTATCGGTTACGGTAATTAACCCTTCAGCCTGTTCCAGCTTGGCACAGATGTCTTTAAAGTTAAACGTATGTGGCCCCATCAGCACAGGGATAGCGTGGGCTGCGGCTTCCAGTGGGTTATGACCCCCTCGTTCAACCAGGCTCCCACCAACAAAAGCTAAATCGGCAATGCCGTAGAGCAGCATCAGTTCGCCCATAGTATCGCCAATCACCACTTGTGTGGTGGTAGACGGGATTTCTCCTTTGCTACGCAGCGTGTAACTTAGCCCTGCTTTCTGTGTTAATTCAACCGCTTTCGGGAAGCGTTCGGGGTGACGAGGTACCAGTATCAGCAACAGTGTCGGGAAGCTTTGCAATAATTGCCGATGGGCTTCAAGCAAAATGGTTTCTTCGCCGTCATGCGTGCTGGTGGCAATCCAGACGGGGCGATGCGGTGCCCATTGCCGACGTAATGTAATGGCTCTGGCGGCTAATTCAGGAGTTACGGATATATCGAATTTCAGACTGCCGGTGACGGTCAGTTGCGAGCGCTTGAGGCCTAACTCGATAAAACGATCGCCATCTTCTTGATTTTGCGCGGCAATCAGTGTTATCCGCTGCAACATATTGCGCATGAACGTCCCGATTTTTTTATAACCGGCAGCCGAGCGAGCAGAAAGACGCGCATTGGCAATCACTAAGGGTATTTTGCGGCGATACAGTGCATTGATAAGGTTTGGCCACAGTTCTGTTTCCATGATGATGACCAGCTTGGGATTGACCTGATCAAGAAAACGATTAACTGAACCTGGAAGGTCGTAAGGAAGATAAACGTGGTGAACATCTTTACCAAAAGCCGACTGGACTCGCTCAGAACCGGTTGGGGTCATGGTGGTCACAGTAATGGGTAATGATGGATAGCGGTGACGCAATGCTCTAACTAATGGGATAGCAGCCAGTGTTTCACCTACTGAAACTGAATGCAGCATGATGCCGCCAGCAACCACTTTACCGGCACAAAAACCATAGCGTTCTCCCCAGCGCTTGCGATAAGCGGGAGCTTTACGGCTACGCAACAGCAACCGCAGCCAAATCAGAGGTTGAATAAGGTACAGTAATACCTGATATAAACGCAGCAACATTCTATCAATTTCACTTATATAGATTATTAAGAATAATACCATAGTTGAACAAGAAAGGCTCTTTTCGGCTGGGGCCGCCCTATAACCAGCAGAGGGGCAGTCCATCCCCAAAAAAGCATATAAACTTTCAACAAATTAGAGGTCAAAAAATTGAATTTTCTCGTTTTGGAATAAGGTTAATTACCATCAATTCTTAGTGTAATTAACGCTACAACCATAGATACCATCAGATTACTTATTTGAAACATATTTAACTGATAATTTCATATTTTTTAGCGTTTTATCATCGGCTCATCAAGGTTAAATTTGATTGGAATTGTATTGAGTAATTATTGGGTTCTGGTGCCAAACAACAAATTGTTATTAGACAAATGCTAATTAACTGAACCTGTTAATAACTTAAATAATTCATTAGCGATACTTAACAATGACAAGCAGACAGCAATAGGCTCTGATAATTAGCAGAGCCTATTGTTATGACACCCTAAATAGGGCTTACAGATTTTCTAATCGCACATAACGTCACTGGGAATAAAGGCGTTTTATGAAATCAGTTTTTCCAATCGCGCCATGATAGCTTCAGCTGTAATACTGCTCATGCTTTTTTGCTCAGAAATAACGGCAATCTGGTTTTTCCCATAGCCGCCAATCAAACCCGGATCAGTGGGGCCGTACAGGGTAATGTTGGGGCGATCCAGTGCTGCGGTCAGATGGCTCAGGCCAGTATCGACAGAAACGACCGCTTTTGCCCCTGCCAGAACTTCGGCTACTTGTTGAAGACTGAGTTTAGGCAAAACTTCAACATGAGGAAAATCAGCAGCTAACCGCAAAGCGCGTTGATATTCATGTTCCGCACCCCAGGGTAATTTTATTTTTAAACCTGTGGGGGCGACCAGCTCAATCAATTTTAGCCAGTGGCTTTCAGGCCAATGCTTGCTATCACGCGTGGTTGCATGCAGGAAAACCAGATACTGACCGGCATCGGCGGGTAGCTGGTTTAAAAAACGTGCTGCAATAGCATATTCGCCCTGGTTTTCAGGTTTGCTATAACCGAGGCTCATGGCAAACAGTTGGCGTATGCGTTCAACGGCGTGCAGTTTGGTGTCAATCTCATGGCGGCAGTTATAAAACCAACTGGCAAAGGGCTCGCGGGCGCTTTTGCAATCAGGGCCATGTTTGACCCCTTTGGCGATGCGGGTAATCAGCGCGGCGCTTTTAATTAGCCCCTGGGCATCAATCACCACATCATAACTGCGTTGCTGTACGACACGTTTAAAATCACAGCGTTCTTGGCGAGTATCACTACCAAACCAATTTTTACGCCAGCGGCGGATTGCCACCGGGAGCACGTTGTCCACCGCCGGATGCCAACTAGGGATTTGGCTGAATCCTTCTTCCACCACCCAATCAAAACGAATGCCGGGAATGGCATGCATTGCATCTGTCAGCGCGGGCAGCGTATGCAAAACGTCGCCCATTGAAGAGGTTTTAACGATCAATACATGCATTAATCGGCCTCACTGACAGCACTGTTCAATGCGGCAACATTTTTAGCTACGGATAACTGTGTTTCCAGGGCCGCCATCACTTGTTCAGGTTGGATATCAATCAAACTCTGGTGATAACCCTGTGCGCTGTCGCCTTTACGCACTTTGTGATAGCCGGTAATCAGGCGAATGACGGTGGCTTTATCAGACAGCGGTGGCGTAAAGTCCGGGCTACTTGGGCCATATAAGGCCACTAATGGTTTATTTAATGCCGCCGCGACATGCATCAAGCCAGAGTCATTACTTACCACGGCATTACAGGCGGCTATCATTACCACGGCTTGATCCAACGAAGTCTGACCTGCCAAATTGAGGCAATATTCGCGCTCGTTTTCGTCGAGTGCCTGGCGGATTTCTTCCCCGGCTTCATTATCTTTGGCAGAACCCAATAAGATGACGCGATAGCCAGCAGCAATCAGTTTCTGGGCCAATGTAGCATAGTGATAATGTGGCCAGCGTTTTGCTGGGCCAAACTCTGCACCTGGGCAGAATCCAATAATAGGGCGGCTGTCGGACAGATTAAATGAGGCGGTCACCTCTGCAATCTCTTCATCCTGAACCTGCAATTGTGGCCAGAGCAAAGGTTGCGGTAAATCTTCGGCTGAATGGATACGCTCTTTATCATAAGCCAGTGCAACATAGCGCTGAACCATCATTGGGAAGGCGTGTTTATCCAATATGCGCATGTCATTGAGCAAGAAGTAGCGCATTTCGCCACGCCAGCCAGTCCGCTGCTTAATACCTGAAAAATAAGGGATTAGGGCGGATTTAAATGAGTTTGGTAACACGTAAGCGCGATCATAACCGGCCTCACGTAATGCCAGACCCAAGCGGCGACGCTCCTCAAAAGCAAAAACCCCGTGGCCTAATGGCATCGGGACGGCATGGCGCACCTCGGGCATTCTGGCCAAAAGTGGACGGCACCACGCGGGCGCCATCACATCAATATCTGCTGCCGGATATTCGGCCTTCAGGGTGCGGTAAAGACTTTGCGACATCATCATATCGCCAACCCAAGAAGGGCCGATGACCAGTATTTTCATACCGTTTATCAATTCCTTGCAGCAAGTGATTTAGACTGAGCGATTAAGCCAGGTCAGATATTCTTTGACGCCTTCAGCGACAGTTTTGAATGGCTTGTCATAACCGGCAGCACGCAAATTAGTCAGGTCAGCTTGCGTATATGCCTGATAGCGGCCTTTCAGTTTTTCTGGGAATTCAATGTATTCCACAGGCCCGCTGTGGTGGAAATCCACCACGGCATCGGCAACAGCCTGGAAGGATTCTGCACGGCCGGTACCGCAGTTGAAAATGCCAGATACGCTGTTTTGCCAGAACCACAGATTAACGTCAGCCACATCACCCACATAGATGAAATCGCGTTTGAAATTTTCACTGCCAGAGAACAATTTAGGGTTTTCACCCGCATTGATCTGGTTATTCAGGTGGAAGGCAACGCTGGCCATGCTGCCTTTGTGGCCTTCACGTGGGCCATAAACGTTGAAGTAACGGAATCCACAAATCTGTGATTCAGCTTGCGGCAGGATTTCACGCACATACTGATCAAACAGGAATTTAGAATAACCGTAAACGTTAAGTGGCTGTTCGTATTGACGATCTTCAATGAAGTTATCAGTACGGCCGCCATAGGTGGCAGCAGATGAGGCATATAGGAACGGAATGCTGCGATCCAGACAGAAGTGCAGGATATCTTTTGAGTACTGATAGTTGTTATCCATCATATACTTGCCATCCCACTCGGTGGTGGAAGAACAAGCACCTTCGTGGAAAATCGCGTCGATATCACCCATATCATCACCGGCGACAATGCTGGCGACAAAATCTTCTTTATCCATGTAATCAGCGATATCCAGATCAACCAGATTGACGAATTTGGTGCCGTCTTTCAGATTGTCTACAACCAAAATATCTTTATAACCGATATTATTCAGTGCCTTAACGATATTGCTGCCAATAAAACCGGCGCCGCCAGTGACGATAATCATCAGGTTCACCCTTGCTAATCTTCTTGGTCGGGCACAATGCCCCACACTAATTTGTCGTTATCATAACATTTCATAGGATAGCGCACAGCCGAAAGGGATTAATCTCAACGTTTCGATGCAGGTTTAGGATTGTTCACCGTGATATGTGCTGCATTTTTTATAATATCAGACAAGGTTTCTCGTCAGTTCAGCCATCAAGCAGTAAAATGTAGGGCGAAACTGCCAATCTTGGAGATAACCGAATGTCCCTGCCTTCTTTTGATGGAAACCCGTTTTATCAGCAATTAGAACAACAACTCAAAACTACTCGTGCTGAAGGGCTGTATAAAAACGAACGGATTATTACCTCCGCCCAACAAGCGGATATTGCAGTGGCTGATGGTCGCCATGTAATTAATTTCTGCGCCAATAACTACTTGGGTCTGGCAAACCATCCGCGACTGATTGCAGCGGCCAAAAAAGGCATGGATACCCATGGCTTTGGCATGGCTTCAGTGCGTTTTATTTGTGGTACCCAAGATACCCATAAAGAGCTGGAACAGAAGCTGGCCAGCTTCCTCGGCATGGAAGATGCCATTCTTTATTCCTCTTGTTTTGATGCGAATGGCGGTCTGTTTGAAACCCTGCTGGGGCCAGAAGACGCGATTATTTCCGATGCGCTGAATCATGCTTCTATCATCGATGGCGTGCGGTTATGTAAAGCCAAGCGTTATCGTTATGCGAACAATGACATGAACGAGCTGAGAGAGCAGCTAGAACAAGCCAAAGCCGACGGCGCGCGCCATATTATGGTAGCCACGGACGGTGTGTTCTCAATGGATGGGGTCATTGCCAACCTAAAAGGTGTTTGTGATTTGGCCGATGAGTATCAGGCATTGGTGATGGTCGATGACTCCCATGCAGTAGGTTTTGTGGGTGCCAATGGCCGTGGGACTCATGAATACTGCGAAGTTATGGATCGCGTAGATATTATCACCGGTACCTTAGGCAAGGCGCTCGGCGGTGCATCGGGCGGTTATACCGCCGCGCGTAAAGAAGTGGTTGAGTGGCTGCGCCAGCGCTCACGGCCCTATTTATTCTCAAACTCATTAGCTCCAGCAATTGTTGCCGCTTCAATTGAAGTGTTATCGCTATTGGAAGACGGTGCCGAGCTGCGCGATCGTTTATGGGCGAATGCGCGTTTATTCCGCGAAAAAATGAGTGCGGCGGGTTTCACCTTAGCCGGTGCAGATCACGCCATTATCCCTGTCATGCTGGGCGACGCGACATTAGCGCAAGAGTTTGCCAATGCATTACTAAAAGAAGGTATTTACGTCACTGGTTTCTTCTATCCAGTGGTGCCGAAAGGTCAGGCGCGAATTCGCACCCAGATGTCGGCAGATCACACGCCAGAACAGGTCGAGCGGGCTGTTGAAGCCTTCGTGCGTATTGGTAAACAGCTTAACGTTATTAAGTAAGGGATTTCATGAAAGCACTGTCCAAACTGAAAGCAGAAGAAGGTATTTGGATGACCGATGTGCCGCAGCCAGAGCTGGGCCACAACGACATCATGATCAAAATTCGCAAAACGGCTATTTGCGGCACTGATGTGCATATCTATAACTGGGATGAATGGTCACAAAAAACTATTCCTGTCCCAATGGTGGTCGGTCACGAATATGTGGGCGAAGTTGTCGCCATTGGTCAGGAAGTTAAAGGCTTTAATATTGGTGACCGGGTGTCAGGCGAAGGCCATATTACTTGCGGGCATTGCCGTAATTGCCGCGGTGGCCGTACCCATCTTTGCCGCAACACCGTCGGTGTGGGTGTGAACCGTCCAGGGTCTTTTGCCGAGTATCTGGTTATTCCTGCATTTAATGCTTTCAAAATTCCCGACAATATCTCTGACGAGCTAGCCGCTATTTTTGACCCCTTCGGCAATGCGGTACACACCGCATTATCCTTTGATTTAGTTGGGGAAGATGTATTGGTATCCGGTGCTGGCCCGATTGGCATCATGGCGGCAGCAGTGTGTAAGCATGTTGGTGCTCGCCATGTGGTTATCACTGACGTGAATGAATATCGGCTGGATCTGGCTCGCAAAATGGGTGTGACCCGGGCGGTTAATGTCAGTAAAGAAAACCTGAATGATGTTATGGCGGAACTGGGCATGACAGAAGGTTTTGATGTGGGGCTAGAAATGTCTGGTGCGCCGCCAGCTTTCCGCACATTACTTAACTCAATGAATCACGGTGGTCGTATTGCAATGCTGGGAATACCGCCATCTGATATGTCTATCGACTGGAATCAGGTGATTTTCAAAGGGCTGTTTATCAAAGGGATTTATGGCCGTGAGATGTTTGAAACCTGGTACAAAATGGCGGCGCTGATTCAATCTGGCTTGGATCTAACCCCCATTATCACCCACCGATTCTCTATCGATGACTTCCAAAAAGGCTTTGATGAGATGCGCTCGGGTCGCTCTGGTAAAGTGGTGTTAAGCTGGGATTAATCTCCCTTTCGTACTTGAAGCTACAGGGATTAGCGGTGAATCCGAACCACTAACCGGTAGTTGCAGGATTAAAAACGGGGCGGCCAGATGATGGCGGCCCCGCTTTATTGCGTCAGTTATGGTCTTGCCGTTTTTAGCTTATTGGTGTCTTGGCTACTCGGTTGCAGTTTCTCAGCAGGAGCTACTGGTGCTGTTGGCGGGAAGTATTGCTGCCAATGTTGCTGCACAAATATCACTGCCGGATTTTGCATCAGGCTCTCACCTAAGACAGTAAACATCTTATCGGCGTAGATTTTCTCAGCCACATAACTGGCTTTAGGTTTGCATTGCTTGATAACTTTCAAGCGCTGACCTTTGGCTGGATCACGCGGTTTTGATGTGGCTGGTGGGGTGATGCCGCTGCCACTATTGTTGTGTACCGGTTCGTTTAGCAGCGCGCTAGGTTTAACCAATACGATATCAGACGGCAACTGGGGCAACATCTGTTGCAGCACTTTTATTGTGGACGGATGCGGATGCCCGATTGCAATCGCCGAGCCATTACGGCGCGCCAGTTCTACCGCGCGGGTAAATTGCTGGCGGATGGCGGCTTCGTTTTGCGAGTCATCCAAAAACACTTTTCGCTTAATCACTTTAACACCAGTACCTTGTGCCGCGTTGCTGGCCTGGCTATTCCCGATGGTGACGCTATCGAGAAAATAGAGCTGATAATGCTCCAGCACCTGCATCACTTTCTGCATCCCCGGCAAACTGGAGGTCATTGCGCTGCCCATATGATTATTCATCCCAGTAGCATAAGGGACGTTATTCACCGCCTGGCGAATAATGCGCTGAATCTCTTCGCTGCTCATTGATGGCTGCAAGGTATCGCGCTCCAATGGCTGCTTGCTCAGCGGAGCCATTGGTAAGTGAATGAGAATTTCGCGCCCTTGATTATGGGCTTTGACCGCCATTTCTCTGGCGTAGGGGGCATTAGGTAAAATTGCCACTGAAATAGGCAATGGCATCTGTAATATCTTGTTTTCGTTCTGGGGACGATAACCAAAGTCATCAATAACAATCGAAAGTTTGCCCGCCTGTGCGGCATTGGCGATGAGTAGGCTGCTTACTATGATAAACCGACGGGTATTGAAATAGCGCAAATCGTATTCCCTAACGTTGTTTCTATCTTCCTAACCAAGGTTGCGGATTAACAGCTTGCCCCTGACGGCGGATTTCGAAATAAAGTGATGGCTCGCCCTGACCGCCACTGGTGCCAACAAGAGCAATCGGCTGACCTGCTTTCACCTGCGCACCCACATTGACCAGCGCGCTTTGGTTGTAGCCATATAAACTCATATCCCCTTTGCCGTGCTCGACGACCACCACTAAGCCGTAGCCCTGTAGCCAGTCGGCCAACAGCACCCGCCCATCCGCAATAGCTTTAACTTCACTGCCTTCTGGCGCGGAAATAACCATACCTTTCCAGCGCAATTCACCTTGTAAAGCTTCGCCAAATCTATGGGTGACATTGCCACGGACAGGCCAGACAGCTTGCCCCCCCGGGCGACCCAGACCACCGGTTCTGGCCATCAGTGAGCGCTCACCCTCACTTGGTTTATAACTGGAACCGGTTTTCTTCGCTTGTTGTTCTTTGGCTTTGACTTGTTCGCGTACCCGGGCAGCTTCTTTGGCCTCCCGTTCCGCACGGGCTTTGGCTTCCCGCTCGGCTTTGGCGATTTGATCACGCAGACGCGATTCATTTAATTTTAACTCAGCCAGACCTTGCTGGTCTTTCTCCAGCGAGGCCTCCAACGACGTCAGGGTTTGCTTGCGTGCTGTACGTGCTTGCTCCAGCTTTTGCTGTTGCGTTTTCTGCTCATCTAACAACGTTTTTTGCTGATTTTTCTTTTGTTCCAGCGTTTTTTTCTCAGCAGACAGGTGGGTACGCGTCTGTTCTAAATCTTTAATAGATTGTTGGCGAGCTTCATTGAGATAACTGAAATAGGCCAAAATACGCTCACTGCGCTGGCTCTCTTCACCACTTAAAATCAGCGCTAACCCACTGTGCTGGCCTTGTTTAAAGGCGGCATCAAGTTGTTGTGACAGCATATCTTGCTGCTGAGATTGTTTGCTTTGTAGCTTTGTAATAGAGGCGGTGAGGCTGGAAATATCTTTGTCTAACTCAGTCAGAGTCCCTTGGGTTTCGCGCAGGCTGCGGCTGGCCTGAGCAATGGTATTCTCTTGTTGTTTGAGCTGATCGAGTAAAGAACTGCGTTGTTGTTTTTGTTGCTGAACACTTTTTTCTTTTTCGGCGATATCCTGCTGAAGTGTTTTCAGCTGGGTTTTATTCTCTGCCGTTTTCACGGCCGCCGGGGCATCAGCTGCATTGCTAACTAATGGGCACAGCAGGACGCCAGCGCAAAAAACGCTGGCGTACAGTGCTGACCACGGGCGACGCACCATTTGACCCGACAACTCAGAAAGAGCGTCTTTGTTGTCGGCGATGGTATGTTCCGTAACCATTGATATTGCAAATGATGCCTTTTCCTTCATAACGAAGGATTATTCCACGATGAACAGCGGCTTACCAGTCATCTCTTGCGGGATTTCCATTTCCATCAGTGACAGCATGGTTGGCGCGATGTCTGAAAGCTTGCCGCCTTCAACGGCTTTAACGTCTTTATTGCCGATGTAAATCAGCGGGACTGGCAGGCTGGTATGGGCTGTATGTGCTTGACCGGTAGCCGGGTCGCGCATCTGCTCAGCATTGCCGTGGTCGGCGGTGATGAGCAATTGGCCATCAACGGCTTTCACCGCGGCAACCACTTGTTCAATGCAATTATCCAGTGTTTCTACTGCTTTCACGGCAGCATCATAATCACCGGTATGGCCGACCATATCGCCATTCGGATAGTTACAAATGATCACATCATATTTACCGCTAGCTATCGCCCCGACCAATTTTTCAGTCAGTTCTGCGGAGCTCATTTCTGGTTGCAGGTCATAGGTCGCAACTTTTGGTGAGTTAATCAGAATGCGATCTTCACCTTTAAATGGCTCTTCAACGCCGCCGTTATAGAAGAAAGTGACGTGGGCATATTTTTCAGTTTCCGAAATGCGCAACTGAGTTTTGTCATGCTTCATTAACCACTCACCGAAGGTATTTTCCAGTGATGCGGGTGGGTAAGCACAAGCCACTTTGATATCCGCAGCATATTCAGTCAACATCACGAAATCGCCGAAGTTAACCACTTTATCGCGTTTGAATCCGTCAAAATCGGTACTAACAAAGGTGCGGGTGATTTGACGGGCGCGGTCAGCACGGAAGTTCATGAAGATTAATGCATCGCCGTCGTTCATCGCTGCATCGGGTTCGCCAGCCGCTTTAATGACAGTCGGTCTAACGAATTCATCATTTTCATTACGGGCATAAGCCGCTTGCAGACCAGCAACTGCGTTATCGACAGTGAACTCGCCTTTTGCCTGAGTCAGCAAATCGTAGGCCAGCTGTACACGATCCCAGCGGTTATCACGATCCATCGCGTAGTAGCGGCCAATAATAGAGGCAATGCGGCCTTTACCCAGCTCGGCAAATTTATCAGTGAATCGTTTCAGTGATGATTCAGCACTGCGCGGCGGGGTGTCACGTCCATCAAGGAATGCATGCAGATAAATAGCAGTCGCACCGCGTTTGGCGGCCAACTCAACCATCGCCATAATGTGGTCTTCGTGGCTGTGAACACCACCGGCAGACAACAGGCCCATAATATGAACCGCTTTGCCTGCTTTTACGGCGTTATCAATGGCGGCAGTCAGTGTTGGGTTCGTGAAAAAGTCGCCGTCTTTGATTTCTTTGTCGAGGCGGGTCAAATCCTGATAAACAATACGGCCAGCACCCAAATTGACGTGACCGACTTCAGAATTACCCATCTGGCCATCAGGCAGGCCGACCGCCAGACCTGAAGCGGCAATTAAGGTGTGAGGCTGTTGCTGCCATAAACGGTCCATAACGGGCGTTTTGGCATTCAGAATGGCGTTATCCTGCTGTTCTTCGCGGTGACCGTAGCCATCCAGAATAGTCAGAACCAGTGGTTTTTTCGTGCTCGACATTGCATAACCTCTTTCTTATATAAATCGAAGTGTCAAATAGCCACGAACATCAAATTGGATATGCGCGGCTATCGACACTCAAATATGTACTGCCCCGGTACAAAGGCGGTAATTTACTACAAAACCGGTTAAAAATAGCCCAAAGAGATCAACATTGGTGCGGGGTTTTGCGTAAAAATCATCAAAGCGGTGATAAAACTTCCCGAGATTGCTCGCAGTTTCTGCAATAGCGCTTGCATATTGGCTGTATTTGCCGCAACGCGCAGGTATACTCTGTGACCTTGAATATTATCCCCTAACTAACGGGAGTTTTTACCCCCATGTTGCAAGAAATTATGCAATTCATTAGCCTGCATCCAGTGTTGAGTCTGGCTTGGGTGGCGTTGTTCGTCGCCGTAATTTTCACCAGCTTTAAAGCGACACTGTCAAAAGTGAAAGAGATTACCCGTGGCGAAGCGACACGTTTGATTAATAAAGAAGATGCGGTTGTGGTTGATATCCGCACTCGTGATGATTACCGCAAGGGCCATATTGCCAGTTCTATCAATTTGCTGCCGGCCGACATTAAAAACGGCAGTTTGACTGAGTTGGAAAAGCATAAAGCGCAGCCTATTATTGTAGTTTGTGCCACAGGGACAACCTCTCGCGCCTCTGCCGAGTTGCTAAACAAAGCCGGTTTTGAGCGAGTGTATACCTTGAAAGACGGTATTGCGGGTTGGAGTGGTGAAAATCTGCCACTGGCACGCGGCAAGTAAGTTTTATAAAAACTAGTCATATCAATAGATTACTAATTTAACTGAGGTGCAATATGGCGAAGATTGAAATTTATACCAAAGCAACCTGCCCATTCTGTCATCGTGCTAAAGCACTGTTGAACAGCAAAGGCGCTGCTTTCCATGAGATCGCCATTGATAATGACCCGAACAAACGTGAAGAGATGATTGCTCGTAGCGGGCGGACGACAGTGCCTCAGGTATTTATTGATGGGCAGCATATCGGTGGCTGTGATGATTTACACGCCCTGGATGCGCGCGGTGGGCTTGACCCACTGCTTTAACTCGTTAGTGGGCCCATTATATTAATGGAAAGAACCCACGGCGGCTGTGCTGTTTAATAAAGGACGTCTAACTTTAGGGTATCTAGACACATGTCAGAACAAAATAACACCGAGATGGCTTTCCAGATCCAACGTATCTATACCAAAGATATCTCCTTCGAAGCACCAAAAGCTCCGCAGGTTTTCCAGCAGGATTGGCAACCAGAAGTTAAACTTGATCTTGATACTGCTTCAAGCCAACTGGCTGATGATGTGTATGAAGTGGTACTGCGTGTGACGGTAACGGCCTCTTTGGGCGAAGAAATTGCATTCCTGTGTGAAGTACAGCAAGGCGGCATCTTCTCCATCGCGGGTATTGACGGCACCCAATTGGCGCATTGTTTAGGTGCATATTGCCCGAACATTCTGTTCCCGTATGCCCGTGAATGCATCACCAGCTTGGTTTCTCGCGGTACTTTCCCGCAGTTGAATCTGGCACCGGTTAACTTTGATGCTCTGTTCATGAACTACTTGCAACAGCAGGCTGAAGGCGAAGGTGCTGAACAACGTCAGGATGCCTGATGAACACCACCCATGCTTCAATGACTGTAATCGGTGCCGGATCTTACGGCACCGCATTAGCCATTACGCTGGCGCGTAATGGCCATCAAGTTGTGTTATGGGGTCATGACCCCAAACATATCCAGATTTTACAACAAGATCGCTGTAACCAAGCTTTCCTGCCCGATGTACCTTTCCCGGATACTCTGCTACTGGAAACTGACCTGGCACGTGCGCTGGCAGCCAGCCGTGATGTGCTGGTGGTCGTGCCCAGCCATGTCTTTGGGGCGGTTTTAAATCAGTTAAAACCTCATTTACGCCCCGATGCCCGCATTGTCTGGGCGACTAAAGGGCTTGAGGCAGAAACCGGCCGATTGCTGGCGGATGTGGCGCGAGAAGTGCTCGGAGAAAGTATCCCACTGGCGGTGGTTTCCGGCCCAACCTTTGCCAAAGAGCTGGCCGCCGGTCTACCCACTGCGATTGCCCTGGCATCAACTGATGCGCAATTTAGTGAAGACCTGCAACAGTTATTGCACTGTGATAAAAGTTTTAGGGTTTACAGCAATCCTGATTTTATCGGGGTACAACTGGGCGGCGCGGTTAAAAACGTGATTGCGATTGGTGCTGGCATGTCCGATGGCATTGGCTTTGGCGCAAATGCCCGTACGGCCTTGATAACCCGTGGTTTGGCAGAAATGACCCGCTTGGGTGCTGCATTAGGCGCTGAACCCTCCACCTTTATGGGCATGGCGGGGTTAGGCGATTTGGTGCTAACCTGCACCGATAACCAGTCCCGTAACCGCCGGTTTGGTATCATGTTAGGTCAGGGATTAGGCGTACAAGAAGCACAGGACAAAATTGGTCAAGTGGTTGAAGGTTACCGCAATACCAAGGAAGTTTTGGCTTTAGCACAGCGCTATGGTGTCGAGATGCCAATAACCGAACAAATTTATCAGGTGCTGTATTGTCATAAAAATGCCCGCGAAGCGGCACTGACTTTGCTGGGTCGCAGCAAAAAAGATGAAAAAAGCGGCATTTGATCGGTTAGGTTGGTTGGCTGCAATAAAATAATAATGATATATCCAACGTCATAGGAGTTGCGATTCTATTGACGAGGGTATGAGTTGCTTCGGCCGTTCCCCGAGGTGGCTTGTTTATGGGCAGGAGTAGGTAATGTCGTCAGAAGAGTTAGAGCTGGTCTGGAGTAGCATTAAATCTGAAGCCAGAGCACTGGCAGAGTGTGAACCAATGTTAGCGAGTTTTTTTCACGCGACATTATTGAAGCATGAAAATTTAGGCAGTGCGCTGAGCTATATTCTGGCAAATAAGTTAGCTAATCCCATCATGCCAGCTATTGCAATCCGTGAGGTGGTAGAAGATGCCTATCGTATGGATGCACAGATGATAGTCTCCGCAGCGCGCGATATTTTGGCTGTGCGACTACGCGACCCTGCTGTTGATAAATATTCTACGCCATTGCTGTACCTGAAAGGTTTTCATGCTTTGCAGGCTTACCGCATTGGCCATTGGTTGTGGGCGCAAGATAGAAAAGCACTCGCAATTTACCTGCAAAATCAAGTATCTGTCGCTTTTGGTGTGGATATCCACCCCGCAGCGACCATTGGTTGCGGCATCATGCTAGACCACGCCACCGGTATTGTTATTGGTGAAACCGCAGTGGTCGAAAATGACGTATCCATCCTGCAATCCGTGACACTGGGCGGCACAGGCAAAACCAGTGGCGATCGCCACCCGAAAATCCGTGAAGGTGTCATGATTGGTGCCGGGGCGAAAATTCTGGGGAACATTGAAGTCGGGCGTGGCGCTAAAATTGGTGCTGGCTCCGTAGTATTACAGGCCGTCCCACCCCACACAACTGCCGCCGGAGTTCCCGCTCGCATTGTCGGCAAACCCGAAAGTGACAAGCCGTCATTGGATATGGATCAGCATTTTAATGGGGTTAGCCATGGGTTTGAGTACGGCGACGGTATCTAATTATACCCGTCGTCCTTGACGCCGCAGCGGTGTTAGCTGCCTTGCTGCAGCGCCAATGCCTTTGGGTATTGTAGGTATAAACCGCTTATATGGGGCAGCAAATCTGTTGCCACCGCCATTTATTCGCTATTCTTTCAGTAATGCACCTGGATAACCTAATTGCCGCCAGGCCTCATACACCACCACTGACACTGCATTTGACAGGTTCATACTGCGGCTATCGGCTTGCATTGGAATTCTAATTTTCTGTTGAGCAGGTAATGCATCCAGAACATTTGGCGGTAAGCCGCGGGTTTCAGGGCCAAACAACAAATAATCATTTATCTGATAGCTAACAGCACTGTGGGCGGGTGTCCCTTTAGTTGTCAGGGCAAATAAACGGGCAGATTCTGTACCCGTGGATTCGTTACTCACTGATTGCGCGCCATCGAGATTTTCACTATCCAGAAAAGCTTGATAATCATGGTGATGCTTAATGTTAGCAAACTCATGGTAATCAAGACCCGCGCGGCGTAAGCGTTTGTCATCCCAGGTGAAACCCAAAGGTTTAATCAGATGGAGCTGGCAGCCGGTATTCGCACACAACCGGATGATATTACCGGTGTTCGGCGGGATTTCGGGTTCAAATAAAACGATATTAAGCATATGTCCCCCAATAATAAGGGGCGCAGGATATCAGAAAGCCTCTCCCGGTGCAGCGGTTGACAACCCGTGAGGTCAAACAAAGATTCAATAGCAAGGAGCGGAGAGTAACCCTCGCGGCGATTTTATAGACTGCTTACCATCGTCAGTATTAATGGGGCATTCATCATGAAACCAGATAAAAATTTGTTAGACATGGCGCAAGACCCGCGTTGGGTGGCGATGAGAAATCGCGATAAAACGGCAGACGGCCAATTTGTTTATGCGGTGAAAACCACTGGCGTGTATTGCCGGCCATCTTGCGCCTCCCGCCAGGCCAGAGCAGAAAATATTGAAATTTTTGCTGATAACCACGCGGCTGAATTGGCTGGTTTTCGGCCTTGTCAGCGCTGTCGGCCGACTGAGTTGCCCCAAGGGCGACTGAATGCAGAAAAAATCAGTCAGGCGTGCCGTTTAATTGAACAAGCCGAAACACCTTTTAAGCTCAGTGAGTTAGCGGAAAAATTCAATCTCAGTGCTTTTCATTTCCACCGGTTATTTAAAGCGCTCACTGGGTTAACTCCGAAGGCTTATGCCACTGCCATCCGCAGTGCGCGGGTTCGCGCCCAACTGGCTGGGCCTTGCTCGGTGACCGACGCCATTTTTGAGGCCGGTTTTAACGCCAATGGCCGTTTTTATGAGCAATCTAACCAGTTATTGGGGATGACACCGACCCGCTATCGCCAAGGTGGGCGTGATGTCATATTACATTTTGCCGTGGGGGAAAGCTCTCTCGGGGCCATTTTGATGGCAAAAAGTGCACTGGGAATTTGTGCCATTTTATTGGGCGACTCACCCGCGCTGTTAGTGCAGCAATTGCAGGATATGTTTCCTCGGGCGCAGTTGATTGGGGGGGATTGTGAAGTAGAACAATGGTTCGCCCAGGTCGTCGGGTTCGTTGAGGCCCCAAAACTCGGGCTTGATTTGCCGCTGGATATTCGTGGCACTGCTTTTCAGCAGCGGGTTTGGCAGGCGTTACAGGAAATCCCTGTCGGGGAAACGGCCAGTTATGCCGATATCGCTGTTAAGCTGGGCTCACCCAACGCGGTGCGTGCTGTGGCTGGTGCTTGTGCTGCGAATATATTGGCGGTAGCCATTCCTTGTCACCGAGTCATTCGTCAGGATGGGGCATTATCCGGTTATCGTTGGGGTGTTGAGCGCAAAAAACGGTTATTGGAACAAGAAGCAGGGCGATTGGAAAACAGAGTCAGAGAGACGCCAAAAGATAACAGCCAGGATCTGCCCGATCAAGAGTGATCGGGCAGAAGGCGGTAAGCAGATAACCCTGTAATGGCGAAGGGCAATTACCCTTTAAGGGGGTGCAGGGGTAACCAAATCACCAAACGCAACCCACCTAATGGGCTATCTTCAGCCTTAACCCATCCACGATGCTGATTAACGGCAGTTTCGACAATCGCCAGCCCCAAGCCTGTCCCGCCAGACTCGCGGTCACGCGCTTCATCTGTACGGTAGAATGGCCGGAATATCTGTTCACGGTCATCCGGACTGACACCCGGCCCATCATCATCAACAATGATAGTAACACCCTGATTATCAGCGCTGAATGCCACGGCAATGTGATGGTGAGAATACCGCAGTGCATTACGCACGATATTCTCCAGCGCACTGTCCAGGGCTGCTGGATTGCCAAATAACGTCCACGGCCCCGGCGGTGCGGTGACTTCCAGCACTTTGCCCATTTGCTCTGCTTCAAACTGGGCGTTTTCCAGTACATCAGACCATAAATCATTTGCTTTAATCGGCTCGCGATGTAACTCATTTTTATGCTGACTACGAGATAACACCAGCAAGTCATTGATCATGCTGTCTAACCGCTGCGCTTCCATCTCAATACGTTCCAGTTCTTTCCCTTCTCCGTGGCGGCGGCGCATCAGCGCGGTAGCCAATTGCAGGCGGGTAAGTGGTGTCCGTAACTCATGAGAGATATCGGAAATCAGCCGCTGTTGGGCGACGACCATCCTGTCTAGCGCACTGATCATCTGGTTGAAACTGGCCCCGGTGGCTAAAAATTCTTGTGGCCCAGATTCCAGCTCAGGGTGCTGTTTCAGATTGCCTCGCGCCACGTCATCAGCTGCGTTTTTCAGCTTGCGCGCCGGTTTCGCTAAGCTCCAGGCCAGCCATAACAGCAGGGGAGCACTGATAAGCATGGTGGCAATCAACAGTAACAGCGGCCGGTCAAAGACCAGATTAATAACATCGGATTGCGGGCTATTGGCCGGGCGTAGCAAATAGAGCTGATAGTTGTCTTCCCCATCACGGATGGAGAAGGGGCCGAGCATCTCGATACGGCCATATTTTTTCTTTTTCGGCTGATCGGCGTTATCAGATTGCCCGATAAAATTACGGACAATTTGCATTTCTTGCCGTTGGGCACCAATGACTCGCCCCTCGGAGGTGACCAGCACTAAATGCTGACCCGGCGGCGCCCATTTCTCAATAGCGCGATATAGCCGCCGCCACCACATAAGGTCATTGGCCGGATCACTGGTGAGCTCCGCTTCGATATGTTGCTCCAGCATTGTTCCCTGACGCAATTCGCTATCGAGCAACGTGGTCATTTGGCGTGAATCGAGCTTGGGAACCATCAGCACCAGCATTAATACCAGTGCTAACGTAAACCAAAAAATCGCAAAAATTCGCGCCGTTAAGCTGTTAATCATGTTTCAGAGACCATCAGATACCCACGACCACGCAAGGTTTTAAACCAAGGTAGCCCGTCTTTGCGATCCGGCAATTTACGGCGCAGGTTCGAAATGTGCATATCAATCGCGCGGTCAAAAGGTGTTAATCGTTTACCCAGCACTTCCTGGCTGAGGTGTTCCCGCGAGACGACCTGACCGAGATGCTGGGCCAGCAGGTAGAGTAAGGTAAATTCAGTACCAGTTAACTCCAGCGATTGGCCTTCAAAGGTGGCTTCTTGACGACCCGGATTCAATTGCAGGCAATCCACGTCCAGTATTGGTGCGCCTTGATCGACATTTTGTTGCTGCTCACTCCAATTAGAGCGGCGCAAAATAGCGCGGATTCGTGCCACAAGTTCGCGGTCATTAAACGGTTTTGCCAGATAATCATCTGCGCCTAGTTCCAGTCCAAGTACCCGATCCAGCTCGCTGCCACGGGCAGTCAGCATAATCACCGGGGTCTGGTGGTGTTGGCGCAACTCTTTCAGTGTCTCGATACCATTTTTACGCGGCATCATAATATCAAGTAATAACAAGTCGATAGAGCTGTCCAGTAGGTTTAATGCCTGCTCACCATCATGAGCAACAACAACATTGAAGCCTTCCATTTCCAGTAATTCTTTCAACAGTGACGTCAGTTCGCGATCATCATCAACTAATAGGATTTTATGCATGATTGTTTCTCCTCTTGACGCAAAATACGTTATCAATTGCCGGTATTCCATGACTTTACTTAGCTTTACATGCTCTGACTCCAGTTTTACATCCACTGACGCTTGTTTGCAGCCAGGCCGATAGAATGCTTCTCATTGAATCGCATAGCAGTGAACCGCTTAGCAGATAAACCCAGGAGTTAATAATGCGCAAAGTAAATAAAGTAACAACGTTAATCATGGCGTCAATGCTAGTTCTCGGCTCTCAAGCCGCCTTCGCTGGCGATAAAACCGGGGCAACAGATAGCTGGTGCTACGGTGACGGCCCAATGATGAATAAGAAAGATGGTCGCGGCCACCATAACATGTTTGATGGCGTCAATCTGACTGAACAGCAACGCCAGCAAATGCGTGACCTGATGCGCCAGTCTCGCCAGAGCCAACCTCGCCTTGATATTGCTGACCGTGAAGCAATGCACAAGCTGGTCACCGCCGATAAATTTGACGAAGCCGCGGTAAGAGCACAAGCCGAGAAAATGTCCAAAGACAATATTGAACGTCAGGTCGAAATGGCCAAAGTACGTAACCAAATGTATAACTTGCTCACCCCAGAGCAAAAGACTGCCTTGAGTCAAAAGCACCAGCAGCGCATGGAAAAAATGCAGCAGGCGCCAGCAGCACAACCCTCTTCTGCCCAGAAGTAAGTAGTACCCAGTAACACCCTGTTTTCCTTGCTATAGACACCATCCCTGTCTTTTGCCCTCCATGATGGAGGGCTTTTTTTTGTCTCTTAAAAAATTATCCATTAAAAACAGTTTGTTGTAAAACTTACAACGTTCAGTAACGTTTTCAAATTTTGCCCAATGTGGACAGTTTGTGGACACTCTTAAGCCGCTAATCCGCCCTTCAATGGATTGAGTATAACGGCGTTTTGCAGATAATCTGGTGACAGGTTTGCATAAGCCATTGTTTGCTGGATATTGGCGTGTCCAAGTATCTGTTGTAGGGCGATAATATTCCCGCCGTTCATCATAAAATGGCTGGCAAAAGTGTGCCGTAATACATGGGTAGCCTGACCGCGCGGCAGGTCTGGTTTTGCCATTCGCAGCGTTTCACAGAATTTCCCGTAATCCACTTTGAAAAGCTTCCCACTGGCATTTGTCTTCACTTCTTCCTCCAACTCTGCGGATAACCCCGGCGAAACGGGCAAGGATTCCGCAAATACGGTTAGAGCTGGCGCAGCACGGTATCACGCCGGAGCGATGGGAGTTGCGGGCGTTGGTGCGTGGCGTGGCGGTGAATTATGACGGGCAAACATTCTCATATCCGCCGCAGGATGAATGGCCGGGTTTCTGCCAATAATTGCCATCAGCTAATAATGCTTTGCTATTATGCTCATGGCAATTACACACGTTAAATGCATGATAATTAGTTTATTAGAGGGATTATTTTGGAAAGATTAATTGTATTTGTATCACTTGCCTCGGCGCTGGCGTTTTTCATAGGTTTGATAAAGCCTCAATGGGTACGCATGCCCAGCAGGATGGGGTCTAGTGTTATTTATGGCATCATTTTTATTTGCGCATCAATGTTAGGGGCTGCTTTATATCCGGCAGAACAAAAAAACTCAGTAGTTGAGAGCGAGCCTAAAGTCGAAGCTCCGAAAGCCCCGGCGGTGTTTGAGCATGCGGATTTAAAACTTGTTGAGTACCGTCGGAAACCGCAAGCAGACCGTCACGAAATCGTCAGCGATTACGTTAAGTTTAAGGGGATACCGGCGAGCGATGGCGATGGATTCTACGCCTGCTTAAGTGAGTACAGCATCACTAAGTCAGAGGAGTTACCGCTCGGCGAAGTTCTTGGATGGTGTGATGCCGGTTATCAAAAAGACCCTAAATCGATGGCTGAATATACCAACCTTGACGCGTTTCAGAAGAATTTTAGTGGTTGGGATGGCTCGTATCGCCCGCTTGAGAAGTTGATTAAGAAAAGTATGAACGATGACTCATCGTATAAGCATGTCGAAACGATGTCGCGTCTTGTCCTTGGAAAAGACCCTCACGCAGTGGTTAAAACCAGATTTAAAGGGAAAAATGCCTATGGTGGTGTTGTTACCCAAACGGTGAGCGCGCGTGTGGATATTAAGACCGGTGATATTGTTAATATCATCGAAGAGTGAGTAATGCGGTAGAGGTAAAAAACGAGTAAATCTGTCTGCATTCTCGTGCATCATTCTGTATTTAATTTTCGAGTGTTGAAAGTGAGAGCCGCGCCAGTACTGACGCGGCTCTCACCGTTTCAGGCAACTGCATTAAAAACGACCCATGAAGCGGGCAGGCGTGGCGGGGATAGCATTGCGCGCAAGCCTGTATTTAATTATCAGAATTGACGGCGTCAGCGCGTTGCGGACAAAGACCCTTGCGGCCTTCTCTACGTCACCCACTGACCCGACGTTCTCCGGCTTACCGCTCATCAGTTGATATGCACCGGTGACGGCCGGGGGTAGCAAGTCTTTTGTCGATAACAGCGTCAACAACTTCCACGTCGGCAGTAACCATCCCGGCGGTGTCAGCGGGGCAGAAACCAAGCGGATGTTGCTGGAGGTGGTGGAAGAACGGGAGCGTAAACGCCGCGCGGCGCAGCGTTCAAATATGGCGACGGATTAAGGGATGTGCTGATGATGTTAATTCTCGGGCTGTTTGTGTTTCAGTTGCAGACGGTGCCCTATCAAACGCTGGCGCGCTCGGTGGATTATCGCTGGCCGTCGAACAGCCGGGTTGTCGGCGACCTAACTGCAACTCCAATTATTTAGGGTATATACTAACGGTCCTTAAATATCATTTGGGATGAGTTATGGATCCGCAATATGCGCGACTGGTTAAAGCTGCTGCGCTCTGTGCCACAGGGCTGGCATCAACCTTACTGATTATTAAAATTTTTGCCTGGTGGCATACCGGATCGGTGAGTTTGTTAGCGGCGCTAGTTGACTCGCTGGTGGATTTGGCAGCCTCACTGACCAACCTTTTTGTTATTCGCTATTCCCTACAACCTGCCGATGAAGAACATACTTTTGGCCATGGTAAAGCTGAATCACTGGCTGCATTGGCACAAAGCATGTTTATTTCTGGCTCGGCGTTATTCTTGTTCTTGACGGGTTTCCAGCATTTAGCTTCACCGGAGCCGCTGCAAGATCCTAGTATAGGTATCTGGGTAACGTTAGTCGCATTATTCAGTACACTGATATTAGTCACATTTCAGCGCTGGGTAGTAAAAAAAACTCACAGCCAGGCCATTCGTGCCGATATGTTGCACTATCAATCTGACGTCATGATGAATGGTGCTATTCTTATTGCATTGGCATTAAGTTGGTATGGCTTCCACCGCGCAGATGCATTATTTGCATTGGGCATAGGTGTTTATATTCTTTATAGCGCATTGCGTATGGGATATGAGGCGGTACAAGCCTTGTTGGATCGCGCCTTGCCTGATGTAGAGCGGCAGGAGATTATTGAAATTGTGATGTCATGGCCGGGTGTGATTGGTGCCCATGACTTACGCACCCGTCAATCAGGGCCGACACGGTTTATTCAACTTCATCTTGAAATGGAAGATATGCTGCCATTGATGGAAGCGCATGTTTTAGCGGAACAAGTTGAGCGGGCATTATTGCATCGTTTCCCAGGTGCAGATGTTCTTATCCATCAAGATCCCAGTTCGGTGGTGCCAAAAGATCGCCATGCGCATTGGGAGTTATAATTTCTTCATCAATCATTGCTACATTAGATAAGTAAAATCTGGTGACATAATGGATTGGTTATGAGGAAAATACCGCCAAATGGCATGACTTGAATCAATTCAGCTTGGTGTTTTTGCTATAATATTCGATATTAAGCTTATAAAGCTGATTTTCTGTACTGTTCACCTGTGCAAGTCATAATCGGCAAATAAAGAATTCTAAAAAATCGCATCTACAAGTTCAGAGGTAGTCATGGTCAAGAAAATCGGTGTACTCACAAGCGGCGGTGACGCGCCAGGTATGAACGCAGCCATTCGTGGGGTTGTTCGTGCAGCTTTGTCAGCAGGATTAGAAGTTTACGGTATTGAAGATGGCTATCTCGGCTTGTACGAAAATCGTATGAGAAAACTCGACCGCTATAGCGTGTCAGATATGATTAACCGTGGCGGTACCTTCCTGGGTTCTGCACGTTTTCCTGAGTTTCGTGACCCGGAAAAACGTCAAGTTGCCATAAAAAACATGAAAGACCGTGGTATCGATGGTTTAGTGGTTATTGGTGGTGACGGTTCTTACGCGGGTGCAGACTTGCTGACCAAAGAAGGCGGCATTCATTGTGTCGGCTTACCGGGTACCATTGATAACGACGTGGCCGGTACTGACTACACCATCGGTTTCTTCACCGCGTTGGGTACTGTCGTTGAAGCTATTGACCGCTTACGTGATACCTCTTCTTCACATCAGCGCATTTCTATTGTGGAAGTGATGGGGCGCTATTGCGGTGATTTGACTCTGGCTGCGGCTATCGCTGGGGGCTGTGAGTTTATTGCTATCCCTGAAGTTGAATTTAAACGTGATGATTTGGTTGAAGAAATCAAAGCCGGTATTGCCAAAGGCAAGAAGCACGCTATCGTTGCCATCACGGAAAAGCTGGACAATATCGATGAGCTGGCTAAATACATTGAAAAAGAAACTGGCCGTGAAACCCGTGGCACAGTATTGGGCCATATCCAACGCGGCGGTGCTCCGGTAGCTTATGACCGGATTCTGGCTTCCCGTATGGGCGCTTATGCGGTTGATTTGCTGTTACAAAATCATGACTATGCGCACGGCGGTTTCTGCGTAGGCGTACAGAATGAGAAAATGGTGCATGAATTAATCTCTGTTTGTATCGCACCAGAGAACAAGAAAAGTAAATTTAAAGAAGATTGGTACGACACGGCGAAAAAACTGTTCTAAAACAGCAATAGCCTGCAAAAAAAGCCTCCGCTTGCGGGGGCTTTTTGCATTTATCCCCATCCCCTTTCAAGTTGCAGTTGTATTGGTAACTTGCGGCCATCCGAATTATAGATTTATGCAAACTCATCAAGGCGCTCTCTGTGCTTTGACAGCGATTAGGTATCACCAGCTATATTTCGTATTGATATAACCGGAAGTTTTTTATTCTTTAATTGAACGGAAAGTTTCTGGCACGCTCTGTATCAAGCCAACCAATTAGGTTGATTACTGATTAACAATTTATGTTAAGAACAATAATTCTGGGGAGCGGGTCAATGCGTAAATGGGGTGTAGGTCTGTCATTACTGCTGTTGGCATCAGGTGCTATGGCGAAAGATATTCAATTGCTGAATGTGTCATATGATCCGACACGCGAATTTTATCAAGAATATAACCAGGCATTCAGTAAGCATTGGCAACAGCAAACCGGCGACAAAGTGACAGTGCGTCAATCACATGGCGGCTCTGGTAAGCAAGCGACCTCGGTGATTAATGGTATTGAGGCGGACGTAGTGACTCTGGCTTTGGCTTATGATGTCGATGCTATTGCTGAGCGCGGTCGTATTGATAAAAACTGGATTAAGCGCCTGCCGGATAACTCCGCGCCATACACTTCAACGATTGTATTTTTGGTACGAAAAGGGAATCCGAAGCAGATTCATGATTGGTCTGATTTAGTTAAACCGGGCATTTCGGTTATCACACCTAATCCTAAAACCTCTGGCGGTGCGCGCTGGAATTATCTGGCGGCTTGGGGTTACGCGTTAGAGCACAACAATAACGATCAGGCCAAGGCGCAAGAATTTGTCAAAACGTTGTATAAGAATGTCGAAGTGCTGGATTCTGGTGCGCGTGGCGCGACCAATACTTTTGTGGAACGCGGCATTGGTGATGTGTTGATTGCTTGGGAAAACGAAGCCCTGCTGGCGGTGAATGAAGTCGGTAAAGACCAGTTTGATATCGTGACGCCAAGTGTTTCTATTCTGGCGGAGCCCACAGTCTCGGTGGTGGATAAAGTGGTTGATAAGCGCGGCACTCGTGATGTCGCTGATGCTTATCTCAAGTACCTGTATTCGCCCGAAGGCCAGACGATAGCCGCTAAGAATTACTATCGCCCACGCGATGCAGCCGTTGCTGCTAAGTTTGCCAGTGAATTCCCACAACTGAAGCTATTTACCATTGATGAAGTCTTTGGCGGCTGGACGAAAGCACAGCAAGAACATTTTGCGACCGGCGGTATTTTTGATGAGATAAGCAAACGTTAAATAAAATACTCGTGGATGCAATGCCCGTGAGTTAACACTTGCGGGCATTTTGTTTTGTTGGTCATATTTATCCTTGATTAGTTTTCAGTATTATTTCCTTTCTTACAAATAATCCCCGTCCAATTCGCCTGGCTGTCTTAAATCCGCTATTTAATTATTTTGGCTAATAGAGTTTGGTCATTTATGTGGAGAAGATTATGCATATTGGAAATAGTCATAGGAGTTTAAATTCTACTCTTGAAGACAATGATGAAAATTGTTCTTTATTAAATACGCCATCAAATCGAAATCACCTGCCATTAGGGCATAGTATTGATGAGTCAGATTTTGAGGTATTAGCCTCCTTGAAGTGTGAAGGCCAAAAGGTAATCGATAATTACACTCTACCCATCATAGCGAATCTTAATGACGATGATATCAAACTTCCTGATAGTGCTACAAATATGAAAGAATTGATGGTGATACTATCAAAAGAAGTCAATCGTAATGGCAAGCCACCTCTATTCCTACGGCCATTAGGCGCGATACTTGCTTTCTTTGGGGTACATGGTTTTTTCCAAACTAATTGTGTCTCTTGCGCTACCTCGGTGATTGATAGCTTAGCGGATAGCGTCTTATATAGAGCAGTGCCGGAATTACGGGGTGCGAATGTTGCAGGAAATATGACTGAGTTACGTCAGTCAGGAAAATCTGCCACAGAAGTTATCAAATATTTAAGTAAATTAAATGAAAATGATAATTTAATTGGCCTGCTCGCTATTCATCGCCAACCCAGCTGGTGGCGCACATTATTGAGTTCGACAGAAGGGCACGCCTGTAATGTGATTAAGCTGACAGGCAGTAATACCGTTCATTTTCTTGATACTCAAAAGAAAATTTATTTTAGCTATGACCGAGATAAGATTACCGAAAGCAATCATGAGATAAAGAAATTCCTTGGCTCAATTGGCCCGAGAGGAATTGATCTATGGACAGGTAGGGCGAAAAATTAATATTAAAAAGCCGGAGCAATAACCCCGGCTTAATCAGTAACTAAAAAGCGAAAATTACGCGTTTTTAGCGGCTGCTGCGGCTTTCACGATAACGGCGAAAGCATCTGCTTTCAGCGATGCACCGCCAACCAGCGCACCGTCGATATCAGGCTGGGTAAACAATTCTGCGGCGTTTTTATCGTTAACAGAACCGCCGTACTGAATGATAACTTGTGCGGCAACAGCAGCATCAAGCTTTGCAATATGGTCACGGATGAATTTGTGAACCGCTTGAGCTTGTGCTGGAGTAGCTGATTTACCGGTGCCGATAGCCCAGATAGGTTCATAAGCAATAACTGCGCCTTCAAATGCTGCAACACCTAAAGTGTTCAGCACGGCATCCAGTTGTTTAGCGCAAACTGCTTCAGTTTGGCCTGCTTCGTTTTCTGCATCAGATTCACCAATACACAGCACTGGAATCAGACCGGCTTCTTTCAGCACGCCGAATTTCTTCGCGATGAATTCATCACTTTCTTTGTGATAAGTACGGCGCTCAGAGTGACCAATAATGATGTATTGCGCACCCACATCTTTCAGCATTTCAGCAGAGGTTTCACCTGTGAATGCGCCAGACAGATTCACATCAACATTCTGTGCGCCCAGAGCGATACGGCTGCCCGCTAATGCATGCTTAGCTTGGTTCAGGTAGATAGTTGGTGGGGCAATAGCAACACCACAACCTTCAACAGTGCTCAGTTCTTTACGCAGGCCAGCGATAAGCTCGTTAACCATGTGAGTGCTACCGTTCAGTTTCCAGTTACCCATAACTAATGGATGACGCATGTTTCTTCCTCCAACAAGGGGACGTGAGGGTCAATAAAAATGACTGCCCGACAGGCAGTTTACCTGTCCAACAGTATAGAGATGATTGGCGGTAATGGCTTTGCTTTTCGTCATTAATTACGGTGAGATTATGCTTCAGAGAGTGAAAGCTTAATCGGTTCAACAGCGAAAGTTAGCCCCTTTTCGCCATTATCTGCCACAACATAGCGAATTGCGCCGACAGGATGGGCGTAGAAAGACGAACCTTTACCTTGCACCAGCAGTTTCTGCACACTTTCGATACTTTGTTCTGTCGTGAGGGTGGGTTCAAACTGGCGCATTAGTGCCGCCATATAACTAATTGCGACTTTGCGAGCGGCTTTCTCTTCTGTTCCTTTGATAGGCAAATAGGTGATTTGTAAGGTCTTAATCTTCCCCGTGCCCTTCTCCAATGCGGTTGAAGCATAAAGGTTTTCATTAATTTTACTGGCTGCGCGAGTCAGTGGCGGGGCATTATCTTTTACGCTAATGGCATGAAATTCACTGATAGGTAATGCTGGATTGGCGTGATTGTAACGCTCGCGAAATTTTACCAGTGTTAACTCAAAAGTGGGCGCGCCAGAAAGCAGATAAGGCGCCGTTGGCTTGGCCTCTTCTGTTGGTTGCGCACTGCCATCGGTGGGATCGGCATGAGCGCGACTCACTGTTGCTATCAGCAGCAGTATTGCCAGCATTGCGGTGATTTCATTTCTCATGACTTACGCCGTGGTTCGAAGTGTATAGGGGATTAAAGCGGTAATCGGGGGTGATTGTCAAAATTCACTGCAAAGATTATCGGTTACTTGGGGTGTTAGGTTACACTTTGCCGCTGCCATATCAACTCTGGGTTATATCAGGTAAACGGATTGGATCATCGATGACAATACAGCAATGGTGTTTCTCGTTTAAAGGCCGTATCGGGCGACGAGATTTTTGGATCTGGATTGGCCTGTGGCTACTGGCAATGCTGGTTATTTTTACCTTGGCGGGGAAAGATTGGCTGCCTACTCAAACCGCAGCTTTTGCTGTCGTTTTTTTATTGTGGCCAACGGCTGCCGTGGTGGTCAAACGGCTGCATGATCGTAATAAGGCCGGTTGGTGGGCATTATTGGTGGTACTGGCCTGGATGCTAATGGCCGGTAACTGGCAGATGCTGGCCCCTATTTGGCAATGGGGCGTTGGGCGATTTATTCCCACCCTTATCCTGGTCATGATGTTGATCGACTGCGGCGCATTTCTTGGTACTGATGGCGAGAACCGTTTTGGTGCCGAAACAGTGGCAGTCAAGTTTTTGGCTGATAAAGCACAGTAAAACCAAAGGGCGCAATCGCGCCCTGTAATCTCGAATATCGCCAATCCTGCTTATTACCAAACTTACCAATACTGCTCGCTGGTCATATGCCCCGGCTTGCGGCGAAAATGTTTACGCATCTCGCGTTGGTCTTTCAGCAATTGCTGGGTATCTCGCACCATTTGCGGGTTACCACACAACATCACATGGCTATCTTGCGCATCAATTTTCAAGCCGACGGCTGCTTCCAGTGAGCCATTTTCAATCAGTGCTGGAACTCTGCCAGTTAATGAACCGGGGGATTTCTCGCGGCTCACAATGGTCTGGATCCGTAGTTTGCCGTTGTAATTTTGCTCAAGTTGTTGCATGAGTGGCAGGTAACTGAGGTCACGGGCAAAGCGGGCGGCATGTACTAACACGATATTTTTGAACCGCTCCAAATCGCGCCCTTCCTGCAAGATAGACAAATAAGGCCCAATGGCGGTGCCGGTTGCCAGCATCCATAACGTCTCGCAATCCGGCACTTCTTCCAAAACAAAGAATCCGGCGGCTTGCTTAGTTACCATCACTTCATCGCCGACCGCCAGTTGGTCCAGCCGTGGGCTGAGTTTCCCCTCTGGTACCGTCACCAGATAAAACTCCAGGTTATCGTCGCTCGGTGCGTTGACGTAGGAGTAAGCCCGCTGCACCCGCTCACCATTAATATCTAATGCCAGCTTGGCAAATTGCCCGGCGGTAAAGGGGTCGACGGGTGCATTAACCCGGATACTAAACAACGCATCTGTCCAGTGTTCGACGTGAGTAATCTTGCCACTAACCCATTCAGCCATAGTTATGGTCCCTGTTATTCAGTGATGCCAAAAGCGCAGGCGTATTTTAAGGGATCTTGTTGAAAAGTATTATCGATTAAATGTTATGCCCTGCGATAGCAGCAGTGGGCTACCTGACGATAATCTTCATAATTTTAGGTATGTGGCCCAATATCGCTCAATAGACCAACAAAACCGTGCTGCCCACAAATCTGGACACTTTACTTTACGAGGTTGGTGTTTTTATCTGCCAGTATACGATTTTGCAATATGTCGTGCTGGCTCGCTAAAAAATATGAATTTGTTAGCTTATGCGCCAATAGTGAGGTGTGCCCCAAAATGCAGCTTTTTCGCCGCGGGATGGGACACGAAGTCCGGCTAACAATTAGTTAAGATAATGAGAAAAATAGAGAATTTTCACCTGCTAGTCATGTTGATGTTATTGGTTGCTGTCGGGCAAATGGCGCAAACTATTTATGTCCCGATTATTGCGGATATCGCCCGTGATTTATCGGTTCGTACTGGTGCGGTACAGCGCGTGATGGCGGCATATTTGTTGACCTATGGCTGCTCGCAATTGATTTATGGGCCGCTTTCTGACCGAGTCGGACGTCGCCCGGTCATTTTGGCGGGGATGATGATATTTATGTTGGGCGCATTGGGAGCTTGGCTGGCAGAGAGCTTGACGATGCTGGTGGCCGCCAGTGCTTTGCAAGGGATGGGCACGGGCGTTGCCGGTGTGATGGCGCGCACAATGCCGCGAGATTTATATGCAGGTACGGAGCTACGTTATGCCAACAGCATGTTAAACATGGGGATTCTAGTCAGCCCGCTCTTGGCCCCGGTCATCGGTGGGGTGCTGGCCAGTCTGTTTGGTTGGCGTGCTTGTTATGCATTTCTGCTCCTTTTGTGTGGCGGTGTCGCATTTTGTATGTTCCGCTGGTTACCGGAAACCCGTCCGCAACATACTGAAAAACGGCGAATGTTAGCCAGTTTCCGTTTGTTATTATCTGACCGCGCGTTTAGCTGCTATTTAGTGATGCTGATTGGGGCGCTGGCGGGTATTGCGGTGTTTGAGGCCAGTGCTGGTGTGTTGATGGGCGGTGTGCTGGGGTTGAGTGGGGTGACGGTCAGTATCTTATTTATCCTGCCGATCCCTGCTGCGTTCTTTGGTGCGTGGTATGCCGGCCGTGATGGTAAAACCTTCCATCACCTGATGTGGCACTCAGTAATTAGCTGCCTGTTGGCGGGGGGGATGATGTGGATCCCCAGCTGGTTTGGCATCATGAATATCTGGACATTAGTGATACCGGCGGCGCTGTTCTTCTTTGGCGCGGGGATGCTGTTCCCGCTCGCCACTACCGGCGCTATGGAGCCATTTCCCTATCTGGCGGGTGCGGCTGGGGCTTTGGTCGGCGGGTTACAAAATGTGGGTTCAGGTTTAGCAACCTGGCTATCAGCCATGCTGCCACAAACCGGGCAGTTCAGTCTGGGGCTGTTGATGTTTGCTATGGCGTTGCTGATTTTACTGTGTTGGTGGCCATTATCCTTGCACATGCAACCGCAAGAGCACCGCGTTTAATTAACAGATAACACGGGCACCACTGACTTAGGTGCCCGTTTTTATTCCATTTTTACGTGTTGGCTTACAGCAAGAACTCATGCAATGCCGGGTCTTTGCGATCCAGGAAATGGGTTGAGCGGATACGGCGAATCGTGCGGGATTTACCCCGAATTAGTAGTGTCTCGGTGGTCGCCATGTTCCCTTTGCGATAAATACCCTCTAGCAGGTCACCTTTGGTAATCCCGGTGGCAGAGAAAATCACATTGTCATTGCGGGCCATATCACCCAGTAATAGCACTTTGCCTGCTTCTATTCCCATTGATTTACAACGAATTAATTCTTGCTCACCAATGCGACGATTATCTTCGTTATCACCTTTGACTTGATGGCGGGGCAATAAACGGCCTTGCATGTCACCGTCCAGTGCGCGGATCACGGCCGCAGAAATCACGCCTTCAGGTGCGCCACCAATGCAGTACATGACGTCCACGTCACTCTCTGGCATACAGGTCAAAATAGAGGCGGCAACATCGCCATCTGGCATGGCAAATACTTTGACGCCCAGTTGCTGCATGTCGGCGATGATATCGTCATGGCGCGGTTTAGCCAGTGTGATAACCGTGAGTTCGGTCAAAGGTTTATTCAGCTTGCTGGCAATATTGCGCAGGTTGAGCTCCAGCGGCAAGTTCAGGTCAATTGCCCCTTTAGCACTTGGGCCAACCACCAGTTTTTCCATATACATATCTGGCGCATGTAAAAATGTGCCTTTATCTCCCACCGCCAGCACTGCCAGTGCATTGGCCTGACCCATTGCCGTCATGCGGGTGCCTTCAATGGGGTCGACCGCGATATCAACAGCATCACCTTGACCGGTACCGACGCGCTCGCCAATAAACAGCATTGGCGCTTCATCGATTTCACCTTCGCCAATAACAATCTGCCCATCAATATTGACCTGATTGAGCATAATACGCATGGCCTGAACAGCAGCGCCGTCGGCAGCATTTTTATCGCCCCGACCCAGCCACTTATAACCTGCCAGTGCGGCAGCTTCAGTGACACGGGAAAACTCGATGGCTAATTCACGTTTCATGGTTAGACCTGTTGATTGCACAATGAATGGAAGAACTGAATATGGGCGGGAATTCTATCACCCTTCGTACTTGAAGTCGTAGGGCGTTCGCCACGCGACAGAGAGCCCAATAAAAAACGCGCCATCAGGGGAGTGACGGCGCGTGAGTGCAAAACAGGTTCAAGGTCGGTCAGGCTGAAGGTTACTCTTCGTGCTCTTCCCATGCTTGAGCGCGGGCCACGGCTTTCTTCCAGCCTTTATAGCGGACGTCGCGTTCAGTGGTTTCGATACCTGGGCGGAATTCGCGCTCAATGGTGGCTTTGCTTTTCACTTCTTCCAGGTCATTCCAGAAGCCCGTCGCCAGGCCGGCAAGGAATGCAGCACCCAATGCGGTACTTTCACGCACTGCCGGGCGCTCAACACGGGTACCCAGAATATCGGCCTGGAACTGCATCAGGAAGTTGTTCGCGACCGCGCCGCCATCAACACGCAGTGATTTTAGACGTTCGCCGGAATCAGCTTGCATCGCATCCAAGACATCACGAGTTTGATAAGCAATAGACTCAAGTGTTGCGCGAATAATATGGTTGCTGTTCACGCCACGGGTTAGGCCAAAAATAGCGCCACGGGCATACGGATCCCAATAGGGAGCACCCAAACCGGTGAAGGCGGGCACCACGTAAACGCCATTGCTGTCTTTAACTTTTGTAGCGAAATATTCAGAGTCGAAGGAGTCGCTAATCAGTTTCAGTTCATCACGCAGCCACTGGATGGATGCGCCGCCAATAAACACGGCACCTTCCAGTGCATAGTTCACTTCGCCACGCGGGCCGCAGGCGATGGTGGTTAACAGACCATTTTTGGATTGAACCACTTCAGTGCCGGTGTTCATTAGCAAGAAGCAGCCGGTACCGTAAGTGTTTTTCGCCATACCCGGCTGCACACACAACTGGCCGAACAGCGCCGCTTGTTGGTCACCGGCAATCCCGGCGATAGGAATACGAGTCCCACCTTTACCACCAATGTTGGTTTGGCCATAAACTTCAGAGGATGGGCGAACTTCAGGTAGCATAGCGCGCGGAATATTCAGCGCTTTCAGCATACGTTCATCCCACTCTTTGGTGCGGATATTAAACATCATGGTGCGTGATGCGTTGGTGTAATCCGTCACGTGTACGCGGCCCTGTGTCATGTTCCACACCAGCCAGGTATCCACTGTACCAAACAGCAACTCGCCACGCTCAGCACGGTCACGTGCCCCTTCAACGTTATCGAGGATCCACTTTACTTTGGTGCCGGAGAAATAAGGGTCTACCACCAAGCCGGTGTTATAGCGGATATACTCTTCCAGCCCTTCTTTTTTCAGTTTTTCGCAAATTTCGGCAGTTCGGCGGCATTGCCAGACAATGGCGTTATACACCGGTTTGCCGGTCACTTTATCCCAAACAATGGTGGTTTCACGTTGGTTGGTAATGCCGATACCGGCGATTTCATCAGAGCTGATACCGGCTTTGGCCAGCACTTCGACCAGCGTTGAGCTTTGGGTGGCCCAGATTTCCATTGGGTCATGCTCAACCCAACCGGCTTTCGGGTAAATTTGGGTGAATTCGCGCTGAGAAACACTCACGACATTGGCATCGTGGTCTAGCACTACAGCTCTGGAACTGGTCGTTCCTTGGTCTAGCGCGACAATGTATTTCTTTTGAGTAGTATTTTCAGTTGTCATAGTTAGCCTACTTTAAGTTGCCGTTTATTACAGTATCTAATATTTATGCTTTGCGTTCTGTGGTTGCTACCGTGGTTTCTTCATCATCCAAGGCGCACACGTCGCATGGCAAATGGCGGCCAATCAGGGCGCGATAACCAAAGGCCCCTAATAGTGCACCGACGATTGGCCCGAGGATTGGCACCAAGAAGTAAGGAATATCACGGCCGCCAGTGAAGGCGACTTCTCCCCAACCTGCGAAATAAGCAAAGAGTTTTGGACCGAAGTCACGCGCCGGGTTTAAGGCGAACCCCGTCAGTGGCCCCATAGAACCCCCAATCACGGCGATCAAAATACCAATCAGCAGTGGTGCCAGTGGGCCGCGTGGGATGCCGTTGCCATCGTCGGTCAGTGCCAGAATCAGACACATCAAGATAGCGGTAATCACAGTTTCAACCAAGAAAGCTTGGTAAACAGAAATATGTGGATTGGGATAAGTAGAGAAGATACCGGCCTGATTCAAGCTTTCTACACTACCGCGAGCTATCTGGTGGGTTTGTTCAAAATCGATAAACAGGTTGTAGTAAAGGCAATATACCAATGCTGCGGAACAAAATGCACCGGCGATTTGTGCCAAAATGTAGGGGAGAACTTTACGGCGGTCGAAGCAGGCAAATAACCACAGTGCAATGGTGACGGCCGGATTAAGGTGAGCGCCAGAAATTGCTGCGGTTAAATAGATGGCCATGGCAACACCCAAGCCCCAAATGATACTGATTTCCCACTGCCCATAACTGGCCCCAGCTAACTTTAATGCGGCAACACAGCCGACACCAAAAAAGATGAGTAGAGCAGTACCGAGAAACTCCGCGATACATTGGCCCTTCAAGGTCGAACTAGCGGTTTGGCTCATAGTAGATGTCCTAGAGACAGAGATTTATAGGGTATTTCTTATTTTTGCCCTTTGGACTGCAAAGGGAGTGATGTAAATTTATCGTTAACGAGCACAAACGAGAAATAGCGAAATCGAAATGTGTGTGGTTCGTCATAAAAATGAGCGAATTCGCGTTATTCGCGGCTGTTAAGGGACTTTGAAAGTGTGATCAGACCAGTGCTTTCTTTCCCAGTTGTTAAAGGCATGTATAACTCTACAGTATCGAATATAAGGGCTTTTAGGTTTTTCCTGATAGTTCCGGGCACGAAATTGCTACAGAGTGTGGTTTGTACGGGGATGGCGCTAGACAGGGGGGGGCTGGCTACATACAATCGCTTTACAAGGTCAGCGTTTTTATCAAGCGGCGTCGACTGTATGAAAAGACGTGTTAAAACCTAGCGCTTGTTGTATTGGTTTGACAAACATATAAGTTCGACGAACAAAAAAGTTCGACAAACAAATTAAGTTCGACAGACAAATTAAGTTCGACAAACAAATTAAGTTCGACAGACAAATTAAGTTCGACAGACAAATAGCGCGATAAGTATTCACCGTAGTTTCATCTGCTTAGTTGTTGCTTTAGTTCATGCCGCAATCAAAGCTAAGAATGATGACTACGACCAAAAAATGTACGCCTTGCTACTATAAGGGGACCGAAGAATGTCATTTGAAGTATTTGAGAAATTGGAAGTTAAAGTTCAGCAGGCGATTGATACCATCACTTTGTTACAGATGGAAATTGAAGAGCTGAAAGAGAAAAATAACAGCCTGTCCCAAGAAGTTCAGGATGCAGCTGGTGGCCGTGAAGCGCTAGTGCGCGAAAATGAACAACTGAAACAAGAACAGCATGTCTGGCAGGATCGTCTGCGGGCCTTGTTGGGAAAGATGGAAGAAGTCTGATTGTTGGTGTTTGAAGTGTGCCCTTTGAACTTGAAACCATAGGGTGAGCTCCAAGGATGAGACTCATTCCCCCAATGAGTTGAGATAACTCGGTGAGTTGGGGGAATGATAGTTGGCAATTATCTTGTCTCTGCAAAAGATCTGCATCAGTAAAAATGATGGATATTATTCAATATCCAAAGGTTCTTCTGACAGAATAATACCGGTGTTGTCTGCATACAAATGGTCACCGGAGAAGAAGGTCACGCCACCGAAGTTAACGCGAATATCACTCTCACCAATACCTTCATCTGCGGCACCGACCGGGATAGCCGCCATTGCCTGGATACCAATATCCAGTTCGGCCAATTCATCAACCTGGCGAACGGCACCGTAAACCACAATACCTTCCCACTCGTTTTTCAGAGCCAGGTCAGCTAATTCAGCATTGATTAAGGCACGGCGCACTGAACCACCGCCATCGACGACCAGAACACGGCCCAGACCATTTTCTTCAAGCAGGTCAAACAATAAGCCGTTATCTTCGAAACATTTTACAGTGGTTATCTTGCCACCAAATGAAGTACGTCCGCCAAAATTGGAGAACAGTGGTTCTACCACATTTACCTCTTCATGATAGATATCACAGAGATCGGAAGTATCATATTTCATAGGATTAACGTCTGGTTGCGGCTGGGATATTAAGTATATCCCTTTCTGGCTACTGTTGGCAAAAGCATCAATTGTTAAGTTTCTCCGGGCTGACGTTATTCTCTGTCACCCGGAGAAAAAAGAGGCGGGATTAGCTGAGTACCAGGCCGATGGCAAATAGGATATTGGTCAGTAGCGCGGCTTTAACCATATGTTCGAGCATGGGGCGCATACCCGCAGCAGTGGGGTCACGCAGCACAAACAGGGCATGTTTGACCAGCAACGGAACGGCCAGAATAAATATCCAACCAGTCCAACTATGCAGATGCAGCATACTAAACAATGCCAGACAGAAAATAGCCGCGGCAATTAATAATGCATGGTAATAACGTGCGACGACGGGGCCTAAACGCACTGCCAAGGTATTTTTGCCATTGGCTTTGTCATTTTCGATATCGCGCAAATTATTAATATTTAAAACAGCGGTGGCCAGCAAACCACACGCCGTGGCGGGGAGCATGACGATACTGTCAAAGTGACCGGCTTGAAGATAGTAAGTCCCGGCGACACTCAACCAACCGAAGAATACCAATACTGAAATATCACCCAAGCCCATATAACCATAGGGTTTTCTGCCCACGGTATAGGTAATTGCAGCAACAATTGCCATCAGCCCGAGCACTAAAAAGCCAAGAATATCGCTGGGTTTTTCACAAGCAACCGCGATAAGGGCAATCCCGGAAATAATCGTCAGGCTGACAGTGATAATCAGCGCGATTTTCATCTGGTGGCGGGTAATCATCCCTTTTTGCATACCGCGCAATGGCCCGATACGTTCTTCGGTATCACTGCCCTTTATGGCATCACCATAATCATTGGCGAGATTAGATAGAATTTGCAGTAGGCCTGCGGTTAATAAGGCGAGCAAGGCTACTGCGGGTTTAAAGCTACCGAGCCAGACAGCAAGAGCTGAACCGGTAACGATAGAGGCAAAAGCCAGTGGCAATGTTCGTGGTCGCAGGCTTTCCAGCCAAGCCCGGGTCTGGCTGGTGTTGGTTGATTGGCTCATTTTCCGCTTCATTTTATTATGTACCCTTCGGATTTGAAGCTGTAGGGGATTGCTGCCTACCTGCAACTCCAATGACTTTGGGTATTAGGAATCTGGTTCGCCCATTATCGGCGAGTTAAAAAACGATCATAGGATAAAAATAAGAATGGGAGGCTATGCCTCCCATTCTTATTTTGGCAAACCATTTTATCCAGCATAGGCTTATAAAGCGAATTATAGGATAAAACGACTTAAATCTTCATCTGCTACCAGCTCATCCAGGTGTTTACCTACATATGCCGCATCAATAGTGATGGATTGACCATTACTTTCGCTGGCGTCATAAGAGATATCCTCCATCAGGCGTTCCAGTACGGTATGCAAACGGCGTGCGCCGATATTCTCGGTGCGTTCGTTAACCTGCCATGCCGCTTCTGCAATCTTGCGGATACCTTCACGGGTAAACTCAACAGTTACCCCTTCGGTTGCCATCAGCGCTTTGTACTGCTCGGTCAATGAGGCACTTGGTTCTGTCAGAATGCGCTCAAAATCATCCGTGGTCAGTGCTTGCAGTTCGACACGGATTGGCAAGCGACCTTGCAGTTCTGGGATCAGGTCTGACGGGCTAGAGACCTGGAATGCACCGGAGGCAATAAACAGGATATGGTCAGTTTTCACCATGCCGTGCTTGGTGGATACCGTGCAACCTTCTACCAATGGCAGCAAGTCACGCTGCACCCCTTCGCGGGACACATCCGGGCCTGAAGTCTGGCCGCGTTTACAGATTTTATCAATTTCATCAATGAACACTATCCCGTGTTGCTCAACTGCATCAATTGCCTGCTGTTTCAGCTCTTCCGGATTAACCAGCTTCGCGGCTTCTTCCTCAATCAGCAGTTTGAATGCTTCTTTGATTTTGATTTTACGCGGTTTTTGTTTCTGGCCAGCAATGTTCTGGAACATGGATTGCAACTGGTTAGTCATCTCTTCCATGCCCGGAGGTGCCATAATCTCAACACCTACTGGTGAGGCAGCCAGATCGATTTCAATTTCTTTATCATCCAGTTGGCCTTCGCGCAGTTTTTTGCGAAATGCCTGGCGGGTAGCGGAAGGCTCTTGGTTTTCATCCGCCTGGCCCCAGTTATTTTTGGCCGGTGGAATCAGCACATCAAGAATGCGCTCTTCGGCTAATTCTTCTGCCCGATAGCGCATTTTTTCAATTGATTGTTGGCGAACCATTTTCACGGCAGCATCGGTCAGATCGCGAATAATAGAATCCACTTCTTTACCAACATAGCCCACTTCGGTGAATTTGGTTGCTTCAACTTTGATGAACGGCGCATTGGCCAGTTTTGCCAGGCGGCGAGCAATTTCAGTTTTACCCACACCGGTTGGGCCGATCATCAGAATATTTTTAGGGGTAACTTCGTGGCGCAGCTCTTCGTTAAGCTGCATCCGACGCCAGCGGTTACGCAGGGCAATTGCCACAGCACGTTTGGCTTTATCTTGGCCGATGATATAGCCATCAAGTTCGCTGACGATTTCGCGTGGGGTCATTTCAGACATGTCACTCTATCCTTACGCTCTGTATGTTAATAACGTTTAGTACGTTAATTCTTCAATGGTTTGGAAGCGGTTGGTATAGATACAAATATCTCCCGCAATGCTCAGAGATTTCTCAACGATATCTCGTGCACCCAATTCGGTATTTTCCAGCAGTGCGCGCGCTGCGGATTGGGCATAAGGCCCACCAGAGCCGATAGCAATCAAGTCATCTTCAGGCTGAACTACATCGCCGTTACCCGTGATGATAAGTGACGCAGTTTCATCTGCGACGGCTAACAGCGCTTCAAGTTTGCGCAGCATACGGTCAGTTCGCCAATCTTTCGCTAATTCAACGGCAGCTTTCGTCAGGTGACCTTGGTGCATCTCCAGCTTGCGCTCAAACAGTTCAAACAGTGTGAAGGCATCAGCCGTACCGCCAGCAAAACCAGCAATCACTTTATTGTTATAAAGGCGGCGTACTTTTTTAGCATTGCCTTTCATTACGGTATTACCCAGAGTGACCTGGCCATCACCACCGATAACGACATGACCATTACGGCGTACACTTACAATTGTTGTCACGAGCGGACCCTCGTTGCAGACTGAATGAGTCCCCATACTGTCTTTCAGAAAAACAGTATGGGGCATATTGAGATTATAAATGGGGGAGGATTACGACTTTTCAACCCCCCACAGAGAGGGGAATGCATCCTGATTGACCTGCGCTTTTCAAACGCTGCAAGGCATTATCTGCAGCGGCCTTGGTGCTATAAGGGCCGAGCACCACGCGATTCCAGCCACCACCAGAGGTGATGCGGCTTTCAATACCCCCAAATGCTAATTGAGCACGAATGGATTCGGCCTGATCAATTGCCTTGAATGAACCACATTGCACCATCCACCGTTGCGATTTTTCTTTCTCTTTTTCCGGTTTCGGCGGTGTCACTACCGGTGCAACCTGAGCTGTTGGTTGTTGCGTCCGGGGTGGAGTAGCTACCGGCTGTTGCACTTCTGCTTGTGGTGCTCGCGTCGGTTGTTGCACCGGAGCCGCCGTTTGGCGCGAAGGCGTTAACGATGGTTGCTGCTCATTGGTCACGGGCGGTTTGATGGTCACCGCAGAACGTGGCACCGGCATCCCTTGATTGTAGGGCACCTCAGATAATTGAGTCGGTTGCTGGCGCATATCTGCTTGCATCTGCTCAAGCAGTTGGCGTTGCTCGTTGGTCAGCTGTGTCTTAGAGTTCGCTTCACCACCGGCCGTGGGTTCTGTTGGGGTTGATACGCCCATCTGCCGGTTTTCCAGCTCTTTAATATAGCGCCAACGCTCTTCTGGTTTTGGCGGTAATCCATTGCCTGTGCGAGGGTCGTGGCTCGGCAGTAGCGGAAGCTCACCCGGTTTGTTGTGAGTGATGAAATAAAGGCCACCAACAAATACCACTAATAGCGCGACGGCCAATGCCATCACGGTTTTAGATACTGCTGGAACACTGCTTTTTTTTCGGCTGGTGCTTTTACGCCGCGCCCCTGAGCGCCCTCGGCTTACATAATCTCTTTGTGCCACTATCGTTTCGCTGCGTCGTGATGATGGAATAAGTCCGTCATGTTACTGAACCCCTGAATATTTGCCTAGCATTTAGGCGCAGCAGTACTTTCCCTGATGATTAATTCGGTGTCTAGCAAGCGGGAACCACTTTGTACTGAATGCCCTTGTAACTGCTCAAGTAATAGTAACATGGCTTGCTGACCAATTTGATACCGAGGTTGTGCCACGGTAGTCAATGGAGGGTCACAATACTGTGACAGCTTCAGGTCGTCAAAGCCAACTACTGAGATATCCTGCGGGACGCGTAGCCCCATTCTCTTCGCCTGCCACATCACGCCTATCGCCATGACATCATTGTGACAAAATATTGCAGTAGGCGGCACCGGCAATGCCATCAGCGCAATCACCGCCTCAACCCCGGCTTCGTAGCTAAAATCGCCACGTTTAATATAGTCGCTGTCTACGGCCATACCATTACGGCGCAGTGCCTGAATATAACCTTGTAAACGATAATGACTCAGCGGCAAACTCTCTGGCCCCGCCACACAAGCAATACGTTTGTGCCCTAACTCATGCAAATAGTTTACGGCCTCATAGGTTGCGGTCAGATTATCGATATGCACCGTGGGTAATTCCAGCTCGGGTGCAAATTCGTTGGCCATGACCATCGGCGGTAAATTGCGTTGTTCTTCTTTGCTGGCATCAAAGGGGAGGTTAGAGCCTAACAACAGCATGCCATCAATTTGCTTGGTAATAATCAAGTTGACGAAAGTGCGCTCTTGTTGCGTTTGTTGTGCGCAATCGCCAATCAATATCAGATAGCCTTGCTGGGCCGCCGCATGTTCAATGCCCTGAATGATATCAGCAAAAAATGGGTCACTGATATCAGGTACAATGACCAGGATAGTGCGCGATTCGTTACGTTTAATATTACGAGATAAAGCATGAGGAGAGTAACCCACAACCAGAACTGCTTGCTCTACTTTTTGCCGGGTTACTGCTGAAACCTTCTCTGGGTTCATCAATGCCCGCGATACGGTCGCAGTAGAAACACCCGCCATTTCGGCAACGTCTTTCATGGTGGCCATCGTGAAATCTTTCTTATGTTCCAACGCCTGTCTCCTTGCTCTTGCTCTGAACCCGACTGTAAGTGTTTGAGGTCGCAGAGTTGTTAGCGGTGTTCACTCACCGGAATGGCTGACTGAGTCAGCTCATTGGGGTTCCTTCCCTTGCTGCCTTGATGCAATGCCAATTTCTTTGGATATTGCATTGATATTTGAGATATACCCATAGCCAATGGCCTCGAGCATTAACGGGGTATCACACGGAAACCGGCAATTCAGGTAACCGCACTCATCCCCATTCATGGCAGTTTGGTTTCGGGTAAATATAAACTTTCCAACATTCTATACAGATAGTGCGGGTAATTTGTTACCTAATTTGCATTAAAAGTGTGACATAAGTAGCTTTTTTCGCACTGGCTCGCATAAAGCAGAGTAAACGATTGCTTTGGTTTGCAAATCAACAAAGAAATCACCTCGTTATCCCTAAAATAACGCATGTTGCAGCAAGGCCGTAAACGAATAAGTCCAGGCGAATTGACTCAAGTCAGTGATGTGGGCGATAAATCTTCTGCGCGCTGATTTGGCCTTGGTTTGTAGCCGTAAAGCCGATGGCAGGCACCAGTAATGAGACTCGGTAATCCTGCAGTGATATTAATTGGGATGAAATTTAGCTATCGATGGGGTCAACATCCAACGTCCATTTTACTTTTCGCGCCTGCGGTAAAGTATTGATGAGCGGCTGAGACGTTTTAATTAGCCGTTGCAGTAATTGCCGAGAGGGGTGCTGCAATAACAACTGCCAGCGGAAGCGGCCACCACGTTTCGCCTGCAATGCTGGCACCGGCCCCATAATCCACAGTGCATCGTCTTTTAGCGGGCTGGCTTCTAATAAATTGCGTAATTGTTGCAAGAACAGCGCCGATTGCTGGTTATCGTGGTCTTCACTGCGCACGATGATATGACTGGTATAAGGCGGTAAAAAGACACTTTTTCGTTCGGCCAATGCTTGTTTGGCAAAGGCATCGTAGCCCTGTTGTAGCAAGATTTGCAGCAGTGGATGTTCCGGGTGGTGCGTTTGCAAAATTACCTCGCCCGGCTTGCCCGCACGCCCGGCACGGCCTGATACTTGAGTGTAAAGTTGTGCAAAACGTTCTGCTGAGCGGAAATCTGCCGAGAACAGTGCGCCGTCAACATCCAACAATGCCACCAGTGTGACATCCGGAAAATGATGGCCTTTTGCCAGCATTTGCGTACCAATCAATATGCGTGCGCCTCCTTGATGGACATCCGCAAGGTGCTGTTCCAGTGAACCTTTACGGCTGGTGGTATCGCGGTCAATACGGGTTATTGGGGTGTCGGGGAATAGCGGCGCTAGCTCATTTTCCAACTGTTCAGTACCGACACCTACAGAAACTAAATGCGTCGAGCCGCATTTCGGGCACTGTTGCGGCACCGGTCGCTGACTGTCGCAATGATGACAGCGCAGCTGGCGGTAATTTTGATGGAAAGTGTAATAGTGGTCGCAGCGCTGGCATTCAGCAATCCAGCCACATTCATGACACAATAGCGCGGGTGCATAACCACGGCGATTGAGGAACAAAATCACCTGGTTGTCTGCCTGTAAATGCGTTTTCATGCGTTTTAGCAGTGGCTGAGACAGGCCGACTTTCAGTGGCAGCCCTTTGAGATCTAACAAGTGCTGCACTGCGGGTTTAGCATTCCCCGCCCGCTTCGACAGTGTGAGCTGGCGATATTTCCCAATCTGCACGTTATGCAGCGTTTCCAATGCCGGCGTGGCTGTCCCCATCACGATAGGAATGTTTTCTTCACGGGCACGAAACACGGCTAAGTCTCTGGCGTGATAGCGCCAGCCTTCTTGCTGCTTATAGGAGCTATCATGCTCCTCATCAATAATGATGACGCCCAAGCGGGCAAACGGCGTAAACAGCGCCGAGCGGGTACCAATCACAATGGCGGCTTCGCCGTTACGCGCTCGCAGCCAAACAGCTAAGCGTTCGCTGTCATTTAAGCCGGAATGGAGCACTTCAACTGGCGCATTGAACCGCTCGCGAAAACGCGCAATAGTTTGCGGTGTCAGGCCAATTTCGGGTACTAGAACCAGCGCCTGACGGCCCTGCGCCAGGATATTTTCCAATACACTGAGATACACTTCGGTTTTACCAGAGCCAGTCACCCCGGCCAGCAACCAGGCGGCAAACTGGGTATCTTCACTGCGGATAGCCCCGACGGCAGTGGCCTGCTCGGTATTTAGCCGTAGTCGTTCGCCTAACACTGCAAAGCCATTGCGCCAGTCGGTGGTTGCCACTTCTTGCGCGCGCAGGTCAATCAACCCTTTGCTGCGTAATGCTTGCAACGCACTTTCCGTTAAGGCCATTTCATTAACTTGATGGCGATAAACCGGTTTTTGTAATAATGCGGCCAGAGCTTGTTGCTGTTTGGGGGCGCGTTTTAAACTTTCTGGCGGTGTGGCGCGGCCAAGTTCTGTAGCAAACCATTGCCATAAAGGTGCGGATTGCGCCGGTTTCCCTTGGCGCAGCAAGATGGGCAAGGCGTGGAATAGCACTTCGCCGATGGGATAATGATAATATTCGGTTGCCCAGCAAAGGATGCGCCACAAGCTGGGGGAGAATAAGCTGTGGTTATCTAACACGGCATCAACAGCTTTGAGTTGTTCAAGGGGAAATGCGCTGGTATCACTGATACCCACCACAATCCCGATGGCTTTACGTTTACCAAATGGCACACTGACGCGCGCACCGACCACCGGGCAGGCCACGGCACTGTCCAGACGGTAGTCAAAGGTTCGGCTCAGAGGTACGGGTAATGCCACTTGAACAACCAACATGTGTTGTTATCCTGAATAAAAACGAGCTTGAATAAAAAAAGATTGAATAGTTTACACCGGGTGCTTCAGAATGTACGGATTCGATTGCGCGGTTTGGTCAAATTCTGTATGATTCGCCGCCTTTGATATAATTCGATATCAAATCCTGTTAACAGCCGTTGCTTACTTTATCAGCGATAGTTAGTTATCAATAAAATTATTATTTTTCAATCGTGTGGTGTCTGGCGGAACAGGGCTGGATAGCGACACGGCCTAAATATAGAGGTTTTTCCATGAAAAAAGGTATCCACCCTAAATACGATCTGGTTACTGCTTCTTGTTCTTGCGGTAACGTTATCAAGATCAACTCAACTGTTGGTCATGACCTGAATCTGGACGTGTGCGGCGAATGCCACCCGTTCTATACTGGCAAGCAGCGTGATGTTGCTACCGGTGGCCGTGTTGACCGCTTTAACAAGCGTTTCAGCGTGCCGGGTGCTAAGAAGTAATTATTGCCCGTCAGATGAAAAAGGCGCCTTTGGCGCCTTTTTTGTTTTTGGCAAAAGATGATGTTATTTGGGGGGAAACAGAGTGTATTGATGAAGTGCTGGGTACTTATCGGGCGGGGTGTAATGGTAAGAATGTTCAACCAAACCACACTTGAGCATATACCCATCAGCGTCTATTTTTACAGATAATACATCTCTGCCATTGTTATCTTTGATATTGAGATAATTGCCATCGGAATCAATCAGAGAAATGTTACTTTTATAGCCCGGTGCGGCGAACTCTTCCAATTTTTTGCAAATACTTTCAATCTCTTCCCTGGTCGTCTTACCATCAAGGTGATGCAGATCAAAAATGCATTGCAGCGCTTCCTCTTTATGAGTCAAACAGAAAAAGTCTTTTATTTTTTCCCAAAGGCTCAGGTGAGGGGGGCTACCGTCCAGATGCATACCGTTAATATGTGACTGGCTGATCCCGGAGGTAAAAAGAGGAAAAGATCCAACGAGAAACGACATAAAATTCACTCCACTTTTATTAATTAGTTAGAAGCATAATTAAAGTGAATAAGTGGAGTGGTGGATATCATGTTAATGGTGAATTTATCAATATTCCCAAGTGTCGGGATCAACACCCAACTCACGCATTAAAATCTTCGCGGCTTCCGGGATTTCATCGCTGCGCTCTTTACGCAGGTCTTCGTCGTTCGGCAGCGGCTGACCGGTAAATGCATGCAAAAAAGCCTCACACAACAATTCACTGTTGGTGGCGTGGCGCAGGTTGTTTACCTGACGGCGAGTCCGTTCATCGGTGAGGATTTTTAACACCTTCAGCGGAATGGATACCGTAATTTTTTTGACCTGCTCGCTTTTCTTACCGTGTTCAGCGTAAGGGCTGACATACTCGCCGTTCCACTCAGCCATGGGACACCTTAAATTTGTCGGAAAATACACAATTCTGAAAACCGGCCAATTATGCCCGATCTTCGCTGTTCTCACTAAATAAATGTCAACTTTACTAGACTAAGGTCACTGAAATGACCCTTTTTGCTCTTTATTGATAGCTATCGCCTTTTTATACCATCTTTATGACTCAACAAAACCTTATCAAAACCTGATTGGCATCATTAAGATATCTAAAACCTCTATAATTTTAGCGGTTATTATTCCATTGCTCAATCTATACGCAAAGAAGTTTAGATGTCCAGATGTATTGACGTCTGTAATTTGTGCGTCTACTCTGGCGTAACATTTTCTCGATCCCGGCTGGTGGAAATCAATATGACGCGTAAACAGGCAACGATAGCAGTCCGTAGCGGGTTAAACGATGACGAGCAATACGGCTGCGTCGTTCCCCCGATTCACCTCTCCAGTACCTATAATTTTATCGATTTTAATCAGCCACGCGCCCATGATTATTCACGTCGCGGTAATCCGACGCGTGATGTGGTGCAGCGGGCATTGGCTGAATTGGAAGGGGGAGCCGGTGCGGTAATGACCAGCAGCGGGATGTCAGCGATTCATTTGGTTTGCACCACATTTTTGAAACCCGGCGATTTGCTGGTGGCACCTCACGATTGCTACGGTGGCAGTTACCGTTTGTTTGATAGCCTAAGCAAGCGCGGCGCGTACCGGGTACTATTTGTTGACCAAGGTGATGACGTGGCATTGAGCCAGGCATTAGCTGAAAAACCTAAGCTGGTCTTGATTGAAACCCCAAGTAACCCGCTATTACGTGTGGTTGATATCGCCGCGATTTGTCAAGCCGCGCATGCCGTCGGCGCTCTCACTGTTTGTGACAATACCTTCCTAAGCCCTGCATTGCAGCAGCCGCTGTCTTTAGGTGCGGATTTGGTCGTGCATTCCTGTACTAAATATCTGAATGGCCATTCTGATGTGGTCGCCGGTGCGGTGATTGCTAAAGATCCTGACCTGGCAGTTGAACTGGCATGGTGGGCGAATAATATCGGCGTTACCGGTGCTGCGTTTGATAGCTATCTGTTATTACGCGGTTTACGCACTTTGTCGCCTCGTATGGCTCAACAGCAGCGAAACGCGGATGAAATTGTTCGTTATTTACAGCAGCAGCCTTTAGTGAAAACCCTGTATCATCCTTCTCTGCCACAACATCCCGGCCACGAAATTGCTTGCCGCCAGCAGTCAGGTTTTGGTGCGATGCTCAGCTTTGAGCTTGATGGCGATGAACAGGTATTGCGCCGTTTCCTCTCTGCCCTTGAATTATTTACCTTGGCAGAATCTTTGGGAGGCGTCGAAAGCTTAATTTCTCATGCCGCGACCATGACCCATGCCGGTATGGCACCAGAAGCGCGCATTGCCGCAGGTATTACTGATAGCTTGCTGCGTATTTCCGTGGGTATTGAAGACAGCGAAGATTTGATTGCCGATTTGGAAAATGCTTTCCAGTTGGCGGGAACGAGGTAAGCATGAATGCAACAGCGCTAGCAGCGGCGGTCACTGGCCGTCAACTGCATAAATTTGGTGGTAGCAGCCTGGCAGATGTGAAGTGTTACCTGCGGGTGGCCAATATTATGGCCAACTACAGTCACCCCGGCGATCTTATGGTGGTGTCTGCGGCGGGTAGCACCACCAACCAGCTGATTAGCTGGTTGAAACTCAGTCAAAGTGATCGTCTTTCTGCCCATCAAGTGCAGCAAAATTTACGTCGTTACCAACACGACCTGATCAGCGGTTTATTACCACCAGAAATAGCCGAGCCGCTGATCAGTGAATTCATCCATGATTTGGAGCGCCTGGCCGGTCTGCTGGATAACAAAATTGACGATGCCATTTATGCGGAAGTCGTCGGTCATGGTGAGATTTGGTCAGCTCGCTTGATGGCTGCGGTACTGAATAAGCTGGATATGGATGCCACCTGGCTTGATGCGCGCAGCTTCCTGCGTGCTGAACGCGCAGCCCAACCACAGATTGATGAAGGCCGCTCTTACCCGCTGTTGCAGCAATTAATGGCGCAACATCCCCACCAACGTTTGGTGGTGACAGGGTTTATCTCGCGCAATAATACTGGCGAAACCGTGTTATTAGGGCGTAACGGCAGTGACTATTCAGCGACACAAGTCGGTGCGTTGGCAGGTGTCGAGCGCGTTACCATCTGGAGTGATGTTGCCGGGGTATACAGTGCTGACCCGCGCAAAGTAAAAGATGCTTGCTTGCTGCCCTTGTTGCGGTTGGATGAAGCCAGTGAATTGGCTCGTCTGGCGGCCCCGGTGTTGCATACCCGCACCCTGCAGCCGGTTTCCGGCAGCGATATTGATTTACAGCTGCGTTGCAGTTATCAGCCGGAACAAGGTTCAACTCGGATTGAGCGCGTATTGGCCTCTGGCACCGGTGCCAAAATCGTCACCAGCCATGATGATGTTTGCCTAATCGAATTACAGATTGCCAGCCACCACGATTTCTCGCTGGCACAGAAAGAGATTGATTTACTTCTCAAACGCGCGCAAATCAAGCCGCTGGCGACGGGGATTCACCCGGATCGCAACCTATTACAACTTTGCTATACCTCCGAAGTGGTTAACAGCGCACTTAGAGTGCTGGAAGACGCCACCCTGCCGGGGAAATTATCCTTACGCGAGGGGCTGGCACTGGTGGCACTGGTGGGCGCGGGGGTGAGTAAGAACCCGCTACATAGCCACCGTTTTTACCAACAACTGAAAGACCAGCCGGTGGAGTTTATCTGGCAGGCCGAAGACGGGATCAGCATGGTTGCGGTTCTGCGTCTTGGCCCGACTGAACATCTGATTCAGGGGTTGCACCAGTCGTTATTCCGCGCCGAAAAACGTATCGGCCTAATGCTGTTTGGTAAGGGCAATATTGGTGCGCGCTGGCTGGAGCTGTTTGCCCGTGAGCAAAAAAATATTTCGGCCCGCAGTGGTTTTGAATTTGTGCTTGCTGGGGTGGTGGATAGCCGCCGCAGTCTGTTGAGTTATGACGGGTTGGATGCTAGCCGAACACTGGCATTTTATGATGACGAAGCCAAAGAGCAGGACGAAGAATCGCTGTTTTTATGGATGCGGGCGCACCCGTTTGATGATTTGGTGGTGCTGGACGTCACAGCCAGCGAGTCACTCGCGGAGCAATATCTGGATTTCGCCAGCTATGGTTTCCACGTCATCAGTGCGAATAAATTAGCTGGGGCGTCGAGCAGCAATAATTACCGCCAAATTCGTGATGCGTTTGCTAAAACCGGCCGTCATTGGCTGTATAACGCCACTGTTGGCGCGGGCTTGCCGGTTAACCACACGGTGCGAGATCTACGAGATAGCGGCGACAGCATTCTGGCGATCAGCGGTATTTTCTCCGGTACTTTGTCTTGGCTATTCCTGCAATTTGACGGCACGGTGCCTTTTACCGAGCTGGTGGATCAAGCTTGGCAACAAGGGTTGACTGAGCCAGATCCTCGTGTGGATCTCTCCGGTCAGGACGTCATGCGCAAGCTGGTTATCCTCGCCCGTGAAGCCGGTTATGACATTGAACCAAACCAAGTGCGGGTGGAATCACTGGTACCCGCCGGTGCAGCCGCTGGGTCAGTCGATCAATTCTTTGAAAATGGCGATGCATTGAATCAGCAAATGATTCAGCGCTTAGAAGCCGCCAATGAGATGGGTCTGGTGTTACGTTACGTCGCCCGCTTTGATGCTAATGGCAAGGCGCGGGTGGGGGTTGAAGCGGTACGTGCTGACCATCCATTGGCCTCATTACTGCCGTGTGACAACGTCTTTGCCATTGAGAGCCGTTGGTATCGCGACAATCCATTGGTGATTCGTGGCCCAGGGGCGGGTCGTGATGTTACCGCCGGAGCAATTCAGTCGGATTTAAACCGGCTGTCTCAACTGTTGTAATCTGCCTTTATTCGCCTCTTCGGCCCCGCGCGGGGGAGGCGAAATTTCCCCGCGCCCCTAATCCCCGAAAAACGGGGTATGACAGCTAACACCCCTGTGGTTTCAAGGGCTCAGGAGCTACATGAATTTTCTTCATGTTGCCTGTGAAGATTAATCATCGTCATCAACTTATTTAAAAGTTGACTCTTTAGCTAACTTCGGTCATTTTCTATTTAGACGTCTAAACGTATAGACGCTCATAATGAGCAGTAACATATAACATAAGTCGTCAAAACGACAATAATCGGTAATGGAGTGACAGGGTATGAGTTTTTTTCACGCAAACCAGCGGGAAGCGCTAAATCAAAGTCTGGCAGAGCTGCAAGGCCAGATTAATGTTTCTTTTGAGTTTTTCCCGCCGCGTACCAGCGAGATGGAAGACACCCTGTGGAGCTCGATTGACCGCCTGAGCACCCTGAAACCGAAATTTGTCTCAGTCACTTATGGCGCTAACTCTGGTGAGCGTGACCGCACCCACAGCATCATTAAAGGGATTAAAGAGCGCACCGGTCTTGAAGCCGCGCCGCATCTGACTTGTATTGATGCTTCCCCAGCACAATTACGTGATATTGCGACGGATTATTGGAATAGCGGTATTCGTCATATTGTTGCTTTACGTGGTGATTTGCCACCAGACAGTGGCAAGCCGGAAATGTATGCCTCGGATTTGGTCACTTTACTGAAAGATATTGGCGATTTTGATATTTCAGTTGCGGCTTATCCAGAAGTACATCCAGAAGCCAAAAGTGCACAGGCAGACCTGATTAACCTGAAACGTAAGATTGATGCCGGGGCAAACCGTGCTATCACTCAGTTCTTCTTTGATGTTGAGAGCTACCTGCGTTTTCGTGATCGCTGTGTTGCCACTGGTATTGATGTGGAGATAGTTCCTGGTATTTTACCGGTTTCTAATTTTAAGCAGCTTAAGCGCTTTGCTACCATGACCAATGTTCGGGTTCCTCATTGGATGAACACGATTTTTGAAGGGCTGGATGAAGACCCTGAGACACGTAAAATGGTGGGTGCGTCGGTAGCTATGGATATGGTGAAAATTCTGAGCCGTGAAGGGGTGAAAGATTTCCACTTCTATACCTTGAATCGCGCTGAATTGAGTTATGCAATTTGCCATACCCTAGGGGTGAGGCCTTAGTTTTTAAAAGGGGCGCTAGCTCGTGCCCCTCATTAAATCCCCGCACTTGCACGAAATATTACCCTACGGCCAGCCCTGGCGATTATTCGAAAATACAGTGAAATTATTACCCACTATAGGTTGTGGGGTGCTGCTATTCATGGTTAGGTAACCTCAAAGACACGATTGAGTTTCATCACCATCAAGCCCGCAATAAGTGCCAAAATTACATGTTTATTGAATTACTATCACAGAAACTATTATGCGAAGCATACTCTTTATTGAAGTCATCCCATTACCAATATATAACAAAATGGTAACACCTGAATGAGCGTTCAGAGCCTACACCTGCTCAGCGAAGCGGCTATGTCGGCATCGGAGATCTACAAAAGGACGGATACATCAATATGACAGATATAAAATTAACGGATGTCGCATCGGTCGAAAGTACAGTTATAGCCGCACAATCAGTACAGCTCACAGAGAAGGAAGATACCCGGCAAAGAATTAGGGCTATTGTCGGTGCTTCTTCGGGTAATTTGGTTGAATGGTTTGATTTCTATGTTTATTCTTTCTGTGCACTCTACTTCGCTCCTCTTTTTTTTCCTAGTGACAATCCTACAACACAATTAATTCAAACTGCCGGGGTTTTTGCTGCGGGTTTTTTAATGCGACCCATTGGTGGTTGGTTATTTGGTTATATTGCAGATAAGCATGGCCGTAAGCTCTCGATGCTTATTTCGGTTTATATGATGTGTGCCGGTTCACTGATGATTGCCTGCTTACCTACCTATGCCTCAATTGGTAGTTTGGCACCTATTTTATTATTAGTAGCGCGCTTATTCCAGGGACTATCGGTCGGTGGGGAATATGGAACCAGTGCAACTTATATGAGTGAAGTAGCAGTGAAGGGGCGTAAAGGTTTTTATGCTTCTTTCCAATATGTCACACTCATCGGTGGTCAATTATTGGCGCTATTGGTACTGGTTTTATTACAACAAACGTTGTCATCTGAAGTATTACATAGTTGGGGATGGCGTATTCCATTTGTATTAGGCGCTCTACTGGCTGTGGTAGCACTTTATTTACGCCGTTCACTGAATGAAACCTCGGATGAAAAAACGCGCAGTAAAAAAGATGCGGGTAGTTTGAAAGGGTTATGGAAGAACCGCCGTGCATTTATGATGGTGTTGGGCTTCACTGCGGGGGGCTCTCTTTCCTTTTATACTTACACCACCTATATGCAAAAATATTTGGTTAATACCGCAGGTATGGATGTAAAAACTGCCAGTTTGGTGATGACTGCCGCCCTATTTATTTTTATGATAATCCAACCATTATTTGGTGCATTATCTGACCGTATTGGTCGGCGTACATCAATGCTTATTTTTGGTATGTTATCGATGTTGCTGACAGTGCCAATTTTATATGCCCTAAAAGGGGTTACCAGTCCATACATTGCCTTTATATTGATTGTCACCGCACTTATTATCATCAGTTTTTATACTTCTATTGGTGGGTTACTGAAAGCAGAAATGTTTCCTCCAGAGGTTCGAGCGCTAGGTGTAGGTTTATCTTATGCGGTAGCCAATGCCCTTTTTGGCGGCAGTGCCGAATATGTGGCGCTCTCACTTAAATCTTTTGATATGGAGAGCAGCTTTTTTTGGTATGTCTCAGCAATGTGTTTAGTCACCTTCTTGGTTTCCTTGCGCTTACATCGTAAAGGGCAAGAAGTAGAGTTATAAATTAAATAACAGCTATTTTTGATAACTTATGGACGCCACAATAATGTGGCCTCCGTAAGTATTGGGTAATAATTGATAGTTAGGGCGATGGATGTTTATTTTACTGGCGCTGGCTCGTTAAGCCCGAAAGACGCAGAAAGTATACCCGCCGGGCAAAAGTTCGCGCCAGCGCGGGATTTTACAAGGGTGCGTGTTCGCACCCTTTAGCGGTTGTTTCATCGGAGATGAGGTGAACTCGGTACTTTAACAACCGAAACAATAAATTGAATCGGTTCTAACATCCGAACCTATCACTCACCTTCACGCCATGTGAAAAACCAAAATCTAACCTGTATTCCGCATCCCTGCCGCAACACCGGCAATGGTCACCATCAATGCTTGCTCAACGCGGGCATCTGGGTGTTCTTGCTGGCGCGAACGGTGTAATAGCTCGGCTTGCAGGACGTTTAATGGGTCGGTATACACATTACGTAATGCGATAGATTCGGCAATCCACGGCAAATCAGCCATTAAATGGTCATCGTTGGCAATGGCCAACACCACTTTAATATCAGCGGCTAATTGGTCGCGCAATTGCTGACCTAACGGCCACAATGATTTATCCACCAAGCGCTGATCGTAATATTCAGCCAGCCACAAATCCGCTTTAGCGAAGACCATTTCCAGCATGCCAATGCGAGTAGAGAAGAACGGCCAGTCCCGACACATCGTGGCTAAGACGTCTTTCTTACCGGCATCGATAGCTTTCTGCAAACCTGCACCGGCACCCAACCAGGCGGGCAGCATCAGGCGGTTTTGTGTCCAGGCGAAAATCCAAGGGATGGCACGCAGGCTCTCTACTCCGCCGTTCGGGCGGCGTTTTGCCGGGCGAGAACCCAATGGCAATTTACCTAGCTCCAGCTCTGGTGTGGCGGCCCGGAAGTAAGGGACGAACTCTGGATTCTCTCGCACATAACCACGATACATTTCGCAAGAGGCTTCAGACTGCAAATCCATCACCTCAATCCATTCTTTCTTCGGTTCTGGCGGCGGTAATAGATTGGCTTCAAGAATAGCACCGGCGTACAGCGCCAAACTGCTGATAGTGACTTCCGGCAAACCAAATTTAAAGCGGATCATTTCGCCTTGTTCGGTGACCCGTAAGCCACCTTTCAGGCTACCCGGAGGCTGAGAGAGCAGGGCTGCATGAGCAGGTGCGCCCCCGCGACCAATAGAACCGCCACGGCCGTGGAACAATGTCAGGGAAATACCGGCTTTCTCACAGGTTTTGATTAAGGCATCTTGCGCACGATATTGCGCCCAAGAGGCCGCCATCACGCCGGCATCTTTTGCCGAGTCAGAATAACCAATCATCACCATTTGCTTGCCTTGGATCAGGCCGCGATACCAGTCAATACTCAGCAACTGGGTCATTACTTCGTCGGCGTTGTTTAGATCATCAAGGGTTTCGAACAATGGCGCGACGGGCAGAGTGAATGGGCAACCGGCTTCTTTTAGCAGCAAATGCACCGCAAGCACGTCTGATGGCACTTTGGCCATCGAGATAACATACGCGGCGATAGAGCCTTGCGGTGCTTCAGCAATGACCCGGCAGGTTTCCAGCACTTCTTGGGTATCGGCGCTCGGTTCCCATTTCAGTGGCACCAATGGGCGCTTAGAGTTCAGCTCGCGGATCAGGAAGGCTTGTTTATCGGCCTCAGACCAGCTTTCATAGTCACCAAGGCCCAGATAGCGGGTCAATTCAGCAATGGCATCGGTGTGACGGGTACTTTCCTGGCGCACATCGATACGCACCAATGGCACACCAAAACAGCGCACGCGGCGCAAGGTATCCAGCAATTGGCCGTTGGCGATGATTTCCATGCCACAGGATTTCAGTGATTGATAACAGGCGTAGAGCGGATCCCACAGTTGGTCATTGCTGACCAGCAAATCAGTTGGCGGCAACACGCGCTCGCCTTTCAGGCGGCTTTCCAGATAGGTTTGAGTGTTGGTCAACTGGGTGCGCACGCGCTTCATCAGTTCACGATAAGGCTCGAGCACCTCTTCGCCGCCAGCCAGTTTGCGCAGTTCTGGTGTACATTCCGACATTGACAGCTCGGATACCAACACCTGAATATCGCGCAGGAACAAATCAGTCGCCTTCCAGCGGCTCAGTAACAACACGTGGCGGGTAATTTCTGCGGTAACATTTGGGTTACCGTCGCGGTCACCGCCCATCCATGAGGTGAAGCGAATTGGCACGGCTTCTACCGGTAAGCGGTAATCAAGAGAATTTTGTAGCTGTTCGTTAAACTCGCGCAGGAAAGCAGGAACCCCCTCCCACAAGCTGTTTTCAACAACCGCAAAGCCCCATTTTGCTTCATCAATAGGGGAAGGGCGAATTTTACGAATTTCGTCAGTATGCCATGATTGTGCTACTAACTGCCGTAAACGACGCATGATCTTGTTGCGTTCGTAATCGGCCAAATCATTGTGATCCAACTGGCTCAGGCAGGTATTCACTTCTACCAGTTTATGGATCAAAGTACGGCGGGTGATTTCGGTCGGATGAGCAGTTAATACCAGTTCGATGGATAACTCATCAACCGCGTTGCGCATATCTTGTTCGCTCAGCTTTTTGTCTTTTAAGCGGGTGAACAGTTGGGCCAGGGCTTCTGGATTACTTGCGGCTTCGCCATGTGGCGAAATGCTGTGATATTGCTCTGCTGTATTGGTCAGATTGAGAAATTGGCTAAAAGCACGGGCTACTGGCAGCAGTTCGTCGTTGGACAGATTTTGCAGCGTCGTCAGCAATTCCTGACGGCTGGCTTCATTCCCGGCACGCGAAGATTTAGATAATTTACGGATGGTTTCTACCCTATCAAGAATATGCTCGCCTAGCGCTTCCTTGATTGTGTCTCCGAGTAGTGTGCCGAGCATACTGACGTTACTTCGCATTGCGGAATATTGTTCGTTCATATGACCCCTGACCCATATCCCCTTCGCCCTTGACGCCGCAGAGTTGTTAGCGGTGCTCACTCACCAGAATCACTGACCAGTGTCAGTTCATCGGGATTCGTTCACTTGCTGCCTACCTGCAACGCCAATGACTTTGGGTATAAATTTTTATGGTTTCTTTTTGTAAATTAATTTCATCCAAAAGGCTGAGATGGGTGATTCCACTCGCCACGTTCAATTCCATACCCCAATTGACACTATTTTTAGCAAAAAAACATCATTTTTAGGGATATTGCTGAAATTTAATTACCAAGGTCAGGTTATCAGTCTGGCTAATAGGTAACTTTGATCCCTCTACCCCAATGGGGTTATTTCTGCTGGCAGAAGTGGTCAACTAACTGACCAATCAGCTCACGAGTTGGCTCGATAAAGGCCATATCGATAAATTCATCCGGCTGATGGGCTTGATTGATAGATCCAGGCCCCAAGACCAATGTTGGGCAGACTTGCTGAATAAATGGCGCTTCAGTGCAGTAGTTAACCACCGCAGTGCGCTCGCCCAGTAATTTCTCGATAACCCCAACCATATGATGATCTGTCGGACATTCATAGCCTGGAATAGGGGGATGCAGCTCGTCAATACTCAGGCGGCCCGGCCAGCGCTCACTGACAGGTGCCAGTGCTTCAGTCATCAATTCATCCAAATCACTTAATGTCAGCCCCGGCAATGGGCGGATATCCATATGTAATTCACAACAAGCACAGATACGGTTTGCTGCATCACCACCATTGATATGACCGAAGTTCATGGTCGGATAAGGAATGGTAAATGCCGGATTGTGGTAGCGCTCTTGCAGTGCGGTGCGCAGTTTCATCAACTGGGTAATGGATTCATGCATTAAATCAATGGCATTCACCCCTCGGGCGGGATCACTGGAATGGCCAGATTGCCCGGTAATGCGAATAGCATTGGAAATATGCCCTTTGTGGGCTCGCACCGGTTGCAGTGAGGTTGGCTCACCAATGATGGCGAAGTCAGGGCGCAATTGGGTAGAGGCGGCAAAGTAACGCGCACCTGCCATTGTGGTTTCTTCATCAGCAGTGGCCAGAATATACAGCGGCTTACTTAATTTGCTGGCATCTATATCGCGCACCGCATCCAGAATAAAGGCAAAGAAGCCTTTCATGTCGGCAGTACCCAAACCATACAATTTGTTGTCATGCTCGGTCAGAGTAAAAGGGTCACGAGTCCAGCGGCCTTCATCGTAAGGCACGGTGTCGGTATGGCCGGCCAGTAGCAATCCACCCTGACCTTCGCCAATAGAGGCCAGCAGGTTAAATTTGTGGCGCGTCTCTGGAACCGGTTGGATCTCGACCCGAAAACCTAGCTCGGCAAACCATTCAGCCAGCAAATTGATTAGCGCCTCATTGCTTTGATCAAGAGCACTATCGGTTGCGCTGATCGATGGTGTGGCAATTAACGCCCGATACAGCTCAATAAATGGAGGTAATTTCATCTTCACTGTTGACAGCCTTTAGTTAGGATAGTATCAATATTCATGCAGTAATTATGAATAAAAATACATTAAGCTTGAGCGTAAGGGAACCTTAAAACACCCTTAGATTTACGAAAATGTCAATGCTCAATCACGTGGGGGAACAGTAAACCTTGCTGAGAACCCGGATAACGGTTTTGAGTATTTATGTCTTTAAACGCATAAATACAATTTAGTCAGAAGGTGAACTAAACCCATGTTGAATACGCTGATTGTTGGGGCCAGTGGCTATGCCGGAGCGGAGCTTACGGCTTACCTAAATCGTCACCCACATATGAACATAACCGCTTTAGCGGTTTCAGCGCAAAGTGCAGATGCAGGAAAATTACTTTCTGACCTGCATCCGCAACTAAAAGGCATTATTGATCTTCCGCTGCAACCCTTGGTGGATGTGGCTTTGGCGGCAAAAGGTGTTGATGTGGTGTTCCTCGCCACGGCACATGAAGTTAGCCATGATTTAGCTCCGCAATTCTTGGCGGCGGGCTGTGTGGTGTTTGATCTCTCCGGCGCATTCCGGGTGAAAGATGCCGAGTTTTACCGCCAATATTATGGTTTTGAACATCAGCACGCCGACTGGCTGGATAAAGCAGTTTATGGGCTGGCTGAATGGCAGGCCGAAGAAATTAAACAGGCGCAACTGATTGCGGTGCCGGGGTGTTATCCCACGGCCTCACAACTGGCGCTTAAGCCATTAGTTGATGGCGGCTTGCTCAATGATGCGCAGTGGCCGGTAATTAATGCCGTCAGTGGTGTCAGCGGTGCTGGGCGTAAAGCCAGTATGGGTAACAGTTTCTGCGAAGTGAGTTTGCAGCCCTATGGTTTGTTTACTCACCGGCATCAACCAGAAATTGTCTCTCACCTTGGTACGCCCGTGATTTTCACCCCACACTTGGGGAATTTTGCTCGCGGTATTTTGGCGACCATCACTTGCCGCCTGAAGCCGGGAGTCACGGCATCCGATATTACTGAAGCATATCGCCAAGCCTATCAGGATAAACCCTTGGTGCGGTTATATCAGCAAGGTGTACCGGCCCTTAAAGCCGTGGTGGGGTTACCTTTCTGTGATATTGGTTTCTCGGTGCAGGGCGAGCATTTAATTATTGTCGCCACAGAAGATAACCTGCTGAAAGGTGCAGCGGCGCAAGCTGTTCAGTGCATGAATATACGTTTTGGTTTTGCGGAAACCCAGGCTCTGTTGTAAGCAAATAACGTGCAAATAAACAGAACTGTAAGGCAGCAGAGCTGGAACCGGCAAATTCTGACATTTTATTATTGAGGCAAAAACATGATGAATCCGTTGGTCATTAAATTAGGTGGCGTTTTGCTGGACAGCGAAGAAGCGCTGGAACGCCTGTTTACTGCATTGGTGACCTATCGTGAGAAGCATGAGCGCCCGCTTGTGATTATGCACGGTGGTGGCTGTTTAGTTGACGAGCTAATGAAAAAACTCGCTTTGCCGGTGGTGAAGAAAAACGGCCTGCGAGTTACCCCGGCTGATCAGATTGATATTATTACTGGCGCATTAGCGGGCACAGCCAACAAAACGCTGCTGTCCTGGGCGGTGAAACACCAGATTAATGCGGTTGGTTTGTGTCTGGGTGATGGCAATACCGTCGAGGTCACGCCATTGGATGCAGAACTGGGGCATGTGGGTAAAGCGATGCCAGGTTCACCGACCTTGGTACAAACGTTACTGGCGGCGAATTACATGCCCATCATCAGCTCTATTGGTATTACCAAAGATGGCGAATTGATGAATGTAAATGCGGATCAAGCCGCAACAGCACTGGCCGCTACGCTGGGCGCAGACTTGATTTTGCTGTCAGATGTCAGTGGGATTCTGGATGGCAAAGGCCAAAGAATTGCCGAGATGACCGCGCAAAAAGCCGAGCAATTAATTGCACAAGGCATCATTACTGACGGTATGGTTGTTAAGGTGAATGCCGCGCTGGATGCGGCCCGTGCATTGGGTCGCCCGGTGGATATCGCCAGTTGGCGTCACGCGGATCAGTTGCCCGCGTTGTTTAATGGTGTGCCAATGGGTACACGTATTTCAGTCTAATATTTTTTACTATAAAGTGAGACCCAAAGTCATTGGAGTTGCAGGTTGGCCGCAAGTGAACAAACTAAAATTAACGCGATAAAAATCAGTTGGTTTGGTGAGTTAATATCACTAGCGCGCCTGTGGCTTCAAATCCGAAGGGTATAAAGGGAATAAGATTATGGCATTGTGGGGCGGACGGTTCAGTCAGGCGGCAGATCAGCGTTTTAAGCAATTTAATGATTCCCTGCGGTTTGATTACCGACTGGCAGAGCAGGATATTATTGGTTCTGTTGCCTGGTCGAAAGCACTGGTCACGGTGGGTATTTTAACCGCCGATGAACAGCAACAACTTGAGCAGGCGCTCTCTGTTTTACTGGAACAAGTACAGGCTGATCCACACGCCATTTTGGCCAGTGATGCGGAAGACATCCATAGCTGGGTAGAAACCCAACTTATTGATAAAGTCGGCGATTTAGGCAAAAAACTGCATACCGGTCGTAGCCGTAATGATCAGGTCGCCACTGATCTGAAATTGTGGTGCAAGTTCCAGATTACTGAGCTGAAATCCGCGGTGCGCCAATTACAGCAGGCGCTGGTTATTACCGCAGAAGCCAATCAGGATGCGGTGATGCCGGGTTATACCCACTTGCAACGCGCGCAACCTGTCACCTTTGCTCACTGGTGTTTAGCTTATTCAGAAATGCTGTCACGCGATGAAAGCCGGCTGCAAGACACCCTTAAACGTCTGGATGTTAGCCCATTAGGCAGTGGCGCACTGGCGGGGACGGCTTATGCCATCGATCGCGAGCAATTGGCGGGTTGGTTAGGTTTCGCCTCTGCAACACGCAACAGCCTGGACAGTGTTTCCGACCGTGACCACGTGCTGGAATTACTGTCCGATGCCAGCATCGGCATGGTGCATTTATCTCGTTTTGCAGAAGACCTGATTTTCTTCAACAGTGGCGAAGCCGCTTTTGTTGATTTATCTGATCGCGTCACCTCAGGGTCTTCCCTGATGCCGCAAAAGAAAAATCCAGATGCATTGGAATTAATCCGTGGCAAGTGTGGCCGGGTACAAGGCGCATTGACCGGAATGATGATGACGCTGAAAGGTTTGCCTCTGGCTTATAACAAAGACATGCAGGAAGACAAAGAAGGGCTGTTTGATGCGCTCGATACCTGGCTTGATTGTTTGCATATGGCAGCACTGGTGTTAGATGGCATTCAAGTAAAACGCCCACGTTGCAAAGAAGCGGCTGAACAAGGCTACGCCAATGCTACAGAACTGGCGGATTACCTGGTCGCCAAAGGGGTGCCTTTCCGTGAAGCTCACCATATTGTAGGTGAAGCCGTGGTGGAAGCCATTGCTCAGGGCAAAGCATTAGAGGCCTTATCGCTGAGTGATTTGCAGAAATTCAGTGCAGTTATTGGCGACGATGTGTACCCCATTCTGGCATTGCAATCTTGCCTGGATAAGCGGGTTGCCAAAGGCGGTGTTTCACCACAACAAGTGGCATCAGCCATTGCTGAGGCTAAAACGCGCTTATTTTAATTAGCCGCGTTTTATATTGCGTGACGGGCCACAAGTAAAGTGGCCCGTTTTGCGTTAAATGCCCTTATATATAAAGTTGTTTTTCTACTCATTAATAACATCAAATTATTTAGGCCTATATTCCTATTATTACTCTTTTTTATGAAATACTTTAATTTGAGTAACAGGAGCCGCTATTTATTTATTCATTATATCCGCTATAAATCCAATGCTCCTCAAAGACATACTGTTTTGTGCTTAATATGGCATTGAGTTTATAACCAAAAATGATTATGATAATCATTATCAAATAATGGCGTTTTAGTAAAACCTCTACTAGCATTGAAAAATAAAATATATCTAATTTTGTTGAATTAATGGTGTATTTTATTTAAGCATATTACCTTACCCTCTAATAAAGTAATGTCTTATATTTCTACTTTAACTAACCATTTATTTGATGAAGTAACTTATTTTTTATAGCCAATAACATAACATTCATCACCAAATTATTATTATTTGGCGGTGCACCTATTGCTAAATTATATGTAAAAACTCGATTAAGTAATGGCTAATTATTAATTCATATATTTCTTTTATATAAATAAGGATGAAAACTCATAAGTGAATAATATGATTAGAGATAAAAGAACCAGAATAAAATCAATAAATAAAGTCACATTGGGTCTATTTATAGCACTCAGTTCTCAGGGGTATTCAGAGCGAGTGAATGCTGAATCAGCCAAAGAAAATGACATGCTGTTAGATGAACTTAAAGTGGAGGGAACCAGTGACTCCCATGAAGGAGATTGGGTTTATGATGAGCTCCACTCAGTCAGTGAAATATCCCGCGAACAACTGGATAATCGCCCAGCTCGCCATGTAGCAGATATCTTAGAGCAAACCCCGGGTGTGTACTCCAGTCTTAACCAGCAAGACCCTGCGCTTTCAATTAATATCCGTGGTGTGCAGGACTATGGCCGCATCAATATGAATATTGACGGCATGCGCCAGAACTTTATGAAAAGTGGGCATGGTCAGCGCAATGGAGTGATGTATATTGACCCAGAAATATTGAGCAGTGTAGTGATTGAAAAAGGGGCAACCAGTGGCATGGGGAGCGCGGGTGTTATTGGCGGTATCGCGACCTTTAATACCATTAATGCCAGTGATTTTCTGGCACCGGGGAAAGAAATTGGCGGGAAAATTCGGGCAATAACCGGTGATAACGGCACACACTTTATTGGCAGTACGGCACTGGCAATAGGTAATGAATATGGCGACCTGTTAATTGCTGCCAGTGAGAGAAACCTAAAAGATTATTGGCCGGGTGATAAAGGCTCTCTTGGTGAAGTACGTATTGGTGCGAAACCCGGTGCTAATAAAGAGAATAAATTTAGCACTGATATTAAGAATAATAAAATCTTGTTCACCAACTATAAAATGCGCTCGCGTTTAGCCAAAATAGGTTGGAATTTACCCGCCCATCAGCGTTTATCACTCAGCTATTTACAAACACAAATACACAGCCCTAATGCCGGCATGTTTACCATATTATACGATAAAGCAATACCCGGTGTTTTCACCTATGGTTGGCTAAGCAGCAGTGTCAGTGATGTAATGAACCGCAATATCGGGCTGGATTATAGCCTAAAGCCAGAACATATTTCCTGGTTAGATTTAACCGCTAAAATTTATTACGTTGATACCCAGGATGAAACCGATGTTCACAATGCCAATACCGTTTTTCGCAAAAAATATTGGACCAAAACCCGCCTAACCACTCAGGGTTTTCAACTGCAAAATACCAGTTTATTTACCCCAGCAGACCACCATCAGGTGCGCATTCAATATGGGCTGGAGTGGTTTAGTGACCGTTCCCGGGGCCGCACTACCAATGACTATATATCTGAACTGAGTCCGACGAATAAAGGAACCAACGGCCTTACCCCACCGGGGACACGCACCATAACCAGTACTTTTGCCCAATTTAATTACGATTATAATGACTGGCTACGACTGGAAGGGGGGCTGCGTTTTGACCAGTTCCATATACAAGGCGATACCTGGATGTATACCCGTGATTATCGTGCACCTTACACCCGTGAAAGCCCCTGCGACCCAAGACGGCACGAACAATCAGAAAGAAAACGTACGCAGTGTACCAATAACGCATTGTCACTTATGACCTGGAATGTGGACCACCGTGAGCAGCAATTTTCGCCTACGGCAGCAATTGGTATTAAGCCCGGTGTACCCTGGCTGGAATTTTTTGGTAATTACGGTAAATCCTGGCGGCCACCGGCCATGACAGAAATGTTGGTTACTGGCAGCGCGCATGGTCATGGTTGGATGATGCCTAACCCCTTGGCGGCGGCAGAACGCTCTAAAACCTGGGAAGTCGGCACCAATATTCAACACAGGGGTCTGTTTATCAATGACGATCGCTTTGCTGCCAAATTAGCGTATTTTGATACCCGTGTGAGTAATTATATCAATCTTGCATTATCCATGAAAAAGCCAAAATTTGGCGATTCTTCCTTTGCGAATGCAACATATATAAATAACTTATTACAAACACAGTTTCGTGGGCTTGAATATCAATTAAGTTATGATGCGGGGGTGTTTTACGCCAGCCTAAATTATACCAAAATGATTGGTGAAAATAATTTTTGTATAAAAAGAGCTTGGTTAGGTGGTGTTCAACAGAGTGTTTGGATAAAGCAAGGCTATCCTTATGGTCTTTATCCTTCTTATCCTGTTAATGATGACAGACAGAATAATACCATTAAATGTTATACGGCCAATATGTTATTTGGTTCATCGGCCTATTTGCCCGGTGACCGGGGGAGTTTAACCTTGGGCGGAAGAATATTTGATCAAAAGCTAGATTTCGGCACTATTATCCGTTATAACAAAGGTCACCAAGATAAGTCAGTGCTTAATAGTTATGGATTTCCCAATACAGCCTATGTGGCCGATTGGCCGAAATATACTATATTTGATCTTTATGCCAGCTATCAGGTAACTAATAATTTAATCTTACGCGCTTCAATAGAAAATATGAATAATAGGGCGTATTTAATAAGTTATGGCGATACACTTTCTTTTGCCCCGAATCGCGGTAGAACTATTCAGGGTGGTTTTGAATATAAATTTTAAAGTCTGTAGATAAATATATTATTTATCTATTGGTCGAATAGCTAACAAGCTATTCATTGGAGTAATAATCATTAATTAAAAGGATATTATTATGAGTGTAACAATTAAATATAACGAGAATTTTGCAAATACCAGTATCTCTTCTTATCTTAATGAATGGGCTGAAGGGTTTGGTGATATTAATCAAGCCGCAACAAAAATACGGGGTGATTTTGCTGGCGGCGGATGGTTTAATGGTACTCAATATTCAGTGAAAAGCTCCTATGATACAAATGTGGCAATGATTACTGAAGGGACGTTAACATATTCCTTTATGCCGCAGCACACTTTCTTTGGTCAAATGGACAGTATCCAGTTTGGTAAGGATCTCATTCCTAATCCTAGCGGTACGGATGATAAAGTTTTGGAAAATTTACAGCTTAGCTTTAATGATGTAGATATTTCTGGCACATTTGATCCTACCAAAGAAGTAGAAGTAAATCGTGATGGCGATTTGCATAAATCGGTACATGGTCTTATGCGCGCCAATCCAGAACCTTTCCTGGAGCTACTGAAAGCCAAAGGAATTGATGTGGATATCCCACTGAAAGATATGGCCATTGCCAGCCAATACGATATTATGGCTGATGCACCAATTATCGATACTGTTGGGGCATATGATGGTGCAGAAATATTAATGGCTGCTTAATAACGGTAATTATACATTAACGTTATGGCTATATAATATAAATAGAAAAACACCACCGCCATTCTCTGGTTACTCTGGCACGCTCTACTGGCGGTGGTTCCAATTAATATATTGTTTCTTCTGTGAATTAATATAACTAAATGACTAGTTATAGCCTATAATTAAAAGGATATTATCATGGCAGTAGAAATAAAGTATCAGGCAGCAATTGAAAAAGAAAGTATATCGTCATACACCCATAAATGGGCGGCGAAATTTGATGATATGGTTATAGTATCGGAATTAACCGGAGACTACGGCAGTTACTACTTCCCCCATCAGATGATTAATAGACCGACTACTGAAGACTTTAATAGCCAAAAGGCCGCGTATAGCAGTTTCCATGAAAATGGAGCCGCGATAATTTTTCAAGGGGATTTATTTGGATTTGGTAAACCTGCTGTCCCTGACCGTGGTCATATAGGAAATATCGAATTTGGTAAACTTGTAATAGCTGCTATGGATAATCCAGATATGCATCTACAAGATGCACAGATGAAAATAAGCGGTTTAGATATTAAAGGCGATTATTATAACTCAGTCTGTTCAATGTCACGTGCCTTAAATGCTGAACCAGAAAACCCTTATCAGGGCGGAGCAGGTCAGGGGGTCTATAATTTATTGCGCGGCAATGCCGACCCCATGCTAGATATCCTGAAAGCCCAAGGTATTGACGTGGATACACCACTTAAAGATATGGTTATTGCCAGCCAATATACTGACAACGCAATAACCATCAGCGCACCTATTATAGAAACGACGGGCTCATCTGAGAGTACAGAAGTACTTAGCGCGGCTTAATCGTGCGAGTTACAAATTAACGCTATATAAATAGAATAACACCACCGCTATTTATCTGGTTACTTTGGCATACTTTACTGGCGGTGGTTCTAAAATAATCCGCACTCAGATGAATACGCGACTTTCAGTATGGAAATGGATGCCATGAAATCATATAAAATACCCGAGCTTGCATCGGCCACGCCAACGATTCTCTCTGTCTTAGCCGATCATAAAAAAAGCCTTTGGGGTATCGGATTATTCACAGCAATAATCAATCTTCTTATGTTGGCTCCGGCCATTTATATGTTGCAAGTATATGACCGTGTTCTTGCTTCAGCGAATACCATGACATTATTAATGCTCACTATTATGGTACTGGGCATATTTGTATTTATTGGTTTACTTGAATGGATCCGCAGTGCGGTCGTTATCCGTTTGGGTACACGTATTGATATGCAACTTAATCAACAAGTGTTTAATGCAGCATTTGACTCCCAACTTAGCGGTAATAAAGCGCCCGCGGCTCAAGCCTTAAATGACCTGACCTCTTTGCGCCAGTTTGCTACTGGTAATGCGCTGTTTGCTTTTTTTGATGCCCCGTGGTTCCCGCTATATTTATTGGTGATTTATATCCTCCACCCTTGGTTAGGCGTATTGGCAACTCTTGGTGCTGGTGTACTGATTGTCTTGGCCTGGCTGAATCACGGGTTATGCAAAAAACCGTTAAAAGCAGCATCAACCGTAACATCGCAAGCAACTCAGCAAGCTAACGCGAATTTGCGTAATGCTGATGCCATCGAAGCCATGGGAATGCTAACGGCATTACGCGAGCGCTGGCTAATGCAGCATTCACATTTCCTCTATCAGCAAAATATCGCCAGTGACAAAAGTAGTCAGGTTACTGCGGTATCTAAATCCAGCCGCCAAGCTTTGCAATCTATGATGCTGGGGCTAGGCGCATTATTGGTTATTGACGGCGCAATCACGGCAGGCGTGATGATCGCCGGCTCGATTTTAATTGGCCGGGTATTAAGCCCTATAGATCAATTAATTGCCGTTTGGAAGCAATGGAGTCATGCGCGATTATCTTACCAACGTCTTACGTATTTATTAGCGCAACACCCCGCGAAACCCGCAGGGATGAGGCTATCAGCCCCAACCGGAAAACTCAGTGTGACACAACTTACTGTTTGTAAACCGGGCACACATATTCCTGTTTTATCCTCTATTAGCTTTGAATTGCAGCCCGGTGATGTATTAGGGGTTTTGGGGCCATCAGGCAGTGGTAAATCGACATTGGCAAAACTGTTGGTGGCGTGTACACCGGCATTTAGTGGTTCAGTGCGTTTAGACAGCGCAGATCTCTCCCATTGGGATAAAACCCATTTAGGGCAATTTATTGGCTACTTGCCGCAAGATATTCAGCTATTTAGAGGTTCGATTGCTGAGAATATTGCGCGCTTTGGCACCATTGATACTGCAAAAGTGATTGCGGCAGCTCAAATGGCCGGAGTACACGATTTAATCTTGCATATGCCACAAGGCTACGATACCCCGCTCGGGGATGACGGGCAGGGATTATCCGGCGGTCAGCGCCAGCGCATTGCTCTGGCCCGCGCCATGTATGGGGTGCCACAGCTTATTGTGCTGGATGAGCCCAATGCCAGTTTAGATAAAGAAGGTGAAAAAGCCTTACTAGAAAGCATCGTCAAGCTTAAGCAACAAGGCTGCACCATTGTGATGATTACTCATAAGCCCGAGCTATTATCTGGCAGCGACTACCTATTGTTTCTTAATAATGGGCGGATGGAATTGTTTGATAGCACTCAGGCCGTATTACAGAACGCGAAGGGGCAGGAAAAGGCTGCGGTTAACGCCGACATTAATACCGCGAACAGTAAAAAACCTTGGGGCAGTGGCACATCTTATGGTGTCGCCCCGATTCGCACCGCATCACAAAAATCGTGACACCAACTAAACCCACGGATGGAGAGAGAACCGATGTTCCCTAAATCAGGTAGTGACCCAATGCCGGATGTAAACCGCCAACTGAAAAATCCGCCACAGCTACAGACCAACAGCGGAAGGTATCTCAGCATTGGTGGGGTATTAGTTTTAGGGGGCTTTATTGGCTCTTTGCTGTGGGCTGGATTAGCGCCCTTAGACAAAGGAATTGCTGTTATGGGGCACATTATCGTGGCTGAAAACCGTAAGGTTGTCCAACCCTTGCAGGGGGGGCGCATCAAGCAATTGCATGTGGCAGAGGGCGATGAAGTTGCTGAAGGGCAGTTGCTCATCACACTGGATGATACCGCGATACGCAGCCATAGAGATAATCTTCAGCATCAGCATTTGAGTGCGCTTGCTCAGGAAGCCCGGCTGACGGCCGAGCAGCATGACCTGCCAGCCATTATTTTCCCTGCCGAATTGCACCAATATCCTGAACAGCATTTAGTTGAGCGAAATATTGTTTTGCAGCAACAGCTTTTTCAACATCGTCGCCAGGCTCAATTGAGCGAAGTTGCTCGGTTATTGGCACAAATTACCCGTCACGAAAGCCGGTTAGATGGGTTAGAGACGATGCGGGGCCATAATCAGCACCAATTTGATTTATTCCAACGGCAATTACAGGGAGTGCAGCTATTGGCAAAAAATGGCCATGCGGCTCAAACCCAACTATTAGATATGGAGCGCCAATCCATTTCATTGCGTGCAGGAATAGAAAAAAACAACAGTGAAATCTTAGAGTTGCATAAACAAATTAGCGAAACAGAGCAACATATCTCACAACGTCGTGAACAGTTTAAAAGTGAGAATCGCGAGCAATTAGCCAAGGCGCAGCAGAATACTCAAGACTTAGGACAGCGCTTGGAGATGGCCGAGTTTGAATTAAATAATACGCGCATTATTTCCCCTGCCAGTGGGGCGGTCATTGCCCTTGCTCAACATACCATCGGGGGCGTGGTGAGTAGCGGTGAAACATTAATGGAGCTGGTTCCCAATGGGCAGCCACTGTTGGCTGAAGCTCAGCTTCCGGTGTCGCTAATTGACAAGGTTGTGGTTGGGTTACCCGTTGACCTTAATTTCTCTGCTTTTAATCAAAGTAATACTCCGAGATTACAAGGCTCTGTCTTACGGGTCGGGGCCGACCGAATACAGCATCCACAGACTTTAGAGCCTTATTATCCCTTAACGGTCGCGATTGATAACACGCAAACCCAGCTGCCTATTCGACCGGGTATGTCGGTTGATATTTTTATCCGTACCGGGGAGCGGTCGCTGCTTAATTACCTATTTAAACCCCTTACTGATCGTCTGCATGTCGCCTTTGCAGAAGAATAGTTTCTTAGGATTAATTCAGAAAAACAAATAACTACAGTGAGTTAATTCATGAAGCTATCGCAAATAAATAATACGGTTTTACTTTGGTGGGGAAGTGCCCTATTCACCAGTTGCTTTCATATTTATCTACTTTGGTTGCTGGCCTCAACCGTCGCTCCGGTGAAACACGCAGAAAATTCTCCTGTGGCCATGATGGTTGCGTTATCGGCCGAGACAGAATTTACCCAGATTTCGGAGCAAAGACCGGTAGTAGGCCTCGCCCAGAATCTCAACGAACCTGTGGTTGAGCAGTCGGAAAGTCAGCCCGAAGAAGTGGATAACTTGCTAACGGCACCCGAACAATCTCATGCTTCATTGATTGTTGATCAAAAAACGGAACCCCCTAAAAAGAAGCCGAGCAAAGTAAAATTGGCGCAATCGAAAGTAATAAAACCCCGCCTACCGGTTACTGAATCCATGCCAGATAATCACAGCGAACCGACACCTCCAGCAGTGTCCGTCAGCGCGCCCTTATCAGGTGATAGCCACCGGATAGCGGCTGCGGCTAATAGCGATTCGTCACATCTGCGTGATATTAAAATGAGTTGGAGGGGCCGCTTGCAGGGGCATTTGATGAACTTTAAACGTTATCCACCCGGAGCCAGAAAAAAGCATCAACAAGGCACGCCAGCTATTCGTTTTGTGGTCAACCAAGATGGATATGTGTTATCGGCACAACTTGTTAATAGCAGTAAATTCAGATTGTTAGATAGCGAGGCCTTGGAATTAATTAAGCGCGCCCAACCCTTACCCAAGCCGCCAGCAGAACTGTTATCCCAAGGGCAGATAACAATAACTATGCCGATAGGTTTTAATTTAACAGACAGATAGTACTGATAATGGTTGCAGATGAACCGCAGGGTGGGGAATACCACCCTGTTAGCTTTCTTTATACTATCAATCGAGCACAAAGATAACAGTTTAGGCTCACCCTTCTTCAGAGGCGTTAATCGCCAGACGGTGGTGTTGTTCTGGAAGCATTCTCCGCACTAACTTCCCGCTATAATGCTTTTCCGCCAAGGGGATAACCCGACTGTCTATGTCGTTAATAACACTTTGATTTAAATGTCATTACTGATATCAAATTAATGATAATTCTCGGCCCCACCGTCGTCATTGACTGCCGTGATTGAAATTAACTAATCAGTGGACATTACCCGCGTGTTTACCAAGTTGGGTGATGAAATCCGTGGCAGCGGTGGGCAAAAAATAAAAAAGCCGGGTATAAAACCCGGCTTAATCAATCAGTAATAGTTAGAGAGATTACTCACCAGGGCAACGCAGGCAGCGCTCAGCCTCATCCGTGCCCAGTTTCAATTTAGACTGCACATCGCGCAGTGCCGTGCGCAAACCTTCTTCAATAACCGGGTGATAGAACGGCATGTCTAACATTTGGTTGATAGTCATTTGCTGTTGATGTGCCCAAGCCAATAAGTGTGCGATATGTTCAGCACTTGGCCCCATCATCTCGGCACCCAAGAAACGGCCAGTGCCTTGCTCACCGTAAACCCTTAAAATTCCTTTGTTTTTCAGCATGACACGCGAACGGCCTTGATTCTCAAAAGAAACTTCACCGACCTCGAAACAACCGCAGGCACTGAATTTTTGTGATAACTCACGGAAGGTCGAGCCCACCATGGCTATTTGCGGGTCAGAGAAAACGACCGAAATTGGGCTGCGACGCAAGCCGGGTACCACTTCAGGGAAGCCGCCAGCATTCACGCCAGCAATACGTGCCTGGTCACTGGCTTCATGCAGCAGAGGCAATTGGTTGCTGGCATCTCCAGCAATAAAAATATGTGGCACGCTGGTCTGCATTGTTAGCCGATCTGCGGATGGAACTCCGCGCTCATCAAGCTTAAGTGATGTATTTTCCAGACCCAAATTATCGACATTAGGGCGACGGCCAGTGGCCGCTAAAACGTAATCCACCATAATATCTTGTGGTTGGCCGGCTTCATCCAAATAGCGGATAAAGACCTTATCCCCCTCCCGCTGCATGATTTCAACTTTAACATCAGGATTTAGATAAAACTCTTCACCCAGTGTTTTGGCAGCATAGCTGCGCACCACACTGTCAGTCAGCGGGCCAACACCACCACCGACACCGAACATTTTGACCTGAACCCCCAGCCGGTGCAGCGCCTGACCCAATTCCAGCCCGATAACACCGGGGCCGAACACCGCCACAGATTCTGGCAAGTCATCCCAGTTAAAGACATCATCATTGATGATCAGCCGCTCACCGAGTGCATTCCACGGGGCAGGCCAGGTTGGGCGAGAGCCGGTCGCAATCACGATCCGCTGCGCGACAATGCGAGTGTGATCATCAACTTGTAGGGTATTGTCATCAATAAAACGGGCATAACCCTGAATTTTATCCGCCGCTGGAATGCTCTCGACGCCTTCGAGTACAAAACCAACAAAACGGTCACGCTCACGTTTAACGCGATCCATTACTTCACGGCCATTAATCAGGATTTCACCTTGTGGATGGATACCAAATCCGGGTGCTTTTTCAATCTGATGCACAGCTTCAGCTGCTGCAATCAGCAGTTTGGATGGCATGCAACCGACGCGAGCACAGGTGGTACCGTATTCGCCACCTTCAATCATCACCACATTTGGGGTTGATAATTTGGCAGCGCGATAAGCGCCAAGCCCGGCAGTACCGCCGCCAATGACGGCGACATCAACGTTTAAGGTTTTCATGTCTACTCCTAACAGAAAAAAAGGGTAGGCCGAAGCCTACCAAGTTACCTTCCCGCTATACCCTTGATACTTGGTGTTGCTGGGGTTAGTTTGCCGCCAACCCGCAATGCCAATTACTTTGGGTATTTTTTCATTGTTCTTTATGCCATTAGGCAGACAAGTAATTCTCTAAATCATCACTGCCACCAATGTGGCGGCCACCGATAAACACTTGTGGCACAGTTCCGCGACCGGTCACCGCACGCAAACTCACAGTAGTGGCATCTTTACCCAAGACGATTTCTTCATACGGAATCCCGTGCTCTTGCAGCATTTGTTTTGCTTTGGCACAGAATGGGCAGCCCGGTTTCGTAAAGACAGAAACGGATTCTTGTACTTTAAAGTTAGGCGCCAGATATTTCAGCATGGTGTCGGCGTCAGAAACCTCAAACGGGTCACCCGGCTTGTTTGGTTCAACAAACATTTTTTCTACCACGCCGTTACGTACCAGCATGGAGTAACGCCATGAGCGCGGCCCAAAGCCCAAGTCAGCTTTCTCAACCAACATATCCATGCTCTTGGTGAATTCGCCGTTACCATCTGGGATGAAAGTAATATTTTCAGCATGCTGATCAGCTTTCCAGGCATTCATCACAAAAGTGTCATTGACGGACACACAGAGAATGCTATCAACACCCTGTTGTTTGAACACATTCGCCAGTTCGTTATAACGTGGCAAATGGCTGGAGGAACAGGTCGGGGTAAAGGCACCCGGCAGTGAGAATACGATGACAGTTTTGTTGTTAAACAGCTCATCGGTAGTGACATCAATCCACTGGTCGCCCTGACGGGTATGGAAAGTCACCGGTGGGATTTTTTTACCTTCTTGGTTAGTCAGCATCTGTAACTCCTTAATTAAAAAATAAAATATTTAAATTTTTCTGAGTGTCTTTTCTTGGAACACATTATTAATTTTATAACTTGATAGTTCTAATCACTGGTTGCTATCTTATCTATCGTCAATGACTATCATAAAGCGGAGCAACAATGAATATTCGTGATTTAGAATACTTAGTGGCGCTGGCTGAATTCAGGCATTTCCGGCGCGCCGCCGACTCTTGTCATGTCAGCCAGCCCACCTTAAGTGGCCAGATTCGTAAATTAGAAGATGAACTGGGGGTGATGCTGTTGGAACGCACCAGCCGTAAAGTTCTGTTTACGCAAGCTGGGCTATTACTGGTGGAACAGGCCAGAACAGTATTACGGGAAGTGAAAGTACTCAAAGAAATGGCCAGTTTGCAGGGCGAGACAATGTCTGGCCCGCTGCATATTGGGCTTATCCCTACTGTTGGGCCTTATTTATTACCGCAAATTATTCCAATGTTGCATAAAGCATTCCCAAAACTGGAAATGTATCTGCACGAAGCCCAGACTCAAAACCTGTTGGCCCAGTTGGATAGTGGCAAGCTGGATTGTGCCATTCTGGCACTGGTCAAAGAGACGGAAGCCTTTATTGAAGTCCCACTCTTTGACGAACCGATGCAGTTGGCGGTTTACTCCGATCACCCTTGGGCCTCTCGTGAAAAGGTACAAATGCATGAGCTGGCGGGTGAGAGATTGTTAATGCTGGAAGATGGCCACTGCTTACGTGATCAAGCGATGGGCTTTTGCTTCCAGGCGGGCGCAGAAGAAGACACGCATTTTCGCGCGACCAGTTTAGAAACGCTGCGCAATATGGTTGCAGCGGGGAGCGGCATTACGTTATTGCCGGCTCTGGCGGTGCCAAATGAAAGAAATCGTGACGGCGTGTGTTATCTGGAATGCTACAAGCCGGTGCCAAAGCGGACTATTGCCTTAGTGTATCGCCCCGGTTCCCCATTGCGTGGCCGCTATGAGCAACTGGCCGAGGCGATACGTGAACACATGCAACCTCGGATGAGCCCAGTGCTAGAACAGGCGGTTTAAACCATTAAGTGCCGCCACTCGATAGGCTTCCGCCATCGTCGGGTAGTTGAAGGTAGTATTAACGAAATATTCGATAGTATTGCCTTCTCCTTTCTGTTCCATGATGGCCTGCCCGATATGGATAATTTCGGCCGCCCGTTCGCCAAAGCAATGAATTCCAAGTATTTCTTTGGTTTCCCGATGGAACAGGATTTTTAAACTGCCAGTATTCATCCCGACAATTTGCGCGCGGGCAAGGTGCTTAAATTGTGCCCGACCGACTTCATAAGGCACTTTCATGGCGGTCAGATCCTGTTCGGTTTTACCGACAGAGCTGATTTCCGGGATAGTGTAAATGCCAGTGGGAATATCTTCGATCAGGTGAACCTGTGCCTCGCCTTTGATCATGGCTTGTGCCGCAATTCGCCCTTGATCATAGGCCGCAGAGGCCAGGCTCGGGTAACCAATGACATCACCGACGGCATACACATGAGGCAGCGCGGTTTGATACATGCTGTTGACCTTCAACAAACCCCGGCTATCGGCTTCCAGCCCAATATTTTCCAATCCTAAACCACTGGTATTTCCGGTGCGGCCATTGGCATACAACAGGCAATCGGCTTTAACTTTTTTGCCCGATTTCAGATGCACAATAACCCCGTCGACAGTGCCTTCAATCTGCTCAAATTCTTCGTTGTGGCGGATAACCACACCGTTATTCCAGAAGTGATAAGAGAGGGCGTCAGACATTTCCTGATCAAGGAATGCTAGCAGACGGTCGCGGGTGTTGATCAAATCAACTTTGACACTTAACCCACGGAAAATTGAGGCATATTCGCAGCCAATAACCCCCGCGCCATAAATAATGACGTGTTGTGGTTCATGGCTGAGTTGCAAAATGGTATCACTGTCGTAAATGCGTTCGTGATTAAAATCAACGTTTGCTGGGCGATAGGGGCGGGAGCCCGTCGCAATAACAATGTTATCGGCTTGCAATGTATCACTGGTGCCATCGGCATAACGGACACTGATAGTATGGGTATCAATGAAACTGGCATCACCGGAGAACATTTGGCAGTGATTGCGGTCATAAAAACCTTGGCGCATACGGGTTTGCTGATTAATAACGCGATCCGCATGGTTTAAGATATCAGCGAATGAAGAGCTGATGGTTCTGGCATTGTCGCTATATAGTGGATTTTGATTGAACTCGATAATACGGCTAACGGCGTGGCGCAGAGCTTTGGAAGGGATAGTGCCCCAATGGGTACATCCACCGCCCACATTATTGTACCGCTCAATGACGGCGACGCGGGCACCTTGCTTGACCAACCCCATAGCGGCACCTTCACCGCCAGGCCCCGAGCCAATAACAATGGCATCAAAATGGAAGTGCTGTTGCATGTAGGAGAGACCTATTATTATACAAAATTACAACGATATATTAACATCATCCCAGTGATAACCCAATAAACAATGGGTAAATCCCCCGGATGTGTGCTGTAACGCGGCAATTCCATATTGGAATGATACGTTTGTATAACGGTTGTTACTATAAAGTTTGGTATATTGTTGACTATATATCTTAGATTGAGAATGTGGATATCCCTTGGGTACGATTATGGGCGTCAGAGCACAACAAAAAGAGCGGACTCGTCGTTCCCTTATCGAAGCGGCGTTCAGCCAACTGAGCGCTGAGCGGAGTTTTGCTAGCCTGAGTTTGCGGGAAGTCTCCCGTGAAGCAGGGATAGCACCGACTTCTTTTTACCGACATTTCCGTGATGTAGACGAACTTGGTCTGACCATGGTTGATGAAAGCGGCCTGATGTTGCGCCAACTTATGCGCCAGGCGCGTCAACGGATTGCCAAGGGCGGCAGTGTTATCCGTACCTCAGTATCAACATTTATGGAGTTCATCGGCAATAACCCTAATGCATTCCGCTTATTACTGCGGGAGCGCTCCGGGACTTCCGCCGCATTCCGAGCGGCCGTCGCGCGTGAAATTCAGCATTTTATTGCCGAGTTGGCAGATTACCTCGAGCTGGAAAATCACATGCCGCGCAGTTTCACCGAAGCTCAAGCAGAGGCTATGGTCACCATCGTCTTCAGTGCTGGGGCAGAAGCGCTGGATGTGGATATTGAACAGCGCCGACAGTTAGAAGAACGTTTGGTCTTACAACTGCGGATGATCTCCAAGGGTGCTTATTATTGGTATCGTCGCGAGCAGGAAAAGCTTGCAGTGTCCCGCGCTTAATAAGGAAAGGAAAATGATGGAACAATCTTGCTCTGAAAAACAACCTTGCTCTGAAAAACAGCCTCGCCGTGAAGCTGGCACCCTGCTGTTGGCATTGATTACAGGTTTGGCAATAAATGGCTCATTTAACGCGATGTTCAGCGCATTTGTGCCTTTTTCAGTCTTTCCGCTGCTGACATTGATCCTGGCGGTGTATTGCTTGCATCAGCGCTACCTTAATTTTGCTATGCCACAAGGCTTGCCGGTATTGGCTGGGGCGTGTTTCTTACTCGGTATTTTATTGTATAGCGCGATTGTTCGGGTTGAGCATCCGTTGATTGGCTCTAACTTTGTCCCTTCGATTCTCAGTGTGGCCTTGGTGTTCTGGATCTTATTTAAGCTGAAAGCACGCCAATCGGCCCAGAAAGAAATTGATGCGGATACTGACACCGATGACGCGGATAACCCGCAGCTGTAATCGCTTGCCGGTGGCAATCTTGTCTGGCGATTTAATAGAAAGGGCAACATCGAGTTACCCTTCTTTATATTCCTGAATAGCTTTCGCTAGTCGCGTTTTTCCAGTAAGACCCCACACTCCATATGATGGGTGTAAGGGAATTGGTCAAACAGCGCTAACCGACTGATTTTATGTGTGTGTTGCAGTTGCTCAAGATTGGCGCACAGTGTCTCTGGATTACAGGAGATATAAAGGATGCGCGGGTAAGTTTGTACCAATTTGACCGTTTCGTCATCCAGCCCACTACGAGGTGGATCGACAAAAATGGTTTCGCAGTTATAGCTACTTAAATCAATACCTTGCAGGCGTCTAAACTCACGCACACCTTGCATTGCTTGAGTAAACTCCTCTGCGGACATCCGGATAATTTGCACATTATCAATATGGTTCGCTGCAATATTGTATTGCGCCGCCGCCACTGATGGCTTGGCAATTTCTGTTGCCAGCACGCGATTGAAATTCCGTGCCAGTGCCAGAGAGAAATTGCCGTTACCGCAGTACAGCTCCAGTAAATCACCGCTAGCATCTTGGGTGACATCAATGGCCCATTCCAGCATATGAATATTCACCGCAGCATTAGGTTGGGTGAAACTATTCTCTACCTGACGATAAATCATCTCGCGACCGGCGATGGGCAACACTTCGTCAATATAGTCGTGGTCTAGCATGATTTTAGTTTTTGATGCACGGCCAATCAGTTGCAAATCAAAACCCTGTGCGCGGAGTTGGTCGCGCAATTCCCGTGCTTTTTGCTGCCACTCTTCATCTAATTGACGGTGATACAGCAAAGAAGCGACCAGTTTGCCGCTCAGGGTCGATAAATAATCAATTTGAAATAGCTTACGCCGCAAAATCGGCTCAGCTCTGATGGCTGTCATCAAGACATTCATCAGACTGTTGATTAACCGGCTGGCCACCGGAAATTGTTCGACTCGGATGCGCTGCTTAGTCTGTTGGTCAAACATGATGTGGTACAAATCGCCTTCATCGTGCCAAACGCGAAACTCAGCTCTCATGCGGTAATGCTCGGCAGGCGAACGGAATATTTCTGGAGCAGGTGCCTGAAACGGCAACATCATCGCCTGAAGACGGGCAGATTTTTCTGCCAATTGGTGTTCGTAACTGGCAGTTGGCAGGATGTCGGGAGTCATGTTTCTTTCTCGTCTGGACATAATAAAAGTGGAATATTGCTGCGGATTGTAGGGAAAGTGGGGGTGATGTCCAGTTTTGTTGTGTTTATTCGATGTAATAAAGACGGAAGTCTAGATATCTATTTGACTTGATCGTAGCATTGCCGTCCGGCCTCATGCTGTTTCATAAACACCTAAGAGTTAAAAGGGAATCCGGTGTAAATCCGGAGCTGACGCGCAGCGGTAAGGGGAAGTCACGGCGATAGGTTTCATCCAGACACTGTCCGCAAGGACGGGAAGTCATCGCCTGCTCTATTTTATGGTTAATGACCTGAAATTAGAGATCCCAAGCCCGAAGACCTGCCGGTATACGTCGCAATATTCGTGGTCGTCGCGTACTACCCACCACGGCACTGCGGCATCCGCTATTTGAGTTTGGATGCTTTCTAATGATATTTAAAAATACCGTCACAATAAAAAAATATACGTTGCTCACTGCTCTTTCTGTGACGGCATATTCTGGCGTGGTGCAAGCCAATACCACCACAGATAATAAAGATGAAATGGTTGTCACTGCCAGCCGCTTCAAACAACCGGTTTCTACTGTATTAGCCCCCACGGATGTAGTCACGCGAGATGACATCGAGCGCTGGCAAGCCAAAAGCCTTAATGAAGTTATGCGCCGGCTACCTGGTGTGGACATTTCGCAGACCGGAGGATTAGGCCAGAATTCTTCCCTATATATTCGTGGCACTGAAGCCCGGCATGTCTTGGTATTAATTGATGGCATTCCTCTGGCGCGCACCGGTATTGTTAATACTGCCGACTTTAATCAGATACCTATTTCTTTAGTGCAGCGAGTTGAATATATCCGAGGGCCGCGTTCCGCAGTTTATGGCTCTGGTGCAATTGGCGGCGTTATTAATGTGATTACCCAGACCGACCAAGAAGGCGCGCAGATTAATGCTGGCGTCGGTTCTAAAGGCTACCAGCAATATGATGGCAGCGTGCGCCAGCGTTTTGGCGATACGTTAGCTACAGTGGCGGGGGGGTATCAAACCACTAACGGCTATAACATCAAACCTAATTCACCTAACCCCATTGATAGCGATCGCGATGGTTTTCGTAATAAAAATTACTGGGCCGGTCTGGAACACCAGTTTAACCAAGAGATATCTGGCTTCGTCAGAGGTTATGGCTACACCAATAATACCGATTACGATGTTGGCAGTATTTCCTCCCCAGCTTACAGTGGTGATGAAGAGCGGCTCTATAACCATACTTATGATGCTGGGCTGCGTTATGCTACCGGGGCTTATTCTTCTCAATTCCTTGCCAGCTTCCAGAAATATAAAGACTATAACTTCAGCAGCCAATATGGCCGCTATGGGGTGGCCACCACGCTGGACAACATGGAGCAGCGCAATCTGCAATGGGGCAACACTTATAGCTTTGAAAGTGCCACATTGAGCGCCGGTGTTGACTGGCAACAACAGCGCCTGACCTCCTCCAACCAAACTATTTCGGATAGCTATAAGCGGGATAACACCGGCTTATATCTGAGTGGGCAGCAGAAATTCGATAGCCTCATACTAGAAGCCTCTGGCCGTGCAGATAAAGATGAGCAATTTGGCTGGCATGAAACATGGCAAACCGCCGCTGGCTGGGAATTCGTTCCTGACTATCGCGTGACGATATCCTACGGCACTGGCTTCCTGGCACCTTCGTTGGGCCAGCAATATGGCTCGCAGCGCTTTGATATTATGTCAAACAGTGAGCTAAAACCGGAAGAGTCTCGCCAATGGGAAGCGGGGCTGGAAGGGCTGACCGGGCCAATTGACTGGCGTTTGTCTGCTTATCGCAACAAAATTGAAAATCTGATTGATTACTTCTCTGACCCAGTTACCTATAGAGGGCAATATTACAATATTAATTCCGCGACTATTAAAGGTGTTGAATGGACTGGTAGCCTTGATACCGGGATATTTACCCACCAGGTTACCCTGCAATATCTTGACCCGCGCAATGACCTCAATAATGAAGTGTTAGCTCGCCGCTCCAAACAGCAGGCCAAATATCAGTTGGATTGGACGATGTTCAATTTTGATATGGATATTTCTTACCAGTATTACGGTAAGCGCTATGACAATAACACCTCAGCCTATACTTCGACTCAGCGGGAATTGTCGAGTTACAGCACTCTCGATGTATCTGCAGCTTATCCGGTTACTTCTCATCTTACAGTTCGTGGTAGAATTGCAAACCTGTTCGATAAAGAATACGAAACGGCTTATGGCTATAAAACTGCTGGACGAGAGTATTACCTCACAGGAAGTTATAACTTCTAAGGCTGATTCCTCTCCTCGCCCGACAGCGCTGATTTTTGACTCCGGCGTTGGCGGGTTATCTGTTTATCAAGAGATTCGGCAATTACTGCCGGATCTCCACTATATATATGCTTTCGACAATGTTGCCTTCCCTTATGGGGAGAAGTCAGGTGAGTTCATTGTTGAGCGCGTAATGGAAATAGTCACCGCGGTACAACAACGCCACCCACTGGCAATCGTGGTCATCGCCTGTAATACGGCCAGTACTGTTTCCCTCCCTGCATTACGTGAACGTTTTACTTTCCCTGTCGTCGGCGTTGTCCCGGCTATCAAACCTGCAGTGCGGCTGACCCGTAATGGTGTTGTTGGCCTGCTGGCTACCCGTGGCACAGTTCACGCCTCTTATACCTTGGATTTAATCGAACGCTTTGCTACTGATTGCAAAATCGAGTTACTGGGTTCTTCCGATTTAGTCGAACTGGCAGAAACCAAGTTGCATGGTGGTACTGTTCCGACAGAAGCATTAAAGAAAATCCTCCATCCGTGGTTAATGATGCGCGAACCGCCAGATACTATTGTCTTGGGTTGCACTCATTTCCCTTTACTGGCAGCAGAGCTTGCTCAAGTATTGCCGGAAGGAACTCGAATGGTAGATTCCGGTGCCGCAATTGCCCGTCGCACGGCTTGGCTGATTTCTTCCCAAGAAAATGTTGTTTCTTCTACAGATGAAAACATTGCGTATTGCATGGCGCTGAACGCGGACACTGATGCTTTATTGCCCGTTTTGCAGGGTTATGGCTTCCCAACGCTGGAAAAACTGCCAATTTAACGGCGTTTTGTCTAAAG
>NZ_ACCD01000007.1 GCF_000173775.1 Yersinia rohdei ATCC 43380
TTATGCCTGCTAATTTTAGCAGGCATAATGTTAAGCGTAATTTAGGGGCGTAGCTCAGTTGGTAGAGCACCGGTCTCCAAAACCGGGTGTCGCGAGTTCGAATCTCTCCGCCCCTGCCATATTTAAAACCCTTCGCGAAAGTGAGGGGTTTTTTTATGTCAAAAAAATGAGTTGTATATTTTCTATGCTATTTGCATTCTGCTAATTAAATTTTTTCCTGCCATTTCTCTCCTCAATTCTAGCTCTTATCCCTATTTTCAAATCCAGTTATTGCCATTTACTTTATCGATTCACTCAAAATTTCTTGCTCTATTAATCCCTATCAGCCTGAGTATTTCTTTCAAAAGACTCATAAAACGCAAATGGTAACGTTCCCATTTCATGCTTATTTAGCTGAATTTATGTACAAAATGATTGTTATTCTGTGGTGTGATATTGCTCATTATTACTTTCATAGAATGTACTAAAACTAATGAATATTTTGGCTATCAGGAAGCTCACCTTAAAAAGATCATATTCTTTTGAAATAACATTATCTGCAAATTAGCCGAAATTCAGGGCGGTAAATGACCTGAATGACCATTTGAACTGTTCTCTGGAATGGTAATGAGTCAGCGGCTCGACGATGGCAAGTGAGGAGAGAAATATGTACAGGCGTTTACTGTTAGCAGCAGCTGTAACAGCAGCAATGTGTAGTGCAGTCCAGGCGGCCCCACTAGTCGTGGGTTTTTCTCAAATTGGTTCAGAATCCGGTTGGCGCTCTGCAGAAACCAAGGTAGCTAAACAAGAGGCTGAAAAACGCGGAATAACACTAAAAATCGCGGATGCTCAACAAAAACAAGAAAACCAAATTAAAGCAGTGAGATCGTTTATTGCTCAAGGGGTTGATGCCATTTTTATTGCTCCTGTGGTTGCTACTGGTTGGACGCCAGTTTTACAGGAAGCGAAAGAAGCTAAGATCCCAGTATTCCTGCTAGACCGTATGATTGAGGTTAATGACCCTTCTTTATATACAGCAGCAGTGGCTTCGGACAGCGTATATGAAGGTAAAGTTGCAGGTGAGTGGCTGCTGAAAGATGTGGCAGGCAAGCCTTGTAACGTTGTTGAACTACAAGGTACCGTCGGCTCCAGTGTGGCGATTAACCGTAAAAAAGGTTTCGCTGATGGGATAGCCTCAGCTCCTAATGTAAAAATAATTCGTTCACAATCAGGAGACTTCACACGCAGTAAAGGTAAAGAAGTCATGGAGAGCTTCATTAAAGCGGAGCAGAATGGCAAAAATATCTGTGCGGTATATGCACATAATGATGATATGGCGATCGGCGCAATCCAAGCTATTAAAGAAGCGGGTTTGAAGCCGGGTTCAGAAATCAAAATCGTATCTATCGATGGTGTTCCTGATATTTTCAAAGCAATGAGCAGTGGTGAAGCAAATGCTACTGTTGAATTGACGCCAAATATGGCTGGCCCTGCTTTTGATGCATTAATTGCACTCAAGAAAGATGGCACTCAACCACCTAAATTTATCCAGACAGAATCCCGCTTGCTACAACCGGATACTGCTAAACAGGAATATGAATCCAAGAAGAGTCTTGGTTACTGATTTAACTGGCGGGGCTTGCCCCGCCTGCTTTCGTCACCTGTATTTGGACAATATCTGAGCCGTTTTTGAACATGGGTACATTTGATGGAAACACTGCTAGAAGTCCGTGGTTTGTCAGTAGAATTTCCTGGTGTTAAGGCACTGGATTCTGTGGATTTTTCTCTGCATCGCGGCGAGGTTGTAGCTTTGCTGGGGGAAAATGGCGCAGGAAAATCGACCTTAATCAAAGCATTAACCGGGGTGTATAAGCGGGCCGCCGGTGACGTTTATTTAGATGGGGTGGCGATTTGCCCCATAGATACAGCTGATGCTCAAAAGATGGGTATTGGCACTGTTTATCAAGAAGTGAATTTACTCCCAAATATTTCCATTGCGGCCAATCTCTTTATTGGTCGTGAGCCATTACGTTGGGGATTAATTGATCATCGCACGATGAACCAGCAGGCAGAAAAATTACTTAAAGGTTACGGCTTAGTATTGGATGTTCAGCAGCCTTTGTCTGACGTTTCCATTGCAATACAACAGATTGTTGCGATTGCTCGGGCGGTTGATTTATCTGCGAAAGTATTGATTCTGGATGAGCCGACGGCGAGTTTAGATGCTAAAGAAGTCAGTATGTTGTTGGAAATCCTGCGCCAGTTGCGCGACCAGGGTATTGGTATGATTTTCGTCACCCATTTCCTCGAGCAGGTCTATCAGATTAGTGATCGCATCACAGTTTTACGTAACGGTAAGCTTGTTGGTACGAAAAATACAGTAGATCTCCCGCGTATTGAATTGGTTCAGATGATGCTGGGCCATAGCTTTGATGAACAATTACTAAAACGTGGCAAACATGATATTGCCGCAAGTCATCCACTGGTTGAATTTAAAAACTATGGTCGGCGCGGTGTGATAGATAACTTTGATTTATCTGTGTCTCCTGGCGAAATTGTCGGGCTTGCTGGGCTCTTGGGCTCCGGTCGCACCGAAACCGCACAGTTAATTTTTGGTGTTACTACGCCAGACACGGGTGAAGCCAAAATACAGGGTAAGCCGGTTAAAATCAGCACACCACGTAAAGCATCAAAATACGGGTTTGGCTATTGCCCGGAGGATCGCAAAACTGATGGTATTGTCGGTGCCGCTACAGTCCGAGAAAATATAATTTTGGCTTTACAGGCCCAGCGTGGTTGGCTAAGGCCTATTTCTATGCGCGAGCAGACGCTAATTGCTGAAGATTTCATCCAACAATTAGGTATTCGCACCCCTGGTCCTGAGCAGCAAATTCAGTATCTTTCCGGTGGAAACCAACAAAAAGTGTTATTAGCCCGCTGGTTGGCCACAAAACCTCGATTTTTGATTTTAGATGAGCCGACTCGCGGTATTGATGTAGGGGCTCATGCTGAAATTATTCGGTTAATTGAGAAACTGTGTGACGAAGGGTTAGCGCTATTAATTATCTCTTCCGAATTAGAGGAATTGGCAGGCTATGCCGATCGCGTCATTGTCCTGCGCGATCGTCGGCATATTGCCCAACTCGGCCACGATGAGATTTCTGTTCCTGCCATTATGCAGGCGATCGCGGTGCAATAAGGAGTTACCTATGGGAAACAGGAGCCTGTCAATGACGCAACGGCCGCGCAAAGTTAAATGGGTCTTTCCGAAAGGTGCCACGCAGTTTGGTGCTTTGGCGGTCATTTTATTGATTGATAGTTTGGTCGCCCCGCACTTTTTTTCAATTCATATTCAGGATGGAAGGCTGTTTGGCAGTGTGATTGATATCTTAAACCGAGGCGCACCTGTTGCGTTATTGGCGCTGGGAATGACATTAGTGATAGCGACTGGCGGGATTGATTTATCTGTCGGAGCAGTGATGGCCATTGCTGGCGCTACGGCGGCGACACTGACCAGTGCGGGATATCCTTTGCCGATGGTATTAGCTATTGCGCTTGCTGTTGGAGCATTGTGCGGATTATGGAATGGCTTTTTGGTGGCGGTATTACAAATTCAACCTATTGTGGCCACTTTAATGTTAATGGTCGCCGGGCGAGGAATCGCCCAACTTATTACCGAGGGGCAAATAGTCACATTTGATAGTGGCGGCCTGGCGGAGTTAGGCAGCAGTACGTTGTTGTACATGCCAATGTCAGTGATTATTGCATTGAGCATGCTGATTATTGTGTGGTTGCTGACTCGCAAAACAGCACTAGGGCTATTTATTGAGTCGGTGGGTATCAACTTACGTTCAGCACGTAATGCGGGGGTGAGCACACGTTTGGTGCTGATTTCTGTGTATGTGATTTGTGGTATCTGTGCGGCGGTCGCGGGCATTATCGTGACTGCTGATATACGTGGCGCTGATGCGAATAATGCCGGTTTATGGCTGGAGTTAGATGCAATTCTGGCGGTGGTAATTGGTGGCGCATCCTTAATGGGCGGGCGTTTTAATCTTTTACTTTCGGTCATTGGTGCTTTGATTATTCAGGGAATGAATACTGGGATTTTACTCTCAGGCTATCAGCCAGAATTTAATCTGGTTCTTAAAGCCATCGTGGTGTTAGCCGTGTTGGTGGTGCAGTCACCAATGATTTCATTAAGCCACATCTTCCGGAGGCGAAAATAATGTTAAAGCGCAATATTCCTTTGCTGATTACTATCGCCGTTTTTATCTTGGGATATGCATTTTGTCTTAGTCAATTCCCCAGTTTTTCATCCACCCGAGTATGGTGTGATTTACTGACAGATAATGCCTTTTTGGGCATTGTTGCGGTGGGTATGACTTTTGTCATCTTGTCTGGGGGCATTGATTTATCTGTCGGCTCAGTCATTGCCTTTACTGGTGTGCTGTTGGCGAAGTTAATCGGAACTTATGGTATTCACCCAATGTATGCTTTTGCCATAGTTTTGGTTATGGGGGCGATGTTTGGTGCATTTATGGGATGGATTATTGACTCTTTGAAGCTTCCGGCCTTTATCATCACTCTTGCAGGGATGTTTTTTGTGCGAGGCATGAGTTTTATCGTTTCTGAAGAATCCATTCCAATTAATCACCCGCTTTATGCCACGCTGGCAAATTATGCCTGGAAAGTCCCCGGTGGTGGGCGATTTACACTATTGGCTCTCATTATGCTTTTGGTCGTGGTATTTGGGATTCTGCTGGCTCACCGCACTCGTTTTGGTCATAACGTCTATGCCATCGGAGGTAACAGTGTTTCAGCAGCACTGATGGGGGTTCCCGTCAGACAAACCACGATTAAGGTTTATATGTTATCTAGTACGTTAGCTGCGCTGTCAGGGATAGTTTTCTCTCTCTATACCTCCGCAGGTTATGCGTTGGCAGCCAGCGGTGTCGAGCTAGATGCTATCGCCGCTGTGGTTATTGGCGGCACATTGCTCACCGGCGGTATAGGCACAGTTTTTGGAACCCTGTTTGGCGTGTTGATTCAGGGCTTGATACAGAGTTACATCACTTTTGATGGCTCTCTCAGCTCATGGTGGACCAAGATTGTCATCGGGATCCTGTTGTTTAGCTTTATTGCTATTCAGAAGGCGATGAGTGCTTTTTATTTGAATCGCCGGGCTCGCCCTCAATCACCCCCGCTTAGTCCTGTATAGCGCTTTGGGCGGCGTTATTCATAGGTGTTTTTAATAGTTGTCGAATTAATGTTTGCTGGTCACTGTTATGCAACCAAACTGCATACAGTGGCCGCACGATAGGTGGTATCTCAGCATTAATGACAAGCTGTGGGTATTCTTTTTGCCAATGCTCAGGCAGAAAAGCGCAACCGCCAGTGGTTTCCAGCAATTGCCGGGTTAAATGGGCTGAAGTCGTGGTCAATATCGGCATTTGTTCAGTGTCGAGTAATCTATTTTCTTGCTGATGAGAGTCTGCCCCCCATTCAAGTTTGATATATGGGGCAGCATTTGCATTGTTATGCTTGGTTTCATCTCCAGTTTCTCTCACTTGCTCAAAGGGCACTGCTGAGAATAACCGCAGCGAAAAATGCCCCAGCAGCAGACTGGCTAATTCGTCCATTTTAGGGGCTTCGGTTGTTATCAATAAATCCAGTTGCCGTTCGTGCAACTGCTTCACCAATGATTGCCGTAATGCAATACGCGCCTCAAGGCGCAATGCTGCATGTTGTTTATATAATTGTTGCAACCAAGGGGTGAGATAGGCCTCCCAAAGTGATGCGGTTGCACCAATAGACAATTCGGTGTGTTGTTGCGCATGGACAACTTCTTTTTTGGCGAGCAGCCAGGTACTCATCAGCGTTTCGGCATAAGGTAGCAGTCTTTCACCTGCGGGGGTCAGACGAATATTATTGCGATGACGAGTGAATAAATTTACACCTAATTGATTTTCCAACTGACGGATACGAAAACTTACCGCCGACTGTGTTAAGTACAAAGATTCAGCTGCGCGACCAAAGTGGCGAGTTCTACTGACCTCCAAAAAGGTTTTCAGTAATTCGGTATCCACACCCATCTCCAATTTTTTTTATCGTTAAGATTTAAATGTTTTGTTTTACACGATGTCAAGCCTATCTAATACTCCGCGCCATAAACAGCACGACCATGAGAGAATTAGGAGCGTGTCAGATGGCGGATAGCTTCATCACGACGAATCGTTTTTTTGATAATAAACATTATCCTCGCGGCTTCTCGCGTCACGGCGATTTCACCATTAAAGAGGCGCAATTGCTAGAGCGCCACGGTTATGCTTTCAACGAACTTGACCTCGGAAAGCGCGAACCAGCAACCGAAGAAGAAAAGTTGTTTGTAGCTGCTTGCCGTGGTGAACGTGAGCCAACCAGTATCGAGGAAAAAGTCTGGTCTAAATATGTGACCCGAACTCGTCGACCTAAACGTTTCCACACACTGTCTGGCGGCAAACCGCAGGTGGATGCAGTGGAAGATTATACTGATAACGACGACTAGTCCCCTTTGTCCTCGACGCCGCAGAGAATTTACTGCGACTCTAAAGACTTTAGGTATCAGTATGTTGGTTGAATAAAGGGAGCTTTTGCTCCCTTTATTACATTAGGCTTTTATGCAATTGCAACAGCAGCCTGTCCATACAACGATAGCTCAGTGCCTCTGAAAGATGTTTTTTCTGGATATTCTCTTCTAGTGCGAGGTCGGCAATAGTTCGAGCGACTTTCAAAATATGGTGCCAGGCACGAACTGATAGCCCCAACGTCAACAAAACCTGTTCCAGAAATGCCGCATTTTCTGGTACTAAATAGCAATGTTCGGTTATCTCTTGGCTGTGAAGTTGTGCGTTTATTTTCCCTGCTCTATCCCGCTGCTTTTGCCTTGCCTGTAACACCCGTAGCCTAACAGTTTCACTCGTCTCCCCTTGATGTTTCTGTGTGCTCAGCATGCCTGCGGGTAATAATGGCATTTCTATCGATAAATCAAATCGGTCTAAAAAAGGGCCTGAGAGTTTTGCCAGATAGCGCAGGACTTGCTGTGGCGGCGTGCGGTTATGGATGCCCTGATAATGGCCGCTGGGGCTAGGATTCATTGCGGCGATAAGTTGCACCTTAGCCGGAAAACACACTTTTGCAGTGGCCCGGGAAATAATAATTTCGCCAGATTCTAATGGTTCACGCAATGAATCCAGCACTCGGCGCTCAAACTCTGGTAGCTCATCGAGAAAAAGTACGCCATTGTGCGCCAGGGATATTTCACCAGGACGTGGAATCGACCCTCCGCCGATGAGCGCTGCCATTGATGCGCTGTGATGCGGTGCACGGAAAGCCCGACAGCGCCACTGGTCGGGTAACTTATTACTGTGTAGCAGGCCATTAATCGCCGCCGCCTCAAGGGCTTCTTGGTCAGTGAGTGGCGGGAGTAATCCGGTTAATCGGTTAGCCAGCATTGTTTTACCCGTACCCGGCGGCCCCAGTAATAACAAGTTATGCCCACCGGCTGCGGCTATTTCTAGAGCGCGTTTTGCCTGTGATTGGCCAATAATATCTTGCAGGTCAAGTTTGTTGTCTAAATCTGTATTATATTCAGTGTATTGACCTCTATCGAGCGTGTTTTCACCTTGTAAAAAACCGCAGACGGCCAGCAAGTGATCTGCAACCCAACTATTGCCTTCTGGAATTAATCCAATTTCACTGTTGTTTGCTGTTGGCAAAATTAATTGCCGCTGGGCCTGACTGCTGGCGAGAGCGGCTGGAATTGCGCCGCTAATGCGCCTTAGTGCCCCTGAAAGTGCTAATTCACCCAAGAACTCATAGTGCGCTAATTTATCCGCAGGAATCTGTTCTGACGCGGCCAGTATTGCTAAAGCAATAGGGAGGTCATAACGGCCGCCTTCTTTGGGTAAATCTGCTGGTGCCAGGCTGACAGTGATCCGTTTGGCGGGAAAGGTAAAGCCGCTGTTGATTAATGCGCTGCGGACTCTATCCCGCGCCTCTTTTACCGTGGTTTCCGGTAAACCAACCAAAATAAGCCCCGGTAACCCATTGCTGATATGCACTTCGACGGTCACCGAAGGGGCTTGGATACCTAATGTGGCGCGGGTGTGAATAGTTGCCAGTGACATGATGCTTTCCTTTGCCGTCGTGCGTTCCTGTGTTTGGGCGTCGCAACAGCATGCCTTTAGTTTGATTTTCGTACACAGAAAAAGAGTGAGTTTGCGCAAGCCCGCGAAAAGTATCTCTGTAATGGATGTATGAAAATCTAAAGTTGCGATATGAGGCGCAAAAAAGACCGAAACGGCGATGTGGGTTTTACTGTTTGATAAATAATATATTTATTGTGTTTCGTGTGGGTGCTCACAAAATAATAATTTAAATATATATTGTCAGATAACCAATAACTGTGATAACTCTGTAGGTATTCGTTCGACAGTAACAGATGAACAACCTAATTATGAAAGCGATTGTCCAAGTGATTAACCTAGTCCTAATTAGCGTGGTGGTGATTATTATCCCACCGTGCGGGGCTGCACTTGGACGAATAAAGGCATAAAAATCAAGCCTTAATCTCAAGAAGACCCCCGCACCGAAAGGTTCGGGGGTTTTTTTATTGGTATATAAAAGACGCGAGGAACATAAAATGCACAACAGAATAAAATCCTGTGCGTCCCGCAAAAGGTCGGGGAAATAACTATGAATGGTGCTCAGTGGGTGGTTCAGGCGTTGCGTGCACAGGGGGTTGATACTGTATTCGGCTATCCGGGCGGGGCGATTATGCCAGTCTACGATGCTTTGTATGATGGCGGTGTTGAGCATTTGCTCTGTCGCCATGAGCAAGGCGCCGCGATTGCCGCTATTGGTTATGCACGAGCAACCGGGAAAGTCGGCGTGTGTATTGCTACTTCCGGCCCCGGAGCCACTAATCTGATCACCGGCTTGGCTGATGCGTTGTTAGATTCAGTGCCGGTTATTGCCATCACCGGCCAAGTGGGTTCTGCTTTAATAGGTACCGATGCTTTTCAGGAGATAGACGTGCTGGGCTTGTCATTAGCCTGTACCAAGCACAGTTTCCTGGTGGAGTCATTGGACGCGTTACCGGGCATCATGGCAGAAGCCTTTGCTATTGCCACCAGTGGCCGTCCTGGGCCGGTATTAATTGATATCCCGAAAGATATTCAGTTGGCTGTGGGTGAGTTGACCCCGCACTTGATGCCAGTTGAAGAACATTTGGTTGATTCAGCCGCTGAATTGCAACAAGCCTGGGATATGCTGGCGACGGCGAAGAAACCGATGCTGTATGTCGGTGGTGGTGTTGGCATGGCGCAGGCAGTTCCGGCCTTACGTGAGTTTATCGACGTAACGGGCATCCCGGCGGTTGCTACCTTGAAGGGCTTGGGCGCACCTGATATTGAACACCCTTGTTATCTGGGGATGCTGGGGATGCACGGCACCAAAGCGGCAAATTTTGCCGTGCAGGATTGTGATTTGCTCATCGCCGTGGGGGCGCGTTTTGATGACCGCGTGACCGGGAAACTGAATACATTTGCGGCGAAAGCAAAAGTTATTCATATGGATATCGATCCCGCAGAGCTGGGTAAATTACGCCAGGCGCATGTCGCATTGCAGGGTAATTTGAACGTATTGCTGCCCGCGTTACAGCAGCCGTTAAATATTCAATCGTGGCGTGACGAGGTTATGGCGTTAAAACAACAGCATAGCTGGCGTTATGATCACCCCGGCCAAGCGATTTATGCCCCATTACTGCTTAAGCAAGTTTCTGATCGCAAAGCACCAGAGACCGTGATCACCACGGATGTGGGCCAGCACCAGATGTGGACTGCGCAGCATATGAGCTTCACTCGCCCTGAGAATTTCATCACCTCCAGCGGCTTGGGCACGATGGGTTTTGGTGTCCCTGCGGCTGTGGGCGCACAAATGGCTCGCCCTAATGACATGGTTATCTGTGTGTCTGGCGATGGTTCGTTTATGATGAATGTTCAAGAGTTGGGCACGATAAAGCGCAAACAGTTGCCGCTGAAAATCCTGTTGTTGGATAACCAGCGATTGGGTATGGTGCGACAGTGGCAGCAATTGTTCTTTGATGGACGTTATAGCGAAACCAACCTTTCCGATAACCCCGATTTCATCACTCTGGCCAGTGCTTTTAATATCCCCGGCCAACGTATCACCCGCAAAGATCAAGTCGAAGCCGCTCTGGATGCCATGTTTAACAGCGAAGGCCCTTATCTGCTTCAGGTTTCCATCGACGAACTCGAAAACGTTTGGCCGTTAGTGCCGCCAGGCGCAGGTAATGAAACCATGCTGGAGAAAATCTCATGATGCAACATCAGCTGTCTATCCAAGCCCGCTTCCGCCCTGAGATGTTAGAGCGTGTATTGCGAGTTGTTCGGCACCGCGGCTTCCAAGTTTGTGCTATGAATATGTCGCCAATGATTAATGCCGAGAATATTAATATTGAATTGACCGTTGCCAGCGGGCGACCTGTCGATTTACTGTCTTCTCAGCTAAGTAAGCTTATGGATGTCGCCTGCGTCGAGATCCTACAACCTAATACATTACAGATACGCGCCTGATGCGCCACAAGGAAAGAAAAGAATGACTAAGAAAGCTGATTACATTTGGTTTAACGGCGAAATGGTTCCGTGGGCAGAGGCTAAAGTTCATGTGATGTCTCACGCGTTACACTATGGCACGTCAGTCTTCGAAGGTGTCCGTTGCTACGAATCCCACAAAGGGCCAGTTGTTTTCCGTCACCGCGAACACATGCAGCGCTTGCATGACTCCGCCAAAATTTACCGCATGCCGGTTTCTCAGTCGGTTGACGAGCTGATGGAAGCTTGCCGTGAGACGCTGCGTAAAAACAATCTGACCAGTGCTTATATCCGCCCGTTAGTGTTTATCGGTGATGTTGGCATGGGTGTTAACCCACCAGATGGTTATAAGACCGATGTCATTATTGCGGCCTTCCCGTGGGGCGCTTATCTGGGCGCTGAAGCACTGGAGCAAGGTATTGATGCCATGGTGTCTTCATGGAACCGTGTTGCACCTAACACCATTCCAACCGCCGCGAAAGCGGGAGGTAACTATTTGTCTTCCTTGCTGGTGGGCAGTGAAGCACGCCGCCACGGTTATCAGGAAGGGATTGCTCTGGATGTTCACGGCTATCTATCTGAAGGTGCTGGCGAAAACCTATTTGAAGTGAAAGATGGCATTCTGTTCACTCCGCCTTTCACCTCTTCAGCTCTGCCGGGTATCACCCGTGATGCCATCATTAAACTGGCGAAAGATATGGGTCTGGAAGTTCGTGAGCAAGTCTTGTCACGCGAGTCACTTTATCTGGCGGATGAAGTATTTATGTCCGGTACTGCGGCAGAAATCACCCCGGTGCGCAGTGTGGATGGTATTCAAGTGGGTATTGGTAAACGCGGCCCGATTACTGGAAAAATCCAACAAGCCTTCTTTGGCCTGTTCACCGGCGAAACTGAGGATAAGTGGGGCTGGTTGGATCCAATCAATCAATAATAAATAAAACTGACAGACAGAATCAGCGGGTGGTTCGTTCGCCACCTGCCATACAGAATATATTGGAGTGAAGAAATAATGCCTAAGTACCGTTCCCATACCACCACTCATGGCCGCAATATGGCCGGCGCCCGTGCACTATGGCGCGCTACCGGTATGACCGATGATGACTTCGGCAAACCGATTATTGCGGTAGTTAACTCATTTACCCAGTTTGTACCGGGCCACGTTCATTTGCGCGACTTAGGAAAGCTGGTAGCGGAGCAAATTGAAGCGTCTGGCGGTGTGGCTAAAGAGTTCAACACTATTGCGGTGGATGATGGGATCGCGATGGGCCACGGCGGCATGCTCTATTCATTGCCTTCACGTGAATTGATTGCCGACTCTGTTGAGTACATGGTTAACGCCCACTGCGCGGATGCCATGGTGTGTATTTCTAACTGCGATAAAATTACCCCAGGGATGCTAATGGCGTCTCTGCGCCTGAATATTCCGGTGATTTTTGTGTCTGGCGGCCCGATGGAAGCCGGTAAAACCAAGCTGTCAGATAAAATCATCAAACTGGATCTGGTGGATGCCATGATTCAGGGGGCAAACCCCAATGTCAGTGATGCCGACAGTGAACAAATTGAGCGCTCCGCCTGCCCAACGTGCGGTTCCTGCTCTGGGATGTTTACTGCCAACTCGATGAACTGCTTGAATGAGGCGCTGGGCCTGGCACTGCCGGGTAATGGCTCTCTGCTGGCAACCCATGCGGATCGCAAGCAACTGTTCCTGGATGCCGGTAAGCATATTGTCGAGCTAACCAAACGTTATTATGAACAAGACGATATCAGCGCCTTGCCACGCAACATCGCGAACAAAGCGGCGTTTGAAAATGCCATGACGTTGGATATTGCGATGGGCGGCTCTACCAATACTGTGTTGCATTTGTTGGCCGCGGCGCAGGAAGGGGAAATTGATTTCGATATTAGTGATATCGACCGCTTATCTCGCCAAGTTCCTCATTTGTGTAAAGTTGCGCCGAGCACTCAAAAATACCATATGGAAGATGTGCACCGTGCCGGTGGTGTGGTGGGGATTTTAGGTGAGTTGGATCGCGCCGGTTTACTGAATCGCGAAGTCCGCAACGTATTGGGGCTGGACTTGCCACAAACCTTAGCAGCCTACGACGTGATGCTGACCAGCGACGAAAAGGTCAAAAGCATGTATTCCGCAGGCCCGGCAGGTATCCGTACCACCAAAGCCTTCTCGCAAGATTGTCGTTTCCCATCACTGGATACTGACCGCGAAGAAGGCTGTATCCGCACCCGTGAACATGCTTACAGCCAAGATGGCGGTTTGGCGGTGTTGTACGGCAATATCGCGGCGGACGGATGCATTGTTAAAACTGCCGGTGTAGATAAAGACAACCTTATCTTCCGTGGCCCGGCCAAAGTGTATGAAAGCCAGGATGACGCGGTAGCGGCGATTCTGGGGGGTAAAGTCGTGGCGGGTGATGTGGTTGTTATTCGTTACGAAGGGCCGAAAGGCGGGCCTGGCATGCAAGAAATGCTGTACCCAACCACTTATCTGAAATCTATGGGATTGGGCAAGAGCTGCGCACTGCTGACCGATGGCCGTTTCTCCGGTGGCACATCCGGTTTATCCATTGGCCACGTTTCGCCAGAAGCGGCAAGTGGCGGCCTGATTGGCTTAGTGCAAGATGGTGATTTCATTGATATTGATATTCCAAATCGGGGTATTCAATTGGATGTGAGTGAGTCTGAGCTGGCCGCTCGTCGTGAAACTGAAGAGGCCCGTGGTGATGCCGCATGGTCACCTAAAGCCCGCGAACGTCAGGTTTCTTATGCACTGCGCGCTTATGCCTTGCTGGCAACCAGCGCTGACAAAGGTGCGGTGCGCGACAAAAGTAAGCTGGGAGGCTAATCCCTATGGCGGTATCACAACCCTTATCTGCTGCCCCTTGTGGGGCAGAATATCTGCGGGCGATACTTCGCGCGCCGGTGTATGAAGTGGCGCAAGTCACTCCGCTACAAGTGATGGAAAAAATCTCCTCCCGCTTGGGCAATACCATTTTGGTGAAGCGAGAAGACCGCCAGCCAGTGCACAGTTTTAAACTGCGCGGCGCTTACGCCATGCTGGCTAGCCTGACTGAAGAGCAAAAAGCCTGTGGCGTGATAACCGCTTCGGCGGGTAACCATGCACAAGGTGTGGCGCTCTCAGCCAGCAAGCTTGGGATCAAAGCGCTTATTGTGATGCCAGTGGCAACCGCTGATATCAAAGTGGATGCCGTGCGTGGTTTTGGTGGCGAGGTATTGTTGTTTGGTGCCAATTTCGATGAGGCCAAAACCAAAGCTATCGCGCTTTCCCAGCAGCAGGGTTATACCTTCATTCCGCCGTTTGACCACCCGGCAGTTATCGCCGGGCAAGGGACGCTGGCGATGGAGTTGCTTCAGCAAGATGCCCACCTTGACCGGGTATTTGTGCCGGTTGGCGGTGGCGGGCTGGTGGCGGGAGTGGCTGTGCTTATCAAGCAACTTATGCCGCAGATTAAAGTGATAGGTGTTGAGGCCGAAGATTCCGCCTGCTTACGTGCCGCGCTGGATGCGGGTCAACCGGTTGATCTGGCGCGAGTCGGGCTATTTGCCGAAGGTGTGGCGGTGAAGCGCATTGGTGATGAACCTTTCCGCCTGTGCCAGGAATATCTGGACGAAGTCATTACCGTCGACAGCGATGCCATTTGTGCAGCAGTAAAAGACATTTTTGAAGATGTGCGTGCCATTGCCGAGCCGTCGGGTGCTTTGGCACTGGCGGGCCTGAAAAAATATGTTCAGCAGCATAATATTCAAGGTGAGCGTCTGGCCCATGTGCTCTCCGGCGCTAACGTTAACTTCCACGGCTTGCGTTATGTGTCTGAACGCTGTGAGCTGGGTGAGCAGCGCGAAGCCTTGCTGGCGGTGACCATTCCGGAGCAAAAAGGCAGTTTTCTGCGGTTCTGTGAGCTGCTGGGTGGCCGGTCAGTGACGGAATTTAACTACCGTTATGCTGATGCCGACAACGCCTGCATTTTCGTCGGGGTGCGTTTGACCCGTGGCTATGCTGAGCGGGAAGAGATTTTGTCCGAGTTACGGGCGAAAGATTATCAGGTGGTGGATTTGTCTGATGACGAAATGGCCAAACTGCACGTGCGTTATATGGTCGGAGGGCGGCCTTCCAAGCCATTGCGCGAGCGTTTGTACAGCTTTGAATTCCCGGAATCCCCGGGCGCATTGTTGAAATTCCTGCATACCTTAGGCACGCATTGGAATATTTCGCTCTTCCATTATCGCAGCCACGGCACCGATTTTGGCCGGGTTCTGGCTGGGTTTGAGTTGTCGGCAACTGAACCGCAATTCGAACAGCACCTGACGGCTCTGGGCTATGATTGCCACGATGAAACAGAAAACCCGGCATTTAGATTCTTTTTAGCAGGGTGATTTTGAGGGGCTAGAGCAGCCCCCAAAAGGCTTCAATCAGCGGCTCATTGAGCCGCTTTTTCGGTACACAAACACCCAACTCGAAGGGTTCAACCAGCGAAATATCATCCAACAGTGATATTCGGTTCCGCACCGGTTCCGGGCTGTTATCGACCACCACCGATGGAATCAACGCCACACCACATCCCAGCGCCACCATTGACACAATCGCCTCATGACCAGAAACCGTTGCATATATCAATGGGTTAGAGATGCGCTGGCGGCGGAACCATAAATCAATACGTTTTCGTGATGGGCCGTGCTCCGGCAAAATAAAGGGAATATTGGCCCAATCCGGCAGCTCAACAGAGACTAACTCTCGCACCGCACAGGGGAGCGCCGGGGCAATTAACACCAAGGGGATTTCGCCAATTTGGGTAAAGGCCACACTGGAAGGTAAAACTTCAGGGCGGCCGGCAATGCCCAAATCAGCTTCATTGGATTGCACTTTATCAACCGCATCGGCGGCATCACCGGTGGTGAGCTTGATTTCAACCAGCGGGTGGCGAGCACGGAAGCGATCCAGAATCGGCGGTAAATGGCTGTAAGCGGCGGTGACCGAGCAAAATAGCCGCAGTTCGCCACTCAGTGATGGCCCATGTTGGCCTAGCGCATGACGCAATTGCTGATATTGCAGCAAGGTTTGTTGAGCAAAGGCTTTTAACTGAGTGCCCGCATCGGTCAACTGCACCGTGCGGTTATCCCGTAAAAATAAAGGCTGGCCGATGGTCTCTTCCAGCCGCTGAATCTGGCGCGACAAGGTGGAGGGACTGACATGCATCGCCTTAGCTGTGCGGCCAAAATGGCGGTTTTCAGCCAAATGTAGAAATAACTTCAGGTCGCGTAAATCCATAGCCAATCATCCTCGTCGCTGATGTGAGGTGCACGTTGCAAAAATTGCAATGTCACATTGTTAATATATCAATTTCCGCAATGCATTTCCTGTCATATAGTGAATTCAAGATAATCCTCGGCATCGACCGGGCAGTGAAAATAATCAACACACAGCATTTGTTTGCCGTAACTCGAAAAGTTGCGACACCCACAACACAGAATTAAGCGGAGTAATATCATGGCTAACTATTTCAACACCTTGAACCTGCGTCAGCAGCTGGCACAATTAGGTAAGTGTCGCTTTATGGCACGAGACGAATTCGCCGATGAAGCTGGCTACCTGAAAGGGAAAAAAGTGGTGATTGTCGGCTGTGGCGCACAAGGTCTGAACCAAGGCTTGAATATGCGCGACTCTGGTCTGGACGTGGCTTATGCCCTGCGCAAAGAAGCCATTGCTGAGAAACGTGCTTCATGGCGTAAAGCGACTGAGAACGGTTTTAAAGTTGGCACCTACGAAGAGTTAATCCCACAGGCCGATTTAGTGGTTAACCTGACACCAGACAAACAGCATTCCGCAGTGGTTCAAGCGGTTCAGCCGTTGATGAAAGATGGCGCTGCACTGGGTTATTCTCACGGTTTCAACATTGTTGAAGTTGGCGAGCAAGTGCGTAAAGACATCACCGTGGTGATGGTTGCGCCAAAATGCCCTGGTACTGAAGTTCGCGAAGAATACAAACGTGGTTTTGGTGTGCCGACACTGATCGCGGTTCACCCAGAAAATGACCCTAAAGGCGAAGGCATGGCGATTGCCAAGGCTTGGGCGGCGGCCACGGGCGGCCATCGTGCTGGCGTATTGGAATCTTCGTTTGTTGCTGAAGTAAAATCTGACCTGATGGGCGAGCAAACCATCCTGTGTGGCATGTTGCAGGCCGGTTCACTGTTGTGCTTCGACAAACTGGTTTCTGAAGGCACTGATGCCGCTTATGCAGAAAAACTGGTTCAATTCGGCTGGGAAACCATCACCGAAGCGCTGAAACAAGGCGGGATCACGCTGATGATGGACCGTCTGTCCAACCCAGCTAAACTGCGGGCTTACGCGCTGTCTGAGCAACTGAAAGGCATTATGGCACCCCTGTTCCAAAAGCATATGGACGATATCATTTCCGGTGCGTTCTCTAGTGGGATGATGGCTGACTGGGCTGAAGACGACGTTAAATTGCTGAACTGGCGTGAAGAGACCGGAAAAACAGCATTTGAGAATGCGCCACAATATGAAGGCAAAATCTCTGAGCAAGAATATTTCGACCACGGCGTATTGATGATTGCAATGGTTAAAGCTGGGGTAGAACTGGCATTCGAAACTATGGTTGATTCCGGCATCATTGAAGAATCTGCCTATTACGAATCTCTGCATGAATTACCATTGATTGCCAACACCATTGCCCGTAAGCGCCTGTATGAAATGAACGTGGTTATCTCTGATACTGCGGAATACGGTAACTACCTGTTTGCTAACGCAGCGGTTCCATTGCTGAAAGGTAAGTTTATGGATTCTCTGCAAGCAGGGGATTTGGGCAAGAGCATTGCCGGCACTGCGGTTGATAACGCCCAACTGCGTGATGTAAACGAAGCTATTCGCAATCACCCAATCGAAGCTGTAGGTCATAAATTGCGCGGCTATATGACTGATATGAAACGTATTGCAGTTGCTGGCTAATTCAGCTCGTTAATTCAATATTATGTAATAGGCCTCCCTGCAAAGGGGGGCTTTTTTATTTATAGTTATTGTCGGCATGATTATTCACGCTATTTTATAAAACCGATCTGGAAATGAATCTCGACGGATGATTAACGTAATAAGTAAAATAAAAGTCTGTGGGGGTAAGTAGCCCCAAATAGAATATTGCTCGCTAACATCGGCGGGCTATTTATCCTCCTCAACCAACTTTATTTTAGATTACTATTAAAAGTATTAGCATTTCCTAAATCATCGATTAACACAAAGCTGAGGTTATTGCTGCCCGCAAGTGGTGAGCGATTAAGAGGGAAATCAAGCTTTGAAAAAGGGGCGACCATATTTGGCAGACTTTCTGCTGAACCTAATGTTAGAGAGGCCAATGATGCATAATAAGGTGTCGGATTATCAACCTTAATAACAGCGGAATTACCGCTACGCTCTAAGGTAAAAGTTAATGCCTTACTCAGTGTATTCCCCGGTGCCGGTAAATTCTTCGGTCGGTAAAATACTTTGTATTGCATGCGCAAGCCCAGAGTAACGAAAGATTCGGCCTCGACTTGTGTGGTGGCTTTGGGCGGTATTTCGTACACATTGAGCCAAAATGCCGATTCCCGGTCCACGGGTAATTTACTGGCGCCAGATAAAATCAGCCGCAGGCTGCGTTGTGCCTGTGGTTGTAGCCGAAACAAGGGTGGGAGCACCAAAACCGGGGAAACCGCTTTCTCCGGTGTGGCCATCAAGTCGCCGTCATCTACCCAAACCTGTACTGCCACCGGGTAGCTATTGCTATTGACCAGTTGCAGTGATTCTTCGGTATTGCCGTCACTGAAGATAATTCGGGTCCTTTCCGCGATAACACTTGCCGTAACAGGCCCACTACAGGCCAGCATAAGCAATAAAAGCCCGCTGACAAACCTGCTATTTATCTGTTTTAACAGCATATTATTGGATACGGATAACCACTTGCGCATGCGCATTTACAGCTCCTGCCGTCACAGTTTGCCCGCTGATTTTGCTTAACTCAGCCCGAAAATTCTCAGTGTAGCTGTTTCCCCCGGTCACAGTGCCGGTCATTTGTTGTGCTCCCTGGAAAATGCCATACCAGCCACCGCTATTACCGGTGAGTGTGACGTTTTTTGAGAGTAGGTTAATGGGATTATTATTACGGTAAATACGGATCCCGACGCCGCTTGCTATTCCTGCTGCACCATAATTGTCGGATACCAAATGGCTGATACCACCACTGCCATTCATTAATCCTAATGCTTGGGCTTTTGCTGCATTTGCCGCGGGAACTAAAAAGCCCATCGCCACAGTACCTGAAGTGACGCCAGAATTGATGCCGGTCTGGCACTGGAAATCCACACTAAACTCAGCCGAACTGGAATGACCATTATTAAGTTCTGCTACAGAAATTCTAGGTAATATCACCGTCGGGGTAAAATTGGTTACTGCACATATTGTCGTTCGGCGGAAGGTGACAAAATTATATAACCCAATAGACGCCGGCCAGGAACCATACCAGCCGGGCCAGTTTGTTAGGGAGTCGGAACCTTCTACCGGGCCATTAATACCCGGCCCTTTAAAGGCGATATAGGCGTTCGGTTGGGTATAACCATAGGCATAAGACGCGGCATTGTTAGTGGAAGCACGAGCATAATCAACCCGAAATAGCTCGGTATACAGATTACTGAAATTTTTCGCTTTCACCAGTATCCGCCCGGTGCTGTCAGTATCAAGATCCGTTAAGCGACGGCCTTTCCATTGGCGAGCGTAATACTCGCCAGTAGATAAATTTGTTAGCCTGATGACAACATTGCGGACATAGGTAGCAAAGCCGGAGGGAACATTGCCCGCAATCGCACCATCTTCATTTTTGCCCGCAAAATCATTATCCCCATTCGTGGCATACATTTCGTAGAGCTGATCAACATCGGCAGCGGCGCAGCGAAATAATACCCGCTCAGGGTCATAACCGGTATTTAAGGCAAAAGTGGTAAAGTTCGATGTTGCTGCCGCTAATAAGGTGCCATCCGGTTGAAAATTAGCATTGGTGCTCAGGTCAATAATACCCGGTAAGCCAAGTGAGCCATTATTGTTATCCAGTGAACCTGCCCAAGCACTGGCGGTGCCATCACCGGCACCCAATTGATTTTGGGCCGTAATTTTAGTGCAAGCTGACCAGGCTGAAGAACTGCCGAGCCCGATGACTAACATCATGCCAGTAATAAGACGTAAATGACGGTAACAGGCAGAGGTTGTTGGCCGTGATACTTTGCAAGGTATTATTTGCTCTGTGGGTTTTAACATTATTTTTCTCATAATTGTTAACGGTGGCAACTGCCTGTTATATGGATAATATCTTGCTCAGTATCTTGATTCTCAAAGGTATAAGGTAATTCACATTGCTCACTGCTTTTTTCGCCCCAACGAACATAAAGCGAATCTTTTTTATCTTTCACCCGTGCATAAATTTGATTCCCTTGCCCCACCATACCGACAAGTTCATCTTTACTATTAAAGACATCAGCACCTAGCGGTAATCCCTCACCATCAGGAGTTTGAGTTTGAATTAATACCGCATACCCTGTCAAAGTTTCGAATTTTACTTTTACAGCCGCCCCGGCATAGGGAACTACGCGGCCCTGATTCTCTTTTAACTCAGTATTGCGATTAATTCCTTTGGTATCTAATGCTACGGTATTGTAATTATAAGGTGTTAATGACGGCACCAAAGCAAAGCCGTTATTATCAATTCTTGCCCCTTGAGCATTACGTACTGTCGCGCCTTGTGCGCCATCCGCTTCAATTAAGCCAAAGGTTTCGCCCAAATAAGGCCCAAGTGTGACACCTTTGCTGTGTATTACCGCCGCGCCGCGCATTCCAGCACCATATTGGGTGTAATTACTGCCACGTGAATAACTGCCATTGACGGTGGCGTTAGGGAATTGCTGTTGCACATTCGCTCCCCAACTATTTGAATTGCTGCTTATATTGCTGTCTTCATAACCCGCATTGACGGAATAATTAAAGGAATTCCTTTCACCGGCGGTTCCTGATAAAGATGTCTGATAGCTATTACCACTCTTCGGATTGCGGTTAGCAGACATTGATAAATATTGATTTTTATTGCCAATATTGAGTGGAATAGACAGGGTTATCGTCGCAATATTTTCAGTATTACCATAGCGAGTGGTAGTGGTGGTTTCATTCATATCATCGCTTTCCCAGCCATACAGTGTTGAGGTATAAACACTGCGCTGACGGCTAATCGCCAGGTTATAACTGATATCCCGATAACTATTTGAGTAACCGAGCTGTAACTGTGTATCTCTCTGTGTATCGTTATAATAATCACTGGTTGATGCAGAAGCGAAAAGCTGGCCAAAGTTACCCAGATTCTGATTAATGGTCGTCGTAAATTGGCTGCGTTGCTTATATGTTGATGAATCCCAGGTTCCGCCGTTTTTTTGCATGGAACGCACACCAAATACGTCATTTAAATCGCGATAGCCTTTTGTGGAGTAGCGATATCCGGCCAAGGAGAATGTGGTGCCAGTTTCACTGAAGGTTTGGCTATATGTTGCCTGCATCCGCCAACCATCCTGCGTTTGGTCATCTTCAACTTTCGCATGAGAGTAAGTGGTATTCAGGCCAAAAGCACCTAAAGGCGTACCCACCACGCCCCCGGCAAGTAATGCCGCGTAGTCTTTTGCTAACCGTAGCCCAGTATTACCTGTTAATTGATTGGTTAGGCCGCGCTCGTAGGTAAAATCAGTGAAATAATTATCAATATTGGTGAAATCACGCGACTCACCAGCAACAGCGCTATAACGGCTGACACCCGGGCGCATTGAGTCAGGTACAGCACTGAATGGCACAGTAAATGTCGAGCGGCTACCATTGGCTTCTATAACCTCAACATTGAGGTCACCTTGGCTGGTGGTGCTGTATAAATCGTTAATAACAAATGGGCCGGGCGCGACGTTAGTTTCATAAATCTCACGGCCATTCTGGCTAATAATAACTCGCGCATTAGTGGTGGCAACCCCACGGACTTCAGGTGCAAAGCCGCGCATGGATTCTGGCCACATACGTTGGTCGGTTGCCATTTTCGCGCCACGAAAGGACATAGTGCCAAATAAGGTACTGTCGGTGAAGGTTTCACCCAAGGTTAATTGACTATCCAATTGCGGAATAGGGCGTTGCAGATAACTGCGAATATTATTCCACTGAGTATCACTGCCATTACTGTTACTGGAATAACGCACGTTTGACTGTTGGCGTATTTGCCACAGTCCCAGATTAATGCCACTTTTAAGGCCAAGAAAAGCGTAGTCGGAGGTGCTATTTTGCAACTGAGATGTTGTATCACTGCGATAAAAATTGGAACCGTAATTAATAAACGCGAGCTTTTCACCCTCTTCCCATTCGCTCCGCTCGATATAACCTCTTGGGCGCTTTTGTAATAAGGCTTGTGGAATTGATAATTCTAAACGTAACTTGGCCTGATCAAATTGAAAAGACGCACCTTTTACTCGTTCGGCCAAGGGGGCACATTGCTGCGGGGCTGCCGCCGCAGAGTCTAAGGTGTCGGGTTCTACCTCTGGGGGGTGAGGTTCTTGGGGCGCAGTACTATTTTGATGCGTTAGTTCAATACCTGCCGCCGTTAAAAATTCATCACTCAGGCAGGGATAAACTTCTGATGAGTTAGCATCTTTAATAAATTTTATGGTCGCGCGTTTGAAAGGTTTGTTATTAATTAAGACATCGACAGCATCATAATTACCGGCAGTTATGGCATTCTCTTTATTTAATTGATTCAAGCCCGAAGCGAATTTTGTTCCTAAAAATAGCGACTCATCAAATTCGAGATCTTGCTGTGCCTCTTGGGCAAAAACAGCATCAACATGTAAGATCAAAGTAATACACAGGGTTAATGCTTTTTTGCGGCTAAAAACCTTTTTTTTCAAACAGGCTCGAATCAACACAATAAATATTCCTTTACCGGAAAATTACGACTTAATACGATAACTGCCGGTGTCTTGCCCACCGAAATCATTTACTATCAAGAAATTAACCGTAGCATTGGAAGGAACTGATGAATTTGGGATCACCCACTCAGCCTGAGACATCGGCGGGATCATCTCTGATTTCATTTTAAGTTTTTTACCACTTCCGACAATTTCACCACTGGCAATAGTGGCATAGAAACCCGTAGGATTTTTCCCTGTCACCACCACATCTTTACCTTGTTGGCGAAGACTAAAAGTAAGAGCACTGGGGACTTGGTCAACCCGGCCGGCAATATTATCTGGGCGATAAAATACTTTAACGCGATTGCGCATTAGCACGAGCATTTTATTACTTTTCTCTGCTTTATTGACGGGCGGTACTTGTAAGAAATTTAGATAAAACACAGATTCTTTGTCTGTTGGTAGGCCACTACCGGTATATTTCAGCCGTAATGTTTGACCTGCATGTGCTTCAATACGAAAGAAGGGAGGGGTGACAATAAACGGCGCTTTGCCAGTTTCCGGTGTAGATTGAGCATCACCACTGTCCAGCCAAACTTGAACAGCATTAGCGAAATTATCATTATTGGTTAATTGTACACTATGCTCTTTTTCGCCCGCCGAATATATAATACGGCTGCCGCTCATGACGACACTGGCTTTTGCAAAAGACATACCCATAAGGATTAATAAAGTAATAAACAGATAACGGTAACTATGTATATTAAGCATATGGGAATATCCTCTGAAGGGAGTTAGCCGAATAGTTATATGATGGAAATCACACAAAATTACCCGAATCACTTACCGCTAAGTTCTTCGGGTTCTATTTGCGTGGTATTTACCGGGTGCACGAATTTATTTAAGTAACTATTCTCCGGCAATACTCATATTACAGGTAAGAAACGGCATATTGTACGGAGCCGATCACAGAACCAGGGCCTGCTTGACCAGTTGCATAATACTGAACCGCAAAATCATGCTCGGCTGATGTATCGCCTGCTTTTAATACGATACCATCTTGCGCTACATTGCTATTCAGATTGATACCTGTTGTGGTGGTTGCATCTTTTAATAATTGAAGCTCAACGTTTGTTGCAGTACCGGTATTCCCTAAGTTACCAGAGGTGGTGACTTGGTTAGCAACGAAAACAGTTTTTATATCAATATCAGCAGCACTTGAAGCACAACCGGTTACACCCAGAGTAAAGGTTGTTTTACCTGCTGTTTTACCCGAGGCATCTAAATCGCTGCTTGATACCGTTGGCAATAATACCATTGGGTTGGCATCAACGCCGTTCACAGAAACTGAACAAGTTTGTGCTGTTACTTCCCCTTGGAAAGTAATTGTATTATTACTGGCAGCCATAGCAATTGTTGTGGATGCTGAGAATAATGCGATAGCCAAAGTAATCTTATTCATTTAAAACTCCAATACATTAATTAAATATAGGTTAATGATTCAGCCGTAATAAAATACGAATGAACATTTAACATTAATAAACTTGAAATGGGTTAATGACTATATGTGCGAATGTTATTCGTTTATACTCGTCAGCTTTCCACGGATTGTTTTATTTAAAGTAACTTGATGACTATTATTTCGGTCACGTCCGTTACTTGATGACGAGATAATATAGAAAGCTAATCTAACTGCACATAGGATAAGCAAACCACTTATCGTGGGAAAAATCCTACAACAATTAAAATAGAATGTAATCCATCGTAACCCAATGTATTCAAATGATTTTATTATTAATAAATAAATCGCTATTAAGATCTTTCTTGTTGTTTTTATCGATATGTACATGTTTTAACCTATTTTCATATATTAATATCCTAGAATGCTAATATACTTATCATGAGGATTTATAAGGATAAGTCGGTTTTTTTTGTATGGAAATAACAGGTAAATCAATACGCTTTAATTACCTTAAAGAAGATTATTAAAGGCATATTTATGTTCTGTCCGTTACATGAAGGGATAAATAGAAGGATAGCGGTGGAGTTACTTGCGCCGCCGATAAGGCAGCGCATGACTAACTTAGTTGCGATAGAGCACTTTAATAATATGGTAACCAAATTGGGTTTTGACCGGGCCATAAGGTTGCAGCAGTTCGCAGCTGAATACCGCTTTATCGAAAGCAGGAACCATATCCCCTTTATTGAACTCACCCAGATCGCCGCCGTTACGTTTTGACGGGCAGTTAGAGAATTTTTTCGCTAACTCTTGGAAATTCGCACCGTTATTCAACTGTGCCAGAATATCGTTTGCCTGCTTTTCATCATCAACCAGAATGTGCAGCGCAGAAGCTTTGTTTGCCATAGTAACAATTACCACCAAGTTATTTGGTTTGAACGAAGATTATCTTCAAGAGATTCTTGAAGCGCGCCAGTGTAGCGTATTTTGGTGCTGATGGGGCCTTTATGGCCGGTGTTTTACAAACCAAAAGGCAGCATTTTACAGCTTAAAAGAGGGCGGTATTTTTTTTCGGCGGCTGCTTTCTGCTACAATCCTGTTCCCCTGTTAACCCACAGAGCTGCTGAGTGCCATGCGATTAAATCCCAGCCAACAACAAGCCGTCGAATTTGTCACCGGGCCCTGTCTGGTATTGGCCGGCGCCGGTTCGGGCAAAACCCGGGTCATTACTAACAAGATTGCCCATTTGATCCGCCAATGCGGTTATCAGCCCAAACATATTGCTGCGGTGACCTTCACCAATAAAGCTGCGCGAGAAATGAAAGAACGTGTGGCTCAGACTTTGGGCCGTAAAGAAGCGCGGGGCTTGATGATTGCGACTTTCCATACTTTGGGTCTGGAAATTATCAAAAAAGAATACAAAGCATTGGGGATGAAATCGAATTTCTCACTGTTTGATGCGCAAGACCAGTTGGGTTTATTGAAAGATCTAACTCATAAATGGCTGGAAGATGACAAAACATTACTGCAACAGCTGATCTCGCAGATCTCCAATTGGAAAAATGATCTTCTTGCTCCGGCTGCTGCGGCGGCAATGGCAAGATCCGAGCGAGATAAGTTATTCGTCCATTGCTATGGTTTATATGACGCCCATTTAAAAGCCTGCAATGTGCTGGATTTTGACGACCTTATCTCTTTACCGACACTGTTGCTGCAAAATAACCAGGAAGTGCGCGAGCGCTGGCAAAATCGTCTGCGTTACTTATTAGTAGATGAATATCAGGATACCAATACCAGCCAATATCAAATGGTTAAATTATTGGTGGGCAGTCGGGCGCGTTTTACGGTGGTGGGTGATGATGACCAATCCATCTATTCATGGCGTGGTGCGCGACCACAGAATTTAGTCTTGCTGAATGAAGATTTCCCTCAATTACAGGTGATTAAGTTAGAGCAGAATTACCGCTCTTCTGGCCGGATTCTGAAAGCGGCGAATATTCTTATTGCCAATAATCCCCATGTTTTTGAAAAACGCCTTTTCTCAGAATTGGGATATGGTGATGAGCTAAAAGTCATTACTGCAAATAATGAAGATCATGAGGCAGAGAGAGTTGTCGGTGAGCTTATTGCCCATCACTTTGTGAAAAAGACGCAATACAGCGACTATGCCATTTTATATCGTGGTAACCATCAATCGCGGTTATTTGAAAAGCTGCTGATGCAGAACCGCATCCCTTATCGGATCTCGGGGGGGGATTCGTTTTTCTCTCGTCCAGAGATAAAAGACTTACTGGCTTACCTGCGAGTATTGACCAATCAGGACGATGACAGCGCTTTTTTGCGGATCGTGAATACACCAAAGCGCGAGATAGGGTCGGCCACGATTCAAAAGCTGGGTGAATGGGCGAATGTACGTAATAAAAGTCTGTTTCGTGCCAGTTTTGATTTGGGGCTGGGTGAACATCTCAAAGGCCGTGGTCTGGAGTCATTACAACGTTTTACGCATTGGCTTGATGGTGTTATTCGGCTGGTCGAGCGCGAACCAGTGGCGGCAGTGCGGGATTTGCTCCAGGGTATTGATTATGAGAGCTGGTTATTCGAAACCTCTCCGAGCCCGAAAGCCGCTGAAATGCGGATGAAAAACGTTAATTTATTATTCAGCTGGATGACTGAAATGCTGGAAGGTTCAGAACTGAATGAGCCAATGTCGCTGACGCAAGTTGTCACGCGCTTTACTCTGCGCGACATGATGGAACGTGGAGAAAGTGATGAAGAGCTGGATCAAGTGCAATTGATGACGTTGCATGCTTCCAAAGGGCTGGAATTCCCTTATGTGTTCTTAGTCGGCATGGAAGAAGGTTTACTCCCGCACCAAAGTAGCATTGACGAAGACAATGTGGATGAAGAGCGGCGGCTGGCCTATGTGGGTATTACGCGGGCGCAGCGCGAGTTGTTTTTCACCTTATGCAAAGAGCGTCGGCAATATGGCGAACTGATTCGGCCGGAACCTAGCCGTTTCTTACTGGAGTTGCCGCAGGACGATTTGAAGTGGGAAAATGACCGTAAAGTTGTTAGCCCACAAGAGCGGATGGAAAAGGGGAAAAGTCATCTGGCTAATATTCGTGCCCAATTAGCGAATGCTAAAAAACAGTAGCAAATACCCAAAAACAGTGACGGCGGTTATTTATCATCATAAATTTCCGCCGTTTTTTTATCTATTAATCAGCATCAAGGTGTAACGAGCTTTCCATCAACCTTAACGTTTTTTATGTCACTGAAGTGCCACGGCGTATCCCCGCGCAACTCGGTGAAGATAACTTTATTGAATTCACTGTCACGTAAATCGCTGATAGCAGTTGGTGCGATGTTGTTTAATCGCACATTATTAACATGTACTAAACGGTGCCAGGCCTGATTGGCACTATCCCCTTTGATTTCAATAGCCGCATTTTTCCCCGTGATATTATCCACTGTCACATTTTTTATTGTGAAATCATAGAATTGCGCAGGTATTTTCGCCGGAGGATAATCAATATTGGCATTGCTATCTGCATAATCCAGGGTCATTACCATCATTTGTTTCGCCAGGTCGCGCATCGCATTATTACGGAAGGTCACATTGCGCGCCCCACCGCCAATGGTGCTGGTGCTCTTAGCACGCAAGCCGATGTCGGTCAGATACATGACGTTATTTTCAGCCAGGATATTCTCAATCCAGGCACCGGTATGACTGCCAGTGACCACCGCACCATGCCCCATACGGAAATAGTTGTTAAATAACCATGCGCCTTTCATTGGCTCTTGCTGTTGCGCTTTTTCCCCAGTGCCCGCGGCAAAGTTGATGCAATCATCGCCGGTATCAAAGAAGTTATTAAACACCATCACATTCTGACTATTACCAAATTCAATACCATCGCCGTTGTTTGCATCATAGGTTTGGTGGATGATTCCGTTGGCGACAACATTATGGTTTTCCAGATTCATGATGCCGTGAAAAGCCGGATTACGTACGGTAAAGCCCGCCAGATACAGATTTTCTACTCCACGTAATGTCATCAAGCTGGAGCGGCGTTGACCATAAGCATTTTTTAAGTCCATACCCTCAGAAACAGCCTTCTCAACCTGATTTTTAGCCAGAATGCCATCTTCATGCACTTTGCTATTTTTGCTTGCCACGTACTGCGGTAATGAGCGGCCTAATTCATCTGTAATTTCAGCGCTTTTGGCGCGTAGCCAGCCATTGCCATCAATTATCCCTGAACCGGTAATGCGAATATTACGGAATGTGCCGGGTTGACTGTTTTTGGGGTCGATAGCATTGATAAGTGAGGCTGGGCGCTCAATTGTGGAATAAGGATACAGGCGGTAACCCGCCGGATAATCATCTGGATTTTCCGAACCTAATAATGTTGCGCCGGCTTCCAGGTTGAGGGTCATATCGCTTTTCAGCCAAAGTGCGCCACTTTTGTAGATACCCGCGGGAATATCAACTCGACAGCCAGGTTTACAGCTATCAATGGCCTGCTGTATCGCTTTGGTATTCAATGTCTTACCATCATCTATTGCACCAAAATCACGAATATTCACAAGCTGTGGTTTGGCACTGGTTTTTGCAGTGATGGGTTTACTGGCGGCGGATAAAGTGCCATCAGCATATTGCGCTTTCACCGTGAATTGATAATGAGTGGCGGGTTTAAGGCCTTCGGCCCTAAAGTTTTGCATCACGATTTTATGCTGGAAATTCTCTTTATCATTGGCATAGAAGTGCTCAATATACGGTTTGGCGGGTGAGAATTTATCATTGTTATCACTGGCTTTGCCCAATAATTTTCCAGCCGAAAAAATCTGATAATCAACAATGTTGCGGGTATCTTCTGGTGCTTTCCATACCAGAACAATACTGCTCTCGTCATAGGCGAGTGTGGGAACTTGTAGCTGCTGTGGTGCATCGTGACTGCTTGATTTAGCTGCCATTGCCCAAGGGGCGCAGACCATCAAGCTGGAAATAATCACTAATATACTTGCGGTTTTAGGGCATTGAAGCTGTGCTCGCATTATTGTTCCTCATCAATGAGATTACCCAATTTGGATGCAGCGTTTTTCCCTGGCGGTGGCGTATAGATAAAGCTCAAATAAAGAAACGCTGTTTTATAAAAATACACACATTGTTTCTTTTTTAAGCTAGGCGTGATCACATTATGATAATTTTCTTTATTTTGAAGGGGTAACCGGCGGGGTTAACTGTTTGGGAACAGAGTCGAAAGAAGGTAGGGCGACCATAGCCGCCCGATACTCGGAAAACTTAGTTAAGTTCTTCTAAATACAGTGGCCATTGGACATAACTCTGCCAATGACTTTCTTGTTCTAATGCTTCAGCCCGATAAGGATGCTGTTGCAACCAGCCCTGAGGTAACAGCACATAAAGTTCTTCACCTTTTGCCCGCAGTCTGACCGCAGGTAAAGTGTCATCTCGTCGGCGGCTGGAGAAAATAATGGCCAGACGCAGCAAACGACACAGATGCTGTGCCATATCCACCGGCAAAGCATTTTGCTGATTTAGCAGTGACAGATCGAGAGTATCGCTCTGATTTTGTAATAAAGCAGACAGCAGCAGTTTTTGCGCGGGGGTAAAACCGGGTAGATCCAAATTGCGGATCAGGTAAGCAGCATGTTGGGGAGCACGTTTAAAATCTACACTTAGGCCAATTTCATGAATCAAACAGGCGTTTTGCAGTAACTCGCGACATCGGCTGTCGAGTTGCCACTCTTTTTCTACCTGTAAGAAGAAATTATCAGCCAGTTTGCTGACTCGCTTGGCTTGCTCGGCATCCAGCAAATAACGACGTTGTATATTTCGCACTGTTCGGCTGCGAATATCCTGCTCAACCGGTAAATGCAGCATGCCATAAACCAGCCCTTCGCGCAGTGCGCCGCCCGCCAGAGTCATACTTTCAATTTCTAATTCCTGGAAGATAGCGATTAAAATCGACAGGCCACTGGGGAAAACCAGTGCTCGTTCCAGTGTTAAACCGGGGATTTCCAGCTCTTCCAGCTTGCCGCACTGAATCGCTCTTTGTTTGAGTTGCAGCAATTTAGCTAAGGTGATCAGCTCGTCCATGCCCTGAGCGACCATGATCTCTTGCAGCGCTTGAACAGTGCCTGAGGCACCAACACAAATTTGCCAACCGTGCTCACGAAAACGTTTTGCGACGGGTTTTAGCATCTCATGAGCGGCCATTTCGGCGCGTTCAAAATTGTCTTTTACCAGATTACGGTCACTAAAGTAACGTTCCAGCCAGGTAACGCAACCCATTGATAAACTGACCAGAATATTTGCCTGAGCGCCATTCCCGGTCACGAGTTCTGTGCTGCCGCCGCCAATATCAACCACCAGACGTTGTTCTGGCCCACCGGTGGTGTGTGCCACGCCGTGATAAATCAGGCGAGCTTCCTCTTCACCACTGATGACCTGAATCGGACAGCCCAGGATCTCGGTTGCAGTTTGCAGGAATTCTTCAGCATTGGAGGCCAGACGCAGAGTTGCTGTTGCAACCACACGAATCTGATCCAATGGAATGTCCTGCAAACGCTCTGAAAAAAGCTTCAGACATTGCCAACCACGTTCCATGGCTTCTTGCGATAGATGATTTTGGGCATCCAGACCCGCAGCTAAACGGACTTTCCGCTTGATACGTGCCAGTGTTTGGATACTGCCAGCCACCTCACGCACTACCAACATATGGAAACTGTTGGAGCCAAGATCGATGGCAGCATAAAGTGAGGTGGAACTTAGCATCATTTATCAGCTCGGTCGCTTACGGTTATTCCGTGGAGCACCACTGCGGCGTGGGGCTGAGTTACGGCGTGGGCCATTCCCGGTGCGGGTACGGACCAGACGTTTTGGTGCCGGCAAATCAGTTAATAGCGCATCGCTATTATATTTGCTTACCGGAATGCTATGACCGGTATAGGTCTCAATAGCCGGTAAGTTTAATGCGTATTCTTCACATGCCAGGCTGATGGAATGGCCACTCTCGCCAGCACGGCCTGTACGACCAATGCGGTGAACATAATCTTCACAATCATCGGGTAGGTCATAGTTGAAAACATGGGTTACCAGTGGAATGTGCAAACCACGGGCAGCAACATCGGTAGCAACCAGGATATCTAAATCACCTTTGGTGAAATCTTCCAGGATCCGCAGACGTTTTTTCTGTGCGACATCACCGGTCAGCAGACCAACACGATGACCATCAGCAGCTAAATGGCCCCAGATTTCTTCACAACGATGTTTAGTATTTGCAAAAATGATGCAGCGATCTGGCCATTCTTCTTCAATCAACGTCTGCAGCAGACGCATTTTTTCTTCATTTGACGGATAGAACAGCTCTTCCTGAATGCGGTGGCCGGTTTTTTGTAACGGTTCCACTTCAACATATTCTGCATTGTTCATTTGTTCGAAGGCCAATTCACGTACCCGGTACGAGAGTGTGGCTGAGAACAACATGTTCAAACGCTTCTCAACGGAAGGCATGCGGCGGAATAGCCAGCGGATATCTTTGATAAAGCCTAAATCGTACATCCGATCAGCTTCATCCAATACCACAACCTGAATTGCGCCAAGGTTAATGTAATTTTGTTTTGCGTAGTCGATTAAACGGCCAGTGGTGCCGATCAGAATATCAACGCCACTTTCCAGCACTTTAAGCTGTTTGTCGTAGCCGTCACCACCATAAGCCAAGCCTAATTTCAGCCCGGTTATCTGGGAAAGTGATTCTGCATCGGAATGAATTTGCACTGCTAATTCACGCGTTGGAGCCATAATTAATGCGCGTGGTTGATTAGTCTGGCGACCCTCTTCAGCCGGGTGAGAAAGCAAATAATGGAAAGTAGACGCTAAGAATGCCAGCGTCTTGCCGGTTCCTGTTTGCGCCTGACCCGCTACATCACGCCCGGATAGGGTGAGTGGCAATGCTAACGCCTGAATAGGCGTACAATACTGAAACCCTTTGTTTTCAAGGGCTTCAATAACTAGCGGGTGCAGGGCGAAGTCGGAAAACTTCTGTTCGGTCAAGTGTGTTTTGCTCATAGTGTGGTAGAATATCAGCTAACTATTGCTTTACGAAAGCGTATCCGGTGAAATAAAGTCATCCTATTGTTGGTTAATGCTACACCAACGAGGTAGACACAATCCTTTGGAGTAGAACATGAGCGATAAAATTATTCACCTGAGTGACGACAGCTTCGACACTGACGTGCTGAAAGCCAGCGGCTTGGTTCTGGTAGATTTCTGGGCCGAATGGTGTGGTCCGTGCAAGATGATTGCTCCGATTTTGGATGAAATTGCTGAAGAGTATGAAGGCAGACTTACCATCACTAAATTGAATATTGATGACAACCAGGGCACGGCACCAAAATACGGTATCCGTGGTATCCCTACGCTGTTGTTATTCCGTGACGGTGAAGTAGTGGCCACCAAAGTGGGCGCCTTGTCTAAAGGTCAGCTCAAAGCATTCTTGGATGCAAATCTGTAATTGGCGTTAGCGCCAAAGCTAGGTGTTTAGCGGCTGTTGTGATTTCTCACACTGACCGCTAGACGCCTGCAAAGAAGCGTGTTAAGTTTACTTCACTGCGTATAGAACATTCCTGTGTATTGAGTCCGGGTTTGTAGCATCTAGCTTATTCTTTAGTATCTAAGAAATAGTCTGTAGCATCTAAATAGTTTGAATCTAAAGTTTTACTCTATGTCGAAATAATTTGTGTTGAGAATATGTATGAACTCAATCTCTTTTTGACAGTCTAGTGGTTTTACAAAATCAGTCTAAGGTACCTTCAATCTTTATACCGTTGTGGTGCGCAATCCTAGCGTAAGTCATTGCTTACGTAGTTTGTCCAAGGCCGGTGATTGAATGTCCCATTAAACAGGCACGGATGACGCTGCCATACCATTCACGACCATAGTTCGAGACATACCCCGAGTTTAAGAACCCACCATTATGAATCTTACCGAATTAAAGAACACGCCGGTTTCTGATCTGATAACACTTGGCGAAAATATGGGGCTGGAAAACCTAGCCCGGATGCGTAAACAAGATATTATTTTCTCTATTCTTAAGCAGCATGCGAAAAGTGGAGAAGATATCTTCGGTGACGGTGTGTTGGAGATATTGCAGGATGGATTTGGTTTCCTCCGTTCAGCAGACAGCTCCTACCTCGCCGGCCCCGACGACATCTACGTATCCCCAAGCCAAATTCGCCGTTTCAACCTCCGCACTGGTGATACCGTTGCCGGTAAGATTCGTCCACCTAAAGAAGGTGAGCGTTATTTTGCACTGTTGAAAGTTAACGAAGTTAACTATGACAAGCCGGAAAACGCCCGTAACAAAATCCTGTTCGAAAACTTAACCCCACTACATGCCAACTCCCGTTTGCGCATGGAACGAGGTAATGGTTCGACTGAAGATTTAACCGCTCGCGTACTAGATTTGGCATCGCCAATCGGTCGCGGTCAACGTGGTCTTATTGTGGCTCCGCCAAAAGCGGGTAAAACCATGCTGTTGCAAAATATTGCGACCAGCATTGCTTACAACCACCCTGATTGCGTATTGATGGTATTGCTGATTGACGAGCGCCCGGAAGAAGTGACCGAGATGCAACGTTTGGTTAAAGGCGAAGTTATTGCTTCTACCTTTGACGAACCGGCATCTCGCCACGTTCAAGTTGCTGAAATGGTTATCGAGAAAGCGAAACGTCTGGTTGAACATAAAAAAGACGTTATCATTTTACTTGACTCGATTACTCGTTTGGCCCGCGCCTATAACACCGTGGTACCTGCTTCAGGCAAAGTATTGACCGGTGGTGTAGATGCTAACGCCCTGCATCGTCCTAAACGTTTCTTTGGTGCTGCACGTAATGTTGAAGAGGGCGGTAGCCTGACTATCATTGCCACCGCGTTGGTTGATACCGGTTCTAAAATGGATGAAGTTATCTATGAAGAATTTAAAGGTACCGGCAACATGGAATTGCATCTGTCGCGCAAAATCGCAGAAAAACGTGTGTTCCCAGCGATTGATTTCAATCGTTCTGGGACACGTAAAGAAGAGTTGCTGACGACCACTGAAGAGCTGCAGAAAATGTGGATCTTACGTCGTATCCTTCATCCGATGGGTGAAATCGATGCAATGGAGTTCCTCATCAGCAAGCTGGCAACAGCGAAAACTAACGATCAGTTCTTCGATAATATGAGACGCTCGTAAGTTTCGCCAGCTACGTCAAAACGCCACGCTTAAGTGGCGTTTTTTGCATTTGAAATATAGGATAGCGGGAGTGCTATTCGCCTTGCGAATGAAGAGTTCTGCTCCCATATATTGGGTACTTTTTTTATTAATTCCGCCAGAAAGTTCAAATACGCAGGGAATAACGAGAAAATACCAAAAATAGAGTTGGGAATAACTAGCAAGGCTGTCATCATATTCAGAAATAACTGAAAGCATAGGGAAGGCATGGTATACGCCAAGCCACATGCTAAGCTGTCGTATCTTTTTGCAGAGAGCGGTTAAACGTGAACTTACTCACTATGAGTACTGAAATATTTGTTATTTTCCTATTTTCTCTGGCATTTTTATTTGTTGCTCGCAAAGTTGCCAAGAAAATTGGATTAGTCGATAAACCTAACTACCGTAAACGCCACCAAGGGTTGATCCCATTAGTGGGCGGAATATCCGTGTTTGCGGGTATTTGCTTTACCTTTCTGATTACTAACCAGCAGATCCCCCATGTCAGTTTATATCTCGGCTGCGCCGGTTTATTGGTGTTCGTTGGCGCTTTAGATGATCGCTTCGATATCAGCGTAAAAATCCGTGCTTTTGTTCAGGCGGTGGTTGGTATCGCCATGATGGTCATCGGCGGGCTTTATTTACGCAGCCTGGGGCATATTTTTGGCCCATGGGAAATGATATTAGGGCCGTTCGGTTATGTCGTCACACTGTTTGCAGTGTGGGCGGCAATAAATGCTTTCAATATGGTCGACGGTATTGATGGTTTGCTGGGGGGCTTGTCTTGCGTCACCTTCGGTGCCTTGGGTATTTTATTGCTTCAAAGCGGGCAGACGGCATTAGCATTGTGGTGTTTTGCGATGATCGCCGCCATTTTGCCTTATATCTTGCTGAACCTTGGGTTATTAGGGCGTCGCTATAAAGTCTTTATGGGTGATGCGGGCAGCACCTTGATTGGCTTCACTGCTATTTGGTTGTTGTTGCAAAGCACACAAGGGAATTCCCATCCCATTAATCCGATCACCGCATTATGGATTATTGCCATTCCATTGATGGATATGATTGCCATCATGTATCGGCGTTTACGCAAAGGAATGAGCCCATTCTCCCCTGATCGTCAGCATATCCATCACTTGATTATGCGTGCCGGTTTTACCTCTCGGCAGGCTTTTGTCTTAATTACTCTGGCTGCAGCGCTATTAGCAGCGGTCGGTGTTATCGGCGAGCGGCTGACATTCGTCCCTGAATGGGTCATGTTGGCATTATTCTTGCTTTCATTTCTGTTGTATGACTATTGCATTAAACGGGCATGGCGGGTGGCGCGTTTTATCAAGCGCTTCAAGCGCCGGATGCGCCGCGCATCGCAAAATAAGCATGAATCTTAACCAGAGGCTTTTAGGCAGTGATGAAACCAGAATCGATGTCGACTGATAAAACAAGATCTACCAATAATGAGCCTGCTGTGGATAACGAGTTAGATATTCGCAGCCTGTGTCGCACTCTTTGGCGCGGCAAGGTGTGGATTATCGGGATGGCAATTCTCTTTGCTGCGATAGCGCTGGGCGTTTCCTATATGGTGAAACAACAGTGGAGCGCGACTGCAATTACAGACCGACCAACAGTCAATAATCTGGGCGGTTACTATTCTCAGCAGCAATTTTTGCGCAATCTGGATACTCGCATCAATAGCGGTGTTGCCAGTGAGCAGCCGGGTATCTCCGATGAAGCCTACAGTGAATTTATCACTCAGTTAGCTGCCTACGATACCCGTCGTGATTTTTGGCTACAAAGTGATTATTACAAGCAGCGGCTGGAAGGTGATGCTAAGGCGGATGCCGCATTATTAGATGAGCTGGTGAATAATATTGTTTTCACACCACGTGATGACAAAAAAATTCTGAATGACAGCATTAAATTGACGGCAGAAACGGCCAGTGATTCAAATAAATTACTGCGTGGTTATATTGATTTTGCCAGCCAACGTGCTGTGAGTCATTTAAATGACGAAATCGAAGGGGCCTGGGCTGCTCGGACTCAGTCAATGAAAGCACAGGTTAAACGGCAGGAGGCGGTGGCTCAAGCGGTATACGATCGTGAAGTTACTGCGGTGAAACAAGCATTGAAAGTTGCGAGTCAGCAAGGGATTAATCGTAGCCAAACCGATACCCCGGCTGAGCAACTACCTGATTCTAAAATGTTTATGCTTGGCAAACCTATGCTTGAAGCCCGCTTGGAAACCTTACAGGCTACCGGGCCAAGTTTTGATGTTGATTACGATCAAAATCGCGCAATGTTGGCAACACTGAACGTTGGCCCAACACTGGATAAAGCATTCCAAACCTACCGTTATTTACGTACGCCAGAAGATCCGGTAACCCGTGATAGCCCGCGCCGTGTCTTCCTGCTGATTATGTGGGGTGCCATTGGGGCATTAGTTGGGGCTGGTGTGGTATTGGTTCGTCGCACCGGTGCGCAAGTATAGCTCGCGGTAGAATGGTATTAATCGTTAATGGGCGCATTGTGCGCCCAACTTGCAGGCGTTGTCTGCGGCTAACTGACCTTAAAGAGATTCACTGTGAAAGTGTTGACTGTTTTTGGCACCCGGCCTGAAGCCATTAAAATGGCTCCTCTGGTGCATGCCTTGGCTCAGGATGAAGCCTTTGAGTCAAGAGTCTGTGTAACTGCCCAGCATCGTGAGATGCTGGATCAGGTGCTGCGTTTATTCGAGATTCAACCGGATTATGATTTGAATATCATGAAGCCGGGACAGGGATTAACGGAAATAACCTGCCGCATTTTGGAAGGGTTAAAGCCCGTGCTGGCGGAGTTTAAGCCGGATGTTATTCTGGTGCATGGTGATACGACGACGACGCTGTCGACCAGCCTTGCCGCTTTCTATCATCGTATTCCTGTCGGCCATGTCGAAGCCGGTTTGCGCACTGGGAATCTCTATTCTCCGTGGCCGGAAGAGGCTAACCGCCAACTGACGGGGCACCTGGCTATGTATCATTTTGCGCCGACAGAAAATTCTCGGCAAAATCTGTTACGTGAAATGGTGCCGGATAACCGTATTTTTGTTACGGGCAATACCGTGATTGATGCGCTGTTCTGGGTTCGTGATCGGGTGATGAATAACCCCGAATTGCGTTCAAGTCTGGCGGAACGTTACCCATTCCTCGATACCAATAAGAAGATGATCCTGGTGACAGGCCATCGTCGTGAGAGTTTTGGTGGTGGTTTTGAGCGGATTTGCAGTGCATTAGCTGAAATCGCCCTTAAGCACCCAGAGGTTCAGGTCGTTTACCCGGTGCATCTCAATCCTAATGTCAGCGAGCCGGTTAACCGTATTTTGAAAGGGATTGATAATATCATCCTGATCGACCCGCAAGATTATCTGCCATTTGTTTATCTGATGAATCACGCCTACCTGATTCTGACGGATTCCGGTGGTATTCAGGAAGAAGCGCCTTCATTAGGTAAGCCGGTGTTAGTGATGCGTGATACCACCGAACGTCCAGAAGCGGTTGATTCTGGTACTGTTTTATTGGTGGGTACTGATGTAAATAAAATTGTTGATGCAGTGACCCGCTTACTGACTGATGAAACTGCCTATCATCAAATGACCCGGGCGCATAATCCTTACGGTGACGGGCATGCCTGTCAACGCATCCTTGAAGCTTTAAAGAATCATCAGGTGACGCTATGAGTTTTGAAACTATTTCTGTTATCGGTCTTGGGTATATTGGCTTACCAACCGCTGCGGCTTTCGCCTCGCGCAAGAAGAAAGTGGTCGGTGTGGATGTCAACACTCATGCAGTTGAAACCATTAATCGCGGTGCTATCCATATCGTGGAGCCGGATTTAGATAAAGTGGTGAAGATTGCTGTCGAAGGGGGTTACCTGCGTGCGGTAACTAAACCGCTGGCAGCAGATGCGTTTCTCATTGCCGTCCCGACCCCGTTTAAAGGCGATCATGAGCCGGATATGGTTTTTGTTGAATCCGCCGCCAAATCTATCGCCCCAGTATTGAAAAAAGGTGATTTGGTCATTTTGGAGTCCACTTCTCCAGTGGGTGCCACAGAGCAAATGGCACAATGGCTGGCAGAAACTCGCCCTGATTTGAGCTTCCCGCAACAAGCTGGTGAAGACGCAGATGTGAATATTGCTTACTGCCCAGAGCGAGTGTTGCCGGGTCAGGTCATGGTTGAATTGATTCAAAACGACCGTGTTATTGGTGGTATGACGCCAAAATGTTCTGCTCGTGCCAGTGAACTGTACAAAATTTTCCTGGAAGGCGAGTGTGTGGTGACGAACTCCCGCACTGCCGAAATGTGCAAGTTGACTGAAAACAGCTTCCGTGACGTGAATATTGCCTTTGCCAATGAGCTGTCACTGATTTGTGATGCGCAAGGCATCAATGTGTGGGAGCTGATTAGTCTGGCTAATCGTCATCCTCGAGTGAATATCTTGCAGCCAGGCCCAGGTGTTGGCGGCCACTGTATTGCGGTTGACCCGTGGTTTATCGTCTCTCAGAACCCTGAATTGGCGCGTCTTATCCACACTGCGCGTCTGGTGAATGACGGTAAACCGCTGTGGGTGGTTGACCGTGTTAAAGCCGCTGTTGCTGATTGTCTGGCGGCGACTGACAAACGTGCTTCTGAAGTCAAAATTGCCTGTTTCGGTTTGGCCTTTAAGCCAAACATTGATGACCTGCGCGAAAGCCCGGCCGTTGAAATCGCACATTTGATTGCTGAATGGCATGTTGGTGAAACATTGGTGGTTGAACCTAATGTTGAGCAATTGCCGAAGTCTCTGGCGGGCCACGTTACCCTGAAAGATACCGCCACAGCCTTGCAGCAAGCAGATGTGCTGGTGATGTTGGTTGATCATAGCCAATTCAAAGCCATCAAACCTGAAGATGTGAAGCAACCGTGGATTGTGGACACCAAAGGAGTATGGCGTTGAGACGTATTCTAGTCACAGGTGGGGCCGGATTTATCGGCTCCGCAGTGGTAAGACATATTATCAATAGCACCTCAGATAGCGTGGTGGTGGTTGATAAACTCACCTACGCGGGCAATTTGGAATCACTGGCCGTGGTCGCTCAAAGCGATCGCTATGCTTTTGAACAAGTTGATATCTGCTCTCGTGCAGAGCTGGACCGAGTGTTTGCGCAATATCAACCCGATGTCGTGATGCATCTGGCGGCAGAAAGCCATGTTGACCGCTCAATTGATGGCCCCGCTGCTTTTATCGAAACTAACGTCGTGGGCACTTACCAGATGTTAGAGGCTGCGCGTCATTACTGGCAGCCATTGAGCGCTGAGGCCAAGTTGGCGTTTCGCTTCCACCATATCTCGACGGACGAGGTATATGGTGACCTGCATGGCACGGATGATTTATTCACTGAAACAACGCCTTATGCGCCAAGTAGCCCTTATTCCGCCTCTAAAGCATCCAGTGACCATTTAGTCCGGGCTTGGCTGCGAACTTATGGCTTACCCACCTTGGTGACCAATTGCTCAAATAATTACGGCCCATATCATTTCCCAGAGAAATTGATCCCGCTGGTTATCTTGAATGCATTAGCCGGTAAACCCCTGCCAGTGTATGGCAATGGTGCTCAGGTGCGCGACTGGCTGTTTGTTGAAGACCATGCTCGGGCCTTGTATCAGGTCGTTACCGAAGGTGTCGTGGGCGAAACCTACAATATCGGCGGTCATAATGAGCGCAAGAATATTGAAGTGGTTGAAACCATTTGCAGCTTATTGGATGAACTGGTTCCCGAAAAACCGGCAGGAATTGCTCACTATCGTGACCTGATTACCTATGTGAAAGACCGGCCGGGCCATGATATGCGTTATGCCATTGATGCGGGCAAAATTGAGCGAGAGCTAGGTTGGCGACCACAGGAAACCTTCGAAAGTGGTATCCGCAAAACCGTATTATGGTATTTGAATAACGAATCGTGGTGGCGACGTGTTCAGGATGGTTCCTACGCCGGTGAGCGTTTGGGCTTGAGTGACTGATACTCTTCATCTTTCAAGTTGCAGATGTGCTGGTTGCGCTCGGTCACCCGAATCACTGACTTATGTCAGCTCATCGGGATTTCCTTGCTTGCCGCCTTCCTGCGCCTTGAAAGTTTTGGGTATATTGTTGGCCGGCTTACGATGAGTTCAAAAATCTATTAATCATCGGAATGAGGTTATTGATTGATTTCAATGACGTTTTGTCAGATGGTTTCAGGAGTGAGTATGAAAGGCATAATTCTGGCTGGTGGCTCCGGTACAAGATTGCACCCCATCACCCGTGGCGTCTCTAAGCAACTACTTCCCGTTTATGATAAGCCGATGATTTATTATCCGCTGTCAGTGCTGATGCTGGCGGGTATCCGCGACATTCTGATTATCTCTACTCCGGAAGATTTGCCCTCATTCCAGCGCCTGCTAGGTAATGGCGATGAGTTTGGTATCAAGCTAAGTTATGCCGCGCAACCAAGCCCAGATGGGCTGGCGCAAGCATTTATCATTGGCGAAGAGTTTATTGGTAATGAACCTTGCTGCCTGGTGCTGGGCGATAATATCTATTTCGGTCAGGGCTTTAGCCCGAAACTGAAAGCAGTTGCAGCCCGTGATAAAGGGGCGACCGTTTTCGGCTATCAGGTTATGGATCCAGAACGTTTTGGTGTGGTGGAGTTTGATGACGACTTCCGCGCATTATCCATTGAAGAAAAACCAAGTCAGCCGAAATCCAACTGGGCAGTCACTGGGCTTTATTTCTATGATAATCAAGTTGTTGAATTCGCCAAGCAGGTCAAGCCTTCTGAGCGCGGCGAGCTGGAAATCACCAGTATCAACCAGATGTATCTGGAGCGCGGCGAACTAACTGTTGAATTATTAGGGCGTGGTTTCGCCTGGTTGGACACCGGCACCCATGACAGCCTGATTGAAGCCAGCACCTTTGTTCAAACTGTAGAAAAACGCCAAGGTTTCAAAATCGCCTGTTTGGAAGAAATTTCATGGCGTAATGGCTGGCTGGATGACGATGGTGTCCGACGCGCCGCCACTGCGTTGGCTAAAACGGGTTATGGCAAATATCTGTTGGACTTGCTTCATGCCCGTCCACGCCAGTATTGAGCCGCTGGCCTGGGAAAGTGAATTTTTCCAGCGCCAAAGTGCCAAGCTTCATTTATCCGACTCAGCCCCGCGAGTTAATCCGGCTGAGTTGGATGCTTTTACCCTTACCCAAGCCAAAGTTCCTGCCCATCGCCTTGATCTTATTGACTCTCTCGGCCAACTTGGTTTCAAGCTGGTTGAAGGAGAAGTTGACTTGGCCCTGTCAGTGGCTAGTGCAGTTGGCACAGAAAATGCAACACCGCAGAGTGAGGCTGGAACCTATCAGCATAGGGTAGCAACCCCTGAGGATATCCCACTGTTACGCAGTGTTGCCGCCAAGGCTTTTGCATTAAGCCGCTTTCGTGCTCCGTGGTATGACCCACAGGACAGTGGGCGATTTTATGCACTATGGGCTGAAAAGGCGGTGCTGGGCACCTTCGACCATCAATGTTTGCTGGTGATGGATGCAGCAGGGCAACCGGCAGGGTTTGTCACCTTACGCGATTTGGCCGACGGCAGCGCCCGTATTGGCCTGTTGGCAGTATTCCCTGATGCGCAGGGTAAAGGCCTAGGTTCAGCATTAATGTCGGCGGCAAAGCAGTGGTGCCAGAGTCATGGATTACACCGGTTATGGGTGGCCACACAAATGAGCAATATTGCTGCTTTACGTCTTTATATTCGCAGTGGTGCTTCGATTGAGAGCACCGCGTATTGGTTATGCAGGGGATGAGATGATTCCATTTAACGCTCCACCGGTAGTCGGCACTGAACTGGGTTATATGCAGGATGCAATGAATAGCGGGAAACTGTGTGGCGATGGCGGCTTTACCCATCGTTGCCAACAGTGGATGGAACAGCACTTTAACTGCCCAAAAGTTTTGTTGACGCCCTCTTGTACTGCCTCATTAGAAATGGCTGCGCTGCTGCTGGATATCAAGCCGGGCGATGAAGTTATCATGCCGAGTTTCACTTTTGTTTCGACCGCCAATGCCTTTGTGCTGCGCGGGGCGAAAATGGTGTTTGTGGATATTCGTCCAGACACCATGAATATTGATGAAACCAAGATTGAAGCGGCGATTACCGATAAAACCAAGGTTATTGTGCCAGTCCATTACGCGGGTGTTGCCTGTGAGATGGATACCATTATGGCGCTGGCGAAAAAACATAATTTGTTCGTGGTAGAAGATGCTGCTCAGGGCGTGATGTCGACTTACAAAGGCAAAGCTCTGGGGACTATCGGCCATATTGGTTGCTTCAGTTTCCATGAAACGAAAAACTACACGGCTGGCGGTGAAGGGGGAGCAACACTTATTAATGACCCGTCACTGATTGAACGTGCTGAAATCATTCGTGAAAAAGGGACTAACCGCAGCCAGTTCTTCCGTGGTCAGGTTGATAAATACACTTGGCGCGATATTGGTTCCAGCTATTTGATGTCTGATTTACAAGCCGCATATCTGTGGGGCCAGCTGGAGGCAGCAGAGACAATCAATCAACGCCGTCTGGCGCTGTGGCATAATTACTACAATGCTTTCAAGCCGTTGGCTGATGCTGGGCGCATTGCTCTGCCAGTTATTCCAGCAGATACAGTGCAGAACGCGCATATGTTTTATATCAAACTGCATGATATTGAAGAGCGCTCTGCTTTTATCAGCTACTTGAAAGAGGCTGGCGTCATGTCGGTTTTCCACTATATTCCGCTGCATGCTTGCCCGGCCGGTGAACAATTTGGCCGTATGGATGGTGAAGACCGCTTTACCAGCAAGGAAAGTGAACGTCTGGTTCGTTTGCCTATCTTCTATAACCTGACTGACGCGAATCAGAATACGGTCATTAATACCGTGCTAGGTTTCTTCGCCTGATATGTCTCTGGCAAAAGCATCGATTTGGACTGCTGGCTCTACGCTGATTAAAATCGGCGTAGGGTTGCTAGTGGTTAAACTGCTGGCGGTGACCTTTGGCCCCAGTGGTGTAGGGCAGGCGGGTAACTTCCGCCAGCTAATTACGGTATTAGGCGTGCTCTCTGGCGCAGGTATCTTTAACGGCATTACTAAGTATGTTGCTGAATATCATCAGCAACCTGAGCGCCTGCGTGCAGTATTGGGCACCTCATCAGCGATTGTGCTGGGGTTCTCAACCTTGCTGGCCTTGATTTTCCTGCTGGCGGCCAAGCCGGTCAGTATTGCGCTATTCGGTCATGGTGATTATCAAAATGTGGTGCGGGCCGTTGCCCTTATCCAGATGGGTATTGCTTACGCCAACCTGTTTTTGGCCATCCTCAAAGGCTATCGGGATGCGATGGGCAATGCGCTGGCGGTTATCGGCGGTAGCCTGATTGGTGTGGTGGCTTATTATCTCTGCTTTAGAATTGGTGGTTATCCCGGCGCGTTAGTGGGGCTGGCATTGGTTCCGGCGCTGGCGGTTATTCCTGCGGGTGCGATGCTGATCCGCCGCAAGACTATTCCCTTAAGTTATCTTAAACTTAGCTGGGACAAAGCCTTGGCAAGCCATCTGGGTAAGTTTACCATCATGGCGTTGATTACCTCGGTCACCTTGCCTGTTGCTTATGTGATGATGCGTAACTTGCTGGCTGACCAGTATGGCTGGGATGCGGTAGGAATTTGGCAAGGGGTGAGCAGTATTTCAGATGCTTATCTACAATTTATTACAGCATCATTTACGGTCTATTTGTTACCCACACTGTCGAGACTCAAAGAGAAAGCGGCGATTTCCCGTGAAATTCTGCGCTCATTGAAATTTGTCTTACCGGCAGTGGCGACGGCCAGTCTGATGGTCTGGTTGTTACGTGATTTTGCAATCTGGTTGCTGTTTTCTCACCAGTTTACTGCAATGCGCGACCTCTTCGCCTGGCAGTTGGTGGGCGATGTGTTGAAAGTCGGGTCATATGTATTCGGCTATTTGGTTATCGCCAAAGCTTCTTTGCGCTTTTATATTTTGACGGAAGTCAGTCAGTTCTTACTGTTGACTGGGTTTGCCCATTGGTTAATCCCAATGAATGGCTCTTTGGGTGCAGCACAGGCCTATATGGCGACTTATATCGTCTATTTTGCGCTCTGTAGCTGCGTATTCCTTATATATCGTAGACATTCATCACCGTAAACACTCTTTACAGCAGAAAAAAATGACAACCCTGATTCATGTACTGGGATCTGATATCCCGCACCATAATCTGACTGTGCTGCGCTTCTTTAATGACGTGCTCGCCACCCGTGTGCCCGCAGAGCAGGTGCGCCATTTTATGGTCGCGGCAAAAGAGACGGCCGCTTTTTCCGCATTTCCTCAATTGGATATCGAGACGCACAGCAATAAAAAGACCTTGGCTGAGGCGGTTATTGCTCGCGCGCAAGCTGATCGCAACACGCGATTTTTCTGGCACGGTCAGTTTAATGCCACCTTGTGGTTGGCGCTGCTGAGTGGGAAAATCAAACGGCATCAGGTTTATTGGCATGTTTGGGGCGCTGATTTATATGAAGATGCCAAAAATTGGAAGTTTCGCCTGTTTTATCTCCTGCGCCGCATCGCTCAGGGGCGAGTGGGTCATGTCTTTGCCACTCGCGGTGATTTAATCCATTTCCAACAACGCCATCCTCGCGTGCCGGCATCATTGCTTTATTTTCCGACCCGCATGGATTCGGCACTCACGGGTATCAAGATTGAGAAGCCTTTAGCCGGGCCAATGACGATTTTGGTCGGGAACTCTGGCGACACCACTAACCGCCATATTGAAGCCTTAAAAGCCATTCATCAGCAATTTGGCCCAGATGCCCGAGTTATTCTGCCGATGGGGTATCCGGCGAATAATCAGCTGTATATTGAACAGGTTAGGCAGGCAGGGCTGGCACTGTTTGCTTCAGAAAATCTGCGGATCCTGACAGAACAAATTCCCTTTGACGATTATCTGAATATTCTACGTGAATGTGATTTGGGCTATTTTATTTTCAATCGTCAGCAAGGTATTGGTACTTTGTGCCTCTTAACCCAGTTCGGCGTCCCCTTTGTGTTAAGCCGTAAAAACCCATTCTGGCAAGATTTAGCAGAGCAGCATATCCCCGTGCTTTTCTATGGTGACTCATTAGATGAGCCGCTAATTCGGGAAGCACAACGCCAATTAGCAGGGCTGGATAAGCATAATATTGCTTTCTTTAACCCTAATTATATTGAGGGTTGGCAGCAGGCGCTGGCTCTTGCCGCAGGAGAACAGCTATGACACTGGGGCAATTTGGCGGTCTTTTCTGTGTCTATTTAATGGCAGTTATTTTCATCCTGACATTGACATATCAGGAGTTTCGGCGGGTTCGCTTTAACTTCAATGTGCTGTTTTCAATGCTTTATTTGCTGACATTCTATTTTGGCTTCCCGCTGACGTGCATGTTGGTTTTCCAATTTGGCGTTCAGGTGGTGCCAGTTGAGTATTTGCTGTATGCCATGCTCTCTGCCACGGCATTTTATGGCATTTATTATGTGAGTTATAAAACGCGCTTGCGCAAGCCGCGCAGTCAGCCACGAACACCGCTATTCACCATGAATCGGGTTGAAACCAATCTAACCTGGATGCTACTGGCGCTGGTGGCCATAGGGACGGTCGGCGTCTTCTTTATGCAAAACGGCTTCCTGCTATTTAAGCTGGATTCGTACAGCAAAATCTTCTCCAGTGATGTCTCCGGCGTTGCCCTGAAGCGCTTTTTCTACTTCTTCATCCCGGCGATGCTGGTGGTCTATTTCCTGAAGCAGGATATGCGGGCCTGGTTTTTCTTCCTGGCCAGCACCGTGGCGTTTGGCATTTTAACCTATGTTATCGTCGGCGGAACCCGCGCGAACATTATCATCGCGTTCTCATTATTCTTGTTTATCGGTATTGTCCGTGGATGGATAACGCTGTGGATGTTGGCGGCGGCAGGGGTCTTTGGCATTGTCGGCATGTTCTGGCTGGCCCTGAAACGTTATGGCCTGGATGTTAACGGCGCAGAGGCGTTTTATACCTTCCTTTACCTGACGCGCGACACATTCTCGCCGTGGGAAAATCTGGGATTATTGCTCCAGAATTACGACAAAATAGATTTTCAGGGCTTGGCCCCTATTATCCGTGATTTCTATGTCTTTATTCCAAGTTCCTTGTGGCCTGCTCGCCCCGACTTAGTACTCAATACCGCCAACTACTTTACCTGGGATGTGCTGGATAACCACTCTGGGCTGGCTATCTCTCCAACCCTCATTGGATCGTTGGTGGTGATGGGCGGGGTGCTGTTTATTCCACTGGGTGCCATTGTGGTCGGGTTAATCATCAAATGGTTTGACTGGCTGTATGAGCAAGGTAAAGCGGAAAGTAATCGCTATAAAGCGGCCATTTTACAAAGCTTCTGTTTTGGGGCGGTATTTAACATCATCGTGTTAGCGCGAGAAGGGCTGGATTCTTTTGTCTCGCGAGTGGTGTTTTTCTGCGTGATTTTTGGTGCCTGTCTGGTGCTGGCAAAATTGTTGTATTGGTTGTTCGATACGGCGGGTCTGATAACGCAACGGGTACAGCGTCGTGTTGGTAAGTCTCAGCGTCTATCCTCCCCTCAAACGGGCTGCCAACTGTAAGGATTGTAATGGAACTGAATACGGCTACGCCAAAAGAGACAGCGATTTCTAAAGAGACCAGTATCCCTGGCTATAATATCCGAGGCTTTGAGATCAAAGGCTTTCGTGACATGACCCAGACTCTGGATCATCTCCTGAGCAGTGGCCCGGTGAAGACGGGCACTTTAGTGGCAATGAATGCCGAGAAACTGCTGAAAGCCGAAGACGATGCTGAGCTACGTGAACTGATCTGCGAGGCGGAATATCTGTATGCCGACGGGATAAGCATGGTGCGCGCTATTCGTCGTAAATATCCGCAAGCCAAGCTTTCCAGAGTTGCTGGGGCTGATTTGTGGGAAGCGCTGATGCAACGTGCTGGCCAGCAAGGGACGCCGGTATTTTTAGTTGGCGGAAAACCCGAGGTGCTGGCAGAGACTGAAGCCAAGTTACGTGCCCAATGGAATGTTAACCTGGTGGGCAGTCAGGACGGTTATTTTACTCCCCAGCAGCGTGATGCGCTGTTTGCCAGAATTGCCGCCAGTGGTGCCGCTATCGTTACCGTGGCTATGGGGTCGCCTAAACAGGAAATGTTTATGCGTGATTGCCGTAAAGTCTATCCAAATGCGCTGTATATGGGCGTTGGCGGCACTTACGACGTCTTTACCGGTCATGTTAAACGTGCGCCCAAGATATGGCAGAATCTGGGGCTGGAGTGGCTTTACCGCCTGTTGTCCCAACCCACCCGCATTCGCCGCCAAATCAAGTTGCTGAAGTTTGTTGGCTATTATTACAGTGGGCGTCTGTAATAATCATGCCAGAAGCAGGGTCACTTCGGCCCTGCTGTTATAAAACCCCATTCTTGTATTCCCCCTGTTAATTTAATTGCCTCTTAATTGCGCAATAGCAGTAATTTCTTATTCTTTATTCCATTAAATTTTATCTTCTTGTTTGCTAATTTTCCCCAGATACGGAACGATACGCGCCGGCCGCGGTTTTAACAGCATTAATGGCTTTTGTTACGGCTTGTTTCTCTAATCTTTAGTCTTAGTTCACTAAGGTATCAATCACTAGGTTGAATACCTTAATTTGGCTTTTTTGCATCCGTGGCATTTTATGCCCAAAGAAATTGGCGTAGCAGCCGACACCCTTGCGGCTTCACATGCGCGGGGATATCCATAAAAACAACCGGGGAAGCCGGAGCAGACATACACCAGTAGGTTACCGAGGATATATGGAAGATAACGAAGAGAAAAAAGGATTACACCGGGGGTTGGAAGCCCGGCATATTGAGCTAATTGCATTGGGCGGCACCATCGGCGTCGGGCTGTTTATGGGGTCTGCCAGTACGTTGCATTGGGCGGGGCCTTCAGTATTACTGGCCTACATGATTGCCGGTTTATTTGTCTTCTTCATTATGCGGTCAATGGGCGAAATGCTGTATCTGGAGCCGGTAGCCGGTTCTTTCGCCGTCTATGCCCATAAGTATCTCAGCCCCTATTTTGGCTATCTGACAGCCTGGGGCTATTGGTTTATGTGGATAGCTGTAGGGATCTCTGAAATAACCGCTATCGGCGTGTATGTTCAGTTCTGGTTCCCAGAAATACCACAATGGCTGCCCGCCATTGCAGGGGTGGCAATAGTGGCATTGGCGAATCTGGCGGCGGTCAGATTGTATGGCGAGCTGGAGTTCTGGTTTGCCATGATAAAAGTGACCACCATTATTGTGATGATTCTGGTGGGGTTGGGCGTTATCTTCTTCGGCTTTGGTAATCACGGTCAGGCCATTGGATTGGATAATCTGACCGCTCATGGCGGCTTCTTTGCGGGGGGCTGGAAAGGCTTTCTGTTCGCGCTGTGTATTGTCGTGGCATCTTATCAGGGCGTTGAGTTGGTCGGGATTACAGCGGGTGAGGCGAGAAATCCCCAGGTCACCTTAAAGCGGGCCATCAATAACATTCTATGGCGCATTCTGATTTTTTATGTCGGGGCGATTTTCGTGATTGTCACTATCTTCCCGTGGAACGGTATTGGCACCACTGGCAGCCCATTTGTCATGACCTTTGCTAAAATAGGAATAGTGTCAGCGGCCGGTATTATCAACTTTGTGGTGCTCACTGCCGCGCTGTCGGGATGTAATAGCGGCATGTACAGTGGTGGACGCATGTTGTATGCCTTGGCGAAAAATCGCCAGCTACCGGCTCGACTGACAAAATTGTCTGCAAACGGGGTGCCGGTTTATTGTATTGCGCTAACAATTTTATGCTTGCTGGTGGGCTCGGGGCTTAATTACATCATCCCCAATCCACAGCAAGTCTTTGTTTACGTTTACAGTGCCAGTGTACTACCGGGCATGGTGCCGTGGTTTGTGGTGTTGGTGAGCCAGCTGCGTTTTCGTCAGGTACATAAAGAAGCGCTACAACAGCATCCATTTAAATCCATCATGTTCCCGTATGTAAATTACCTGACTATCGCTTTTCTGATCTGTGTGTTGGTGGGAATGGGCATTAACCCAGATACGCGTTTATCATTATTAGTCGGGACGATTTTCCTTGGATTAGTGACGGCATGCTATTTTGGGCTAGGAATGCATAAAAAATCGTCAGTCGAGACATCACAAAACTAATTGGCGTGGTAGAAAGGCCAGGAAATGAAAGTCGCCAATCCCCCCGCAACTTTAGGCGCAAAGGAATAAACGCCTATAAAACCAGCGAACAAGGTGGGGTAGGGGGGATTAATGGCTGACTTTTGTGGCAGAGTGAGCAAAGCGTAAGCAATCGCATCATTTCTTCTAAAAAAGCACTAGACAGCCAAGCACTAAAGCCGTAGTATCCCCACCCGCAACGGCGCTAAGCGCCCGTAGCTCAGCTGGATAGAGCGCTGCCCTCCGGAGGCAGAGGTCTCAGGTTCGAATCCTGTCGGGCGCACCATTAATTTTGTGTGCAAGAGCAGCGGTGGTAAGATAGCCGCGTAGGACGAAGTAAGCTGTATGAAGTAGAAGTTATGGTGGCTATAGCTCAGTTGGTAGAGCCCTGGATTGTGATTCCAGTTGTCGTGGGTTCGAGCCCCATTAGCCACCCCAAATTTTGTGGAACATGCGATGGTGGCGGAATTGGTAGACGCGCTAGCTTCAGGTGTTAGTGTCCTTACGGACGTGAGGGTTCAAGTCCCTCCCTTCGCACCACACAAAACATGTAGATTTTATTAAGATTTACATGGACATAGGTCGAAAGACCGTGTAGAGTAAGCAGTAAGAAATCGGCGAGTAGCGCAGCTTGGTAGCGCAACTGGTTTGGGACCAGTGGGTCGGAGGTTCGAATCCTCTCTCGCCGACCAATTCAAGAAGAAACCCCGCAATGCGGGGTTTTTTTTCGTCTGTACTATTTGCCCCACCTCGATTCTGGTGATTTATCTTTCTCATTTCCTGCCATGATTAATAGTCACCCGCAGGCGCACTCCTCCTCTCTCTGAAATCTATCTCATCAAATTAGTGTGATGGCATGAGGCCCAGCGCCGAGATTTATCTGCCCCAAAACAATTTAGACTGCTGATCAGGTTGATTGAAGGTGAGCTGTGCTGCATGGAGCCCTATTTATTTAAAATAATAAGCGGCATAAATGTCTGGAGCGCCCATAGGTACAATTACCCGGCTGGCTCGCAACTGAAACTGTCGGTTTGCCATCAACTTCACCACTGTTGGCTTTTTGCGACAAAAGACGAGCGCTTTGTCTCTGGATGGAGACATATAACAATCTGATAAATATAAAGAAAATATAATTTAGATTATAACGTCGTTTTGTAGCGACAGATCACGTGGTGTATCGGGGGCTGAGCTGGGTGGGTAAGGCGCATGAGATGATGGAAGATAATAAAAATAAAACTATTATTTATCAGTCTATTAAAAATTAATTTCCTGGGTTGGTGAATTAATTGACGGTCAGTTGTGCAACCTGGCACGAGAAGTGCAATATCTACCTTGTAGATGCTCATCCCACTTATTATGACAGCCTGGCTTTACTTGCCAACTGAGCTTCATAAACCCAGGGATGATGCAGAGCCAATTTTAGGGTGCCTATTGTCCATGTAAACGATGTTGCATATCTTCATCACATACCGGGCATAACGTTGAGTGAGGCACCGACATTGTTGTCTGTAGACCTGAAAATTTCAGACGCTTGCCCTAATTCGGCAAGCGTTTTTTTTGTCTATCCTTTGTACCTGAAGCTGCTGGGTTGTTGGCGGTACTCACTCACCCGAATCACTTACCTGCGTAAGTTCATCGGGATTTTATTACTTACCGCCTACCTGCAACTCCAATTACCTTAGATATACCATTGAGCTACTAATGGGATCAGAGAGATTCGCCATTCTGCTTAAGGGTTAACAGCAACCCTTCACGGCGAGCCTGTGCTGCATCCTCAGGGCGCTGCAGTTTATCTAAGGCATCAGCCAGCCATGCATAATCATACCCGTCTGGGCGCTGCTCAAGTGCCGCTTTAAAGGCCTCGCTGGCTTTCTCCCATTCACCGTGTTTTAGCATGAGCTGACCCAAAGTGCTATTGAGTAACGGCGTTGCCCCATGCTGTTTGATTTGCTGGCGTAATGATTTCTCCAACGGATCCGGATTACCGGCTTGTAGGCGTGGGATCAGTAGCACCAGTCGCTCATCATATTGGCGTTTCAAACTGTCCAGAATGACCTGCTGGGCGACATCATGATCATTACATTCAATCAGATGCTCCACCAAGGCGACTTGCAGCGGGATCTCGTTACGGACTTTACGGCTTTGATCCTTCCACCAGCGTTTTAGGCCATCACTGCCTTCTTCTGCCATACACTGATTCATGATGCCAATATACGCTTGCTGCTCCAGTGCGGCGATTTCGTCCGACGTATGCAACTGGACTTTGCTCATTGCGGGAAGAATTTCCAACAGCGAGCTGTAAGCCCCTGAGCGCAGGTAAGCCAGTTCAGCCAGACGCAAGACTTCAGGATGGCGTGGTGCTCTATCCAAGAGACGATCGACACCGTGGCGCGCGGCGTGGACGTGCCCTTGGGCCAGTTGAATCCGCACCCGAGTAATATCCACCGGTAATTGATCGGTGTCGGCAACTTCTGCTGCCCGCTCGAGATATTGGTTCGTGCGGAATTCATCCCCACGTTGCTGTGCGGCTTCCGCAGCCAACAGGTAGTTCACCATCGGCTGCTCAGCATGATCAGCATTGCGGGTCAGTAATTTCTCAACTTGTTTGAAATCACCTTCAGCCAGTTTGATCAGTGCCGCCTTGGTTTGTTTACGGGCTCGGGTACGTTTACGGCCCATAAACCAACCACGGGTACGTGCACCAGTGCGGAAAATACGGCGCAGTATCCATTCAACTATCAGGAAAACCACCAATACCAATACCAGCATAATGACCAGGCCGGTCACACTGGTTTCAACATTGTAGTTATCGGTTTGGATCAGCACATAACCTTGATGCCCGGCCAGCATTGGCCCCAGCACGATACCCGCAGTCAAAATGAGGAATAATAATAATACTCGCAACATAGTTATTCCCCCTGAGCAGCAACGGGTGCGGATGCCATTAAGTTACGAACCCGAGTTTGCATCAATTTTTCCAGCATTGGCTGGCTTTTCAATTGATCAGGCACGTCCATTGAGATTGATTGCTGACTCAGGCTTTCCAGTTCATCAAGAAAAGCCTTGGTGCTGGGGTCGTTTACATCAAAATAAGCACGAACCCAGGTGGAGATGGTCTCCAGCGATTCTTTATACACTTCATCTTGATGGCGAGGTACGGCTTGCGCGGCAACCAGCAAACGGGAGCGGATATTTTCGCGCAAATAAACGTCCTGATTTGGTGCCAGCAGGGGTTCAGCGCTGCTATCACGGCGGCGAATAGTAATAAAGTCAGATATAAAACTGTGCCAGCTTTTGGTCAGATTCTGACGCCATTCCGCCAGTGAACTGGATAACTCATCGCTATTGGCATCCATCGGCGAATCATCAATATTGTTATCCGCCAGACGCAGGTTATCCACTTGATTAGACAGCTGATTCAACTTAAGGATAATGCCGTCGAAATCTATCTGGCTGACCGCAGAAAGCGCACTGATATCTTCAGTCAAGGCGCGGCGAACCTCAATAAGGCTGGGGTCATTCATGTCTGCCAGGCTAGCATCAGCACTTTTCAGTAATGTGGCCGCAGTGGTGACATCTTGGTCACTCCACAGCTTGCGCCCCGCCATTTTCACCAGAAAATCAGCTTGTGCCAGCAGCCAGGTTTTGGCGTCGCTCCCAGAAATAGTGGCGACTTTCTCCTGTAGCTCATTGAGCTGGCGAATCAATGAAGTCTGTTGACGATCTGCGGCCTCAAGCGCTTTTCCTTGCTGCTGCAATAATGATTCCAGCTGCTGTTTTTCCTGCGATTGACTCTGTTTAAGCTCTGCCAATTGCTCTTGCAGTGCGAGAGTGGTTGCCTCTTGTTGCTGGGCCTGCTGGTGTCCGTGATAATAAAGCCCGGCACCCAGTGCGATGGCCAGTGCAATAGCAATGGCACCCAGAATTGGGCCGGTTGATTTTTCCCGGCGAACATCTGGTGCTGGCTCTCGGTGCCTCTCAACCGCGGTGGCCGTTTCTTCCACTGGTGCGGATGGGGTATTTTGTTCCGTCATATTGGGCATCCCATAGTCAGGTTTCAGGTTTATTGAAATTCTTGTAGCGCGCGGATCAGCGCGTCATTATCAGCGCTCTCTGCTACCCGGATATCACTCCAGCCCATTTGGGCAGCTAAGGCCGCCAAACGTTCACTTACGACCACCAAGCGGCAGCGCAGTAACCAGGAAGAACGATAGTAATCAGGAACTAAAGTATAGATCTGTTGTAACATTTCGCCGCTGGTCACAACCAGAGTATCCACTCCAGAGCGCTGCCAGTGCGCACTTTGTTCGCTACCATCATAAAAGATGGGACTGCGTTGATAACATTCGCAAAAAGTGACGGTTGCTCCCCGCTCAGCCAGGCTTTCGCCGAGCAGTTCTCGCCCACCATTACCGCGCAATAGCAGCGCTTTTTTACCGGACAAATTTTGCAGGTCAGGTAATGATAACAGCATCTCGCTGGTCTCTCCCGTTGGTGGGAAAGTCACGTGCAAGCGGCTGGCGGTATGTAATGCTAATGCAGTATTACGACCAATAGCATAATAAGATAACTGCGAGGGCCATAACAGGTTATTTCTTTTTAACAGTGGGTTAGCATAGCGCACTGCATTTTGTGACAAGGCAAAAACCAGGTCGCCAGCCTGCATATCTTGTAGCAACTCCGGCAACTTTGGCAGGTCATTACCGGGTGAGAAATCAATCAGGGGCGCATGATAGGCAACCCGGCCCAGCGCACGTAAGCGGCTGATTAACTGCTCCCCGGTAGGGGATGGACGGGTGACCAGAATTGTCATAGCGGTGGGTTATCCAGATAAACTTCAGCCAGTATTTCTCGCGCCCCGCGTGAGAGCAGCTCATCAGCCAGCTCAATCCCCATTTGCTCTGCATCTTCAGCGGGGCCACGGCGTTCACCCCGAATAATCTCACTGCCATCAGGTGCGCCGACCAATGCACGCAGCCACAAGGTATCGCCTTCCAGCTCGGCATAACTGCCAATCGGCACCTGACAGCCGCCTTCCAGGCGAGTATTCATCGCGCGCTCTGCACAAACTCTTAGCTCAGTTTCGCGATGATTCAGCGGCACGAGCAGCTGGCGAGTGAAATCATCATCCAGACGGCATTCAATGCCGACCGCACCTTGGCCAACGGCGGGTAACGATTCTTCTGCCGGCATGGCATAGCGAATACGGCTTTTCAGACCCAGGCGGTTAAGACCGGCGACGGCCAGAATAATCGCGTGGTAATCGCCATTGTCCAGTTTGGCAAGGCGAGTGCCGACATTACCGCGTAAGTCGCGGATAATCAGGTCTGGGCGGCGCTCACGCAGTTGGCATTGGCGGCGCAGACTTGAGGTGCCGACAATGCTACCCGCTGGCAAATCATCCAAATGAGCATAATGGGAAGAGACGAAAGCATCACGGGGGTCGTCACGTTCGCAAATTGTGACCAGACCCAGCCCTTCAGGGAAGGCGATGGGCACATCTTTCATGGAATGCACAGCAATATCGGCCCGACCTTCCAGCAGTGCCAGCTCTAACTCTTTGACGAACAAGCCTTTCCCGCCAACTTTTGCCAGCGGGGTATCCAGAATGATATCCCCACGGGTAACCATAGGCACCAGTTCGACTTGCAAGCCGGGGTGATTGGCTTGCAGTAAATGTTGAACATAATGTGCTTGCCATAAGGCGAGCGGGCTTTGCCGAGTCGCAATTCGAATAATTTTGTTTAACATCGTTTGTTACCGTTTTATATTTTATGGCCCATCCTATCATTTACGGCGGTATCACTGAAAAGCATTTGCCAGTGACCAAAACTGCAACGTCAATGACTTGGTTAGATATAGGCATTATAATTGTTGGGATAGCTTTACTTTCTTTACGGTCAATCAGCAAGGTGTTAGATTGATCACGTTTCCAGCAATAAGTCGTTAAATATTCGTCAAACAAAATGTTTTTTGGTCATTTCAACAAAAAGTACATGATTTGGTGAAGGTCAAATAAACAATAAACGGATCTGGAACACGGGTTTCTTTCTAAGCACCAGAACAATCAGGCGAGACGTCTTGTACCTCTACATCGAGACACTGAAACAGCGACTGGATGCGATCAACCAATTAAGAGTCGATCGCGCCTTGGCGGCCATGGGGCCAGCCTTCCAAAAGGTCTACAGTCAGCTGCCAATCCTATTACATTGTCATCACCCACTGATGCCGGGCTACCTTGATGGTAACGTTCCCCACGGCATTTGCATCTTCACGCCCAATGAAATCCAGCAGGATTATCTGTCTGAGATTGAAGCCAAATGGGGCCAGCCTTTGCAGCAGGATACCGGCGGCGAATTGCCGATTACCGGCGTCTACTCAATGGGAAGCACTTCATCTATTGGGCAGTGCCATACCTCAGATCTGGATATCTGGGTATGTCATCAGGCCTGGCTTGATGCTGAAGAGCGCAATCGCTTGCAACAAAAATGTAGCTTGCTGGAGAAGTGGGCTGCATCAATGGGTGTTGAAGTCAGTTTCTTCCTAATAGATGAAAACCGCTTCCGCCATAATGCCAGTGGCAGTCTGGGCGGTGAAGATTGCGGTTCAACCCAACATATTTTATTACTGGACGAATTTTACCGCAGTGCGGTGCGTCTGGCGGGGAAACGTATTCTGTGGAATATGGTTCCGGTGGAAGAAGAAAATAATTACGATGACTACGTGCTGTCGCTCTACGCGCAGGGCGTCTTAACGCCGAATGAATGGCTGGATCTGGGCGGTTTGAGCACCCTGTCAGCGGAAGAATATTTTGGTGCGAGTTTGTGGCAGTTGTACAAAAGTATCGATTCGCCTTATAAGGCGGTACTGAAAACTGTTCTGCTCGAAGCCTATTCTTGGGAATACCCTAATTCCCAACTGTTAGCGATGGAAATCAAACAGCGCCTGCACGCGGGCGAAATTGTGGCGTTTGGCCTTGATGCTTACTGCATGATGCTTGACCGCGTCACCCGCTATCTCACCCAAATTAATGACACCACCCGGTTAAACTTGGTGCGCCGTTGTTTCTATCTGAAAGTGTGTGAAAAATTATCTCGCACACCGGCAAGTGTGGGTTGGCGGCGTGAAATTCTCAGTCAGTTGGTCAGTGAATGGGGCTGGAGTGACGAGAATCTGGCGGTGTTAGATAACCGCGCTAACTGGAAAATTGAACGGGTGCGTGAAGCACACAATGAATTGTTGGATGCGATGATGCAAAGTTATCGTAACTTGATTCGCTTTGCGCGCCGCAACAACTTGAGTGTCAGTGCCAGCCCGCAAGATATCGGGGTATTAACCCGTAAACTCTATGCCGCTTTTGAAGCATTGCCGGGCAAAGTCACACTGGTTAACCCACAGATTTCACCGGATCTTTCCGAAGAGCACCTGACCTTTATTCAAGTTCCGGCGGGGCGTGCCAATCGCCCTGGTTGGTATTTGTATAATCAGGCGCCGTCGATGGAGGCCATTGTCAGCCATCAGCCGCTGGAATATAACCGTTACCTGAATAAATTGGTGTCCTGGGCTTATTTCAACGGCCTGTTGACCGGCAAGACTCGGCTGCATATTAAAAGTGCTAGTCTGTGTAATACCGTGAAACTGCAAGAGCTGGTGACAGATATTTCGCACCACTTCCCGCTGCGCTTACCCGCGCCGACCCCAAAAGCACTGTACAGCCCCTGTGAAATCCGCCACTTGGCGATTATCGTCAATCTGGAACATGATCCGACCGCAGCTTTCCGCAATCAGGTGGTCCATTTTGATTTCCGTAAACTGGATGTATTCAGTTTTGGCGAGCAGCAGCAGTGCCTGGTTGGCAGCATCGATTTGCTGTACCGCAACTCTTGGAATGAAGTGCGAACCTTGCATTTCAGCGGCGAGCAGGCGGTATTGGAAGCGCTGAAAACAATTTTAGGTAAAATGCATCAGGATGCCGCTCCGCCAGAGTCGGTGGATGTATTTTGTTATAGCCAACATTTACGCGGCTTGATTCGCACCCGTATTCAGCAACTGGTTTCTGAGTGTATTGAACTGCGCTTGTCCAGCACGCGCCAAGAACCGGGCCGTTTCAAAGCCGTGCGTGTTTCTGGGCAGACTTGGGGATTGTTCTTTGAGCGCCTGAGTGTCTCGGTTCAGAAATTGGAAAATGCAGTCGAATTCTACGGCGCGATTTCCAATAACAAACTGCACGGGTTATCGATTCAGGTCGAAACTGATCAAATTCATCTGCCACCCGTGGTAGACGGTTTTGCCAGCGAAGGAATTATTCAATTTTTCTTCGAAGGCACCGCAGATGAAAAAGGCTTTAATATCTATATCTTGGATGAGACAAACCGAGTTGAGGTTTATCATCATTGCGAGGGCAGCAAAGAAGATTTGGTGCGAGATGTCAGCCGTTTCTATTCATCTTCTCACGACCGCTTTACTTACGGCTCCAGCTTTATCAACTTCAACTTGCCGCAATTCTACCAAATTGTGCAGCTAGATGGCCGGACTCAGGTGATTCCTTTCCGCAGTAATACGCTGTCTCACCTGCATATTGTCGATAAAGACGCCAGTGCGCCGGCACAACAATTTCAGTTACATTGATATGTCGACAAAACCTAACCAATAAAAATAGTGTTATTGGTTAGGTTTGATAGGTAATAAATTTCATCTAAATCGTGCTGCATTAATTCTCCATGCTTTAAGATGTGATTTTAAGCATTTTCATTTTGATTATATTGAGAATAAAATATAGTGGCGTCAAGGTGTGTTGCTGAGTCTTTTTCTATAAAAGGTTTCTGTTTGTCAATTATTTCTTTATAAATATCGGTTGTTAATCTTTTTTCTTCAATGGCAGTTAGTACCGAGTTTGAATTTTTCAGCATAAATTCTAAATGTTTTTGATCAACAGGTTCACTTAAGTACATATAATGAGACATACTGGTTAACATTGAAAAAGGTAATTCACCTAAGTGAAGAGAAAAACAATCCCGAATAATTTGGCTGACTCTACCATTAGCATTTGGCAATAAATGCAGATATTGAAAATCTGACGTTAACTTAAATATCCTCGCGATATCACTTTCAGCATGAGCATTGACTAATTCAAATGCAAATTGGCAAATTACGTTTCTTTTGTTCTCAATGGAACGATCCGTCATCCCACGTATCTTTATTAAATAATCATCACAATTGGTATCGATACCTAATTCATGTTTTAATGTATCGAGTGTTAATGTTTGATTCTCTATCTTGTTATCTATGATGTCCTTAACATTAAAAATACGCTTTCTCTCTGTCATAAATGAGCTGTAAGATTCGAAGAATATGGCATATGGGGTGGTTAATAGCTCAATAATTTCCACTATAGTATACGTCACTCTTTTTACTTTATCCTCATCGCGGCTATTTTTGTCATTGTAGATAGCATTTAACCTTGAAAGGCAGTGGGCATATCCTTTTATCATCAGGGCATTATCATCTGCCTCGCTACCATTAAAACCAGTATCTTTCGTGTTGTAGGCAATAACAGGGTTTAGCTGGTGGGCAGCTTCGACGTATAAGTAAGGAAGTAAAATTTGTAATTGTTTATTATCTAGTTTAGATAATCTTGCTTGCACTTTACTTTCTGTATCCAAAGAGGCTCTGAATGCATTTATGGCCTTATTCTCTTGGTGAAGAGTATCATTACTTTTAATCCTCCCTACACACTCTATTATTTTTTCATATTGTTCCTCAGCAGAGAGGGGAAGCCGACGGATATTATCCAGATCTACTCTTGTATCAATAATGTTAGTGTTGTTCCACTGTATGCCCGTTAGCTTTGCGCCGTAAAGAATAGCATGACTCAGATTAGTATTAGTCATATTGGTAGAACGAAGATCAGCATCTGTGAAATCAACATCTGATAAATTAAGATTACTTAGGTCTACACCTTGAAGGTTACATCTATTATAAACTGTCATTCTATCTGAAGTGTTATTATCACATTGCTCTTTTATTATTTCTCTTTTTAATGCTCGAAGCGAATCCCGTTCTACCTCTGTATGACATTTTGATATGTCTTCATTTATTATTTTAATTTTTTCGGCGCCGCTAAGATTATTACTTTGAGTATCATAACAATTTAAAGGCGGGGTTATATAAATTGAAGGATATATCATTTACACTGATTCCTATAAATAATTATATGTAGAGAAGGTAACGAGTTTCCAGAGGCATTATTCCATGGTGATCCTATTCAATATACCGGGTATTAGCCTTATTTAGTTTCGGCAGCAGTAGATAGGCAGGTTATATGTCAGATATTTCCATGCCAGCCGGTGATTGGGCTGGCATGTTTTAGTGTGGTTAGCCGAAATGCACTGCTTCACCCGCTTGGCTGGTGGCGGCTTCGGATAATTGGGTGAAAAATTCTGCGCCACTGCGTGAGCAATACCACAGCCCTTCACGGTAATTAAAGTGGTAACCACCCGCTTTAGTTGCCAACCAAACCTGATGTAATGGTTCTTGGCGATTGATGACAATTTTGCTGCCATTTTCGAAAGTCAGCGTCATCACCCCGCCATTGGTCTCATAATCGATATCGCTATCGCCGCTAAAACCATCCAGTGTCTCTTCAATGTAAAGCATCAATTGGTCGGCTAACTGATGAAACTCGCTGTCGTTCATATTCAATTCCTATTGCTTTTCATGATCCACCTGCGATTATAGAGACCTTGAACGCAAGAATTACAGGCATTAATACAAATATCCGCGTCAAAACGGTTTATTGTTATCAAAACAGGTTACAGGCGTTAAAACAATGACAAAAAAATTATCTTGGCTGCTTACCGCGATGGTGGTGCTCGCGCTTTCAGGTTGTGGTCTGAAAGGCCCATTATATTTCCCACCGGCAGACAAGCCAAAAGTAGAAACGGCCAAGCAAGATAGTGGTAATGTTGAACGTAATCAGCAGAATTCACCGACCCCGAGCATCGCCGGGCCTCAGTGATTATCACATCGTCGCCAGATTGAGTCAGTACCGAGTGTAGCCAGTACCGAAAATTTAGCAGATATATAAACGTCAGCGGAGTATGAAATGCAGTTCTCCAAAATGCACGGTCTTGGCAACGACTTTATGGTTGTCGATGCAGTTACCCAAAATGTTTACTTTTCGCCGGAGTTAATCCGTCGATTAGCAGACCGGCACACTGGCGTGGGCTTTGATCAGATGTTGGTAGTTGAGCCGCCTTATGATCCTGAGCTGGATTTTCACTACCGTATTTTTAATGCCGATGGCAGCGAAGTGGCTCAGTGCGGCAATGGCGCGCGCTGTTTTGCCCGTTTTGTTCGGCTGAAAGGGTTGACCAATAAGCGCGATATCAGTGTGAGCACCCAAACGGGCCGCATGATATTGAGTGTCAATGAAGATGAAACAGTTTGCGTCAATATGGGTGAACCCAATTTTGACCCGCAAGCTGTTCCATTCCGTGCGACCAAGGCCGAGAAAACGTATATTTTCCGTGCGGCGGAACACACGGTGCTCTGCGGTGTTGTGTCGATGGGGAATCCCCATTGTGTGATGCAGGTTGATGATGTCTCCGTCGCCAATGTTGCTTTGCTGGGCCCAGTATTGGAAAGCCATGAGCGCTTCCCTGAGCGGGCTAATATTGGTTTTATGCAGGTGGTCAGCCGTGAACATATCCGCTTGCGGGTGTATGAACGTGGTGCTGGCGAGACTCAGGCCTGTGGCAGTGGGGCTTGTGCCGCCGTTGCGGTTGGGATCCAACAAGAATTATTGGGTGAAGAGGTTCATGTCGAGCTGCCCGGCGGTAGTTTGCATATCAGTTGGAAAGGGCCAGGTCATCCACTCTACATGACCGGGCCTGCCACCCATGTTTACGACGGATTTATTCATTTATGACGGGTGTGACATGAAAAGTTATGAGGGGCAGGCACTGGCCGGTATCGTGCTAGATGACGACGCGGTCATGCAGTATTTATTGCAAAATCCCGACTTCTTTATCCGCAACGCGCGTTTGGTTGAACAAATGCATATTCCCCACCCAGTGAGAGGCACGGTCTCATTGGTTGAGTGGCAACTGGCGCGTCAGCGCAACCAGATAGGCCAGTTGGAAGAAGAAATCACTTTACTGATGGAGCAGGCCGGTCTGAATGAAGTGTTATTCAACCGCTTACTGCAACTGCAAAGTAACCTTGCAGCCGCCACTAGTTTGCAAGATATGCTTAATCGCTTGCAGCGCTGGGCCAGAGATTTTGGCCTGGCCGGTGCCAATATCAGGTTGTTCACTGACCGCTGGCAAATCGGCGCACCTTCTGATTTCACTCATTTAGGCCTGTCCCGCCATGCTTTTGAACCCATGCGTATCCAGCGCTTAGGTAATGAACATCATTATCTGGGCAGCTTAAATGGGCCGGAGCTGTTGCTGTTATTGCCCCAAGCCAAACTGGTGGGGTCTGCGGCGCTGTCATTATTGGGTAAAGATGGCGATTTGGGCGTGCTTATTTTTAGCAGCCGCGACACACAACATTATCAGCAAGGTATGGGGACAGTGATGCTAAATCAGCTCGCCATATTATTGCCAAGTCTGTTGGAGCGCTGGGTCGAGCCGGTATGACCGAATTCAGTGCTTCGCTCTCCCCGCAGGTAGAGGCCTTCCTGCGTTTTCTCAAAGTTGAGCGCCAACTCAGCCCACTCACTATCACCAGCTACCGGCGTCAGTTACAGGCGCTGATGGAGATAGCCGAGCCAATGGGCCTGGTGCACTGGCAAACGCTGGATGCAGCTCAGGTGCGCTCACTGGTTTCTCGCAGTAAACGTGCCGGTTTACACTCATCTAGTCTGGCTTTGCGGCTGTCAGCTTTACGCAGTTTTCTTGACTGGCTGGTAAGTCAGGGCGTATTGAATGCTAACCCGGCCAAGGGGGTCAGTACCCCGCGCTCTGGCCGTCATCTGCCGAAAAATATTGATGTCGATGAAGTCGATAAACTGCTGGATATTGATCTCAATGACCCGCTAGCAGTACGTGACCGGGCCATGCTGGAAGTCATGTATGGCGCGGGTTTGCGTCTATCCGAGTTGGTTGGCATGAACTGCAAACATGTGGATCTGGCCAGCGGCGAGGTCTGGGTGATGGGTAAGGGCAGCAAAGAGCGAAAAGTGCCGATTGGCAAGACGGCGGTCACCTGGTTGGAACATTGGTTGGCGTTGCGTGAGTTGTTTGAACCGCAAGACGATGCCATCTTCTTGGCCAATACCGGTAAGCGAATTTCAGCGCGCAATGTGCAGAAACGCTTTGCGGAGTGGGGGGTAAAACAGGGGGTTAGTAGCCATATTCATCCCCATAAACTGCGCCATTCGTTTGCCACTCACATGTTGGAATCCAGTGGCGACTTGCGCGCAGTACAAGAATTACTGGGCCATGCCAATCTGACCACCACACAAATTTATACTCATCTCGACTTTCAACATCTGGCAACAGTGTATGATGCTGCTCATCCACGGGCCAAACGAGGCAAATCCTGATGCATTTTTATCGTCCACTTGAGCGTATCTCCGCCATTACTTTCGATTTGGATGACACGCTGTATGACAATCGGCCAGTGATAACCCGTACAGAACAAGAGTCTGTGGCATTTTTACAGCAATACCATCCTAATTTGGCTCAGCTACAGGCCGCAGATCTTCATGGTTTTCGCCGTGAATTACTGGAACAAGACCCCGATATTTACCACGACGTCACCCAGTGGCGCTGGCATGCCATTGAACTGGGCCTGATGCGACATGGGCTAAGCAAATCAGAAGCACAATGTGGAGCTGATGCGGCGATGGAAAACTTTGCCGTCTGGCGCAGCCGTATTTATGTGCCGCCCGCCACGCACGACACCCTGAGCGCGCTGGCCGAGCATTATCCGCTGGTGGCTATCACCAATGGCAATGCCGACCCTAAAGCCTGCGGGTTAGACAGCTATTTCCAGTTTGTCTTACGTTCTGGCCCTCATGGTCGTGCCAAACCTTTTCGCGATATGTACCATAAAGCGGCGAACCATCTGGATATCCCGCTCAAACAGATTTTGCATGTCGGTGATGACCTGACCACGGATGTTGCCGGTTCACTGCGTTGTGGGATGCAAGCTTGCTGGATTAATGACCGGCAACAAAGTCTGATGACCGCCCGCGATAGCCGGTTATTGCCACATATTGAGATTTCGCAGTTGGCTTCCCTGACAGCATTGCTATAATCCTCTGCAATAACTCTGTATAAATTCACAGTGGAATGGTGGTAAAATAACCGGATAACCCGGTGATTTAGCTTTTTCCCTAACCCGATGAACGGTGCCTATGGACGTTTCTGATCTGCTCGACAGCCTGAATGAAAAACAACGTGAAGCCGTGGCTGCACCACGCTGCAACCTGTTGGTACTGGCCGGTGCGGGCAGTGGTAAAACCCGGGTATTGGTTCATCGTATCGCCTGGCTACTGTCAGTAGAAAACGCTTCTCCGTATTCAATTATTTCGGTGACGTTTACCAACAAAGCGGCCGCTGAAATGCGCCACCGTATTGAGCACTTGATTGGAACCAGCCAGGGAGGGATGTGGATTGGGACTTTCCACGGGCTAGCGCATAGGTTGTTACGCGCTCACCATATGGATGCCAATCTGCCACAAGATTTCCAAATTCTTGATAGCGACGATCAACTGCGGCTTTTAAAACGCTTGGTTAAGGCCCTGAATTTAGATGAAAAGCAATGGCCGCCGCGCCAGGCCATGTGGTACATCAACAGTAAAAAAGATGAAGGGCTGCGCCCGCAACATATTGAAAGCTATGGTAACCCGGTCGAAGCCACTTGGCTGCGCATCTATCAGGCCTATCAAGAAGCCTGTGATCGCGCGGGGCTGGTAGATTTTGCCGAGCTGTTATTGCGCGCGCACGAACTCTGGTTGAACAAACCGCATATTCTTAATCATTATCGCGAACGTTTTACCAATATTCTGGTGGATGAGTTCCAGGATACCAACAATATTCAATACGCCTGGATCCGCCTGCTGGCAGGTGATCGTGCCAATGTCATGATTGTTGGCGACGACGACCAGTCGATTTATGGCTGGCGCGGGGCGCAGGTAGAAAATATCCAGCGTTTCTTGAAAGACTTTCCCGGCGCTGAAACCATCCGTCTGGAGCAAAATTACCGCTCGACCAGCAATATCCTGACCGCAGCGAATGCGCTGATTGCCCATAATGATGGCCGCATGGGAAAAAACCTGTGGACTGAAGGGGCCGAAGGCGAGCCTATTTCACTGTATTGTGCATTTAATGAATTAGATGAAGCCCGCTTTGTGGTCAGCCGTATTAAAGCCTGGCAAGACAATGGTGGTGCGCTGAATGATTGCGCCATTTTGTATCGCAGCAACGCCCAATCGCGCGTGTTGGAAGAAGCCTTACTACAGACCGCCATGCCGTACCGTATTTATGGTGGTCAGCGCTTCTTCGATCGCCAAGAAATTAAAGATGCATTGGCCTATCTGCGTATGATTTCCAATCGCAATGATGATGCGGCCTTTGAGCGGGTGGTGAATACGCCAACCCGTGGTATTGGCGACCGCACGTTAGATGTGGTGCGCCAGACTGCCCGCGACCGTCAGTTAACCTTGTGGCAATCAACGCGCGCGCTGTTACAGGAAAAAGTGCTGGCGGGCCGCGCCGCTTCGGCACTGCAACGTTTTGTCGAGCTGGTGGACTCACTGGCCCATGAAACCGCAGATATGCCACTGCATATCCAAACTGATCGCGTGATTCGTGACTCTGGTTTGTGGTCAATGTATGAGCAAGAGAAAGGCGAAAAAGGCCAGGCGCGTGTTGAAAACCTTGAAGAACTGGTCAACGCGACCCGCCAATACAGTTATCAGGATGAAGATCAGGATTTGACGCCGCTACAGGCATTTCTTTCTCATGCTGCCTTGGAAGCCGGAGAGGGCCAAGCCGATGCCTATCAGGACGCGGTGCAGCTGATGACGCTCCATTCAGCTAAAGGCTTGGAATTCCCGCAGGTATTTATTGTGGGCATGGAAGAGGGCATGTTCCCTAGCCAGATGTCACTGGATGAAGGCGGGCGTCTGGAAGAAGAGCGGCGGCTGGCCTATGTTGGCGTGACTCGTGCGATGCAAAAACTGACTCTCTGTTATGCCGAAAGCCGCCGTCTGTATGGCAAAGAAGTTAATCACCGGCCATCACGTTTTATTGGCGAGTTGCCGCAGGAATGCGTCGAAGAAGTGCGGTTGCGCGCCACGGTCTCGCGCCCGGTAAATCACCGCAGCATGGGGACGCCGATGAACGAAAATGACAGCGGCTTCTTATTGGGCCAGCGGGTGCGTCATCCTAAATTTGGTGAAGGCACCGTGGTTAATTTGGAAGGAAGTGGCGAACACAGCCGATTGCAGGTGGCCTTCCCCGGTGAGGGGATCAAGTGGCTGGTCGCGGCATATGCCAGACTGGAAGCCGTCTAAATGACACCACAGCAGTGTTAGCTGGCACTCACTTACCCGAATCACCTGACTTTGTCAGCTCACTGGGGCGCGTTCATTCGTGACCTTGCTGTAACGCCAATGACTTTGGGTAAATCCTGTGAACATAATACAGCCGCGGTATTCGCGGCTCTAATCCTGAGCCGCTTGTTTGGCATCGGTTTCAGCTTGCAACAAAATGGCCTTGCCCATCCACTGGGTGACATCCTGAATCCCGGCCTCATCTAAATTCCAGATATCTTTCAATACCATAAAAACTTCTGACCCATAGATTAATGAAAAAGCATGAATGACTCTTTGCAATGCTTCTGGGGATAACTTCTCTTCTAATGGCTCAACAGCGAGTTTTAACAACCGTTTACGGTTGCCGCGCACTAACTTTTCTTCATTATTAGGATGGCTACGATTATCCGCCCATTGCTGCAAAGACAGATGCAATGCCGCTCGCAGCACACCTTCGTGTTGCAACATTCGTGGGTAAGCGAAAGACAGTAATTCGGCAATCCGCTGGCGGGCATCGGGTTGAGTCGGCTGCCATGTCAAGATTGGCCCAAGACTTTCATCGACCATAGCTGCGACTAATGCACTTTGAGTCGGGAAGTAGCGATAAGCCGTGGCACGGGAAAGCTGAGCAGCATTTGCCACTTCGGTTATTGATGGAAATGCGCCTTGCTCATACATCGACATTGCGGTGTCAATGAGTAACCGCCGGGTTCTCGCCCGAATGGTAGTTAACGAAGAGGGGCTTTCCTGTTTATTCTGATTGCTCACGGCCACTCCAGGGCTACAGATGGCATTGTTGTCCACTATAACAAATCAGTTACACAAATCGATATGAAAGCATTTCATCTTCACTATTTTTTGAGACGACAGTCTCATATCTAACTCAAGCGCTTTGCATAAATAATACCACAGTCTCAATATGTTCATATCTTAACCATTCGCGTTTGGTTATTTGGCTATAAAAAATCAATAAAGAGCAGTGAACGGCTTAAATTTTGGTGACATTCCGCATTCATAGAAGGATGTTCAGATGCCTCGTCATATTTATATTGCGACCACGACAGATACCAAAGGCGAAGAGCTGGCGTATGTCAGTGAATTGATTAAAGCAACCGGCCTCACCACGGTCACCGTTGATTTATCGACGAAAGAAGGTAAGCGGACTTGTGGCGCGGATATCTCGGCCGAAACAGTCGCGAGTTATCACCCAGATGGGCGTCAGGCAGTTTTCTGTGGTGACAGAGGGCTGGCGATAAGTGCGATGTCACTGGCTTTCGAACGCTTTATTAGTAGCCATGAAAATGTTGCCGCGTTGCTAGGTTTGGGTGGCTCCGGTGGCACGGCATTGATAACTCCAGCCATGCAAAGTTTACCTATCGGCATTCCTAAACTAATGGTTTCTACTATGGCTTCTGGTGATATTTCCGGTTATATCGGTGCCAGCGATATTGCGATGATGTATTCGGTCACTGATATTGCCGGGCTGAATCGTATTTCTCGCCGTGTGCTCAGTAACGCGGCGCATCAAATTGCCGGTGCCGTGTATTTTGCCAAAATAGAGTCAGCTACAGAGGATAAACCGGCGCTGGGGTTGACCATGTTTGGCGTCACCACCCCCTGTATTCAGGAGGTTAGCGCCGCATTGTCCTCAGAATATGATTGTCTGGTTTTCCACGCCACGGGCAGCGGCGGCAAGGCGATGGAAAAACTGGCCGAAAGCGGCTTGCTCGCAGGGGTGCTTGACTTGACCACCACGGAAGTCTGCGACCTATTATTTGATGGTGTATTAGCCTGCGGCCCTGAACGTTTCGATGCCATAGCGCACACCAATATTCCTTATGTCGGTTCTTGTGGTGCATTGGATATGGTTAATTTTAGTAGCCCAGCCACCATTCCTGCAAAATATGCCGATCGCCTGTTTTATAAACATAACGCGCAGGTCACGCTGATGCGCACCACTGAGCAAGAAAATATTGAGCTGGCGCGCTGGATTGGCGAAAAACTTAATTGTTGCCAGGGCGAAGTGCGCTTCTTAATTCCGAACGGCGGGTTCTCGGCACTGGATGCTCCTGGGCAACCCTTCTGGGACGAAAAGGCATTGAACGCCTTTATTCAGACATTGGAAGAGACGGTCATTCAAACCCCAAAACGCCGCCTGGTGCATTATCCATTCAATATTAACGACCCAAGATTTGCTCAGGCTGCGGTGGAAAATTTTAAAGAAATAGCAAAAAGCCCATCCCACCCTAAATAATTCAAGTTGCAGGAAGGCGGCAACTGAGTCAATCCCCAGGAGCTTACACGAGTCAGTGACTGGGGTGAGCGAAGGCAGCCAACGCACATGCAGTTTGAAGTATGACGGGTTTAGGGCCATTTAATTCGTGGAGAAACACATGCCAAAATTTCAACGTCAGGCCATATTGGCTAAATTTAGAGCAATGATTGCCCGCCGTGAGCCAATTATTGGCGGCGGTGCCGGTACAGGGTTGTCGGCTAAATGTGAAGAAGCTGGTGGCATTGATTTAATCGTTATCTATAACTCAGGCCGCTATCGCATGGCGGGCCGGGGCTCGCTGGCAGGATTGCTGGCCTACGGCAATGCCAATGACATTGTGGTCGATATGGCAAAAGAAGTGTTACCTGTGGTTAAAAATACCCCAGTGTTAGCTGGGGTTAATGGCACCGACCCCTTCTGCCAATTTGACAATTTTTTAGAGAGTTTGAAAGATTTAGGCTTTTCTGGGGTGCAGAATTTCCCGACCGTGGGCTTAATTGACGGTAACTTCCGTGCGAATCTGGAAGAAACAGGCATGGGTTATGGCTTGGAAGTGGACATGATCCGCCTGGCGCATGAAAAAGATTTGCTGACCACACCTTATGTTTTCAGTGCTGAAGACGCCATCGCTATGACCCAAGCAGGGGCGGATATTATTGTCCCTCATATGGGGCTGACGACGGGCGGCAACATTGGCGCGGATACTGCACTGAAGTTGGCGGATTGCGTGCCTTTGATTAATGCATGGGCCGCGGCGGCAAAAAACGTGCGCGAAGATGTGATTGTACTGTGTCACGGCGGGCCAATTTCGACCCCTGAAGACGCGCAATACATTATGGATAATTGCCCACAATGTGATGGTTTTTACGGCGCGAGTTCGATGGAACGGTTACCGACAGAAATTGCACTTACGAACACCACAAAACAATTTAAAAATATAAAGCGTTAATATTTTGCCAATACCAAAGGGAAGCCTGTTTTGTAAATTTCACCCTATTCTGGGTTAAATAAAGAGGCAGGATACACAAAACCGAAGTCGACGCTGACTTCGGTTTTTTTACTGATATTATTTCCGGCAGAGATTACTGCTGGCAGATTTCATTGCTGATAATGCGCCCCAATATCAGCCGTCGCATACCACGCCAATAGATTGCTGACTTCCTCTTCACCCTCGGCAGGTGACCAGCGGGCGAAATATTCAGCAGTAATGGGCTGGTAAGGGCCGTGTTTAACTTCAAAAATAACCGCCCCTTCTTCCAGTGAGAGCACGGCGTGCCACACATTGGCGGGGATTTCCATAATAGCGGTTTCCCGGCCCAACAGCGTGCGGTGGGTGACTTTCCCTGCGTCATCAAACAGCAGCACAATAAAGTTGCCGTGCAATGCAGTCAGTAATTCCCAAGTGTGAGGGTGGCGATGTGGGCGGACATACGTCTCTGGCTCCATTGCTATCGCCAGGCGCTGTATCGGGTCGTCGAGCTGTGGATGGAAGTTAAGATTGGCTCTCTGACGCGGTGACTGCTGCGCTTGCTGGCTCAACTGCATCAGAGTTTGTTGGGTGATTTGCTTCATTCTGGTCAAATATCCTTAAGAGTGGCTGACTGTAATCTCGCGTAAACAGAGTGATGTTATACCCGTCATACTTCAAGCTGCATATGTGTTGGCCGCCTTTCTGCAACTCGAATTATTTAGGGTATATCGCTGCGCGCTGTGGGATAAAAAATCTTGCCACTCAGAACTGAAAATTGTGCTCATGAATTAACACCTTTTAACCGGTTGACAGCCTTTTTCTTCTCGGCGTAACATGCGCGCACTATTCTTAATGAGGACATTCGCCTTGGACACACCCAGTAGATACTGGCTCAATAACCTGTTAATTTGGTGCAACTTCTAAGGCTATCCTCATATTTGCTGATAGCCTTCGTGGTTGTCAGCGACCCCGCTAAACTGTCGCTGTGAGTCAGATCTCCTTATGGTCTGAAACAAACGGTATTTCAATACTCTGCTGTTTCTGTGCTTCAATGCGTTTCCCACTCCATTACCGTAAGGGAGTTTTGGTACATGCTGAGCGCATTTAAATTAAGTAACAATCGCTTATCCCGTTTGGAGCTGGATGAATCAGATGACCTGACAACCTCAATTTGGGTCGATTTAGTCGAGCCAGAAGATGGGGAGCGAGATCGCGTCCAGTCTGAATTAGGGCAAAGCCTGGCGACGCGGCCAGAGTTGGATGACATTGAGGCCTCCGCGCGCTTCTTTGAAGATGAAGATGGCCTGCATATTCACTCCTTCTTTTATTATGAAGATGCTGAAGATCATGCTGGCAACTCCACAGTGGCATTTACTATCCGTGATGGCCGCCTTTATACCTTGCGTGAGCGCGAATTACCGGCATTTCGGTTGTACCGGATGCGTGCACGTAATCAGGTACTGGTGGATGGCAATGCCTATGAATTGCTGCTGGACTTGTTCGAAACCAAAATTGAACAGCTAGCTGATGAAATCGAAAATATTTACAGCGATTTAGAAGCATTAAGCCGCGTTATTATGGAAGGCCAGCAAGGGGATGAATACGATGCTGCGCTGTCTACGCTGGCAGAGCAGGAGGATATTGGCTGGAAAGTCAGATTGTGTCTGATGGATACCCAGCGGGCGCTAAATTTTCTGGTACGTAAAGCTCGGTTGCCCAGCGGTCAGTTGGAACAGGCTCGCGAAGTGCTACGCGATATCGAATCCTTGTTGCCACACAATGAATCCTTGTTCCAGAAAGTTAACTTCCTGATGCAGGCGGCGATGGGTTTTATCAATATCGAACAGAACCGGATTATTAAAATCTTCTCAGTGGTTTCTGTGGTCTTTCTACCACCGACCCTGGTGGCATCCAGCTACGGGATGAACTTTGAGTTTATGCCGGAATTGAATTGGTCATTTGGCTACCCAGCGGCGATCAGTTTGATGATTATTGCCGGTCTGGCCCCCTATTTATATTTTAAACGCAAGAACTGGCTCTAACTTTCGAATATGGCGTTGCAGGGATACCTAGCTACAACGCCATATTATTTTTTATAATCAGATGGTTGGCAAAGTTGATTGAAGGGGAAATGTGCCTAATGGGTCGTAATGGCGAAAGCCGTCGGCGTGCTCATAGGTGCAGACACCGCCGACTGACTCGGAACTGAAAATACAGGTTGGTCATCAACCTCTTATAATGTTTTTAATTATAATGGTTAAGCACGCAGTTTACGTTGGGTATAGAGTGCATCCAGAGTGAACAGCAATAGCGCCGCCCAGATAAAGATGAAGGTCACCATTTTATCGTTACCGATAGTCTCACCGTAAAAAGTGACTGCCAGAATAAACATCAGCGTCGGCCCTAAATACTGGAAGAAACCGAGTGTCGAGAGCCGTAAACGGGTGGCCGCCGCAGTGAAGAACAGCAGCGGAATGGTGGTAATCACCCCTGCCGCGGCTAACAAAGCATTCAGTGAGCCAGTATTAGCACTTAGGTGGCTGGTAGGGCTGTCAGCAATAAAGAACAAATAAACCGCAGCTATCGGTAATAACCACATTGTTTCAACCAACATGCCGGTTTGGGCATCAATTCCCAGCTTTTTACGTATCAGGCCATATAAGGCAAAAGAGATGGCCAGACCCAGGGCGATTATTGGCAGTGAGCCAAACTGCCACAGCTGAATTAACACCCCGGCAAACGCCAAAGATACTGCGACCCATTGCATACGGCGAAAACGCTCGCCAAGAAATAACATGCCAAATAGCACATTGACCAGCGGGTTAATAAAGTAACCCAAACTGGCTTCCAGCATATGGTTGTGATTTACCGCCCAGATAAATAATAGCCAATTACTGGCAATTAATACTGCGGTAACCGCGAGTAATAGCAGGCGTTTGCCATTTCTACAGGCGCTGCGAACTTGTGGCCAATGACGGCTGACAGTAAGCAATATCAGCATAAAGAAAAATGACCAGATAATCCGATGAGTTAAAATTTCATCTGCCGGCACCTGTTGGATTAGCTTGAAATAAGCAGGGGCAAGGCCCCAAATGAAATAGGCAGCCAGAGCAAAGAAAATGCCCTGACGGGTTCGTTGTTTATCCATGGAGTGGCTCAGAACAAGAAAGGAGATGCGGTGAGTGTACTTAACTTCGTGCTACTAATCATCACCGCTTAAGGTCAAATTAACCGACCAGATAGGTTGCCGTTGCGCTGGCGATATGTATTTGCTGGTCATTATGCAGCTCGACCCTGGCAACAGACACTTTATTGCCACTGCGTAAAATACTGCTGCTGGCGATAAAATGCTCACCACGGCCGGGGCGCAAATAATCAACTCTTAGGTCAATAGTGCCCATTTTCGCTAGCTTCATTTGCAGTTGTTCCTGAATCAGCGGCTCATGACGAACCAGGCTGTTACCCACACAAACCAAGCCCGCAGCTACATCCAGCACCGCGGCAATAACCCCACCATGCAAAATTCTTTGCGCGATGTTTCCGACCAATTTGTCATTATTATCGAAAGTAATTTCGGCGTAATCTTGTTCAAAACGAGTGAGTTTTAAACCTAATTCACGATTAAATGGCATGTGATAAACAAAAATCTCGCCGATGAGGTGACGAGCATCTTCCAGTGTTAATGGTGTAACCGACATTGCACTTTATTCTCTTAGTCATGGCCCACAGTGCCAATTACTGTGGGTGTTAGTTAATTAATTGTTTATTTTATGCCCCTATTTTGTTGTTTTCCAGTTGTTAACTCATAAATATAAACAAGACTAATCCCCTATAACATTTGTGTGTAGAATGAGCTGTTTTCATTACAAATAGAAATAATTTACAAAATGACGGGGGAGTTATGGGAAAGTTTTGGCGAATAATAGTGGCATTATTGCTGGTGCCAACGTTGGCGCAAGCAGAAGACGTAAAGGATAAACAGGCTCCTGCGGCACGTGGCAGTATCATCGCGGCCATGTTGGAAGATCACGACAATCCATTCTTGCTTTATCCTTATGAAACCAACTATTTACTGTACACCTATACCAGCGATATCAACAAAGACGCGATTAGCTCTTATGATTGGGCTGAAAATGCTAAAAAAGACGAAGTTAAATTCCAACTGAGTTTAGGCTTCCCAATTTGGCGTGGTATTGCGGGTGAAAATTCATTACTGGGTGCCTCTTATACTCAGCGGTCTTGGTGGCAGGCATCTAATAGTGATGAATCCGCCCCATTCCGTGAAACCAACTACGAACCGCAGATGTTCCTGGCATGGGCAACCGATTATGAGTTTGCTGGCTGGACTTTCCGGGAGGTTGAATTTGGTTTTAACCACCAATCCAATGGTAAAGCTGATCCAACTTCACGTAGTTGGAATCGTGTTTATACCCGTGTAATGGCACAGCGCGGCAATTTGGAAGTTGACCTGAAGCCTTGGTTCCGTCTTCAGGAAAGCGATGCAAAAGATGACAACCCCGATATCACTAAATACATGGGTTATTATCGTCTGAAAGTCGGCTATGCTCTGGGCAACAGTGTGTTCAGCATTGATGGCCGCTATAACTGGAATACCGGCTATGGTGGTGCAGAAATGGGCTGGAGCTATCCAATCACTAAAAATGTGCGTTTCTATACCCAAGTGTTCAGTGGCTATGGTGAGTCAATGATTGACTATAACTTTAGGCAAACACGGGTGGGTATGGGTATCATGTTGAATGATGTCCTTTAACGTCATCCGGCGTTAGAAAAGTTTCAGACACAGGCCGGTTAACCTGCCTGTGCAGATCTAAAAGTTGGGGAAGAGTGTGTCAACCGCAGCAGTGATAAATAGGGAATTATTGGCAGAGCAAGTATTGCGAGATACTTTCGGCTATCAGCAATTCCGGCCCGGACAACAAGAAATTATCAACGCCACCTTATCAGGGCAAGACTGCCTGGTAGTGATGCCAACCGGTGGGGGTAAATCCTTGTGTTATCAGATTCCGGCACTGGTGACGGAGGGCTTAACGCTGGTGGTTTCCCCGTTAATCTCCCTGATGAAAGACCAGGTTGACCAACTGCTGGCCTATGGCGTGGGGGCGGGGTGCTTAAACTCATCGCAAACACGTGAACAGCAATTGGCAGTGATGGACGGTTGTCGCAGTGGTCAAATTAAACTGCTGTATATCGCGCCAGAACGTCTGGTAATGGAGAGCTTTCTTGATCAACTGCATCAGTGGCGTCCGGCTCTGTTGGCGGTGGACGAAGCCCATTGTATTTCCCAATGGGGGCATGATTTCCGCCCGGAATATCGTGCTCTTGGTCAGTTAAAGCAACGTTTCCCCGATTTACCGGTTATTGCTCTGACCGCTACGGCGGATGAAGCGACGCGCGGTGATATTGTGCGTTTGCTCAATTTAGAAAATCCATTGATTCAGGTCAGTAGCTTTGACCGCCCCAATATCCGCTATACCTTGGTCGAGAAGTTCAAACCTCTGGACCAATTATGGCGTTTTGTCCAAGACCAACGCGGTAAAAGTGGCATTATTTATTGTAATAGCCGGGCAAAAGTGGAAGACACTACCGCCCGCTTGCAAAGCCGTGGTTTGAGTGTCGCGGCTTATCATGCCGGGCTGGATAACGAACGCCGGGCGCATGTGCAGGAAGCTTTTCAGCGCGATGACCTACAAGTGGTGGTCGCCACTGTTGCCTTCGGGATGGGGATTAATAAACCGAATGTCCGCTTTGTAGTGCATTTTGATATTCCGCGCACTATCGAATCTTACTATCAGGAAACCGGTCGCGCCGGGCGTGATGGTTTGCCCGCCGAAGCTATGCTGCTGTATGACCCGGCCGACATGGCGTGGTTGCGCCGCTGTCTGGAAGAAAAACCGGCGGGCGCACAACAAGATATCGAGCGGCATAAACTCAATGCGATGGGCGCGTTTGCCGAAGCCCAAACTTGTCGCCGGTTAGTGTTACTCAACTATTTTGGTGAGGGTAAACAGCAATCTTGCGGTAACTGCGATATTTGCCTTGATCCACCCAAGCGCTATGACGGGCTAGCTGATGCACAAAAAGCGCTATCTTGTGTGTATCGGGTTGGGCAGCGTTTTGGTTTGGGGTATATCGTCGAAGTGCTGCGCGGGGCCAATAATCAGCGCATTCGTGAATTTGGTCATGACAAACTATCCGTCTATGGTCTTGGTCGCGAACAAAGTCATGAGCACTGGGTCAGTGTATTGCGCCAGCTGATTCACCTGGGGCTACTGAGCCAAAATATTGCGATGTTCTCTGCCTTACAACTGACAGAAGCCGCCCGCCCGGTATTACGTGCTGAATTGCCATTGCAACTGGCGGTGCCGCGAATTCAGAGCTTGAAAGCCCGCAGCAGTGCCAATCAAAAATCCTATGGCGGCAATTATGACCGCAAGTTATTTGCCAAATTACGCAAATTGCGCAAATCTATCGCTGACGAAGGCAATATCCCGCCTTACGTGGTATTTAACGATACCACTTTGTTAGAGATGGCGGAGCAGATGCCGATTACCGCCAGCGAGCTATTGAGTGTTAATGGTGTTGGGCAGCGGAAGTTGGAGCGTTTTGGCGCACCTTTCATGGCCATGATCCGTGACCATGTAGATAATAACGACGACTAATTCACTCTTTTCCTGCCCCGAGGTTTTGCTCATGTTAATGCTATTTCTGACTGTTGCGCTGGTGCACTTGGTGGCTCTGATGAGCCCGGGGCCTGATTTCTTTTTTGTCTCACAAACTGCCGCCAGCCGTTCGCGCCGCGAGGCCATGATGGGGGTGGTCGGGATTTCGCTGGGCATTGTTATCTGGGCGGGTGTGGCTCTGATGGGGCTGAATCTTCTCTTGCAGAAAATGGCGTGGTTACATCAGATTATTATGGTCGGTGGCGGATTATATCTGTGCTGGATGGGGTGGCAGTTGCTGAAATCCGCTCGGGCGAAACAAGATGTTGCCGCAGGTGAGGTGCAGGTCGTGTTGCCCGCCCGTGGCCGGACTTTCCTGCGCGGTTTTCTAACCAATCTTTCAAACCCTAAAGCTGTTATCTATTTCGGCAGCGTATTTTCACTGTTTGTGGGTGATAGTGTCAGTGCTGGCGCGCGCTGGGGCTTGTTTATCATGATAGTGGCGGAAACATTCGTGTGGTTTAGCGTAGTGGCCTGCATATTTGCTTTACCGGTGATGCGCCGTGGTTATCAGCGCGTATCCAAATGGATTGATGGCTTGGCTGGAGTGTTGTTTACTGGTTTTGGCATTCATTTGATTTTATCCCGCTAGCCGGTATGGCGCTAAACTAATAAATCCACCGGCAGATTTCTCCGGTGGATTCAGCCACATTATACTTTTCTGGCAGTTGCCAGTATTGCCCCAACCAGCATGAATAGACCGCCAAATATTCTGTTCAATAATTTCATTTGTTGCGGTGATTTAATCCAGCCAGCAATTCGTGTGGCAAGGGTGGCATAGCCAATCATCACGATGATATCAACAATGACGCTGGTGCAGCCCAGAATCAAATATTGTGCCACCTGCGGTTGATTTGGCAGCACAAATTGCGGGAATAATGCGGCCAGAAAAACAATGCTTTTCGGGTTGGTCAGGTTAACAAATACCGCCCGTTTAAAGAGTTTCCGCCGTGGCATACTGTTGGCTAATGCATGCAAATCCAGCGCACCGGCGGCGCGCCATTGTTGGATGCCAAGCCAGATTAAATACGCCGCGCCTAGCCATTTTAATATTTCAAATGCCAGCAGCGATTGTGAAATCAGTGCGCCCAGTCCCACACCAACCAGCACAATATGCACGGCTAATCCAAGTTGTAATCCGCAAATTGAGGCCACCACCCCACGGGTGCCGTGACTGATGGCGGTGCTCATGGTGTTAATGGCACCAGAACCAGGGGACAGACTGAGGATAAGTGTTGTCAGCAAATAAGTTAACCACCAGTCTAAGGTCATCGGCAAAGCTCCCGGAATGCGTAAATTTATGCCACAATACTCTATTGCTAATAGTTGTGCTATGGCTCACAAAACGACGATTTGTTCACTAAATAGCGAGCGAGGCTATGCCGTTAGATAATCAAATGAATAGCTGGTTAACCCGTGAAGAGCAGTTTGCTGCTTTTGTTAACGGCCCATTGCTCGATTTCTGGCAGCAGCGCGATGAAGATGAGTTTATGGGGGTTGATAATATTCCCATTCGCTATGTTCGTTTTTGTGCACCACTTCATACTCGTGTTGTGGTCGTGGTGCCCGGTCGTATTGAAAGCTACATTAAATATCCTGAAGTGGCTTACGATCTTTTCCAGCAAGGCTATGATGTCATAGTGCTGGATCATCGTGGTCAGGGGAGATCCGGGCGCATGCTTGCGGATCATCACCGTGGTCATGTGATCAAGTTCGATGATTATATTGAAGATTTTGCGCAGCTCATGGCGCGGGAAATAACCCATAGCCATTATCAACAACGTTTTGCTTTGGCTCATTCTATGGGCGGGGCAATTCTGACGCGTTTTCTGGCAAAAGAGCCGCAGGCATTTGATGCCGTGGCACTTTGTGCCCCCATGTTTGGGATTCATTTGCCGATGCCGGGTTGGTTGGCTCACCGGATTGTTGATTGGGCCGAAGGGCATCAGAAACTGCGGGATTATTATGCCATCGGCACCGGTCAGTGGCGGCCATTGCCGTATCTGGTTAATATGCTGACTCACAGTCGCGAGCGCTATCGCCGCTATTTGCGCCAATATGCGGACACCCCGGACATCCGCGTCGGCGGGCCGACATATCATTGGATCCGTGAAAGTTTGCTGGTGGGTGAGCAAATTATTGCGCAAGCCGATAAAATTACGACACCGGTTTTGTTATTGCAGGCCAGTGAGGATCGGGTGGTACATAACCCGGCCCATAATGCTTTTTCTCAGGCTATGACTCTGGCGGGACACCCTTGTGAAGGGGGCGAACCTAAGGTCATTCAAGGGGCACGCCATGAGATCCTGTTCGAGCGGGACCAGCTGCGTGCCGAGGCGCTAAGCGCCATATTGCGTTTTTTTGCGCAACATCAACCATCAGTCAGCCGCTAGGCTCCGACACCACCAGAGGTTAGAACATACCGTTATGTATCATGTTGTTGCTTCCGATTTAGATGGCACCTTGCTATCACCTGACCATATTCTGACGCCTTACGCCAAAGAAACACTTAAGTTGCTGACGCAGCGTGATGTGCATTTCGTGTTCGCGACCGGGCGTCATCATATCGACGTGGCGCAAATCCGCGATAGCCTGGAGATAAGTGCTTTTATGATTACCTCCAATGGCGCGCGTGTGCACAACACCGCAGGGGAACTGATTTTCAGTCATAACCTTGATGCTGATATTGCCCGCGATTTGTACAATATCGAACACCATAATCCGGATATCCTGACCAACGTCTATTTGAACGATGAATGGTATATGAACCGCGAAAGCCCGGCGCAGAAAGCGTTTTTCCAAGAGTCGGTGTTCAATTATAAAGTGTTCGAACCTGCTTTGCTGCCGACCGATGGCGTATGTAAGGTTTACTTCACTTGTGAAGATCACGACAAGTTATTGATTTTGGAAGAAGCCATCAATGCACGTTGGGGCGATCGGGTTAATGTGAGTTTCTCCTTCCCAACTTGTCTGGAAGTGATGGGCGGCGGGGTCTCCAAGGGGCATGCGCTGGAGCAAGTTGCCAAAATTATTGGTTATTCGCTGAAAGAATGTATCGCTTTTGGTGATGGGATGAATGATTTGGAAATGCTGTCCATGTCAGGTAAAGGTTGCATCATGCGTGATGCCCATCAGCGCCTGAAAGATATGCTACCGAATCTGGAAGTGATTGGCTCGAATGCAGATGATGCTGTACCTCATTATCTGCGGAAAATGTTCTTAGGAACAGACCAGTAATTTATTGTTTTTAATCAATAATAATGGCGCACTTATATCGTGCGCCATTTTTTATTTATTCTGATGCCCCAGACCATCAGCTTACTGATGCTGCCCCTGTTTTTGCAGGAATTGGACACCTTTATCTGGGAAGTCGGTAAATACCCCATCAACCTGTGCTTGATTATAGATAATATCAAACAGCTGATTCACGTCAGTGGCGTATTTAGGCAGCTTGTCAGCACGGATGGTGAATGGATGAACCATCATGTTACTGGCATGAGCTTCTTTCACCATATTGGTCAGCTTGATGTTATCTGGTGTGGAAGTCTCGACCACCAGCATGTGGTAGTCAGGGCCGATACCGTCAGCATATTGCGCGATTTGCTTCATCGCGCCCGGCTTGAACATCCAGTCATAGCTGTAATTCACCCATTTGCCATCAGGTTTTTGTTCGTAGGTTTCGTTCCAATCAGTATAAGCCACCAGTTGAACCAGTTTCAGGTTCATACCCATCTTCGGCTCTAACTCATTTTTAATGCGCTTTAATTCATTCGCATCAAAGCATTGCAGATAAACGTTGTCAGCTTTGGTGGTGTAACCGTACTGCTTGAGCACTTCCAGCACTTTGGTGGAAATATCTTTACCTTCCTGCTGGTGGAACCAAGGGGCTTTGATTTCAGGATAAATACCGACATTTTTACCGGTCGAATGATTCAGCCCCTGAACAAATTCAATCTCTTCCTGGAAAGTGTGCACGCGGAAGTCAGATTTGCCCATTGGGAAGCGGCCCGGATAGCTCTGCACTTTTTTACCGTCTTTACCAATATCAAAGCCTTCGGTAAATTTCAGAGACTTGATTTCCGGCAGAGTAAAATCAATGGCGTAGTAGCGGCCATCTTTACGCGCCCTGTCGGGGAAGCGCTCGGCGACATCTGTCACCCGATCCAGATAATGGTCGTGCAGAACCACCAACTCATTATCTTTGGTCATCACCAAATCTTGTTCAAGATAATCAGCGCCTTGTGCATAAGCCATTGCTTTGGCCGGCAGTGAATGCTCTGGCAAATAGCCACTGGCACCGCGATGCGCGATAACAACTTTGTTAGTTGGCGGTTTAGTCAGTGCGGATTCATTTGTGGCAGATGACTCCGCCGCGTACGCCATACCTGTTACTGAAGATGCCAGAATAATACTCGCCACCAGTGATTTGATGTGGATTTGCATTAATAGTGCTCCATTTATCAGTTTTAGAGTATAAAAAAGGCTGTGACGCTATATATCCATAGATAACGGCACAGCCTATTGCACAACTTAATTCGAGTTTACTTATTTGATATTAAGGTGGATTTCCCCACCTGTAATAGCCACTGTTGTGAGTGTAAATCAACTTACAACTCTTGTTTTCTTGCCATTTCTTCGTGATGTTTTTTCTCGCTGAACATCACCACGATCAATAACAATACGGCCAGAATACTGCCGCCAATCATGACCATAAAGCCACCGTCCCAACCGAAGTAGTCAACGGTGTAACCTACGATGGCACTGGCTGCAACCGAACCGCCCAGATAGCCGAACAAGCCAGTAAAGCCGGCTGCTGTCCCTGCTGCTTTTTTCGGTGCTAATTCAAGAGCATGCAGACCAATTAACATTACCGGGCCGTAAATAAGGAAGCCGATAGTTATCATACAGGCCATATCGATACCCGGATTACCCACTGGGTTTAGCCAGTAAATAATGGTCGCGATAGTCACCAACGTCATAAAGAACACGCCGGTTGCACCACGGTTGCCTTTAAACACTTTGTCAGACATCCAACCGCACAGCAGTGTCCCTGGGATACCCGCGTATTCATACAGGAAATAAGCCCAAGACGATTTATCCAATGCGAAGTGTTTGACTTCTTTCAGGTAGGTCGGTGACCAGTCGAGGATGCCGTAACGCAGCAAATAGACAAACACGTTAGCAACCGCGATATACCACAACAGTTTGTTGGGTAAAATGTATTGCATGAAGATTTGCTTAGCAGTCAGCTCTTCTTCTGCGGCTACCGTATAGTCATCCGGATAGTCATTTTTGTATTCTTCAATGGGTGGTAAACCGACGGATTGCGGGGTGTCGCGCATCAAACCAAAGACAATCAATGCGACTAAAATAGCACCGAACGCGGGCATATATAACGCGGCTTTCCAGTCATTAAACCAAGCCATCCCAAGCAAGAACAGCAGTGGCGGCAAACCCCCGCCGACGTTATGGGCGCAGTTCCAGATAGAAACAATTCCACCACGTTCTTTCTTCGACCACCAGTGCACCATAGTACGGCCACATGGCGGCCACCCCATGCCCTGGAACCAGCCGCATAAGAACAGCAGCACAAACATCACGGCGATACTGGAGGTTGCCCAAGGCACAAAGCCCATAAACAGCATCACAGCCGCGGAGAGTATCAAACCAGCAGAGAGGAAGACCCGTGGGTTGGAGCGGTCAGAAACCGAACCCATGATGAATTTAGAGAAACCATAAGCGATCGAAATACCGGATAGCGCGAAACCCAGATCCCCGCGAGAGAATCCTTGCTCGATCAAATACGGCATGGCCAGAGTAAAGTTTTTACGTACCAGATAGTAGGCGGCATAACCGAAGAAGATACCCATGAAGATTTGCCAGCGTAAGCGGCGGTAAGTCGGGTCAACCTGGTCTGTGGGAAGCCGCGCGATATGTGGCGCGGGCTTAAAAATACTCAACATTGAGTGCCTCCGATGGCTTTTGTTGTTTTGACTCCGGTATAGCCTGGTATCTACCCGGTGGTTATACGACTAGTTGTTGTCGTTTATGTTCCATAACGAACGCTATGCTAGATAAATTCTTGAGTCTTATCTGTGAGTGATGGCGCATTTGTTACAGTTATATGAAAGCGGCGGCAATTTTGAGCGATTGGTTAACATTTTGAAACCTGTAATAAGAAATTCCTTGTGACTTTGATCACAATCATGGTTTTTAAACACCATTTCACTTTCGTTTTTGGTTCGTTTTTGTTCCTTATCAAACAATAGCCATGAAGACTGTGTCTAAATAGACTCATATTTAGCCGACAGGCGGCTGTCTGATAATGTGGGGTCTTTCATGACGAACAGTTCTCCTTACACTGAAACGGATGTCATCATCATTGGTGGTGGAGCGACCGGTGCCGGGATTGCCCGAGACTGCGCCCGCCGTGGTTTGGCTTGTACTTTGCTCGAGAGGCATGACATTGCCACTGGGGCCACGGGTCGCAATCATGGCTTATTACACAGTGGCGCGCGCTATGCCGTGACAGATGGTGAATCCGCCCGTGAATGTATTGAAGAAAACCGCATCCTGAAACGTATTGCTCGCCATTGTATTGAGCAAACGGATGGTTTGTTTATCACCTTACCAGAAGATTCGCTGGAGTATCAGACACAATTTATTGCCCGCTGTCAGGACGCCGGCATTGAAGCTGAAGCTATTGATCCTAAGCTGGCTTTGCGCCTGGAACCCGCCGCTAATCCTTCTTTGATTGCGGCAGTGCGGGTGCCGGATGGCACTGTTGATCCCTTCCGCTTAACTGCGGCGAATATGCTCGATGCCCGTGAGAAAGGCGCAAAAATTCTAACCTATCATGAGGTTATAGGGTTGCTGCGCCAAGGTGACCGCGTGAGTGGTGTCCGTGTTTTCGATCATAAAAATCAACGCCAATATGATATTCATGCGCTGATAGTCGTGAATGCTGCGGGGATCTGGGGGCAACACATTGCCGAATATGCCGACTTGCGGATCCGCATGTTCCCGGCCAAAGGCGCGCTGTTGATCCTTGGGCATAGGATCAACAACATGGTTATCAACCGCTGCCGCAAACCGGCAGACGCCGACATTCTGGTGCCGGGCGATACCATTTCACTGATAGGCACCACCTCCACACACATCGAATATGACCAGATAGACAATATGCTCGTCACCCCGCAAGAGGTGGATACCTTAATTCGTGAAGGGTCAAAACTGTCTCCGCAATTGGCACAAACGCGCATTTTACGTGCTTATGCCGGGGTAAGGCCCTTGGTTGCCAGTGATGATGACCCTTCAGGGCGTAATGTTAGCCGTGGCATCGTCTTGTTGGATCACGCCAGCCGTGATGGGCTGGAGGGCTTTATTACCATTACCGGCGGTAAATTAATGACTTACCGGCTGATGGCCGAATGGGCAACAGATAAAATATGTGAAAAACTGGGGGTGACGACCACTTGCACCACAGCGCAAGAGCCACTACCTGGCTCACAACAATCAACAGAACAGACACTCACTAAAGTGATTTCTTTGCCCGCCAGCATTCGCGGGTCTGCGGTTTATCGCCATGGTGACCGCGCCACACAGTTATTGGCGGGTAATCGTCTGGATAACAGCTTGGTCTGTGAATGCGAAGCGGTCACCGCCGGTGAAGTGCGCTATGCCATTGAATCGCTTTCAGTCAATAACTTGCTGGATTTACGCCGCCGCACCCGTGTCGGCATGGGCACCTGTCAGGGGGAGCTTTGTGCTTGCCGAGCCGCCGGTCTACTCAACCGCTTTAAAGTGACGACCCCGCAACAATCTCGCGCACAACTGGTGCAATTCCTTAATGAGCGCTGGAAAGGCGTGCGTCCAATAGCTTGGGGTGATGCGTTGCGGGAAAGTGAGTTTACTCATTGGGTGTATCAAGGACTTTGTGGGCTGGATGACACGCCATGTGCCGCGAGTGCTCAGGAGAAACACGATGAAATTTGATGTGATCATCATCGGGGGGGGATTAGCAGGGCTGGCCTGTGGGATCCGCCTGGCTGAACAAGGTAAATACTGCGCGATTGTCAGCGCAGGCCAAAATTCGCTGCACTTTTCCTCCGGCTCTTTAGATTTATTGGCAAAATTACCGGATGGCCGAGCTGTCAGCCAACCACTTTCAGCTCTGGAAGCATTAGCAGAATTAGCGCCGGAACACCCTTATAGCAAAATGGGAAAAAGCGGGCAGGTGGGTGAGTTAGCACAACAAGCTGAATCTCTGTTACAGCGCTGCGGCCTGAAATTAGTGGGTAGCGCGACGCAAAATCACTTGCGCCTCACACCTTTGGGGATTTGCCGACCAACCTGGCTTAGCCCAGCAGATATCCCGGTTGCACCTTTAACCGGCCCACTGCCGTGGAAAAAAGTCGCGGTGATTGGCATCGAAGGTTTCCTGGATTTCCAACCGCAAATGGTCGCCAGTGCCTTGCAGGAGCAGGGGGTTGAGGTCACGTCAGATTATCTGCATCTGCCCGCACTGGATACTTTGCGGGATAATCCCAGCGAATTTCGTGCGGTAAATATTGCCCGAGTCTTGGATAAACCAGAAAACCTGCAACCACTGGCAGACGAGTTAATGCGTTTGTCATCTGCTGCGGAAATGATTTTATTACCTGCCTGTATTGGGCTGGATGAATCGACCCCGCTGGAGGCACTGAGAGCTGCAGTAGGCAAGCCGATTCAATTGCTTCCCACACTGCCGCCGTCATTACTTGGCATGCGGCTACATCAGGCCTTACGCCATCGTTTTCAACAACTTGGCGGCATAGTCATGCCGGGTGATGCGGTATTGCGTGCTGAGCTGGTGGGCAACCGGATTACTGGGCTATATAGCCGCAATCATGGTGATATTCCATTGCGTGCTGCCCAGATGGTGCTGGCCAGTGGCAGTTTCTTCAGTAATGGGCTGGTGGCAACCTTTGAACATGTCTACGAGCCGATACTGGATTTAGATATTTTATCACTACCCAATCGCGCCGATTGGAGCCACAGCAATATGTTTGCGCCACAGCCTTATCTGCAATTTGGTGTTAACACCGATAGCCACTTACGGGCGCTGCGTGGCGGCACGGCACTGGATAATCTGTATGTTATTGGCGCAGTACTAGGAGGGTTCGACCCGCTACAACAAGGCTGTGGTGCTGGGGTTTCCCTCACCAGTGCCTTATTCGTGGCCGAGCAAATTGCCCGCGCTATGGAGGTGACATTATGACGTGGTTACCGCAGTCCGAAGACCGGCAGGATACACATTTGGCACGAGATAACAGTTTTGAAAGTTGCATCAAATGCACGGTGTGCACCACTTATTGCCCAGTAGCGAAGGTTAATCCGCTTTATCCTGGGCCAAAACAAGCCGGCCCTGATGGTGAGCGCCTGCGCCTAAAAGATCCCGCACTCTATGACGAGGCCCTAAAATATTGTACTAACTGCAAACGTTGCGAAGTGGCTTGCCCTTCGGATGTTAAAATCGGCGACATCATCCAGCGCGCGAAAGCCAGTTACAGCAGCAATAAACCCAAACTGCGCGATGCTATCCTTAGCCACACTGACCTCATGGGCAGCCTCTCAACCCCATTTGCGCCGGTTATTAATGCGGTCACGGGGTTAAAACCCGTGCGCGCCTTGCTGGATAAAGCGCTGAAAATTGATCATCGCCGCGAATTACCCAAATATTCCTTTGGCACCTTCCGGCGCTGGTATCGCAAACAAGCCGAAAAACAGCAGCAATATCCTGAACAAGTGGCATTCTTTCATGGCTGCTTTGTTAACTACAATCACCCGCAGTTGGGTAAGGATTTAGTCAGCGTATTCAATGCGATGAACATCGGCGTGCAATTACTGAAACGGGAAAAATGCTGCGGTGTGCCGCTGATTGCGAATGGCTTTATCGAGCAGGCGAAAAAACAGGCGCGGGTCAATCTGGAATCCCTGACTGACGCGGTCATTGGCCGGGATATTCCGGTGGTTGCCACCTCCTCGAGCTGTACTTTTACGCTGAGAGATGAATATCCGCATTTATTGGATGTCGATACTGCACCAGTGCGCGACCGGGTAGAGCTGGCAACACGCTATATCTACCGCCTATTGGATCAAGGGCGAGAATTACCCTTAAAACCCCTGTTTTCGGCAAATAACACGCCACTACGCATTGCCTATCACACCCCTTGTCATATGGAGAAAATGGGCTGGACTGCCTATACCTTGGCATTGCTGCAGCGTATTCCTGGTATTGAGCTGGTGGTATTAGATTCTCAATGCTGTGGGATAGCCGGAACCTATGGTTTTAAATCAGAGAATTACACGACAGCCCAAGGGATTGGCGCATCATTATTCCAGCAGATTGAAGCCAGTGGTGTTGATTTGGTGATTACCGACTGCGAAACCTGCAAATGGCAGATTGAAATGTCGACGAGTAAGAAATGCGAGCACCCGATTACGTTGCTGGCTCAAGCACTTACCCTTCGTCCTTGACGCAACAGCGTTATTAGCTGCTTTCACTCACCCGAATCAGTTCATCAGGATGAGTTCATCGGGATGAGCCCATTTACCGCCTGGCTGTAACGCCAAGGATTTTGGATAGGTATTTGTCCTTGGCGCTACAGTGCAGTGGCAGAAGATTATTTCAGCTTTAAGGTGCTGATAATAGATTCTGCTTCTGTCTGTGCTTGTTGCTGATTCTCTGCGGGCAGCGTAATTTGCATAGTAATCAAATGATTATTAACTCTCCCCATCAAAACTGACGAATAAGCTTTGGCACCGCCGCTGGTAATAATGCTATCCAATTGTTGGAAAGGCTGCCCATCGATTTTGATGGCTTTGTTCGTCACCACCTGCAGATTGGCGTCACGGGCGCGCTGCTGTTCAGCCAGGCGCGCGGTCAGCACATCCAAACCTTCATTGGTATCATCGCCTAAAATCACGATAACGGCTTTATCGCCAGTTTTATTGGCAAAAACGTGCATATTGTTAGCTTGACTGCCCATTTTCCCGCTTTGGTCAGATAAATCTGCCGGTAAGACAAAAGCAACATTACCCTCCAACAGACTGACCGGCTGGCCGACATTATTATCGCTGCTACCATCACAGGCACTTAATCCTGCAACCAGCAGGCCGACGGCGAGAAACTTGGTTATTTTATGCATGAGAATCCCTTATTGATGATTAATAGCCTTATCGCACCTTATTCAGACGCCAAAATCAATCTATTGTTCAGCATGACTCACTTGAGTTAGCGCTTGCTGACCGGTTTTTCGGGCAAAATATTTCAATAACACATTGAGCATTACGCCATAAGCAGGCAGGAAGAACAACATGCAAATCAGTAGCTTGAAGGTGTAATCCACCAAAGCTATTTCTACCCAATTGGCCGCCATAAATGGATCTGTACTGCGATAGAAAGCAATAAAGAAGAACGCCAGAGTGTCACTGATATTGCCAAAGAACATGGCTGCTGTGGGGGCTACCCACCAGGCGCTGCGCTGACGCAGGCGGTTAAATACTTGAACATCAAGGATTTGCCCAAGGACATAAGCCATAAAACTGGCCGCGGCTATTCGGGCTACAAATAAATTAAAACTGGTTAATGCCGGGAATCCTTGCCAGCTGCCTTGGTAAAACAGGGCTGAAATAAGATACGAAATTAACAGCGCAGGCACCATGACGGACAAAATAATCCGGCGCGCCAAAGGGGCACCAAAAATCCGCACCGTCAGGTCGGTGGCTAAGAAAATAAACGGAAAGGTAAAAGCGCCCCATGTGGTGTGAAAACCGAAGATAGCAATCGGTAATTGCACCAGATAGTTGCTGGAAGTAATGATGACAATATGGAATAGCGACAGCCATACCAAAGCGGTCATCCGCTGTTGGGCAGTAAACGAAAACATAAATGTGACCTTTTTGGTTATTGGGGTGAGGGAACCCAAACAAAATGTGCCGCAACTTTTGCGACGCGGCGGCATAATACGTGTTTGCGCAACTAATGCAATGGTTAATTTTAACGCAAACGTTAGCGCGGCTTGCACCTGGAAACCGGCAGAGTAAACTATGCCGCTTTATACCCTTCGAACTCATCCAAATCACTTGCTTGAGTCAATTCATCGGAATTTTTTTGCAGGCGGCCTATCAGCAAAACTAATTTCTATGGGTATAGATTGGCATTAACCCGATTACTGATACATAAGAGAACTGCAATGACCGATATTTTTGCCAATCCGGATAAAACCCTTGATGCACTAGGGCTGCGCTGCCCGGAGCCTGTAATGATGGTGCGTAAAACAGTCCGGCAAATGGAAGAGGGCCAAACCCTGTTGATTATTGCAGACGATCCCGCCACCACCCGTGACATCCCCGGTTTCTGCCGCTTTATGGAGCACCAACTACTGGCGCAAGATACCGCACAGACTCCCTATCGGTATCTGGTCAAAAAAGGGGCAAAAGCAAACTAATCTTTTGCTTTCGCCCATGTTTTTAAGCATTTCGCTTACGTAACAGCCTCAATGCATTGGCGGTGACCAGCGCAGTTGCTCCGGAGTCAGCTAATACTGCCAACCACAAACCGGTTAAGCCGAGCAAGGTCGTTACCAGAAAAATCGCTTTTAGCCCCAAGGCGATAGTAATGTTTTGGCGGATATTGGCGTTAGCGGCTCGGGATAACAGAATAATTTCTGCCAACCCGGTAAGCCGATTATGAGTCAGTGCGGCGTCGGCGGTTTCCAAAGCAACATCTGTACCGCTGCCCATGGCAATACCAATGCTGGCGGCCTTCATTGCTGGGGCATCATTAATACCGTCGCCGACCATCACTGTGGGCTGTGTCGCATTTAATGCCATAACGGCCTGTACTTTGTCGGCTGGGAGCAATCCGGCGCGGTAATCAATCCCCAGCTCACCGGCAATTGCCGCTGCCGCTCGTGGATTATCACCGGTTAGCATCACACCTTGAATACCTAAATTTTTCAGTGAATCAATAGCTTGTTTAGCATCGGTGCGCAGGGTATCGCGTAATGCTAATAAACCTATAAGTTTCTCATTTTCCAGCACGGCAACCGCCGTTTTGCCCCCGCTTTCTAACAGATCGAGCTGAGTTTGCCATTCGGGAGTTAGTAATGCCGGTGCTATTTTGCTGGGAGCACTGACACGGATGCTCAATCCGTTGACGACGCCCTCAACACCAACACCGGCCAGGGCCCGGCGCTCATCGGCGAGAGGTAACAGGGCCGTATTTTGTTGCGCGCGCTGAATAATAGCGACGGCTAACGGATGGTGTGACCCAGCCTCGACCGCCGCCGCCAGCGCTAACAAGCGAGTTTCGCTGATGCCGGATGCGGGCAGAATATCGGTAACTTTCGGTTTACCCTCCGTCAGAGTACCGGTTTTGTCGAAGGCGACAGTTTGAATCCGGCCAAGTTGCTCCAGTGCCGCGCCACCCTTAATCAGCGCCCCGCGCCGTGCTGCAGCAGCTAATGCTGAGGTAATCGCCGCCGGTGTGGAAATCACCAATGCGCACGGGCAGCCAATGAGCAGTAACGTCAGACCACGATAAATCCAGGTCTCCCAAGGCTCGGCGAAAACCAATGGCGGAATCAGGATAACCAATGCAGAAAGGAACATAATCGCAGGGGTATAAATTCGACTGAAACGGTCAATAAAACGCTCAATAGGTGCACGGCGTTCTTCTGCTAATTCAATGAGTTGTAGAATTCTGTCAATGGCATTGTTGCCAGGCTCCGAGATAACACGCATTTCGGTGGCGCGATCGACCGATAAACTCCCAGCGGCGACTTTCTCACCTTGCTGGCGCTCAACCGGAATAGATTCACCGGTGAGGGCGCTTTCATCAAAACTGGCAAAAGCGGTTATTAATTCGGCATCTGCGGGCAGGCGAGCTCCCGGTGAAATTTCAATGACATCGCCGGGGCGCAAATTGGCGACAGGAATCAGCCGGCGTTCCCCATCTTTTAATAGCAATGCTTCTTCTGGCACCAGTGCCATGAGTGCGGTGACCCCACGGCGTGCTCGGTTTGCAGCATAGGATTCGAGTAACTCACCGACCATAAATAACAGCAATACCATGGCGGCTTCCGCCGTCGCGCCAATAAACATCGCCCCGATAGCGGCTACGCTCATCAAGGTTTCAATGGCAAAAGGTGTGCCGGAGCGGATGAGCTTCCAGGCTTTGGTGACAATGGGGAAAAGCCCGACAAGGGTGGTGGCGGCAAAAGCAAATTCGCCCAGCTCAGCGCTGAATAACGAGATGCCCCAGCTAATGAGCATTAATGTGGTTAATAATGCGATTGGCAAATATTCACGAAGGCGCGATTCTGGCGACGTGGTTTTGTTCGCAACGGGGGACTGGGTATCCACCAGACTAAATCCGGCTTGTATGACGGCATTCTGGACTTGAGGACGAATATCCGTTTGGGCATCGACCACTAATTTTTCGGTTGCAAAGAGCACTTTTACATTTTCAATTCCGATCAAACCACTGACCGCATTTTCAATTTTGCGGGCACAGCTTGGGCAGTCCATTCCCTTGACCTGCCAGCTAAAGCGCTGACGACCCGTAGCTATCGTTGCTGCAAGTATGTCACTTTCTTCATCGCCCTCATCAGTTTGGCTCTGACTACAGCAACCCCCTTCGTGATGTGAATGCTCACTTACTGAATTTGTGCTGTCATTACTGGTATTTGCGGCTTGCTGGTTACTGCAACCGGTTTGTTTTTGGGTATGAGTATGACCACAGCCACAGTTGCTATGTGTATCAGTTGAATGCCGATGTTCAGAATGTGAATGCATAGTGCCCCCTGGACAAGCTGTAAAAGAGAAACAGGATTTAGCTGTTATGGTTGCACTCTACACCTTGGAGTTAACTCCAGAGTCAAGGGGGGGGATGAGAATAAGTGCTAAATGGGTATTTCGATAAGAAGGGGCATGACTGAGCAGAACGCACTCCGCGCCAGAGATTCCAGCTCCTTCCCTGGAGCTGAGTTTAGTCATTTCTTGTTAAATCATATTGCGCGGTAATGGGTTAATTACAAATACAGTGACCTGACAATCAAGAAATGCCCAACAAAATAGCATCCGGCGACGATGGCATCTGAAGCTCGGAAAGAAAAACGATAGCGATTTAACAGCCAAATACTGTGTGAAATCAACAATAAAAGTGTGCCCACCAGCAATGAGAAGCTCAAGTCTGTACTACGAGCAAAGTATTGTTCACCCGCCATCCATACCATGAGTAATGTCATACCGACGAAAGCCACTACAGGCCAGCGCATTTCTTCAAGCTTGCTCCAGATGGTAGCTAACAACAGCGCGCCAACAGCAATCAAAACCAAAGGCAGTGGCCAGAACAGGGTAAATGTCATCTGGCTGGCAAAGCTGATGGTATACAGTAAATGAGAGAGGAAGAATGCGCCTAGAGCATAAAGTAAGCGCTCACGGGGTAGCATTAATAATGCGTCTGCAACCAGTGTGGCCAGCAGGCCCAATACAATCAGATATCCTGTAGGGCCAAGGATGGGAGCTTGCCATGCAAGTAACAGTAATAATAACAAGGTGACAGGTTTGAATACCCAACGTTGCCAGCGTGGGCCTCGGTAAGTTGCATCGACAAACAACCAACCAGAAAAGAATACAGCAAGGAATGGCCAGCTCATTATTTATCCTTTTTTCTATACAGGCTTAAATGAAAGTGCCTGTGTTGTAATGATAATCTGCAATGCCAATTGCGCTGAGTAAATATTTATTAAGTGTAAGGGATGGAAGCAAAGAGTGATAGCCGCAGCCACACGATTTGCATGATTTGAGTCACTTAATGCGTAGCAGTACGCATAATCAGACTTAGCGGAAGAATCGGCCTGTTGAGGTATTGGCCTTGTTTGACCCACATGTTATGTTAACGCCGATTTCCGCTGGTTAAATCAAGAGATAGAGGCAATAGCGACATGGCCAATGAACAATTGCTTTATCGGATTCAATTTATAAATAACGGTAAGAATTATCAGCTTTATGTCCGTGAGGTTGTCCCAAGCACTTTGTTTGGGTTCATTGAAATTGCTGATTTTGTCTTTGATAGCCATTCAACATTGCTAGTTGATCCTTCAACTGAAAAATTGAAGACAGAATTTTCCGGTGTTAACCGTAGCTATATCCCACTTCATTCAGTGATTCGTATTGATGCGGTAACAGAAAAGGGCAGCGCCCGGATCTCTGAGCTGGGCAGTAACGTAATGAGTTTCCCCTATTTACCGGGCAATAAACCTTAATTATATCTCTTGAGTGAGATTCGTAATCCGTTATGAATAAACTTCCGTTGTTATTTATTGCTGTGGTTGTACTGATTGTTGTACTGGCAACTCGTCAGTATTGGCAAAAAAAACGGCAGGATGCGGAAAATGACCGCTCACCGGTACGCAGCTTACAAGTTGAAGTTATTGATAAACGTGAAGTCTTGGCACCCAATCGTCGCTCACGCCAGCGCGAAGAGATAGTTGCCGAAGACAAGCGCTATGAAGTTTATTTCCGACCATTGCTTGGTGAGGTAGTAGTTAAAAATAGCAGTGAAATCAAAATAATACTGCCAAAGCAGGAATATAATCGTATCGAGCTGGGTACCCAAGGAGCGCTACGCCTACAGGGTACTCGATATATTAGTTTTACCCCAAACTCAGCCACAATAAATCAGTAATTCAGGTGATTAAGAGCCGCTAACACGGCTGTAACGTGAAAGAGAAAGGGGCGCGGGGGGTTATTTTTTAGGTACCGGTGGCTGCTGTTTCTGCCAGGCCAATAATTCGAAAACCCCGAAGACAAAAATCTTAAATTGCTGCAATCCACTGATCGGTTGGTCTTTGGGTTGGGTGGATTTGAGTAATACCAATTGCAACCCATGCATCAAAACCATGAATATCATGGCAACATTAATAAAATATCTTAACGGCGTAGGGAATGGTTGGAACAGGTTCAGTAGTAAGAAAAACCACACCCCTAACATCAATAACCGGCCAAGATTAATCCACATGGTGTTGCTCCTGTTCTTCTGCTGATTCCGTATTTTGGTGAGTTTTTTCGCTGCGAATATAGAGCCGGTAAGCAACCTGTCCGGCGATTTTCTCTCTATGTAACTGCCAACTGGCGGGTACATCAGCGGCGGCGCTTTCTGCCTCAGCTTCAACATAAATCCAGGCTTCAGCTGTTAACCAGTTACATTGCTCCAGCAAATTGATAGTTTCGGCCAATAAACCTTGACGAAAAGGAGGGTCAAGGAAAACCAAATCGAAAGGTTGCCCCGGCTGAGCCAGCCATTGCAAAGAGTTGGTATTCACTACTTGCCCATTCTCGGCATTCAATAACGTTAGATTGCTGCTCAGTTGTTTAGCAACATGCCGATCGGCCTCTAGCAATATTGCTTCACCCGCGTAGCGCGACAGTGCTTCTAGCCCCAATGCACCGCTGCCAGCGAAGCAATCAAGGCATCTGGCACCTTGAATCATAGGCGCTAGCCAGTTAAACAGTGTCTCTCTGACACGATCGGTGGTCGGGCGCAGCCCAGGGCTATCAGGCACGGGTAATTTGCGCCCTCGCCATTTACCACCAATGATCCGGATTTGCCCTGCGGACTGTTGTGGGGCTGGTTTTGCTCTTGCTATAGGTCGCTTCGCCATAGATCACTTTGCTTGAAAATTGGCCAGTAATGCAGCACTGAATAAAAAAGTTAGTCTTATTCTACCTGTCTGTGCAGTGTGGGGGAAACGTTAAACCTTTGTTGATTGAATTCACAATAGAAAGCAGCATCGTGCGCGTGTTGCTGTTAAGGGGAAAGTGTTAGACTTGCGAACTATTATCCTATTTACGCAAACCCAAAGTTATTAGAGTCCAAAAAATGGCAAAAGAAAAAAAACGTGGATTTTTTTCCTGGCTGGGTCTTGGCCGTCAGAATGAAGAACACACAGCAGAGCCATTGGCTACTGAGAAGGAAGATATAACTGAGCCGGTTGTAGAAGCGCCGGTTGTAGAAACGCCAGCTGTAGAAGCGCATGTCGCAGACGAACCTATTGTCAGCGAAAAGCTAGCTGAAAAAGCACCTGAAGAGATTGTCGACGAGCCAAATGTTGGCGAACCTATTGTTGATGAGCAAATTGTTGATGAACAAATCGTCGACGAGCGAATTGTTGATGAACCTGTAGCTGAACATTCTGCGCTGACTCCTGGCGAATGGGATAGTGCTGCTATCAGCGAAGTTGCGGCTGAAACGCTGCCTGAAGTCATGGCAGAGCCATCAGCACAACCTCTTGAAGAAAAAGCTGAATTCTCTAAAGATCCTCAGTATTTGCAACATCATTTCTCACCGCGTCAGGGTGATGACGACAATATTACGTCATGGGATGAAGGCACTGTCAGTGCGCCAGAATTGCCGCTGACTGAAGATAATGTTGTTATTGATACTCCGGCACCAAAGATAACTGTGGTGGAACCAGCGGCCGAGCTTATTGAGCCGCTTGTTGTTGAAACTGAAACTGAAACTGAAGTTGAAGCTGAAACAGACATTGAGATTGAAGCTGAAATTGAAGAAGCTGAAATTGAAGAAGACATTCCAGCCGTTGTTGTTCAGGAACAAGAGCGACCAACTAAAGAGGGTTTTTTTGCACGGTTAAAACGCAGCTTAATCAAAACCAAGCAAAATCTTGGCTCTGGTTTTATGGGGTTGTTCAGTGGCAAGAAAATCGACGACGATCTGTTTGAAGAGCTTGAAGAACAGCTCCTGATCGCCGACGTTGGCGTCGAAACAACTCGCAAAATTATTACTTCTCTGACAGAACACGCCAGCCGTAAACAGCTAAAAGATGCCGAAGCGCTGTATGGCAAACTCAAAGAGGAAATGTCTGAAATTCTGTCTAAAGTAGACAAACCATTGGATGTCAGCGGCAAAAATCCGTATGTCATCTTAATGGTCGGCGTGAATGGTGTCGGTAAAACTACTACTATCGGTAAGCTGGCTCGCCAATTCCAAGCGGAAGGCAAATCCGTGATGCTGGCTGCGGGTGACACTTTCCGTGCCGCTGCGGTAGAACAGCTGCAAGTTTGGGGTGAGCGCAACAAGATTGCCGTGGTCGCGCAGCATACTGGCGCAGATTCAGCCTCGGTAATTTTTGATGCAATTCAAGCAGCTAAAGCCCGTGGCGTAGATGTGTTACTGGCGGATACTGCGGGGCGTCTGCAAAATAAAGCTCACTTGATGGAAGAGTTGAAGAAGATTGTTCGAGTGATGAAAAAGCTGGACGGCGATGCCCCTCATGAGGTTATGCTGACGTTAGATGCCAGTACCGGACAAAACGCGGTGAGTCAGGCGAAACTCTTTAATGAAGCCGTCGGATTGACTGGAATTACCCTGACTAAATTGGATGGTACCGCCAAAGGTGGGGTAATTTTTGCCATTGCAGACCAGTTCGGTATCCCAATCCGTTATATCGGTGTTGGGGAAGGTATAGAAGATTTACGGCCATTTAAGGCTGACGATTTTATTGAGGCTCTTTTTGCCCGAGAGGATTAATACGGATGATTCGCTTTGAACAGGTCAGTAAAGCTTATCTGGGCGGACGACAGGCGCTGCAAGGGGTAGATTTTCATCTGCGCCCGGCAGAAATGGCGTTTCTGACCGGCCATTCTGGTGCAGGGAAAAGTACTCTGCTGAAACTGATTTGTGGTATCGAGCGACCGAGTGCTGGCCATATTTGGTTTGGTGGTCACGATATCAGCCGCTTGAAAAACCGCGAAGTGCCGTTCTTGCGCCGCCAGATCGGGATGATCTTCCAGGATCACCATCTGCTGCTAGATAGAACAGTCTATGACAATGTTGCCATGCCATTGATTATCGCCGGTGCCAGTACCGAAGATATTCGCCGCAGAGTATCGGCAGCGCTGGATAAAGTGGGTCTGTTGGATAAGGCGAAGAATTTTCCTATTCAACTCTCCGGCGGTGAGCAACAACGTGTCGGCATTGCCCGGGCAGTGGTGAACAAGCCCGCGGTACTGCTGGCGGATGAACCTACCGGTAACCTCGACGATGCATTATCCGAAGGTATTTTGCGGTTGTTTGAAGAATTTAACCGTGTGGGTGTTACGGTCTTGATGGCAACCCACGATACGTCGTTGATTGCTCGGCGGCGCTACCCAATCCTGACACTGAGTCAGGGGCGGATGTCAGGAGCGCATCATGGCGAATAACGCACAGAAAGCAAAAACCAAGGCGCTGAAAGGTGGCTGGCGTGAGCAGTGGCGCTATTCATGGGTCAATGCGATCGCCGATATGATGCGTCAACCACTGGCGACATTGCTAACAGTGATGGTTATTGCCATTTCACTGACGCTGCCAAGTGTGTGTTATATCGTATGGAAAAACGTTAGTCAGGCAGCGGATCAATGGTATCCAACGCCGCAATTGACGGTTTACCTGGATAAAGCTCTGGATGATAACGCGGCTGAAAATGTCGTGACCACGCTGAAAGCTGAAGCAGGGGTTGAGAAGGTTAACTACCTGTCGCGGGAAGAAGCGATGGGCGAGTTCCGCAACTGGTCTGGGTTTGGTGGCGCGCTGGATATGCTGGAAGAAAATCCGCTGCCAGCGGTTGCTATCATCACACCTAAGTTAGATTTCCAAAGTTCAGGGACGCTGGATACTCTGCGCGACCGCGTTAGTAAAGTTGAGGGCGTCGCTGAAGTTCGCATGGATGACAGTTGGTTCGCTCGTCTGGCAGCCTTGACTGGGTTGGTTGGGCAAGTCGCGGCAATGATTGGTGTTTTGATGGTGGTCGCGGTGTTCCTGGTGATTGGGAACAGTGTGCGTTTGAGTATCTTTAGTCGTCGCGACACAATCAATGTAATGAAATTGATTGGGGCAACAGATGGATTTATTCTGCGGCCTTTCTTGAACGGTGGCGCCATGTTGGGCTTTTGTGGCGCGGTATTATCGCTGATTCTGTCCGAAGCACTGGTATGGAAGCTGGGATCGGTTGTTACACAGGTGGCCACGGTCTTCGGCACCAGCTTTACTTTGCATGGTTTAAGCTGGGATGAGTGCCTGTTGTTGGTATTGATTTCTGCCATTATTGGCTGGGTTGCCGCCTGGCTGGCGACGGTTCAACATTTACGCCGATTTACACCGCAGTAAAAAATGTTTGTTATACTCTTTCCCTGCAGTGTTCAGTTAAGGCGGGGAAAGGGTGGCTGTTCGAGCGTTAACGTCATTAATATTCCCAGGCCGCATACTGTAGGTTATTTGCAAAGATCGACAGTTGAAACTGTGATCCGGTTTGAACTTTTATGGCAATAACCAGTCGAAGAACACAGTGAAATGATAAGGTGCCCAGCGCTTGAATCTGTATTAGCAGGTGCTAAAATATTGGCGCTGAGATAAAACCGCACTAAACATGCAATGAGAGGGTTTTGAATGACCAAAGAAATGCAAACTTTAGCCTTAGTACCCCAAGGTAGTCTGGAAGCCTATATTCGGGCTGCCAATGCCTATCCAATGCTGACTGCAGAGGAAGAGCGGGAGCTGGCTGAACGGCTGCATTACCAGGGCGATCTGGGAGCGGCTAAACAGCTTATCCTGTCTCACCTGCGCTTTGTCGCTCATGTTGCCCGTAACTATTCTGGGTATGGTTTGCCGCAGGCTGACCTTATCCAAGAAGGTAATATTGGCTTGATGAAAGCGGTTCGCCGTTTTAACCCTGAAGTTGGGGTACGTCTGGTGTCCTTCGCTGTACACTGGATCAAAGCAGAAATTCACGAGTATGTTCTGCGCAACTGGCGGATTGTTAAAGTCGCGACCACGAAAGCTCAGCGTAAGTTATTCTTTAATCTGCGTAAAACCAAGCAGCGTCTGGGCTGGTTTAACCAAGATGAAGTCGAGCTGGTTGCCAAAGAACTGGGTGTGACCAGTAAAGATGTTCGTGAGATGGAATCACGTATGTCCGCTCAGGATATGACTTTCGACCCATCTCCAGATGACGAAGCACGTGACGGCCAATCTATGGCCCCAGTCCTGTATTTGCAGGATAAAACCTCTGATTTTGCTGATAGCATTGAAGAGGATAACTGGGATGACCATGCCGCAGACAAATTGTCTTATGCGCTGGAAGGATTGGACGAGCGGAGTCAGCATATTATTCGGGCCCGTTGGCTGGACGATGACAACAAGTCTACGTTACAGGAATTGGCCGATCAGTACGGCGTATCTGCTGAACGTGTGCGTCAGCTTGAAAAGAACGCCATGAAAAAATTACGTATGGCGATTGAAGCCTAATACAGCAGTACCGATGCTGTAATACGATAAAAGGGCGATATTGATATCGCCCTTTTGCTTTTCTACCTCTTCATAACCGTCAATTGATTCAGTAGAACTTGCTACCGCTGCCAGCCCTGCGTATTGCGGGTAAAGCCACTGGCGTGCATAAAACCATCCATTCCTGTGTGGTTTTCCGCGGTCACTTGCTCATCACTGAGATACCAATGCTGAATTGCAGGTAACTGGCGCAGTGTTTCTTCAAGCAGATATAACCCTACCCCACGGCGACGCGTGACTTCCCTGACACATAAATCTTGCAGCTCGGCCTGTTGGCCATCCACCTCGACTTTAACTGCACCTAACAGACGCTCATTAAAACGTGCGGCGAAGAGCGGCTTGCCAGCATTAATCCACGTCTGCCAGACGCTTGGCTGTTCTTCAGGCCAAATTTTGGCTAAATCGATAAGATCCTGATGAGTAAGGGTTGTTAATCGTTCAATAGTCAGTTTCATCGGCGTTAGACCACAAAGATATAAAGGTTATGGGGCTGTGGTTTATTGTACTAGATCACAGGTCAGAGAGTTGTGTAAGTTTTTCTGTACGTTCACGGGGGAAAATGTTTTTTCGATACTGCATTTTCCGAGTTTTAGCCGAGTAAATGATCACACAACCAGCACAACTCACTATCATTTGTGTAAAACCCATTCAATTTAATCCTAATTTTATGCTGTTTACACCGCTTGTTTCTGCTTGTCTCAGTTGATTTACAGCATAAAACTCCTGTTTAATAACATGAAAAATAAAGTCTTATTTAAAAAAAACAGGATTTTTGAGACTAAATCATTATTACTTATGAATAAAACGTTACAACACGATAAAAAACGTTAAGACAACACAACAAGCACGTTCACAATGACAGATGGGGAATTCGCGGATGAAATTAACAAAAGGTAAAGTGTTGCTGGCTGGGTGTATAGCAATGGCGATGAGTCATTCTGTGCTGGCGAAAGACATTAAAGTTGCCATTGTTGGCGCAATGTCTGGCCCGGTTGCCCAATACGGTGACATGGAATTTACCGGTGCGCGTCAGGCTATTGCTGATATCAATGCCAAAGGTGGAATTAAAGGCGATAAACTGGTCGGCGTGGAATACGATGATGCCTGTGACCCGAAACAAGCCGTGGCTGTTGCTAACAAAGTCATTAACGATGGAATTCGTTATGTTATCGGCCATCTGTGCTCTTCCTCAACTCAGCCTGCTTCAGATATTTATGAAGATGAAGGCGTGATTATGATCACCCCAGCTGCGACAAACGCGGATCTGACCACTCGTGGTTATAAAATGATTATGCGCACCACCGGGCTGGATTCTGATCAAGGCCCTACAGCGGCCAAATATATCCTTGAGAACATCAAACCTAAACGTATTGCAGTCGTGCATGACAAGCAGCAATACGGTGAAGGATTGGCGCGTTCTGTACGTGACAGCCTGAAAAAACAAGGCACCGATGTCGTGCTGTTTGAAGGTGTGACTGCGGGCGATAAAGATTTCTCTACATTGGTTGCCCGTCTGAAGAAAGAAAACGTCGATTTTGTCTATTTCGGCGGTTACTACCCAGAGATGGGGCAAATGCTACGTCAGGCTAAGCAAGCAGGGCTTACCGCTCGCTTTATGGGCCCAGAGGGCGTTGGTAACTCCTCACTGTCTAACATCGCTGGTGATGCTTCTGAAGGCATGCTGGTGACATTGCCGAAACGCTATGACCAGGTTCCCGCTAACCAACCTATCGTTGAAGCACTGAAGGCGAAGAAACTGGACCCAACTGGCCCGTTTGTCTGGACGACCTATGCTGCACTGCAATCATTGACCACCGCTATGGAACGTAGTGGCAGCCAGGAACCCGCTGATTTGGTGAAAGACCTGAAAACCGGTCAGCCGGTTGAAACAGTGATGGGGCCATTGAGCTGGGATGATAAAGGCGATCTTAAAGGGTTTGAATTCGGTATTTTTGAATGGCATGCGGATGGTTCTTCCACCGCAGTCAAATAACAATCATATTAGAATCATAAAGTTGTAGGGTTGCTCTCGTAGTAATCCGGCCCCTTTTACCAACTGCATCCCCCCAGATTCCGGGGGGATTTTTCCTCTCTGCACACAGTAGATTAGGTACAGTTGGCTAGGGCAGCCAGGCAAGTGAATCAAAGGGTTAGGGTATGTCAGAGCAGTTTCTTTATTTTCTGCAGCAGATGTTCAACGGTGTCACGTTGGGCAGCACTTATGCGCTGATCGCCATTGGTTATACCATGGTGTACGGCATTATCGGCATGATCAACTTTGCCCACGGCGAAGTGTATATGATAGGCAGCTACGTCTCATTTATCGTGATCGCCGCATTGATGATGATGGGGATAGACGCCAGCTGGTTATTGATCGGCTCCGCTTTTCTCGTCTCGATTGTGATTGCCAGTGCTTATGGCTGGAGCATTGAACGGGTGGCCTATAAGCCGGTTCGCAGCTCTAAGCGATTGATTGCATTGATTTCTGCGATCGGGATGTCTATTTTTCTGCAAAACTATGTCAGTTTGACCCAAGGTTCACGGGATTTGGCATTACCCAGTCTGGTGACAGGGCAGTGGACACTGGGAGAGGCCAATGGCTTCGCCGCGACCATCAGCACCATGCAGCTGACTATTTGGATAGTCACCTTCCTGGCCATGCTGGCACTGACAATATTTATCCGCTATTCCCGCATGGGGCGCGCATGTCGAGCCTGTGCTGAAGATTTAAAAATGGCCAGCTTGCTGGGCATTAATACCGACCGGGTTATCTCACTGACTTTTGTTATCGGTGCATTGATGGCTGCGGTTGCCGGGGTCTTACTGGGCCAGTTTTATGGCGTGATTAACCCATACATCGGCTTTATGGCCGGGATGAAAGCCTTCACCGCAGCAGTATTAGGTGGCATTGGCAGCATTCCGGGGGCCATGATTGGTGGCTTGATTCTGGGTATCGCTGAAGCATTAACCTCCGCTTACCTTAGTACTGAATACAAAGATGCGGTTTCATTCGCTCTGCTGATTGTTGTGTTGCTAGTGATGCCTACTGGGATCTTAGGCCGTCCGGAGGTTGAAAAAGTATGAAAAAACTCAACTTCCTCAATGCCATTATCTCCAGCTTTGTGTTGCTCGTCCTCGCCTCTTTTATTATGGGGTTGCAGTTGCAGTTAGAGGGCACAAAACTCATTGTGCAAGGGGCATCAGAAGTGCGCTGGTTGTGGATTGGCGCGGCTTGTATCGTGGTTTTTTTCTTCCAATTGGTGCGCCCATTCATCCAGCAAGGTATCAAAAAAGTCTCTGGCCCTGCATGGGTATTACCCAGCTTTGATGGCACCACGCCACGCCAGAAAATCTTGGCTGCCGCAATTATTGTTGCTGCTATAGCTTGGCCATTTTTGGTTTCTCGCGGTTCAGTCGATATCGCAACACTGACACTGATTTACGTCATGTTGGGCCTGGGGCTGAATGTCGTGGTCGGGTTATCCGGTTTATTGGTGCTCGGTTATGGTGGATTTTATGCCATTGGTGCCTATACCTATGCTCTGCTAAATCACTATTACGGCTTGGGATTCTGGGAAAGTTTGCCTCTGGCGGGAATAGTCGCGGCATTGTCGGGCTTCTTGCTGGGCTTCCCGGTCTTACGTCTACGGGGCGATTATTTGGCGATCGTGACGTTGGGCTTTGGTGAAATTGTGCGTATTTTGCTGCTCAATAATACCGAAATCACTGGCGGCCCAAATGGTATTAGCCAAATTCCTAAGCCAACATTGTTTGGTCTGGAATTCAGCCGCTCGGCGAAAGACGGTGGTTGGGATACTTTCCACAATTTCTTTGGCCTGACTTATGACCCCGGTGACCGCATCATTTTCCTGTATATGGTGGCGCTGCTATTAGTCATTCTGACACTGTTTGTGATTAATCGGTTATTGCGTATGCCGCTAGGACGAGCATGGGAAGCCCTGCGCGAAGATGAAATCGCCTGTCGTTCATTGGGCCTCAGCCCAACCAAAATCAAGCTGACGGCGTTTACTATCAGTGCCGCTTTTGCCGGTTTTGCAGGAACGCTGTTTGCTGCTCGGCAGGGCTTTGTCAGCCCAGAGTCCTTCACCTTTGCTGAATCGGCTTTCGTACTGGCGATTGTGGTACTAGGGGGCATGGGTTCTCAGTTTGCAGTTATTCTGGCTGCGGTGTTGCTGGTGGTTTCGCGTGAATTAATGCGAGATCTCAATGCTTACAGTATGTTGCTGCTGGGCGCATTGATGGTATTGATGATGATTTGGCGTCCACAAGGGCTATTGCCAATGAAACGGCCACAACTGAAATTGAAAGTTGCAGATATCAACGCTAAGCAGGGGGAACAAGCATGAGTACGCAACCTTTGTTAGCTGTTGAAGGGCTGTCGATGCGTTTTGGTGGATTACTGGCGGTGAACAATGTCGGCCTGACCCTCAATCCAGGGGAGATTGTTTCGCTGATTGGCCCTAATGGGGCGGGTAAAACCACAATATTTAACTGCCTAACCGGTTTTTATCGCCCGACAGGCGGCACTATTAAGTTACGTGATCGTCATCTTGAAGGGTTACCCGGCCAGATGATTGCCCGCATGGGCGTGATTCGTACTTTTCAACATGTGCGTTTGTTCCGTGAAATGACGGTGGTGGAAAATCTACTGGTGGCACAGCATCAGCATCTAAAAAGTGGTGTTTTTGCCGGTTTGCTGAAAACGCCCGCTTTTCGGCGTGCAGAGGCCGATGCACTAGAACGTGCTGCCACTTGGTTAGAACGTATTGGGTTATTGGATTTAGCCAATCGTCAGGCTGGGAATCTGGCTTATGGCCAGCAACGGCGTTTAGAAATTGCGCGCTGTATGGTGACCCGACCTGAGCTACTGATGTTAGATGAGCCGGCAGCAGGTCTGAACCCGAAAGAAACCGATGAGCTCAATCAGTTGATTATGGAATTACGCGACCAACATCAAGTTTCGGTATTGTTAATTGAGCATGACATGAAACTGGTGATGGGGATTTCTGATCGTATTTATGTGGTGAATCAGGGGACGCCATTGGCGCATGGCACACCAGCAGAAATTCGTAATAATCCTGATGTGATCCGCGCCTATTTGGGCGAATAATACGTGGGCGAGGCATAAAAATAACATGTTGTCATTTAACCAAGTTTCAGCCCATTACGGCAAAATTCAAGCACTACACCAGGTGAGCCTGCATATCCAGCAAGGTGAAATTGTTACACTGATTGGCGCTAATGGTGCGGGTAAAACCACCCTGTTGGGTACCTTGTGTGGTGAACCCCGAGCAACCGAAGGCAGCATTGTTTTTGGTGAGCAAGAGATTACGCACTGGCAGACCGCGCGCATTATGCGTGAGGCGATTGCGATTGTGCCGGAAGGACGCCGGGTATTTTCTCGCATGACTGTTGAAGAGAATCTCGCAATGGGCGGATTCTTTGCTGATCGTGTGCAATATCAAGAACGTATTGAGCGAGTTTATGACTTGTTTCCCCGGCTGTTCGAGCGGCGTGCTCAACGAGCTGGCACCATGTCTGGCGGTGAGCAACAGATGTTGGCAATAGGCCGCGCATTGATGAGCCAGCCTAAATTACTGTTGTTAGATGAGCCATCACTGGGATTGGCTCCCATTATTATTCTGCAAATATTTGATACTATTCAACAACTAAGAGAGGAAGGAATGACTATCTTCCTCGTCGAGCAAAATGCTAATCAGGCACTCAAATTGGCAGATCGTGGCTATGTATTGGAAAATGGCCGTATTGTTTTAGAAGATACCGGGGCCGCCTTGCTGGCGAATGAGGCAGTGCGTTCAGCTTATTTGGGCGGTTAAGTATTTTTCGTCGCGAGTATTTTTTAAGGCCCCAACTGCGGGCCTTATTCTACTATTCAATCGAATTTATGCCTGTGGGGTGATAGTAAAATTCAGTGTGTCGCTGTAGCTGCCTTTATCTGTGGTGCTGGTTCGATAAAGGCGTATTCTGGGTGACCAACACATTTGCTCTTCGCCAAGAAAATTATCTGTTTTAAGCTGAATAAACTTTCGCTCTTTTGGTAATGAAAAACTATCTTGGGTATTTTCATTATTATGAAGCCTAACTTTATAGTTAATCAGGTTATGCCCCTGCTTTTCTTTTAGCTGAAAAAACCGGTTACTTGCTAATCCATTTATATTGCTGGCGCTGATCATATAGCGGTTATTTTGTACTCCCATAGCGCGGTAACCGATACAAAAACGAATTGCCGGTGTATTTCTCCCCATTAAAGCACGCAAGCCCTGAGTCTCCGTCGAATTATTGAGTAAGTGATCTAAATCGATATTTTTTAGCTGCCATGTTGTAGAAGTTAAACGAAATTTAGGTTCTACAATGAGAGACTGTGGTGCAATATTAGCTTGAGGATCAAAGGGGTTACATTGATTACCTGTAGAGTTAAAAGAAACACCTTTTGATGAAATTAGCGAATATTGCTGTTTACCTGAAATGAGTTCACCACCAACGCTGGCACCGATTCTGATATTTTTCAGCACATTTGCGTTAACAGTGAATGATATATAGTACTGTGTTCTGCTTAACTCTGGCGTCTTGCTAGTGAATTTAATTTCTTGAATGTTATTACTTGAATTATTATGGCTCAGACCATTAACATAAATATCATGAATGTCTTTAATGTTGATGTTTAAATTTTTCGTGCCATCTACATTGTAAAAATAAAGAGATAGTATGGCCTTATGTGAGCTTAATGATGTATTTTTCAGTCCTTCATCAGGAATGTTTATCAATTTCCCCCATTGTATTCGATGTCCTCCTCCAGCCAGACCAAATAGACCATCAACCAGGTTTACCTGAAAAGAAACTTTTATGCTGTTATCATCTAATAGTTGTACTGCACAGTTGGAATAGTTTTGAACATAATTGTTATAATAATGGATGTTTGCGATAGCTACAGGTTGCAGCATTAATAACAGCAGACCCATTAATAGTTGTTTATATTTAAGATTCACTTAGTGTCTCTCCATGACTGTCAGCTATTTGTTTCAAATATTAATGTCAGTTGTCCGTGATACTTTCCCGCGCTGCCCCTCCCGCTGGGAGCTAATGCTGAAATATGTAATATATAGTCAGTACTGGTCAGGTTAGTTGCACTTTTACCCACTGTAAATATTTCCGGGATAGCAGATAATTGTCGTAAATTGGTGCGATTTTCTCCCCAATATACTTGAGCAGGTGAAAATGTTATTTCCGGCATTCCTGAATTATTAGTCTGGCGAGTCAGTATTAGTGGGTTTTTAACTGAGATGCGAAATCCTGTGTGTTGACGTAACGTTATTATCACAGGAACTTCCGATTGATAAATCGCAGTATTATCTGGGCTATTATTCAAGTTTATATTAGTGTACCAGCCCCCCTGCGGTTTCTCGATTTCAATTCTGGGCAATGTGGTGACTTCTAGTTTTATATCAATATTTCCTAGTGGAACTGGAATGCCAGTTGAATTTACCTGCCACGGAATGAATAAAGATATGATCGCTATTTTTATTATGTTCATAACGCTCCTTAATTTTTAACCCGCAGAACACTGCAAACTGAATGGTTCGTCCTCAACCATTCCCTGTAGATTGCCGACGGGCAGTTGCCGATATTTTTCGGGATAGAGATTAAAATCCTCTATTTCTCCCTGCTGGGTCTTCAACTGTTGCCAATGCAAACGCGTATTTCCAGTGTTTTGTAATTCTAAATTCCCATCAATACACCGGTGTATCCATTGGTGATGTAATAGAGCGGGTAAATGCCTGATTAGCCCCATATAGCTTAGTTTTACATCCACTACGGCACCATGACCTCCGCTGACGTGTAGGTTTTTTTCAGGAATCACTGATAGCCGATAAACTTGTTCTTTATTAGGTTGTTGCAGCGCTTTAAGTAATACTCTTCCGCTCTGCTTTGGGCCAAGAGTCAGTTTGGAGGGTACGGCAAATAATGAAGGCTGCGGCTGCTCTCCAACAGAAATTAATGATTCTTGATCCGCTGGTACACCAGGGTTCTTAATCTGATACAGCTGGATCGTGATGTATTCGGTCACCGAGCCGTGATTGATGACATTGACCACCTCGTTGGTTTGTTGTATTTCCAGCACATGTGGTTGAATATCAATCGTCGAAAAAACATTTAGTGGCAGTAAGCTAACTGCAACGAAGAGTAAAGTTTTCATTGTCAGCCTGCCCGCTAAGTTGTTTGACAGATAAAGTGATGGGGGTGCCCGGGTACACATTTAGGCTGTCTGCCAGTGTAGTGTTTTCGGATGACTTTAATTGTGCAAATTTACTGTGAACACTCCCTGTCGCGCTGAGTATTAGGCCTGCAGGAATGCATTGATGTTGCCAATGGCGATTCTGGGCTGCAAGCTGAGGAACATGGTGGATAAGCACGCCATAACCAATACTTATGGTCATTGGTGCATGGATTTTACTTTTATCCCCATCGCCGACCGCTTTAATATTAACTATGGGGTCAATATATAAACGGTAAAGCGTTTCCTGCTGTGGGGATTTCAGTGGGAGTAACTTAATATCCCGTTTTTGTTTTGGCCCTAAGGTAATCTTATTTGGATTAAAAATCATTTCAGGTTGAGCAATATCGCTAATTAGCGTTTTCTTTTCTGGGCTCACCCCTGGGTTATCTACTCGTTGTAGCGAAATATTTAAATAAAGCGGCTTATTACCACTGTTATAGACTTGAATGGTGCGATGTTGATCCAAACCTTCAACTGTAGTCCGGGTAGGGATTGCTAGTAATTGCCCATAAACAGTGGTGGTGGACGCCAGCATTAACGCAATAATTGAAAGTAATTGATTATATTTCATGATTATTTCCGGCAGTATTAATTGATATTACAAAGGTAAATATGGTCACGAGGCTGACTCATATCGCAGTGATATTGGGCCGAGCCATTCTTGACGGTGATCTTTTTCAGTATGACTCCAGAATTAATAGTAAATAATCCATTCGGGTGAATGGTGTCGCCGGTTTCATTAACGACGCCACTAACCGGTTGCCCTTTAGGATCTTTCAGAAAACCGCTATAAAGCATGTCGAGGGTAATATTTGCTTTACTAACAAATACTTGCCCTGGGTGTGCGCGAGCAATATTGACCGGAAGTTGAATATTCATATCCATATCACCGCGGTCATGATGTGTACGAATAAAGAAACGGTCTTGGTAGCGCGGAACCGGTATGGCATAGAGACCTCCACCGGTTATCGGATTCCCTTCGGCGTGAAAACTATATGGCACATCCGACAAATTTGGTGTTTTTATCAGTAATGCAGCACCGCTGTAACTACTGCGCCCCAGTGCCACCCCTTGTGGGCTGACGGCGAGCATGCCGCTATAGCTGATACCCCCATTGGCTATCTTATTATCGATACCCATTCGGGCAGAAATATCACCACGGCTGCCACTGCGTTGGGCAAAAGTGCCGATACCATGAAATTTTCCGCTAGTGCTGCCATTGATGCCCAAAGCGCTGGTGCCATGATTATCGATAAACTCTTTTTGATAACTGGCGCTGGTGCTTAACTGCTGCTGGGCATAAGCACTATTAATGCTGGCGCTGCTTTGGCGGAATGACACTGTGGTATTAAGAAATATCCCGTAGTTATTTTGGCTGCGCCATTGCCCACCTTTTTGTACGCCAAGAGACAGGTTTAGGCCAAATTGTGGTCGCCGCCAGTCCCAACTGCTTTGAAGACGATGCTGTTGGTTATGGCTATATTGATTGAATTGATAACTGAGATGAGTCGGCCCGAACCGGCGGCTGTAAGATGCCGAAGTACTGCCAGCGTTTGGTGCGTAAATTGAAATATTGGGCGACTGATAACGCGCGACAGAAAAATGCCCTACGGCAGAATTTCCGCCATTTAAACGCAGAAAGCCGCCACTGCGTTTTTCCCCTGACATGAGGCTTAGGGTTGGTGTGATATTAAGATTAGATATACCCAGCGGGCGCGATATATTTCCTTCTGCTGCCCAGTTGTTGGCGTCGTCTTTAAGGAACGTGATATTGGTTTGGACGCTTTGTATTTCCATACTGCGGCCAAATTGTGCCAGATGACGAGCTGATTTTTTGCCGCTGGCTGTACCTTTGCCCATCGTCAGGAACCAACCATTAATGGACTGAGTACTTAAATTGCTGATGGTTTGGCTTTCCTGACTCACTACACGGCCAGTGTTATCCACCAGACGAATATCAACATTGTAATAGCCGCCAGGGAGTTGGTTGTAATCAATTTCATTGCGGCCAAGTTGTGCGGGAATGCGGCGGATAAGTTGGTTATCCCGATAGATTTCATAATCACCATCAACAGTGGCATATAGCACTAAACTGCCCGCTGAGGATTTATCCAGCGCTAAATAACTTTGGCTACCTAAAGTAATGAATTGGTCTAGAGCGGGGTTAATAAGGGTATGGATGCTGCCCGCACTACTATCCAGATTATTTTGTCTGCCAGCCCGCAAATAGAGTGCTTGAAAGTTCTTTTGTAGATACCAGCTATCAATGCCCGCTTGAGTTTGTTGTTGGTATGGCAATTGATTTGCAAGCTGATACGTGTTCTTTGAACGAGTCGTGCTATAAAACCACTGTACAAAACCATAAGATTGCAGAGGTAGTCCTAGATAGTCGTTCCCACGGGCAGATATGGCACGGTAGTTTTTTGCTGTCATGCGTAGGTCAAAAGATTGGTTGTGTACCAATCCCCATGTGGTAGCTGGCATCAGATAGCGATTATTATTATTGGTGATGCTGATAACCTGATTTATTTTATCTACAGTAATGCTATGACCAGATAGAATATAGTCACAGCCATTTTTGCATTGCACATAAGGAATTTTTGGTAGTATCTGTTCCAATAATAGAACTGACTGCTCATCAACATTGTTATTACGGTATAGTTGTTTATCGAAAGTCAGTTGTTGTTCAGTGTAAATTATTGGCCCAGGTAATGTATTTCCATCGAGTATACCTAATAACTCCATAGTGCCATTTTCTTCAATAGCTGAAAATCCTTCGGGGACTAAGTGTTCAATAGTTATATCTTTTGCATATATTGAGTTAAATGTTGAGAGTAGCAAGGGGAATAATGTAATTATATTAATTTTTATGGTGTTTTTCATTGGATTCCATTCCACTATTAATTATTTTTTATAGAAATAGATTTCCTCAGACGAATATATTTTACGAATTGATGGTTTCCATTAAACCATGATGTTATATATTTAGGTCAAAGGACAATGCAGCCAGGAATTTTGTCCTGACCGCATAGGTTAATTCAACTGATATATACTATGTCGGTATGTAATTAAACTTCATCTTCGATAGCTAGTTGAAGCGTCCCTGTGTAGGTTTCGCCGGATAAGGCTTCTGCGGGTTTTTTCGCTTTTATGGTTAATGCACCATTTATCTCATTGCTAGCGTCTAAGGCAAAAGTTTTCCCTGCCTCATTTAAATCTATTCGCCCTAAACGTACGACAACATCATCAAATGTTTTTATTTCGCCACTGGCATCGCCTTCCAGAACTAGCGGTGATCTGAGTTTAATATTGACTTTAGCCCCCGTATTACTTGCTATAGTTACATTCTCGGCATATTCATACATTCCATTGTTATCAGTATAGTTATATTCTAGCGAGATATTATTAAGAGCATCACCATTACTTTTTTTCATAGTGATTGCACCATTTACTTCTGCTGTAACTGATATGTCTTTATTGACCGGTTGTGCGGAAACAACGGTGCTACAGGCTAATGCTGCTACGGTCATAATAGATAATAGAGTCTTTTTCATCTTAGATACCTAGTCGTCCTTTGTATGAAATACTATTCTAAATTAATAGGGTTTATTTACTCTGGTAGTACTTGTGGATTATATAATAACGATAACGAGGGTGTTAACATGGTCGTATAAATGCTATCCACAAGGCGAGGAAACAGTAACATGTCAGATAGAGGTGGTTCAATAATGATTCAACCCAATTAAGGAAAGGAAATAACTTAAAATTAGTAACCGAATAAATATCTGGTTGATATTTTAATTTTTATTATATCTCTGGCTAATGCTTATTTTAATTATCAATAAATTTGTCTGAAATACTTATTATATTCGTTGCACGCTGTGTTGTGAAAATCTATTTTTATTTCTTTGTCATGTTTCTGTCATGTGAAGGTTATATTTCTGTCATGAAAGGGTGTCATGTTTGCTTGCGAACAAAAAATGATTCATTTCGCTCACTGTAAGAGTTAATTGAGGTGAGCTAGACAGATTTATTCAGGGGCCAGATATGTTTAACAACACTATTCGTAAAACGTCGATTTGTCTCGCGCTGACCTTGGCCTTTAGCGCCAATGCCATGGCGGTAACTGAAATTCCTTTCTGGCATTCAATGGAAGGTGAATTAGGTAAAGAGGTCGATTCACTAGCGGATCGTTTTAATCAATCTCATACTGATTATAAGATTGTGCCGGTCTATAAAGGTAACTACGAACAAAGTCTGGCGGCAGGTATTGCTGCCTTCCGCTCAGGGAAAGCCCCGGCTATTTTGCAAGTATATGAAGTGGGTACCGCGACCATGATGGCCAGTAAGGCTATCAAGCCGGTATTCCAGGTATTTAAAGATGCCAATATTAATTTTGATGAATCGGTCTTTGTGCCGACAGTGGCGGGATATTATACGGATGCCAAAACAGGCCACTTATTATCTCAGCCATTTAACAGTTCTACCCCGGTGCTGTATTACAATAAAGATGCTTTCAAGAAAGCGGGCTTAAACCCCGATCAGCCGCCTAAAACCTGGCAAGAATTGGCTGAAGATACTGCTAAATTACGGGCTGCGGGCTCAAGTTGTGGCTATGCCAGCGGCTGGCAGGGCTGGATCCAAATTGAAAACTTCAGTGCTTGGCATGGTCAGCCAATCGCTAGCAATAATAATGGTTTTGATGGCACAGAGGCGGTGTTGGAATTCAATAAACCATTGCAAGTGAAGCATATTCAATTGCTGTCTGATATGAACAAGAAAGGTGATTTCACCTATTTTGGCCGCAAAGATGAATCAACTGCCAAGTTCTATAATGGTGACTGCGCTATTACCACTGCCTCTTCTGGTTCCCTCGCCGATATTCGCCATTACGCCAAGTTTAATTATGGTGTCGGCATGATGCCTTATGATGCTGATGCTAAAAATGCACCACAAAACGCCATTATTGGTGGGGCCAGCCTGTGGGTGATGGACGGTAAAGATAAAGATACTTATAAGGGCGTGGCGGAATTCCTACAATATTTGGCCCAGCCGGAAATTGCCGCAGAATGGCACCAAAAAACCGGTTACCTGCCCATCACCACTGCCGCTTATGAGCTGACCAAGCAGCAAGGTTTCTATGAGAAAAACCCAGGTGCTGATGTGGCGACCCGCCAAATGCTGAATAAGCCGCCATTGCCTTATACCAAGGGTTTACGTCTGGGGAATATGCCACAGATTCGTACTGTGGTAGACGAAGAGCTGGAAGGGGTGTGGACGGGTAAGAAAACCCCTCAAGAAGCGCTAGATTCAGCTGTGACGCGGGGTGACGTGCTGCTACGTCGCTTCGAACAGGCCAACAAATAACGTTATTTGGCTATCTTAGGTGCCGGTTTGGCATGGCGGTTCGCGCCACCAAACTGGCAGTATCTGTCATGCCAAAGAGTTTTGTGCTTCGATAAGCGGTTAATTTTATGTCATCTTCCCGTCCCGGTTTTTCCTGTAGTTGGTTGCCTTACTTGCTGGTTTTACCCCAACTTGCCATTACGGCTGTTTTCTTTCTCTGGCCTGCTGCTGAAGCGCTGTGGTATTCGGTGCAAATGCTGGACCCCTTCGGCCTCTCCAGCAAATTTGTTGGGCTGAGTAACTTTATTCAGCTCTTTCAGGATGAATATTATTTAGCATCATTTTACACCACGTTGATTTTCAGCTCTTTGGTGGCGGGGATCGGTTTGGTTGTGTCGTTATTTCTGGCGGCGATGGTGGATTACGTTTTGCGTGGCAGTCGTCTCTATCAAACATTAATGATTTTACCTTATGCCGTGGCTCCTGCGGTGGCGGCGGTGTTATGGATATTCTTATTCAGCCCGGGGCTGGGGTTAATAACCCATTTTCTTGCCACCCTGGGTTACAACTGGAACCACGCCCAGAACAGCGGGCAGGCGATGTTTCTGGTGGTGTTGGCTTCGGTATGGAAGCAAATCAGTTATAACTTCTTATTTTTCTTCGCTGCACTGCAATCCATCCCACGTTCCTTGGTGGAGGCCGCCGCTATTGATGGTGCCGGGCCGGTCCGCCGCTTCTTCAATTTGGCTTTGCCACTGATTTCGCCAGTGAGTTTCTTCCTGCTGGTGGTGAATTTGGTTTATGCCTTTTTCGATACTTTCCCAGTCATTGATGCAGCGACAGGGGGGGGCCCGATGCAGTCCACGACCACGCTGATTTATAAAATTTACCGTGAAGGTTTTGCCGGGCTGGATTTATCCAGTTCCGCGGCCCAGTCGGTGGTGTTGATGTTGCTGGTGATTGGCTTGACGGTTATCCAGTTCCGCTTTGTTGAGCGTAAGGTTCGTTACCAATGATTGAGAATCGTCGAGGGCTGGATATTTTTTGCCATGTGATGCTGATTATCGGCGTGCTGCTGATTCTGTTTCCGCTGTATGTGGCTTTTGTTGCGGCGTCACTGGATGACACCCAGGTTTTTCAAGTGCCGATGACCTTAATCCCGGGCTCTCATTTATGGCACAACATCAGCCAAATCTGGCACGCCGGAGTGGGCAATAACAGCGCACCTTTCGGGCTGATGCTGTTTAACAGTTTTGTGATGGCACTGGCGATCACCGTCGGCAAAATCACGGTTTCGATGTTGTCGGCCTATGCCATTGTTTACTTCCGCTTCCCGCTGAGGAATCTGTTTTTCTGGTTGATTTTCCTTACGTTGATGTTGCCAGTAGAAGTCAGAATTTTCCCTACTATTCAGGTGATTGCGAACCTTAATATGCTAGATAGCTATACCGGCTTGACCCTGCCGCTGATGGCGTCAGCTACCGCGACTTTCTTATTCCGCCAGTTCTTTATGACTCTGCCGGATGAGTTATTAGAAGCCGCGCGTATTGATGGTGCCGGTGCCATGCGTTTTTTCTGGGATATCGTCTTGCCGCTCTCAAAAACCAATTTGGCCGCCCTGTTTGTTATCACGTTTATCTATGGCTGGAACCAATATCTCTGGCCAATCCTGATAACCAGTGATGCATCTATGGGAACGGCGGTGGCGGGAATAAGAAGCATGATTTCTAGCTCTGGCGCACCAACTCAATGGAATCAGGTGATGGCGGCGATGATCCTAACGTTAATTCCACCGGTTGCGGTGGTTCTTTTGATGCAGCGGTGGTTTGTCCGCGGCCTGGTAGACAGTGAGAAGTAATCTTATATGGCATGTTTAAAGCTTCAGGCAGTAACCAAATCCTATGACGGCATTACGCCGGTGATTAAACAGATTGATTTAGATGTTGCCGACGGTGAATTCATCGTGATGGTGGGCCCGTCCGGTTGTGGTAAATCAACACTGCTGCGTATGGTTGCGGGGTTAGAGCGCACCTCCAGTGGGGATATTTATATTGATAATCAGCGGGTAACTGATTTAGAACCCAAAGACCGTGGCATTGCGATGGTTTTTCAAAATTATGCGCTCTATCCCCATATGAGTGTGTTTGACAACATGGCTTATGGTCTGAAAATTCGTGGTTTTGGCAAAGAACACATCCGCCAGCGTGTTGATGAAGCAGCCCGAATTTTGGAGCTGCAACCGCTGCTCAAACGTAAGCCGCGCGAGTTATCTGGCGGCCAGCGCCAGCGGGTGGCTATGGGCCGAGCCATTGTACGCGAACCCGCAGTATTCCTGTTTGATGAGCCACTTTCCAATCTGGATGCCAAACTTCGGGTGCAAATGCGCCTTGAATTGCAACAACTGCATCGGCGGCTGAAAACCACCAGTTTATATGTGACTCATGATCAAGTTGAGGCCATGACCCTCGCCCAGCGGGTGATTGTGATGAATAAAGGTGTGGCGGAGCAAATTGGCACGCCAAGTGAAGTTTACCAAAGGCCGGCTACGGTATTTGTCGCCAGTTTTATTGGCTCACCGGCGATGAATTTGTTCGCCGGTACTCTGAGCTCGGATGGGCGCACCTTTATTTTATCTGACGGTATGGTACTGGCGTTGGAGGTTCCTCGACCACAATGGGCCTCGCGGCGCTTGACCCTGGGTATCCGCCCGGAGCATATTCAGCAAACAACTTCAGCGCTGGGGGTGCCAATGACGTTATTAACCCTGGAGTTATTAGGGGCGGATAATCTGGCTCATGGGCAGTGGGGCGGGCAGAGTGTTATTGTCCGGTTATCTCATGAAGAAATGCCGGTGGCGGGAACTGAGCTGCATCTATCATTGCCATCAGCGGCGCTGCACTTTTTTGATTCAGAAAGCGGATTACGGATGGAATCATGAGTAAAAACTGGCCTTATCCGGCAATTGTTGCCCATCGTGGTGGCGGTTCACTCGCACCGGAAAATACATTGGCGGCTATTGATGTTGGCGCACATCACGGGCATAAAATGATTGAGTTTGACGCCAAGTTATCGCAAGACGGCCAGATATTTCTCCTCCATGACGACACACTGGAGCGCACCAGTAATGGCTGGGGTGTGGCGGGTGATTTGCCCTGGGAAAAACTGATTCAGCTTGATGCTGGCGATTGGTACAGCACCGCTTTTCGTCATGAGCGCTTACCCCTGCTTTCAGAGGTTGCAGCTCGTTGTGCCCAGTATGGCATCGCTGCGAATATTGAAATTAAGCCGACCACGGGGACTGAAATTCCTACTGGACGGGCTGTTGCGCTGGCGGCCCGCACCTTGTGGCAAGACCAGGCGATACCGCCGTTATTGTCGTCTTTTTCATTTGAGGCGCTGGCCGCCGCACAACAGGCGGCACCTGAGCTACCGCGCGGCCTGTTACTGGATAAATGGGATGAAAATTGGCAGGTGATGACGCGTCAGCTGGCTTGTGTCTCTTTGCATATTAATCACAAGCAACTGACGGCAGGGCGGGTAGCATTACTCAAAGCCGCTGGATTGCGTATTTTGGTTTATACCGTGAATCAACCTGACAGAGCGCGGGAATTGTTAAATTGGGGCGTTGACTGTATCTGCACTGACCGTATAGATTTAATTGGTGCAGATTTCCATCTTCGTACTTGAAGTCACCGAGGTGTTAGTCTGATTCACTTACCCGAATCATATTCTTGAGTATGTTTATCGGGATTCGTTCATTTGCTGCCTACCTGTAACTCCAATGACTTTGGTATAAATAAAACGGAACACAGCACCGGTCAGCCATTGTTACCTTTACGGGCTGACCTGGCCCAGTTTGACAGGATGTTAACCATGCCCGTCTTTATTCTTTCGCTCTGGCACCAGATTGTGTTGTCGTCACCGCTCTTTATTTTGCTCGCGCTGGGGTACTGTCTGGTGCGATTTGGTCAATGGCCATCCACCATCACCGACGGCCTAACCCGCTTTGTTTTCTCCCTGGCTTTACCCGCCATGCTGTTCCGTATGATGTGTGATTTCTCCGAGCGCCCGGCGGTTGATGCTCGTCTGCTCATTGCCTTTTTTGGTAGCTGCCTGGTGGTATTTGTTATCGGGCGCATTGTTGCTAGTCGAGTTTTTCATCTGGATGGCGTGTCTGGCTCGGTATTTGCCCTTGGTGGCATTTTCTCCAATAACGTGATGCTGGGGCTGCCGATTGCTACGCTCATGCTGGGGGAGAAATCTATCCCGGCAGTGGCATTGGTGCTGGTATTTAATGGCCTGATTTTATGGACATTAGTGACGGTTTCGGTGGAGTGGGCGCGCAATGGCTCACCCACCTTGGCAGGGTTTGCAAAAACGGCGCGCAGTGTGCTGACCAACCCGCTGATTATTGGGATTATCTCGGGTACTTTATTCAGTTTAACGGGTTGGCAATTGCCGCAATTTATCGACCAGCCGGTCACCATGCTAGGGCAAGTCGCCCCGCCGTTATCTTTAATCGTGCTGGGAATGGGGTTGGCAGAATACCGAGTGACCGAGGGGTGGAAAATCAGCAGCGCCATGTGCTGCATGAAATTAATTGTACAGCCGATGGTGATATGGGCGCTGGCATGGGCCATGAATCTCCCGGCATTGGAAACCCAGGTGGTAGTATTGCTCGGCTCAATGGCAACTGGGGTGAATGTTTATCTGATGTCGCGCCAATTTAAAGCGCTGACCGGCCCCGCCGCCGCTAGTTTGGTGATGTCCACGGTGCTGGCAGCAGTAACAACCCCACTGATCCTGACGATTATTGGCGTGGGGATATAACTTCAGTCATACCAAATCGGCATGAATGAATTGGTTTGGGTGGTTTACATCCAGATGTAAACCAACTTCGCGTAAAAATTGTTCCCCGCTTGCGCTACAATTGCACTTTATCACCTCATAGAGCCAACTTATCGTGTTGTTACTGGTCATTACCACCCTCTTATGGGCATTTTCTTTTAGCCTGATTGGCGAATATCTGGCCGGCCAGGTGGATAGCTGGTTCTCTGTGCTCATGCGTGTTGGATTAGCCGCGCTGGTCTTTTTGCCTTTCTTGCGTTGGCGCAATATCAACTGGCGAGTCATTCTGCTGTATATGACTGTGGGTGCAATTCAGCTAGGTATCATGTACTTATTCAGCTTCCGCGCCTATTTGTATCTTAGCGTGCCGGAGTTTTTGCTATTCACGGTGATGACCCCGCTGTATGTCACTTTAATCTATGATTTGTTGCGCGGTCAGCGGCTGCGTTGGGGTTATGCGCTAAGCGCATTGCTGGCGGTGGTGGGGGCGGCGATTATTCGCTATGACCACCTGAGTGAACACTTTTGGTGGGGTTTGCTGCTGGTACAGGCAGCGAATATCTGTTTTGCCATTGGGCAAGTGGGCTACAAACGTCTGATGGAAGTCCACCCCATCCCGCAGCATGTGGCATTTTCATGGTTTTATATCGGCGCTTTGCTGGTGGCCGTCGTGGCGTGGTTTGCCTTCGGTAACCCACAAAAATTGCCCACAACCTCTTTGCAGTGGGGCGTGTTGGTTTGGCTGGGCGTCGGGGCATCGGCCTTGGGTTACTTCATGTGGAATTATGGTGCGACACAAGTCGATGCGGGCACCTTGGGTATCATGAATAACGTGCATGTCCCCGCCGGGTTACTGGTGAATCTGGCCATTTGGCAAGAGACACCCCATTGGCCCAGCTTTATCATCGGGGCAATGGTGATAATGGCGTCGCTATGGGTACACCGGCGTTGGGTCGCTCCGCATTCTTTACAAACGGCAGGTGATCGCACGCGTGCTGCCGGGCCGAACGAATAAATGCCTCCGTGACCGGTTGGCGCTGCTCTCCATCACGGACAGCCGCGTATAACCGGCTCCATAAACCCTTCCCTAAGGTTTTCGTCACCACCAATCCTTGGCGCTCGACGCTCTCCACCACCCAGTGTGGCAGGGCGGCGATCCCCATACGCGCGGATACCATTTGAATCAGCAGTAAGGTGTTATCGACATTTTTCAGTGAGGGGGTAATTCCTGCTGGCTGCAAGAAATGCCGCCAGATATCTAATCTTTGGCGCTGCACCGGGTAAATCATTAATACTTCTGGTGCCAAATCCTCTGGCTCAATACGGGCTTTATTGGCTAATGGATGGTCTGGAGCCAGCACCAAGCGCACCTCAAAATCAAACATCGGCGAATAGTGCAGACCACTGCGCGGCAAAATGTCCGAGGTCAGCACCAAATCCAGTTCCCCCTGCTGCAATGCGGGTTGCGGATCAAAAGTCACACCTGATTGAAAGTCCATTGCCACTTGCGGCCAGCTTTTATGGAAGCTGTCCAGCGCGGGTGTCAGCCATTGGATACAGCTATGACATTCAATGGCGATACGCAGAGTGGTTTGGTGTGGTTCATTGCAGGTTTGTAGCGCTTGCTTGATTTGCGGCAGCACTTGTTCTGCCAATTGCAACAGGATCTCGCCTTGTGTCGTGAAACGTAGTGGCTGACTTTTCCGCACAAACAAACGAAAACCCAGCCGCTGCTCCAGATCACTGAATTGATGGGATAAGGCCGATTGAGTCTGATGAAGTTGTGTCGCAGCCCCGGCAAGTGAGCCGGTATTACGCAAAGCTTGCAGGGTGCGTAAGTGTTTCAGTTCGATCATGAGAGTCCTTCACAGTGACAGTGAACAAATTGCGCTTGTGGAATATACAGTACCTGCGGATTATAGATGTGTAAACATCTGGATGGCTAAATGGGGAATAAGACGATGACAATTTTAAATCACACACTGGGTTTTCCGCGTGTAGGTCTGAAACGTGAACTGAAAAAAGCACAAGAAAGTTACTGGGCAGGCAACTCCACGCAAGAAGAATTGCTCAATGTGGGTCGTGAATTGCGCGCCCGCCATTGGCAACAGCAACAACAGGCGGGCGTTGATTTAGTCCCTGTAGGTGACTTCGCCTGGTATGACCATGTATTGACGACCAGTTTGTTGCTGGGGAATGTCCCTGAGCGCCATCAGAATGCGGATGGTTCGATTGATTTGGATACTTTGTTCCGCATTGGCCGTGGCCGTGCCCCAACCGGTAAACCGGCGGCAGCGGCAGAAATGACCAAATGGTTTAATACTAACTATCACTACATGGTGCCGGAATTCCAGCAAGGCCAACAGTTCAAACTGGGCTGGACTCAGCTGCTAGAAGAAGTGGATGAAGCACTGGCATTAGGCCATAAAATCAAGCCGGTACTGCTCGGCCCGGTCACCTATCTGTGGCTGGGCAAAGTTAAAGGCGAGCAATTTGACCGCCTGTCATTGCTGAAAGACATCCTGCCAGTTTATCAGCAAGTGCTCGCTGAACTGGCGCAGCGCGGTATTGAGTGGGTACAGATAGATGAGCCGGCGCTGGTGTTGGAGCTACCACCAGAGTGGCTGGCGGCTTTCCAACCGGCTTATCAAGCACTGCAAGGCCAGGTCAAGTTACTCCTGACCACCTATTTTGACAGTATTGGCCATAATCTTGACACTATCCGTGCTCTGCCGGTGCAAGGCCTGCATGTTGATGTGGTTGCAGGTCAGGATGATATTGATTCCCTGAATGCACAGTTACCAAAAGAGTGGCTGTTATCACTGGGGGTTATCAATGGTCGTAACGTATGGCGTGCGGATCTGAGCCGCTGGTTCGAACGCTTACAACCGCTAGTGAATAGCCGCCCACTATGGATAGGCAGTTCTTGTTCCTTATTGCACAGCCCGATTGATTTGAGTGAAGAAACTCGTCTTGATGCAGAAGTGAAAAGCTGGTTTGCCTTTGCTCTGCAAAAATGTGCTGAACTTGCATTATTGACTCAAGCATTGAATGCACCCACTGAAGCTAAACTGGCGGAATTAGCGGCTTACAGCGCGCCAATCCGTGCTCGTCAAGCTTCCAGCCGTGTCCATAATGCCCAAGTAGAACAGCGCCTTGCGGCTATTACTGCGCAAGATATTGAGCGCCAACTGCCTTATGAAGCGCGGGCGGAGACTCAGCGGAAACGTTTTAATTTACCTTCCTGGCCGACCACGACTATCGGCTCATTCCCACAAACGACCGAGATCCGCGGCCTGCGTCTGGACTTCAAACAAGGTCGGCTGGACGGTAAAAACTACCGCACCGGAATCAGCGAGCACATCAAGCAAGCCATTGCGGAACAGGAGCGTTTGGGGTTGGACGTTCTGGTGCATGGTGAAGCTGAACGCAATGATATGGTTGAATATTTCGGCGAGCATCTGGACGGCTTTGTCTTTACGCAAAATGGTTGGGTACAAAGTTATGGTTCGCGTTGTGTTAAGCCGCCGGTGATTATTGGTGATATCAGCCGCCCTGAAGCTATTACAGTTGAATGGGCTAAATATGCGCAATCCCTGACGGATAAGCCGGTGAAAGGCATGTTAACCGGGCCGGTTACTATTCTATGCTGGTCATTCCCGCGCGAAGATGTCAGCCGTGAAACCATTGCCAAGCAAATTGCATTGGCATTGCGTGATGAAGTGGAAGATTTGGAGAAAGCCGGGATTGGCATCATTCAGATTGATGAGCCTGCACTGCGTGAAGGTTTACCACTGCGCCGCGCTGACTGGCAAGCTTATCTGCAATGGGCAGTTGATGCCTTTAAATTGAATGCGGCAGTGGCGCAAAATGACACCCAGATCCACACCCATATGTGTTATTGCGAGTTCAATGACATTATGGATTCCATTGCTGCGCTGGATGCTGATGTGATTACCATCGAAACTTCCCGCTCAGATATGGAACTGTTGGAGTCATTTGAAGATTTCGCCTATCCGAATGAAATTGGCCCCGGTGTTTATGATATTCACTCGCCAAATGTGCCAAGTGTGGAATGGATTGAAGCGTTATTGCGTAAGGCCGCGCAACGCATTCCGGCACAACGTTTATGGGTTAATCCCGACTGCGGTTTGAAAACACGTGGCTGGCCGGAAACCCGTCAGGCACTGGCAAATATGGTACTGGCCGCGCAACGTCTGCGTGAAGAACAGGTTTAATTAATTAGTTTTTTACTCTGTGTGAGGCTTTGGGCGCATTTCTTGCGCCCTTTTTTATGGCGGCTATTTATCTGCATCAGGTATGGGATGAGCCGCCACTCCGTGCTGAGCGAACCAATCAAGCATGCGCTGCCAGCCATCCTGTGCAGATTCTGCATGATAGCTTGGGCGATAATCCGCATTAAAGGCATGCCCCGCCTCGGGATAAACAATGATTTCTGCATCGGCATTGGCGGCGCGTAGTGCCTGGCGCATGGTGTCGATATGTTCTGGTGTAATACTGCCGTCTTTTCCTCCATATAATCCTAAAACCGGCGCATCGAGATTGACGGCAACATCAACTGGATATTTCGGGAGCAGCAAGGTTTTTTCCCCAACAAGCTTGCCATACCAAGCGACGGCGGTTTTTAACTGTGGGTTATGGGCTGCATACAACCAGGCAATTCGCCCTCCCCAACAGAATCCGGTGATGGCCAATTTACGGGTATCGCCATCATGGCGGGATGCCCAATGTGCCACATGATCAAGGTCAGCCATGACCTGATGGTCGGGGACTTTACTCACCAGATTTTTATATAACGCATTGATATCATCATATTCTTTGGCATCCCCTTGACGAAAAAACAGCTCAGGGGCGATGGCCAGATAGCCCTGTTTTGCCAATCTGCGGCAGATATCCCGGATGTGTTCATGCACGCCAAAGATTTCTTGCACCACAATGACCACTGGGTAAGGGCCGGTATGTTGGGCGGGTTTAGCAATATATGCTGGTAATTCATCACCTTGTGATGGGATAGAGGTTTCTGTGCAGTGAATACCTTGTTGATCGGTATGGCGGGTCGTCGAGGCCAGAGGGTTTACCGCCGGGGAAAAACCACTGGCGGCTGACCTGCTGAGAGTCATAAGTTGATCAGTTTTCACTGTGGTCTCCTTGCTAAATGAGGAAAATATTACGTGATGAAATCCCGTTGGGCTGAGTTATCCGTTGCCCCTATATTTGCTGTTGTCGATTTTAACTATAGGTAATCTTTGAGATTAATGAGATCAGGTTTTGCAGTAATTGAGGGAGTTATCGCTAAATGAGGCTTGGTCGATAAATTAGCAAGTTAAGATAGACATACAGCATTAACCAAGGCGTTCTATCATTGTTTCTTATAGATCAAATATTACTCATAGATAAAATTATTGCGGTAATAAGATATGTTTTGTATGAGAAATAGTCTCAATGGGCTTGTTTTGTGATTGGAGTCACAATTTTAATGTATTTGAAATCATGATTTCTTTTGGCAAAGTGACTGTCATCACGAAATAGTGTGCCAATTTTGAGTAAAGTGATCCTTTGTACCTCCCTATAACATCTTTCATGAAAGAGGAGTCTCACACATGGCTAAATCCGACGTTTTTCACTTGGGCCTAACTAAAAGCGACCTGCAAGGGGCGACTCTGGCTATTGTTCCAGGTGATCCACAACGTGTTGAGAAAATCGCTAAATTGATGGATAACCCAGTACATCTGGCTTCGCATCGTGAATTTACCTCATGGCGTGCAGAGCTGGATGGCAAAGCTGTGATTGTCTGCTCAACAGGTATCGGCGGCCCATCAACCTCTATCGCAGTTGAAGAATTGGCGCAATTGGGTGTTCGGACTTTCCTGCGTATTGGTACGACCGGTGCTATTCAACCAAATATCAATGTTGGTGATGTATTAGTCACAACTGCAGCAGTGCGTTTAGACGGTGCCAGCTTGCATTTCGCGCCGATGGAATTCCCCGCCGTAGCTGATTTTGCCTGCACTACAGCATTAGTTAATGCTGCTAAATCTATAGGTGCCACCACTCACATTGGTGTCACAGCGTCTTCAGACACCTTCTATCCGGGGCAGGAACGTTACGATACCTTCTCTGGCCGCGTAGTTCGCCGTTTCAAAGGCTCTATGGAAGAATGGCAATCTATGGGCGTGATGAATTATGAAATGGAATCTGCCACTTTACTGACCATGTGCGCTAGCCAAGGTCTACGTGCTGGGATGGTTGCCGGGGTCATCGTAAACCGCACCCAGCAAGAGATCCCGAACGAAGAAACGATGAAAGCGACGGAAAGCCATGCAGTAAAAATTGTAGTCGAGGCAGCCCGTCACTTGCTGTAATGCCTGTAGGTCAAAAGAATAGAGTTGAAAGGAATACAGTTGTTAGGTTTATTGTTGACGGGTCAGTTTACTGGCCCGTTTTTTATTTTATCGTTTTATCTGTTAATGTCGTAACTCTTATAATGGACAATAATAAGAGGAAAACATGACGACACCTGCTCTAGCTCATCCTTCCCTGCTGCCACTGGATGGTGGTATTAACTTTCGTGATCTCGGTGGTAATGTAGTTGCGGATGGCCGGCGTATTAAACGCGGGTTATTGTTTCGTTCAGGTTCACTTGACCGTTTGAGTGCCAAAGATTGTGACTTGCTCAGCAGTGGCTCTGTTGCTCAAATTCTTGATTATCGAGATGCTGATGAAGTCCAAGCCAAACCCGATGTTGTATGGCATGGGGCCAGTTATCACAATATTCCCGCCAACCCGCTTAGCAGCGACGTCAATGCCAATCTGGAAAAGCTAACTAATGAGACGTTAGCCACATTTGATGCTCGTGCTTTCATGCTAGAGCTTTATCGACGGTTACCTTTTAACAATCAAGCCTACAAACAGTTAGTCAGTTTGCTACAAAATAGCGTTTCGCCCGCACATGCTGCCACAGGTGTGGTTCAGCATTGCGCCGTTGGCAAAGACCGCACAGGTGTAGGTTCTGCTCTGGTGTTGTTCGCATTGGGGGCGGATGAATCAACAGTATTGGAAGATTATCTGCTGACTGAAACAACACTGGCACCTTTTCGGGAGCATATGCTGTCTGAGCTGGCGCTAAAACTAAATGCTCAGGCGTTAGAACAATTCGCTTTTGTGCTATCGGCCCGAGAAGAGTTTATTCAGACCGCACTACGTAGTATTCAAGAGCGTTATGGTAGTCGCGAGCATTGGTTACAACAAGAATTTGGCCTGAGCCGCACTGAATGTGAAAAATTGCAGTCATATTTCTTGGAGTAATTATTGCCTACCGGCCATTGCTCTAATTTGTATGTTATGGAGCTACTATTAGGTAGCTCTTTGTTTGATAACATTTGTTGTTTGATAACCAATGTCTATTTTCCGTTTTAACGCCGTGACGATAGCCCCAATAGGTACTCCAATAGCTCACCTCGTTATGGCTTGCTCGGCACATTTCCCCGCCAATCAACCTTTTCAGCAACCTGACGAATTACCACTAGGTCGCTATTTTTAACCGCTTAATGATGTAGGCCACCGCTTAACCAGTTCGCTGATATTTCTCTTGGGGCCAAGCGTATGTTAACGCCTGACAAATTCCCTGGAGAGAATGCTCATGCAACATGCGATTACCTTTGTTATCGCTTCCGCGTGTATCCTTACTATCTGCTACCGTTTATACGGTATCTTCTTTGTTCGTAAGGTTCTGCGCGTCGATGACAGTGAAATAACACCTTCCCACACCTTCGAAGATGGCAAAGATTATGTTCCAACAAAAAAATGGGTGAACTTTGGTAGCCACTTTGCAGCAATCGCTGCGGCTGGTCCCTTAGTTGGCCCGGTATTGGCAGCCCAATATGGTTATTTACCTGGTTTCCTGTGGTTACTGATTGGTTGTGTTATCGGTGGTGCCGTTCATGACACCGTTGTACTGTTCGCTTCCATGAAACATCAGGGGAAATCCCTGTCAGAAGTGGCTAAATCAGAACTCGGGCCGGTAGCTGGCTGGTGTACCGGTCTGGCGATGTTGTTCATTATCACCATTACCATGGCCGGGTTATCGATGGTTGTGGTACATGCCCTGGAACGTAACCCGTGGGGTACTTTTGCGGTATTCATGACAATCCCTATCGCTATCTGCGTTGGATTATGGGAACGCATGACTGGTAGCCTGAAAGGGGCTTCCTATGTTGGTATTGTCGCAATCATGGTATGCGTGTTTGTCGGCCCTTATATTGAAGGCACCTGGCTTGGCGAATGGTTAATGCTAAAAGCAGATACCGTCAGCATTATTTTGCCGATGTATGCTTTCTTCGCGACTGCACTGCCTGTATGGATGCTATTAACACCTCGTGGTTATCTTTCTAGCTTTATGAAAATTGGTGTATTTGGCGCACTGATTGTTGGTGTCGTATTTATTAACCCTGAGATTCAATTCCCAGCAGTAACACAGTTTATTCATGGCGGTGGCCCTGTTCTGGCAGGCCCAGTCTGGCCGTTTATCTCTATTACTATTGCCTGTGGTGCTATTTCTGGTTTCCATGCTTTTATCGGTTCAGGTACTACACCAAAACAGATTGATAAATGGAGCGATATTTTACCCGTCGGCTTTGGCGCAATGCTGGCCGAATGTATGGTTGGGGTTATGGCCCTGATCGCTGCTACGTCTTTGCATCCTGCTGACTACTTCGCAATTAACTCATCCGCTGAAGCCTGGAGCATGCTTGGAATGGATGTGGTTAACCTGCCAAAACTGAGCCAGGAAATTGGTCTGGACTTGTATGGCCGTACTGGTGGTGCAGTTACTTTGGCTGTCGGTATGACGGATATCTTCATCCGTGTACCTTGGTTTAGTAGCCTGGCTGCTTACTTCTTCCAGTTTGTTGTTATGTTTGAAGCCGTATTTATTCTGACAGCTGTTGACTCTGGTACTCGTGTTGCTCGCTACCTGTTGCAAGATTTCTTAGGCGATATCTGGGCACCACTAAAACGTACTGATTGGTTGCCTGGCACATTGGCTTGTAGTGTTATTGCTTGTGCGCTGTGGGGATACCTCCTCAACTCGGGTGATATTAACTCGGTCTGGGCTCTGTTTGGTGTATCAAACCAGTTAATGGCTTCTGTTGGTTTAATTATTGGCGCCACTATTATTCTGCGTCTGGCAACCAAACGTGTTTATATGCTGACCTGTGTTATTCCACTGGCTTATCTGTTTGTGACTGTAAACTATGCTGGTTACTGGATGATAACTCACGTGTATTTCAACTCAGCGGCGAAAGGTTACAACTTATTCAACGGCATCATTTCTATCATCATGATGACACTGGGTGCCATTATCCTGATATCAGCACTGAAAAAATGGCGTGAACTGTGGATTCGCAGATCAGCCGAAATGGCTGGCAATAAAGTAGCAACTGCCAACGCCTGATAATTCAACTTTGTTGTGTTAGTTCGTTAAAACGGTCGGAATATTCCGGCCGTTTATTTTTTGTTGAGCCAAAATGCCGACACATTGCGTATGCTAATGGTTACTTTATTGATAACAGGAAAATACCTGTGACCCTGAATGACGTCATTACTGTTACCCTCGATTTTGTTCGTGCACATGAAACATGGGCCATACCTATTGTGTTTATTCTCGCTTTTGGTGAGTCGCTCGCTTTTCTTTCCCTACTCTTGCCTGCAACAGTCATTCTGCTCGGATTAGGTGCATTAATCGGTGAAAGCGGTATTTCTTTCTGGCCGATTTGGGCCGCTGCTGTGGCGGGTGCATTTTTCGGTGACTGGATCTCTTATTGGGTCGGTGACCATTACAAGGATCGCGTTGGCACCTTGTGGCCACTTTCCCGCAATCCTCAGTTACTGGTTCGCGGTCATGCATTTTTTGAGCGCTGGGGGTTCTTTGGCGCATTTATTGGGCGTTTCTTTGGCCCATTGCGCGCAGTCGTTCCCTTAGTTGCTGGCATTTGCGCCATGCCAAAGTTTTATTTCCAATTGGCTAACATCACTTCTGCCATTGTTTGGGCATTTGGCATTTTGGCTCCCGGCGCATTTGGTATTCAGTGGCTTTCCCACTGGATTGACTAACTATGCCAGAGCAAATGAACAGTCACCGATGTTCTATGGCTGACAGTTTTAGCCTATTTTCCGCCAATAAAATAAGCACTTTTTGATTAACATATTACTTATGCGCGCGGCTTCGCAAGATGACATGTAACGGAAAAACACTCTGGACATCCATACAGTATCCCCTTACCTTGACTGACAATAGGTTAATGGGGAGATAACCGTGGATATCAGTTTATTTTATGGGCTGGGAGGCTGCCTACTTGGTGGGCTTATTGGCTGGTTGATTGCCAGCTTGTTTCAGCAGCGAAATAAAGCACAACAAGATATTGTGCAGCGCTTACTGGAGCAGGAATTACAGCAATCTCAGCAGAATACGGCAGAGTTGCAGGAAATTTTGCAGCGTAATGAACAGCAATTGCGACAAAATGAGTTGGAACAACGCAATTTACATAGCCAGTTAGCGGCAAATGCTGAAAAGCTTCAACAATTGGTTCATTGGCGCAATGAATGTGAACAACTTAATCAAGAGCTGCGTGCTCAGCGGGAAGTCAATAGCGCGCAAGAGGCTGAACTGCGCGAGGTGACAATCCGCTTGGAAGAAACTCGCCTGGCCGCAGAAGAAAAGCAACGTTTACTGCTTAATAGCGAGCAACGGCTGACCACTCAGTTCGAAAACCTGGCAAATCGCATCTTTGAACAAACTGGTCGCCGTGCGGACGAACAGAATAAGCAAAGTCTGGATCGTTTATTGCTACCTTTGCGGGAACAACTGGATGGTTTTCGCCGACAGGTTCAGGATAGTTTTGGTCAAGAGGCTCGCGAGCGTCATACACTGACCCACGAAATCCGTAGCCTGCAACAGCTCAATGCTCAAATGGCGCGAGAAGCATTGAACCTGACAAAGGCCCTCAAAGGAGATAATAAAACACAGGGAAACTGGGGTGAAGTGGTGTTGGCCAAAGTGCTCGAAGCTTCAGGTCTACGCGAGGGCCATGAGTATCAAACCCAAGTTAGTGTAAAAATTGATGGCAATAGCCGCATGCAGCCGGATGTCATTGTTCGTTTGCCTCAGGGCAAAGATGTCGTTATTGACGCAAAAATGTCGCTGGTGGCCTATGAGCGCTATTTTAATAGTGAGGATGATAACGAACGTGAAGCGGCATTAAATGAGCATTTATTGTCGCTGCGAACCCATATCAGAATGTTAGGCCGTAAGGATTACCAGCAACTTCCCGGCTTACGTTCACTTGATTATGTATTGATGTTTATCCCAGTAGAACCGGCCTTTCTGGTCGCAATAGATCGCCAGCCAGAATTGATCAGCGAAGCACTACAACACAATATTATGTTGGTTAGCCCGACCACACTGCTGGTGGCTTTACGGACTATCACTAACTTATGGCGCTATGAGCACCAAAGCCAAAATGCGCAACGTATTGCGGATAGAGCAGCCAAACTCTATGACAAATTGCGCTTATTTGTTGATGATATGGAGTCATTAGGGCAAAGCCTAGATAAAGCCCAACTAAGTTATCGGCAGGCAATGAACAAACTGTCCCAAGGCCGTGGTAACCTGATAGGGCAAGTTGAAGGTTTTCGTACTCTGGGGGTCGAGGTTAAACGGCCTATTAGTCCATCATTGGCAGATAAAGCCTGCATGGAAGATCAACCAGAGGGCGATTTAGCACTATCTGATGATGTGGAAACTGAGAACAACGATTCTACACCGCTGAAGTATCAGGGTTAGTTGCATACTTCTCTTCTGTATGATGTTGAGAAGATTGCGATTAAGCAGTTATCTTAGTACCAGGTGAGATGGGGATTTCATCGGAGTTCTGGTACACTTCCTCGAAAGATTGACTGAAAAGCAGGCAGAGAAAATGGTAGATCAGGAGAAGGAAACCACTCATTTTGGTTTCCGCACCGTAGCCAAAGAACAGAAAGAAGGCATGGTGGCAGAAGTTTTTCATTCCGTAGCCGCTAAATACGATCTGATGAATGACCTGATGTCGTTCGGTGTTCATCGTATTTGGAAGCGTTTTACCATTGACTGTAGCGGTGTTCGACGCGGTCAACGGGTATTGGACTTGGCGGGTGGTACCGGCGATTTGACCGCCAAGTTTTCTCGCTTGGTAGGTGAGCAGGGCGAAGTCGTTCTGGCTGATATTAATGAATCTATGTTGCGTATGGGCCGTGAAAAGCTGCGCGATAAAGGGATTGTAGGTAATGTCAGTTATGTGCAGGCTAATGCTGAGGCCTTGCCTTTCCCTGATAATTACTTCGATTGCATTACTATTTCATTCGGTTTGAGAAATGTAACCGAGAAAGAAAAAGCGCTGCGCTCGATGTTTCGGGTATTAAAACCAGGTGGGCGTTTGTTAGTTCTCGAGTTCTCTAAACCGCTACTGGCTCCTTTGAGCAAAGCCTATGATGCATATTCTTTCCATATTTTACCTAAGATTGGTGAGCTTGTAGCACAGGACTCCGAAAGTTATCGCTATTTGGCGGAATCTATTCGGATGCATCCTGACCAAGAAACACTGAAAGGTATGATGATAGATGCTGGGTTTGAAAACGTAACTTATTCCAATTTAACCGGTGGTATTGTTGCGTTACATCGGGGCTTCAAGTTCTAACAGGAATATGGCTATGCCACTAAAATCACTGATATTTAAGCCCTTGTCACTAGAACCTTTTTTGCTGTCGCCGCTAATAGCAGCAGCTATAGAAACTTCACTAAATAGTGTGTTATTTCGTGATAAAAGCATGAAAACTGCGCGTTTACGCTTAGCAGGTAAAGTTTTGCGTATCGAGTTACGCGAGATAAGTTTTCCTCTGCTATTAGTCTTTAGCGAACAGCAGATAGATGTTTTAAGTCAATGGGATGGTGAGGCAGATTGCATAGTGAAATCGGAAGTTGCTGTGTTGGCAAAACTGCGTGACCGCCAGCAACTTTCACCACTAATGCGTAGTGGTGAATTGATTGTCGAAGGTGATATTCAGGTAGTTCAACAGCTTGTTGCTCTATTGGATCTTGCTGAGTGGGAACCCGCCGAATGGCTGGCACCTTATATTGGTGATATTGCTGCGGAATCCATTGGGCAGGCAGTACATAAAAGTCGTCGTTTTCTGAGTAAGCAGTTACGACAGCAACAACATTATTTAGCTGAAGCAATAACTGAAGAGTGGAAAATGGCTCCGGCTCCGCTGGAAGTAGTGTGGTTTAACGAAGAAGTTGACGCTACCGTCCGTGCCACTGAAGCTTTAAGCGCCAGATTGGCAATCATGGAGACAAAACAATGACGCCAGGAGAACTTCGGCGCCTGTATCTAATTATTCGGGTTTTCTTAAGCTATGGGCTGGATGAATTAATCCCGAATATACGTTTGACGTTACCATTACGCATTGGCCGCCATCTATTTTTCTGGTTGCCTAATCGTCACAAAGATAAGCCGATTGGTGAACGTCTACGCCTTGCCTTGCAGGAATTAGGGCCTGTCTGGATCAAGTTTGGGCAGATGATGTCTACGCGCCGTGATCTCTTCCCTCCGGCAATTGCCGATCAGCTGGCTTTATTACAAGATAGAGTTGCGCCATTTGATGGTGCGCTGGCACGAAAACATATTGAAATAGCGATGGGAGGGCCGCTCGAAACATGGTTCGACGACTTTGAGCAGCAAGCTTTGGCCTCTGCTTCCATTGCGCAAGTACATACGGCACGTTTAAAAGAGAACGGTCAGGAAGTTGTACTTAAAGTTATTCGCCCCGATATCTTGCCGATTATTAAAGCAGACATCCGTTTGATGTACCGATTGGCTGGCTGGGTACCTAAGCTTTTACCCGATGGCCGCAGATTGCGCCCACGGGAAGTCGTACGTGAATATGAAAAAACACTGCTTGATGAGTTGAATTTGCTACGAGAAGCTGCGAACGCAATCCAATTGCGTCGTAATTTTGAAAATAGCCCAATGCTCTATATTCCTGAGATCTATTCAGATTATTGCCGAGAAAGCGTCTTGGTAATGGAACGTATTTACGGCATACCGGTATCTGATATTGCTGCTCTGGAAGACCAAGGCACTAATATGAAGCTGCTGGCTGAACGTGGGGTACAAGTTTTCTTCACTCAGGTTTTTCGTGACAGTTTTTTCCATGCAGATATGCATCCTGGGAATATTTTTGTCAGCTACGAACATCCCCATGACCCACTTTATATCGGTATTGACTGCGGTATTGTCGGCTCGCTGAACAAAGCAGATAAACGTTATCTTGCTGAAAACTTTATTGCTTTCTTTAATCGAGATTATCGGCGAGTTGCTGAATTGCATGTCGATTCCGGTTGGGTTCCCCGTGACACGAATGTTGAAGATTTTGAGTTCGCTATACGTACCGTCTGCGAGCCTATTTTTGAAAAACCACTCGCTGAAATATCATTCGGGCATGTTTTGTTAAACCTCTTTAACACTGCACGCCGCTTTAATATGGAAGTACAACCCCAGTTGGTTTTGCTACAGAAAACGTTGTTATATGTTGAGGGCTTGGGGCGTCAGCTTTATCCCCAACTTGATTTGTGGACGACGGCTAAACCTTTCCTTGAAAGCTGGTTAAGAGACCAAGTTGGTCTGCCTGCTGTTATCAGGGCTTTGAAAGAAAAAGCACCATTCTGGGCAGAGAAATTTCCTGAGTTGCCTGAGCTGGTTTATGACAGCTTGCAGCAGCATAAATTATTACAGCAAAGTGTTGATAAACTTACGACACAGTTGCAAGGACAGCAACAACGGCAAGGTCAGTCACGGTATTTGTTCGGTGTTGGCGCTACACTATTAGTTAGCGGTACCATTTTGTTTTTGGCTGATGCGGTAGAAATCTCAACGGGATTTATTGTCGCTGGAGCATTGGCTTGGTTTATTGGTTGGCGACGAACCAGTTAATGACTTAATTGCTGAATTATCTTTGAGTAGACTATTGCGCGGCTATTGGCGATGTAAGAGTTGTTAAAGAATTCCCTTGTTTGGTCAAGAAGCTATGCGCTAGTTCAAAATGCGGTAAGTTAGATAGGTATTCACAGAGGCTATATGACGTATAATGCCTCTATGGAATAACCCTTGAATATAGAGGTGAATGTAATGGGTGGTATAAGTATTTGGCAGTTATTGATCATTGCCGTGATTGTTGTTCTGCTGTTTGGAACCAATAAACTGCGGACGTTGGGGTCAGATCTGGGTGCATCTATCAAAGGCTTTAAGAAAGCCATAGGCGATGAGCCACAAACACCTCCGACTAATGTTGATAAAACCAGCAATGATGCTGATTTTGCAAAGTCGATTGCTGAAAAGCAGCAGCCGGTAGTTAAAGCTGAAGAGTCTAAGAGTCACGACAAAGAGCAGGGATAAGCTGTGTTCGACATCGGGATTAGTGAACTGTTGCTGGTGCTTGTTATCGGTCTGGTCGTCCTTGGGCCAGAACGGTTACCAGTTGCTGTAAGAACAGTTGCAGGTTGGATTCGTACTTTGCGTTCACTTGCAGCAACTGTGCAAAACGAATTAGCGCAAGAGCTTAAGATTCAGGAGTTGCAAGATAGCCTGAAGAAAGCAGAACAGGCCGGTTTGCAGAATCTGACACCTGAACTGAAAGCCTCAATGGATGAACTCAAAGAGGCTGCTGAAGCGCTGAAACGTTCTTATCATTCTGACATTGGCTCGGAAGCACCACACACGATTCATAATCCGCTAGTTACTGAACCGGAAGCGATTCATGATGGTGTTACACCAGCAGAGTCCGCAACTCAGGCTCAGGCATTGCCTCAAGCTCCGAGCATTGATATTGATAAAGCGAGCACTTCGTCAGCAGTTGGCGCTGCTCCTGATAGCGATGTGAAACCTATGACTCAGGTTGAGGCATTTTCTGCGTCTATCCCTCCTGTAGATAGGGAGCCGGTACCTGTTACGAATACTCCCGTAGCTAAGGCACAAACTGCCACAGTTGATACCCATAGCACCGATTCACTCAGTGCTGAACAACCTCGAATTCACCAACCTGGCGGCGATCGGTAAACATGGCTGTTGATGATACCCAACCCCTTATTACTCATTTAATAGAACTGCGTAAGCGGCTATTGAATTGCATCATCACTATTTTAGTGGTTTTTTTTGTATTGGTTTTTTTCGCCAATGATATTTATCACCTGGTTTCAGCACCGTTGATCAAACAACTGCCTGTTGGCTCCAGTATGATTGCTACAGATGTTGCATCGCCGTTTTTTACCCCGATTAAATTGACCATGATGGTCTCGGTGTTTGTTTCAGCTCCGATGATCCTTTATCAGGTGTGGGCATTTATCGCCCCTGCGCTATATAAGCATGAGCGCCGTCTGATGGTTCCACTGCTGATTTCCAGTAGCTTCTTATTTTATCTGGGTATGGCATTTGCTTATTTTATTGTTTTTCCGCTAGCTTTTGGTTTTTTTGCCAAAACAGCGCCGGAAAGTGTGTTAATCGCAACGGATATCACCAAATATCTTGATTTTGTTATGGCGCTTTTTATGGCCTTTGGTATTTCTTTTGAAGTTCCGATTGCGATAATTCTTTTGTGCTGGACAGGGGTGACCACACCTGAAGCATTGAAGAAAAAACGGCCTTATGTGTTTGTCGGTGCTTTTGTTGTTGGCATGCTTCTCACGCCACCGGATGTGTTGTCACAGACATTATTGGCAATCCCAATGTATCTGTTATTTGAACTGGGTCTATTCTTCGCTCGTTTTTACACTGGCAAAAAACGCCGGGCAGATATTGATGAAGAAGATGAAGAAGACGTCGATAACCAGCCGAAAGAGTCCTAAATCTCTCTCAAGTTATAATCTATCCCAATAGAGAAAAAGGCTGGGTAATGAGAGTAGCTAGCACATCGGTAACTCGAATGATGGCAGATATGTGATTTGATGTTTTAGCCGCCCATCAGGGCGGCTTCTGTTTGGGACGGTTCAATGTTTGATATCGGTGTGAATTTAACCAGTTCACAATTTGCAAAAGATTGCCCTCAGATTATTGCTGCTGCACAAGAGGCTGGGGTTACCGGTATGCTAATTACCGGTACTGATGCGCAAGAAAGCCAGGCAGCACTGGATCTTGCCATGACTTACCCTGGTTATTGCTGGTCAACTGCCGGTGTTCACCCTCACCATGCCAGTTGTTGGGATATGTCGGTCGAACAGACAATCAGGGCATTGTCTGCCAATACTTCAGTGGTTGCTATTGGCGAGTGTGGGTTGGATTTCAACCGCAACTTTTCGACTCCAGCAGAACAAGAAATAGCCTTTACTGCGCAACTGGCATTAGCCGCCGAGCTTTCTTTGCCTGTTTTCTTACATTGCCGCGATGCTCACGAGCGTTTTATTGCTCTGCTTTTACCTTGGTTAGATAAAATCCCCGCCGCTGTTGTACATTGCTTTACTGGAACTGCCGATGAGTTAGATGCTTGTCTGGCATTGGGCGTATCTATTGGTATCACCGGCTGGGTTTGCGATGAACGCCGAGGTCTGGAACTAAGAGCGTTACTGCCGCGCATTCCTGTTCAGCAATTGTTGTTAGAAACCGATGCCCCCTATTTATTGCCAAGGGATATATATCCTAAACCGGCATCGCGTCGCAATGAACCCCGATTTCTGCCTCATATCGTCCAGCAGGTTGCTGTCTGGCGACAAGAAGACCCTAAATGGCTGGGACAGAAAACTGATGAAAACGCCCGCCGGATTTTCCGGTTGGTTTGAGTTAGGAGAACAATATGAGCTATGCATTCCCGGGCACCTTTCCTGGTCGCCGTATGCGCCGTGTGCGCCGTCATGATTTCAGCCGCCGGCTGGTCGCTGAAAACCAGCTGACAGTCAATGACCTGATTTATCCGGTGTTTGTCATGGAAGGAAATAATCAGCAGCAAGCTGTTGCGTCCATGCCAGGTGTCTCGCGCATGACAATTGATCTGTTGGTGAAAGAGGCAGAGGCAATTGCTAAGCTTGGGGTTCCAGTCATATCGTTGTTTCCAGTCATTGAATCAGGTCTGAAATCATTGCATGCGGAAGAGGCCTATAATCCGAATGGTTTGGTACAACGAACTGTGCGGGCTTTAAAAGACGCGGTACCAGAATTAGGTATTCTTACCGATGTCGCCCTCGATCCCTACACTACCCACGGACAAGATGGTGTAATTGATGCTGATGGCTATGTTATCAATGACATAACCAAAGAAATTTTAGTGCGTCAAGCTTTGTCACATGCAGAAGCGGGTGCTGAGATTATCGCACCGAGCGACATGATGGATGGCCGCATTGGCGCTATTCGCGATCAGTTAGAGCTGCAAGGATGGGTAAATACGCAAATCATGGCGTATTCCGCTAAATATGCCTCTTGTTACTATGGCCCATTCCGCGATGCTATTGGTTCCAGCAGTAATTTGAAAGGTGGGAATAAAAAAACCTATCAAATGGATCCGGCCAACAGCGATGAAGCTTTGCAAGAGATTGCTCAGGATTTGCAAGAAGGTGCTGACATGGTGATGGTCAAACCTGGGATGCCTTATTTGGATGTGGTACGGCGGGTAAAAGAGACTTTTGGCGTGCCGACTTTTGCCTATCAGGTTTCTGGCGAGTATGCGATGCACATGGCTGCTATCCAAAATGGTTGGTTGCAAGAGAAACCGACGGTGATGGAGTCGCTGTTATGCTTCAAACGTGCTGGTGCAGATGGGGTATTAACCTATTTCGCTAAGCAAGTCGCCCAATGGTTACATGACGATAAAATGCAACCATAGCTCTTTGAGTCTTCATCATAGGGTAGGTACGGCTGTACCTACCTCGATTTGTTGTTACACCGAATTATGACTGTTTTTCGAACTGACGATTATCCAGGCTTTGCAGCACTTGGCTATTGAGCATATTCAGCAGCAGCATGGAACGGGCTTCGCCATCGGGTTCGGTATAAATTGCCTGTAATCCGGAAAAAATACCTTCCGTAATTGTCACTACGTCGCCAGCAACAGGCACTTCCGGGTCAATGATTTTATCCGCAGTATGGGATTGCATCTCGGCGATAACAACCGCCGGAATGACCGCGGGCTGCACACCAAATCGGACAAAATGGCTGACACCACGGGTGGCGCTGATTGTTGTGGTGTGAATTTGTTCTGGATCAAAGGCGATAAATAGATAGTTAGGGAATAGTGCTTCTGTTGTTGCAATTCGTTTGCCGCGCACTATTTTTTCGATAGTCACTATCGGTGTCCAGCACTTCACCTCTTGCCGCTCTAAATGCTCTTTAGCGCGTAACAGTTGACCACGTTTACAATATAATAAATGCCAGTATTTCATAATTTCGCATGCCTTTAGATACTGCTCGGCAGCATAGCAAAAGTGCCGGTATTTAGACAGTCAGGAAAAATACATCATTTATAACCTGTTGTTTATTATATAAAGAGAACGTTTAATTTGTATCGGCAGAATAATATTTGCATTAATAATCGTGGATGGCAGGGAGCGCCATGATATTTTTTGATAGGGTCGGTCTTCATTTTTAACAAAAAGACAGCAACTGCTATAAAGACAGCCTATAATGGCGCATCACATAGCCGCCGAAATGATCAGCATGAAATACCGTGACTTACGTGACTTCCTCTCGTTACTGGAACAGAGGGGGGAACTTAAACGTATTAGCCAGCCTATTGATCCCTATCTGGAAATGACAGAAATTGCCGATCGCACCTTACGTGCTGGCGGCCCTGCATTACTTTTCGAGAATCCTAAGGGCTACAGCATGCCAGTGCTGTGTAACCTGTTTGGTACCGCCAAGCGGGTTGCCATGGGGATGGGGCAAGAAGACGTCAGCGCACTGCGGGATGTTGGTAAGCTGTTGGCTTTCTTGAAAGAACCCGATCCTCCGAAGGGATTTCGTGATTTATTCGATAAACTGCCGAAATTTAAGCAGGTTTTGAATATGCCAACGAAATGCTTAAGCTCTGCACCTTGCCAAGAGCAGGTCTGGGAAGGTGATGATGTCGATCTGAGCCGAATTCCGGTCATGCACTGTTGGCCAGAGGATGCTGCTCCCCTGGTATCTTGGGGATTGACGGTAACCCGTGGGCCGCATAAAGAGCGGCAGAATCTGGGTATCTATCGCCAACAAGTGCTGGGCAAAAACAAATTAATTATGCGCTGGTTATCTCACCGTGGTGGCGCTTTAGACTATCAAGAATGGTGTGAGGCGCATCCCGGAGAACGTTTCCCAGTGGCCGTTGCGCTGGGGGCTGACCCTGCGACTATTTTGGCCGCGGTAACGCCGGTGCCGGATACGCTGTCTGAATATGCTTTTGCGGGTTTATTACGTGGGCATAAAACTGAAGTCGTGAAATGTCTTTCCAGCTCTCTTGAAGTTCCTGCAAGTGCAGAAATTGTATTAGAAGGATATATTGAGCAGGGTGAGATGGCACCGGAAGGCCCTTATGGCGACCATACCGGTTATTACAACGAGATTGACAGTTTCCCGGTCTTTACCGTCACCCATATTACCCAGCGCAAAGACGCGATTTATCATTCAACTTATACTGGCCGCCCACCGGATGAACCGGCGGTGATGGGGGTTGCGCTGAATGAAGTCTTTGTTCCTATTTTGCAAAAGCAGTTCCCAGAAATTGTTGATTTCTATTTGCCGCCAGAAGGCTGTTCATACCGCCTGGCAGTAGTGACCATCAAGAAACAGTATGCCGGTCATGCGAAACGCGTGATGATGGGCGTTTGGTCGTTTTTGCGCCAGTTTATGTATACAAAATTTGTTATTGTTTGTGATGATGATATTAATGCACGTGATTGGAATGATGTCATTTGGGCAATTACAACCCGGATGGATCCCGCCCGCGATACCGTGTTAATTGAAAACACACCAATAGATTATTTGGATTTCGCCTCACCGGTTTCCGGTTTGGGATCGAAAATGGGGCTGGATGCCACCAACAAATGGCCTGCTGAAACACCGCGTGAATGGGGCCGTCCAATTAAAATGGATGAAGAAGTCCGTGCTCGCGTTGATGCTATTTGGGACGAACTCGCCATTTTCAGTGACAAAGAAACGCAACGCTAACCGGCGTCGTTCTTGTCCTTGGTTTTGCATTTGATGACCCGACAGAGGGAAGGCATGACAACTTTAAGCTGTAAAGTAACCTCCGTAGAGGCCATTACCGATACGGTGTACCGGGTGCAATTGGTGCCTGCATCTGCATTTTCTTTCCGTGCTGGGCAGTATTTGATGGTCGTAATGGACGAACGTGATAAGCGCCCATTCTCTATGGCATCCACGCCGTTGCAGCAAGATTGTATTGAGCTGCATATTGGGGCTTCAGAGTTGAATCTGTATGCCATGGCGGTGATGGACAGAATCCTGAAAGAGAAAACGCTGGATGTGGATATTCCTCATGGCGAGGCGTGGTTCCGTGAGGGCAGCAACCGCCCGCTGATTTTGATTGCCGGTGGCACTGGTTTTTCCTATGCGCGTTCAATTTTATTGGCTGCGCTAGCGGAACGTTCTGACCGCGAAGTTGCCATTTATTGGGGCGGGCGCGAAGCAGTACATTTATATGACTTAAGTGAACTGGAAGCACTGTCGATTAAATATCCACAGTTGAAAGTTATTCCTGTGGTCGAGCAACCAGAAGAGGGTTGGCGTGGTCGCACCGGGACAGTTCTGAGTGCCGTGCTGCAAGATTATGGTTCTCTGGCAGAGCAAGATATTTATATCGCCGGCCGTTTTGAAATGGCTAAGATTGCTCGCGAGCGTTTTTGTGCAGAACGAGGCGCGCAAGAAGCCCATATCTATGGCGATGCTTTTGCCTTTATCTGAGTCGCCGCTTTGATTCAGCATAAAAAAACCCGCCCCTGACAGGCGGGAAAGCAACAACTAAACATCTTATAGTGCGGTTATAAGGGTCTGAATTCAGGCCCTTAAAATTTTTCAGGTTAAAATCTTCGCAAGTTATACGCGTTCAAAAATGGTCGCGATACCTTGGCCTAAACCGATACACATCGTCGCCAATCCGAATTGCACGTCGCGGCGCTCCATCAGATTAAGCAATGTGGTAGAGATTCGCGCCCCAGAACAGCCCAATGGATGGCCTAATGCAATAGCGCCCCCATTCAGGTTAACTTTGTCATCCATACTTTCCAGTAAACCCAGCCCTTTCAAGCAAGCCAGTGATTGCGCAGCAAATGCCTCATTTAATTCAAATAAACCAATATCTTCTAGTTTTAGTCCGGCCCGTTTTAAGGCCAGTTGGCTGGCAGGGACTGGGCCATATCCCATAATCGACGGGTCACAACCCACCACCGCCATAGAACGAATACGAGCGCGAGGCGTTAAACCTAATGATTTTGCTCGGGATTCACTCATGATAAGCATGGCAGATGCACCATCGGAGAGTGCTGATGATGTTCCTGCTGTCACTGTGCCATTTGCCGGATCAAAGGCCGGGCGCAGGGCGGCCAAACCTGCCAGATTGGTTTCTGGGCGAATGACTTCATCAAAATCAAAGCGTTTTAATACGCCATCGGCGTCATGCCCATTAGTGGCGACGATTTCATTAGCAAAATGACCTGCTTGTGTCGCCGCATAGGCCCGTTGATGGGAGCGGACAGCAAATTCATCTTGTGACTGGCGACTAATATTATGGATTTTTGCCAGCATTTCGGCAGTTAACCCCATCATTCCCGCCGCTTTCGCCACAGTGCGGCCCATACCAGGGTGAAAATCTACGCCGTGATTCATTGGCACGTGGCCCATATGTTCCACACCACCAATCAAACTGACTTGAGCATCACCAACCATGATAGCTCTGGCTCCATCATGCAGCGCCTGCATCGATGAGCCACACAGGCGGTTAACTGTAACTGCTGGAACGCTATGTGGGATTTCTGCCAGCAAAGAAGCATTGCGGGCAATATTAAAGCCCTGCTCCAGTGTTTGCTGCACACAGCCCCAATAAATATCATCAATTTCAGCAGCATTCAGCCCCGGATTGCGGCTCAAAACGGCCCGCATTAAATGCGCGGAGAGGTCTTCTGCTCTAACCTGACGAAATGCACCACCTTTGGAGCGGCCCATCGGCGTGCGGACGGCATCAATAATGACTACGTTTTCCATTTTTTCAGACCTCATGCCGGTTGACTGGTAGAAACATCAAGCAGCGCTGCTGCCACGGGATAATAAGTTTCGTTATGTTCAGCTTTCGCTCTCAGCCCCGCAGGGACGTGATACAGCGCACCAAGGTGGACATAGCGCTGTGCCATTTCGACATAATTTGCACTGCCGATGGTATCAAGATAGCGGAAGACGCCGCCGTGGAATGGCGGGAAACCAAGACCGTAAACGAGCGCCATATCCCCTTCAGCCGGGCTGGCAATAATGCCTTCTTCCAGACAGCGCACGACCTCATTGATCATTGGGATCATGGTGCGGGCAATAATGGCGTCGTCGCTGAATTGCTGCCTTGGTTGGCTGACAGCAGCCAGCAGCACATCGACTTGCTCGTCATTCTCTTTGCGCGGTTTGCCCTTGGCATCCTGAGTGTAACGATAGAAACCTTGACCATTTTTCTGGCCAAACCGTTGATTATCAAACATAACATCAACAGCATCGCGATAATCTTTGTCCATCCGGTCTGCGAAACCCACTGCCATCACGGCTTGTGCATGGTGCGCGGTATCAATGCCCACCACATCTAATAGATAAGCAGGGCCCATTGGCCAGCCAAATTGTTTTTCCATCACTTTATCAATTTGACGGAAATCAGCGCCATCTCTGACTAACATGCCAAACCCTGCCAGATACGGGAATAAAACGCGGTTAACAAAGAAGCCAGGGCAATCATTCACCACAATTGGGGTTTTACCCATTTGCGTGGCGTATGCCACTACGGTAGCAATAGTTTTATCTGAGGTTTTTGTACCACGGATAATTTCAACCAACGGCATCCGATGCACCGGGTTGAAGAAATGCATACCGCAGAAGTTTTCTGGGCGTTTAAGTGATTTAGCTAATTGATCGATTGGAATGGTTGATGTGTTAGAGGCTAAAACTGTGTCTTCGCCAATCAGTGTTTCCACTTCCGCCAGGACGGCGGCTTTCACTTTTGGATTTTCCACCACCGCTTCCACAATAACTTGTGCGCGTTCAATGCCGGCGTAATCCAGTGTTGGTTGGATGGTCGCTAAAATATTTGCCATTTTCAGGCCATCTATTTTTCCGCGTTCCAACTGCTTATTCAGTAGCTTGGCCGCCTCATTCATCCCCAGAGTCAGCGATGCTTCATTAATATCTTTCATTATGACCGGTACTGCTTTCAGTGCCGATTGATAGGCAATCCCGCCGCCCATAATCCCGGCACCCAGCACTGCGGCTTGTTTTGGCGCACTTATGCCTTTAGCGAGTTTTTTTGCTTTCCCTTTTACATACTGGTCATTAAGGAAAATGCCAACCAGTGCACGAGCTTCATTAGAGCCCGCCAATGGCACGAAACTGTTAGTTTCCAGTTTCAGGGCCTCGGCCCGACCCAATTTTGCGGCAGCTTCGATGGTTTTAACGGCGGTCAAAGGTGCTGGGTAGTGCTTCCCGGCCACTTGCATAACCATGCCTTTGGCAATGGTAAAGCACATGGTGGCTTCAGTTGGGTTGAGTTTGAGTGGTTCCAATTTCGGGCGGCGAGCGGCTTGCCAGTCAAGTTTTCCGTCAATGGCCTGTTTCAGCATAGTTAATGCCGCATCTGCCAGTTTCTCTGGTGCGACCACCGCATCAACCAACCCAATTTTTAGGGCATCTTTAGCAATAATATCTTTGCCAGCTGCAATGATTTCTAATGCGCTGTCTGCGCCTAATAACCGTGGTAAGCGAACTGAGCCGCCAAAACCTGGCATGATGCCGAGTTTGGTTTCCGGCAAGCCAATACGGGTTTCTGGTGAGGCAACACGAAAATCCGTGGCCAAAATACATTCACACCCGCCACCGAGTGCGTATCCATTGATGGCAGAAATGGTTGGCACCGGTAAGTCTTCCAAACGATTGAAAATATCGTTCGCGAAAACCAGCCATTGGTGCAGTTTTTCTGGCGGCGCATTAAACAGGGATAAAAACTCGGTGATATCGGCACCGACAATAAATGCGGCCTTGGCGGAACGCAGCAGCAACCCTTTGAGCTCGTTTTGTTTTTCCAGCACAGCCAGGGCTTCACCCAGATTGGCTACAGTTTTGGTATCCAGTTTATTTACTGAACCCGGTGCATCAAACACCAACTCGGCAATGCCGTTTTCCAACCAGTGAAGCTGTAGTGTTTCGCTTTGGTAGAGCATATCTATCTCCTGAATAAGCGCATGTGATCTGGTATGACCAGATATTCAGGAATTGTGGATATTTTGTTAATGAATTGCAAACTGGAGATTAATTTTTTGCAGTGAAGATCACAGTCGATCAGAAGGGATAATTGATTTTCATCATGTTTATTTGGCGAGTTTGCGCGGTTAAATATGCCATTTATTGCCGATGATAAGGTATTTGGCAGGTAGATTAGTTGTCGTCGAAACATGGCTTTGGCGACTATGATAAGATGAAAAAATTAAGTTCTAATAGCAAAGGGTACTGTGATGGAAACGCTGGCTTCTTTATATAACGAACATTTATCGACTCTACAACAGCGCACTCGCGAGGTGCTGGAGCGCCATCAGTTAGATGCTTTACTGATTCATTCTGGTGAGTTACAACGCATTTTCCTTGATGACCGCGATTATCCTTTTAAAGTTAATGCTCAGTTCAAAGCTTGGGTGCCGGTCACTCAAGTGCCAAACTGTTGGTTATGGGTCGATGGGGTTAATATGCCGAAGTTATGGTTTTATTCTCCGGTAGATTATTGGCACTGTGTTGAGCCATTACCCAATAGTTTTTGGACTAAATGGATTGATATCAAACCATTAGCGCATGCTGAGGATATTGCGCAGCAATTACCAGAACAGCGCGAACGCGTGGCCTATATTGGTTATGCACCACAGCGTGCTAAGTCCTTGGGATTCAGCGCCGAAAATATCAACCCACAGCCCGTGCTAGATTACCTTCATTTCTATCGCTCTTATAAAACAGACTATGAACTGGCCTGCATGCGCGAAGCGCAAAAGACGGCAGTCGCGGGGCATTTAGCTGCTCATGAGGCTTTCCAGTCTGGAATGAGTGAGTTTGATATCAATCTGGCTTATCTGATGGCGACGGGGCAGCGTGATACTGATGTGCCATACGATAATATTGTGGCGCTGAATGAACATTCCGCTGTGCTTCACTACACCACATTACAACATCAGCCACCGGCAGAAATGCGCAGTTTCTTGATGGATGCCGGCGCTGAATACAATGGTTATGCCGCAGACCTCACCCGCACCTATGCTGCTGATAGTGATAGCGATTTTGCCGCATTGATTAAAGACCTTAATGATGAGCAGCTTGCCCTGATCAAAACCATTAAAAGCGGTGAGCGCTATACCGACTATCACGTCCAAATGCACCAGCGGATTGCCAAATTGTTGCGTGTCCATAATCTGGTTACCGGTATCAGTGAAGAAGCTATGGTCGAGCAAGGCATTACCAGCCCATTCTTACCGCACGGGCTAGGACACCCTCTTGGGTTGCAAGTGCATGATACTGCTGGTTTTATGCAAGATGACAAAGGGACTCACCTAAGTGCGCCTGCCAAATATCCTTACTTGCGTTGCACGCGAATTTTGCAACCTCGTATGGTGCTAACCATTGAGCCAGGCCTGTACTTTATTGAATCTTTGTTAGCGCCTTGGCGTACTGGCGAGTTCAGCAAGCACTTCAATTGGGATCGTATTGATGCGCTGAAACCTTATGGTGGTATTCGTATCGAAGATAATATCGTTATTCACGATAATCGGGTTGAGAACATGACTCGTGACCTAAAGCTGGCCTGATGCAGCCTTACCTGATACCTGCTGCACCTGTGACCATCAGCGAAGAAATCAAGAAAAGTCGTTTTATCACCTTGCTGGCACATACCAGCGGGGTGAATGAAGCGAAAGATTTTATTCAGCAGGTCAAGCAACAGCATCCGACAGCCCGGCATCACTGCTGGGCTTTTGTTGCCGGTACCCCAACGGATTCACAACAGCTCGGTTTTTCCGATGACGGTGAGCCGTCGGGCACTGCGGGTAAGCCTATTCTGGCACAGCTTATGGGCAGCGGAATTGGTGAAATTACCGCCGTGGTAGTGCGTTACTACGGCGGGATTAAGCTGGGTACCGGCGGGCTCGTTAGGGCGTACGGCAGTGGTGTTCAGCAGGCGCTAAAACAGATTGAAGTAAAATATAAAGTCCCACAGGTAGAATATACTTTGCAGTGTGACTACGCGCAGTTGGGCATGGTAGAAACATTATTACAGCAGGTGGAAGGCCAGATTTTGCAGAGTGAATATGCACAACTCGTAACACTGCATCTCTCTTTGCCAGCAACGCAAGCCAGTCACGTCGGGGATAAATTGCGTGATCTCAGCCGTGGTACGTTGCAATTGACGCCCATTTCGCAATAATCCCCATCCAAGTGAATTGCTAAGGAACGTGCCGGAATGCATTTTCGTGCCATAACCCGTATTGTTGGCCTGTTGGTCATCTTATTCTCTGGGACAATGTTTATCCCCGGAATAGTGGCCCTGATTTATCGTGATGGTGCCGGCCGTGCCTTCAGCGAGACCTTTTTTGTTGCTCTGGCGATAGGCCTTCTGCTGTGGCTACCGAACCGCAAACAAAAACATGAGTTGAAGCCTCGCGAGGGTTTTCTCATTGTGGTGCTGTTCTGGACAGTGCTGGGCAGTGTCGGGGCCTTACCTTTCTTATTCTCTGAGCGGCCTAATCTCTCACTCACTGATGCATTCTTTGAATCATTCTCAGGGTTGACGACGACTGGGGCGACCACGTTAGTGGGGTTGGATTCACTGCCCAAAGCCATTTTATTCTATCGACAAATGCTGCAATGGCTTGGGGGCATGGGGATAATTGTGCTGGCGGTGGCCATCTTACCTATTTTGGGGGTTGGGGGGATGCAGCTTTATCGGGCAGAAATGCCAGGCCCGCTGAAAGACAATAAAATGCGGCCCCGCATTGCTGAAACCGCGAAAACACTGTGGCTTATCTATGTCTTACTGACCATTGCTTGCGCCCTTGCTCTATGGGGGGCGGGGATGTCGGTGTTTGATGCTATCTCTCACAGCTTCTCTACTATAGCGATTGGCGGTTTTTCTACTCATGATGCCAGCATCGGTTACTTCAATAGCCCAACGATTAACACCATCATTGGTATTTTTTTGCTGATTTCGGGGTGTAACTTCGGTCTGCACTTTGCGGTACTCAGTGGCCGCAGTTTAAAAGTTTACTGGCGTGATCCCGAATTTCGCATGTTTATCTTTGTACAATTGACGCTGGTAATCGTGTGCACCTTAGTGCTTTGGCAACATAGCGTGTACAACTCGGGGCTAGAAACGTTAAATCAAGCATTTTTCCAAGTGGTCTCTATGGCAACCACGGCGGGCTTCACCACGGACAGTTTTGCGAAATGGCCATTGTTCTTGCCGCTACTTTTATTATGCTCCGCATTTATAGGGGGCTGTGCCGGGTCAACCGGTGGTGGCTTGAAAGTTATCCGTATCCTGCTGCTCTATCTACAAGGTTCGCGAGAATTAAAACGCTTAGTTCACCCGAATGCCGTCTACACCATCAAACTGGGGCGGCGGGCATTGCCGGAAAGAATACTGGAGGCGGTCTGGGGGTTCTTCTCTGCCTATGCATTGGTATTCATTATTAGTATGTTGGCAATCATCGCGACGGGGGTTGATGAGTTTTCTGCTTTTACGGCAGTTACCGCAACACTGAACAATCTTGGGCCAGGTCTGGGGGTGGTTGCTGATAACTTTACTTCCATGAATCCGGCAGCTAAATGGATATTAGTGATAACCATGCTATTTGGCCGATTAGAAGTTTTCACCCTGCTGGTTCTTTTCACTCCTACATTCTGGCGTGAGTAATTCTGCATAAAGGAACATTGCTATGAACATACTGATACTTTACTCCAGCCGAGATGGCCAAACGAAAACCATCGCCTCTTATATAGCTAAGGAATTATCAGCAACGGCAACTTGTGAAATACAAGACTTGGCAGATGTGGCGCAAATCGACCTGAGCAAGTACCAGCAAGTGATGATTGGTGCCTCGGTGCGCTATGGGCACTTTAATCCAAGCTTAAATAAATTCGTCAACAAACATATTGCACAGCTGAATCAAATGCCCAGTGCATTCTTCGCGGTCAATCTCACTGCGCGTAAACCGGAAAAGCGTTCGCCACAAACTAATGCCTATGTCCGCAAGTTCTTGCTCAGCACACCTTGGCAACCGACATTGTGCTCGGTATTCGCTGGAGCACTGCGTTATCCACGTTATCGCTGGATAGATAGAGTCATGATTCAACTTATTATGCGGATGACGGGCGGCGAAACTGATACCAGTAAAGAAGTTGAATATACGGATTGGCAACAGGTCAGTAGTTTTGCTCAAGATTTCTCTGCGCTATCGTACGAAAAGTAACATTAATGACGGTTATCGCAGCAAATCGTTGAAATAAAA
>NZ_ACCD01000006.1 GCF_000173775.1 Yersinia rohdei ATCC 43380
TCAATCACGACTACCGGCACGGTGACCGGTGCCAACAATTACGGTATTGAAGCCGTCAATCAAGGTACAGGCCCAGTGGCACTCACTGTGGGCGCTGGCAGCACGGTACAAGGCACTGTTGCCGGTATTTCTGTCGAGGCAGCCTCGCCTATTGATATTACCAATGCTGGCACCATCCGCAATTTATCTAACCTCTCGTCAGATATTGCCATCAAGACTCGCTCAGCATCGGGCACCCTCACCAACAGTGGATTGGTGCAAGGTACCGTGCAGTTGAGCGATTCGGGCAATACTGTCATCAACAATGCTGGCGGCACCTGGGATACTTCGGGGGGGACGAATGATTTAGGCGCTCTCGTAGCAGATAATTCTGTGCTCAATAACGGCCTGATTATTGCCGCAAACGGTTCTGCCACCGACCCCCGACAAACGACCACTTTCGACCATGTCGGAACCTTCACCAATGCCGGCGTTCTGAGCCTGGCGAATGGGCGGGTCGGCGATGTTACCGTGATTAACGGCGATTATGTCGGTAATGGTGGCAGCCTGTGGCTCAATACCGCGCTAAGCGATGATAGCTCCGTCGCCGATAAGCTGGTGATTAACGGTAATACGAGCGGCAGTACGAGTGTCAGGGTTGATAACCTCGGTGGAACTGGGGCTCAAACCCTAAACGGTATTGAACTCATCCAGGTGAATGGCTTGTCTGACGGTGAGTTTATCAAAAGCGACCGTATCGTGGCTGGGGCTTACGATTACTCTTTAGTACGCGGATTGAATAGCAATGACTCAAACTGGTATCTGAGCAGCGGACTGTCACCGTTTGATCCCACTGATGGCTCAGCGACCCTGCAAGTGCAGCGTCCGGAAGTTGGCGCTTACAGTGCTAACTTAGCGGCAGCAAACAACATGTTCGTTACCCGACTGCATGACCATTTGGGTGAAACTCAGTATATTGACGCCCTGACTGGAGAGCAGAAAACCACCAGCCTGTGGTTGCGTAACGAAGGTGGTCATAATCGTTCCCGTGATAGTTCCGGTCAGTTAAAAACTCAGGCAAATCGTTATGTCGTGCAACTGGGCGGAGATATTGCCCAATGGAGTCACAATAATCTTGACCGTTTCCACCTTGGTTTGATGGCCGGTTACGGTAAAAGCAATAGCACCACAGTATCAAGTTTGTCCGGTTATAACGCCAAAGGAGAAACATACGGTTACAGCACGGGTGTATACGGCACGTGGTACGCCAATGACTCAGACAAGTCAGGTCTGTATGTGGATAGCTGGGCACAATATAGCTGGTTCAATAATAGTGTTGATGGTGAATATTTAGCGCGCGAAGAGTACAAGTCGAAAGGGATAACAGCGTCAATTGAGAGTGGTTATACCTTTAAGATGGGTGAAAATACCGCTAAAAATGCGACCTATTTTATCCAACCCAAAGCTCAGGTGACTTGGATGGGTGTGAAAGCAGACGACCATAAAGAAGCCAATGGCACCCATGTTACTGGGGAAGGGAATGATAATATCCAGACACGTCTGGGGATAAAAGCCTTTATGAATGGTTACAGCGATATTGATGCAGGTAAAGATCGCGTATTCCAGCCATTCGTGGAAGCTAATTGGGTTCATAACACCGAAAATTTCGGCACCAATATGAATGGCGCGACCGTGAAACAAGAGGGCGCGGCAAATATTGCGGAAATGAAAGTAGGTGTTGAAGGGCAGCTCAACCAACAAGTGAATATGTGGGGCAATGTGGGCCAGCAAATAGGCAATAAAGGCTACAGTGACACAGCAGTAATGTTAGGTGTTAAGTACAACTTCTGATCAGTTTGACCTCCGGGGTTTGCATTCAGATTATGCTGCCCCGGAACTCATGCCATCTCATTATTAACATGCAATTTTTAGCATGTGATATTCCTCTTACCCCTGATCCGAAAATCTTTGAACTCCCGAACTCCCGAACTCCCGAACTCCCGAACTCCCGAACTCCCGAACTCCCGAACTCCCCAACTTCCCAACTCCCAACTGATTTTTACATAAAGCTCCAATCACCTTTTTATAAGGTTCAGTTGAACGTAAAAATTTGATTGTATTACTCAGGGGTTGTGACCTGCTTAATTCACCCGATAACATCTCCTAACTGGAATATCGGTAAGTACATCGCAATCACTAGAACTCCAACAATACTGCCAATAATTAGCATTAAAAGCGGCTCTAACATTTGGGTTAGATTATCGGCCAAATCTTGCGTTTGTTGCTGATGCCAACTTGCCAGCTTTTCTAATAACACATCTAATGCGCCCGATTCCTCACCGACACGAACCATTTGTTGGCATAGGGGCGGGAATAGAGGATGTTGTGCTATAGCAGAATGGAGCGGTGCTCCCTGGTTTATTTGGGCTTGAATCTGTTTTAGCGCTTGTTGATATATGCTGCTATTAATGGAAGCTCGTGCCGCATCCAACCCACCAGTTAAAGGTAATCCTGCATTTTGAGTAATAGCCAGTGTTTGAAATATTTGGCTAAGGCTGCTGCCGCGAATTAATGCAGATATTACCGGAAGGCGTAATAAGAGCCTTTGCTCCCATTGCTGCCAATAGGGGTGATGCCGGCGCATATACTGATATCCAATTGAGATGGATATCAGTAATAAGGCGATAAATACCCCATAGCTCGTAAGATATTCGGACATCAACAGCAGCGTAGCAGTGAGTGCCGGTAATGGTGTATCGAATGACTGATATATTTGCGCAAATTCAGGCAATACCATGACGAGCATAACAATGCTGACAACCAGCGCAATAATGCAGACAAATACCGGATACTTAAGTGCCTTCACCACTTTCTTTTGTAATTTTTGTTGCTGTTCTTGATGCTGAGCTAATTTAAGACAGCATTGTTCAAGATTACCCGTCATCTCCCCCATAGCAATTACCGGTGGATATAATCTGGGAAAAGCGTGAGGGTAAAGGGCCATCACCTCTGATAATGATTGCCCTTGTGATACCTGAATACTGATTTCCTGCAATAAACATTGCCAAGGAAGGGCATCCATTTCTTTTGCTAACATTCGCAAGCTATTAACTAACGGTAATCCCGCTTGCAGCAATGTCGCTAACTGGCGAGTAACTACAATCAGGCGTTCTCCTCGCCAATAACGAATGGATAACCGTTTGCCGCCCTTAATCTCTAATGGTTGTAAGCCCTGACGAAACATATGTTCATAGACAATGTTTTTATTCATTGCCAGTAGTGTGCCCGTTTGTAATTGCCCAGCAGTATTAATGGCTCGCCAGCGAAATAAGCGCTGATAGCTCACGAGATTGTCTCAATTTGTGTTTGTAACCCCACCACACGATGGATTTCACTAATGCTGGTAATGCCACTTTCTACCAAGGCTAAACTAGCGGACAGCAATGTTATTTGCTCTTGTTCTTGTGCGATTCGAGTGAGTTCTGGCGGGCTGACGTTATTAAGCAAAGCTTGTTGAATTGATGGGGTTACATTCAACATCTCATAGATTCCTGTTCGGCCATAATAGCCAGCACAGCAATGTTCACATCCTACGGCAAGATAATGCTGTAATGGGTTTTGTGATACACAAGAAGATGCTTGAATAGAGGTGGGTGATATCTGTCGGCAGTGCAGGCACAATTTACGAACCAAGCGCTGGGCGATAACTAAGAGTAAACTTGATGCAATTAAGTGACGTTCTATCCCCATTTGTGTCAGACGAATCAGCGTTTCCGCCGTTGAATTGGTATGCAGCGTGGAAAGTACCAAGTGCCCTGTTAGTGCGGCTTTAACCGCAATTTCGGCCGTTTCATTGTCACGAATTTCGCCGAGCATAATTACATCAGGATCCTGACGTAGCATTGCGCGTAATACACCAGAGAAATCCAGCCCAATCTTATTGTTGGTTTGAGTTTGATTTATGCCATCAATCGGGATCTCAATAGGGTCTTCAACACTGCAGATGTTTATCTGCGGCTGATTAAGTTGGGCCAGACTGCAATAAAGTGTCACTGTTTTGCCACTACCGGTTGGCCCGGTGACCAAAATCAAACCCTGCGGAGAGGATAATGCTCGAGCTAGTTGTTGGTGAGCGATTGTGGTTAACCCCAGCTTTTCCAAGGTAGGTTGCTGTTGCATATTAAGGATTCGTAGCACTACCTTTTCTCCGAACTGTACTGGGAGAGTTGCAATCCTCATGGAATAGCGAGTGGTGTCTAACTTTAGGGTGAATTGACCATCTTGCGGTAAGCGTTTTTCAGCAATATTCAATTTAGACATGACTTTTAAACAACTGCTGATACGACTGGCTAATTCTGCTGTGGGCGCTGGGATTTCATGCAATACACCGTCTATTCTTAAACGGATGCGATAACTATGTTGATAAGGCTCAAAATGGATATCTGATGCACGTTTCGCAATGGCCAGTCTGAGCGTTTGGGTTATAAATTGAATAACAGGAATATCACTTTCATTATCCAGCAACGTTTCATCAGTATCTTGTCGTGACCGATTTGATGATATTGCCTTAAGCCGTCCCTCCTTTTTTGAAGATATGCCCCGATTGGTTTCTTCGGATTTAGCACCTTTGAATAATTCCAGATTTAATGACTGCTCAATCTTGGCTTCTGGCCAGTATTCAACTCGAATTTTACAACCACAAGTAAAACGTAGTGTTGTTAATAGATCATCATTTACAGGAGTTGCTGAGGCAATAGATAATTTTTGGCTATCTAGTGTTAAGGCTATTACCCTATGACGACGACAAAGTGCATGCAATTCATCATTTATTATCTTGGGTGGATATGCCATGAATTCAGTCATCTTATTTGGCCTTGTCATTGATGTGGAACACTGTCTTACAGCTATCAGTAATGCTGTCATTTACAGCAGTACAGGTTTTTTCCCAGACGATATTTCCATCTTTATATGTGGGTGACAAAGCGAGCGTCAGACTGGCGAGGGTATTCTGGCCCGTAAATGTAATGACACCTTTACTAACTGTTGTGGCACTAACGTAACGTGACGATTGTGCGGTTGGAACTCCATGACTGCCTGCATTACAGTTTTCAAGGCTTGCATGTTCCAAAGCACAAAGCTCTACTGCCATTTTGTAGGGGACAATGGCTTGTAACATATCGGTGAGTGCTGCTTTTTGGATATAACGCTGATAGGAAGGAATACCAATACCGCTAAGAACAGCAATGATGGCGATCGCAACCATTAATTCAATTAATGTAAAACCTCGTTGATTAGTCATATAGCACTTTCCTTGTGTGTGAGAAAACGAGGCAAGAGTGCATTTTTTTACTGTATGGCAATAGGGGGATGAGATTGATTTGCGAAGCAGGCTGTCGACTATTTAGGTTGTTGCAATCGCTTAACAGATAACTTCGGCGGTGTTCGCAAAATAGAATAGAAACCGTATTCCGCCGAAGATAATCTGCTAGGGTTATTGAAAACGCATGGAAAGGTCTAAGGCAGTAATATGTTTGGTGAGTGCGCCGACTGATATGAAGTCAATCCCTGTTTCTGCATAACTTCGCAGCGTTTCCAGCGTGACATTACCTGAAACCTCCAGTTGTGCACTGTTCTGGGTTTGAGCATGTTTATCGCGCATTTTTACAGCATCACGCATCATGGGAATAGTGAAGTTATCCAGCATGATGATATCTGCATTTGCTTCAAGTGCTTGCTGTAGCTCATCAAGGGATTCAACTTCAACCTCGATAGGGACATCCGCATGTATCCAAAATGCTTTGGCAACAGCCTCTTTAATCGACCCGGCAGCAATGATGTGATTTTCCTTAATCAGGAAAGCATCGGACAAACCAAGTCGATGATTACTACCACCGCCACAGAGTACGGCATATTTCAACGCGGTACGCAGCCCTGGTAATGTTTTACGGGTATCCAGTAATTGTGTATTTAATCCGGAGAGCACGGCCACATAGTGGCTCACTTCGGTAGAAACGCCTGATAGCGTTTGCAGGAAGTTAAGAGCGGTACGTTCACCTGTTAGCAGGATGCGGGCTGGGCCAGCTAGATGGCAGAGTACCTGATTAGCCGTCAGATTGTCGCCATCGTTAACTTGCCACTCAACCGAGACTTGAGCACCAAGCTGAATGAAAACTTCATTCAGCCAACGTTGGCCACAAAAAACACCGTCTTCGCGAGTAATAATAGTCGCTTTAGCTTGTTTATCTGCTGGGAGTAATTGCGCGGTTAGGTCGCGTTCTGCATTGACTTCCCCACCAAGGTCTTCACTTAAAGCTTGAGCAACAGTAGAGGGGATATCGTATTGAATTCGTTCCAATAGCTCGGCACGGCGGCTGTCGGCATTATAGCTGCGGGTCGGCATAGAAAACTCCGAAATGGCGAATGGATAGTTGTCTAAACATGCTACTCTGTTGCTGGCAGAAGTGCCATAAAAGAGCCAATCGAAGCATATTTTTAAGGGGCTTAGGTAAAGCATGGAGTTAGAGAATGGCTGGATTTTAGGGGTTAAACGGGTCGTTTCTCCTCATTTTGATCAACGCCCTGAAGGTGACGAGCCTTCTCTGTTGGTGATTCATAATATTAGTTTGCCTCCAGGTGAGTTTGGTGGCCCGTATATTGACCAGTTATTCACTGGCACACTTAATGCTGATGAACATCCTTATTTTGCTGATATTGTGCACTTACGTGTTTCGGCCCATTGCCTGATTCGCCGAGACGGTGAAATTATTCAATATGTTCCGTTCGATAAACGTGCCTGGCATGCAGGTGTATCAACTTTTGATGGCCGTGAGCGGTGTAACGATTTTTCTATTGGGATCGAGTTGGAGGGAACTGATGTGTTACCGTTTACCTCTGCACAATATCGCAGTCTGGCAGCAATAAGTGCATTACTTTTTGCCCATTATCCAATAACAGCAGAGCGGGTGACGGGCCACAGCGATATTGCCCCTGGACGGAAAACTGATCCAGGCCCTGCTTTTGACTGGGCGTTATATCAACAGTGTTTGGCGAGGTTATCTTCACCATCATAATGTGAGAGCCATTCAGAATTAATCAGAAATTTATAATTGAGCGCTCTGAGCTTGTAATCGTCTGATATTGTTGTTCATGCATGCCGGGAGGCATATGCCCTACTTCGGGGTGGGTTAAGTGCAAAGGGAGAATAAGAGCTAATGACACTGTTTACGCTGTTGCTGGTGCTAGCATGGGAGCGCTTATTTAAACTGGGCGAACATTGGCAGTTAGATCATCGCCTTGAAGTGGTATTTGCCCGTTTACGCCATTTTTCGTTGGTACAAACAATCTTACTCACTGTGGTGTGGATGGCGCTGGTATGGCTGGTTTTACAATTAGTGCAAAATATCTTGTTTGGTTTTCCTCTTTTGCTAATTTGGATGCTTATTTGCCTGCTGTGCATTGGTGCTGGTGGCATTCGTAAGCATTACCGCGCCTATTTGAAAGCCGCTCGTCAAGGCGATGCGCATGCTACAGATAAAATGGCAGAAGAGTTAGCATTGATTCATGGCTTACCCTTGGATAGCGGCGAGAAAGCCAAACTGCAATCCCTGCAAAACGCATTATTATGGATAAACTTCCGTTATTATTTAGCCCCTATTTTCTGGTTTGTTGTCTGTGCTAATTATGGCCCAGTAGCGTTAGCGGGATATGCTATGTTACGCGGATATCAAACTTGGCTGGCACGGCATCACACACCTTTACAGCGCTCTCAATCTGGCATTGATCGTATTTTGCATTGGTTGGACTGGGTACCTGTCCGATTAGTCGGGGTTGCTTATGCATTGTTGGGGCATGGTGAAAGAGCACTACCCGCCTGGTTTGCTTCACTCGGTGATTTACGCTCCCAGCAATATCAAGTATTGACTCGGTTAGCACAGTATTCGTTGGCGCGAGAACCTCATTTAGACCCAGTACAAACACCCAGAATAGCCGTGTCTCTGGCACGAAAAGTCACACTGACAGTGATTGTCGTGGTCGCTTTACTGACAATTTATGGCGCATTAGTCTAGCTATTGGCTCATCCGCATGAGTTGCTTTTCATCCACCATGCTCATCAAGAGTGACCAGTGTTGTGAGGCAAGAGGGCTGGGCAGTATCGTTAATATCTCCGTGATGGTTCAGAACAATCATTGAGATTTTTATTGCAGCACCGGTGGCTGGAATATCAGAAGGAAATTGGGCCAGCTTTCAATGCTGGCCCATTAAGAACTTGAATGTCAGATTCCCATGAGTCACATGGAGTTTCTGTTATTAGGCTTTCGCCCCTTTTCTGCGGTTTTTCAGGATGTAACTGATAGCCAGCAGCAGTATCCAAGCTGGAATCAACAGTACTGAAATCTGAATGCCTGGTGTGAAGTACATAATGACCAGAATGCCACTCAGGAACAGTAAGCATAAATAATTACTGAACGGATACCAGAATGCTTTGAATTGCGGGATGACGCCCTGGCGATTTTTGGCCGCACGGAATTTAAGGTGTGCAAGGCTAATCATCGCCCAGTTGATCACCAGCGCTGATACCACTAAAGCCATCAGTAATTCAAAAGCCCGGCCCGGAATCAGATAGTTAATCAACACACAAAAAGCAGTCGCAAATGCAGAAACGGCGATTGCAATAACTGGCACGCCGCGTCCATCAACTTTCAGTAGGATTTTTGGCCCGTTGCCTTGTTTGGCTAAACCAAACAACATGCGACTGTTGCAGTAGACACAGCTGTTATAAACCGACAATGCCGCTGTCAGTACTACGACGTTCAATACAGTTGCTACCACATTACTGTTCAATGCATGGAAGATAAGGACAAATGGACTGCCGCCTTCAACCACTTTTCCCCAAGGGTAGAGTGACAGTAAAATAGCCAATGAACCGATATAAAACAGCAGGATACGATAAATAACCTGATTGGTTGCTTTCGGGATACTTTTGGCCGGGTTTTCTGCTTCAGCTGCGGTTATCCCGACGAGCTCAAGCCCACCGAAGGAGAACATAATAACCGCCATGGCCATTACCAGACCCATGAGGCCATTCGGGAAGAATCCTCCCTGTGCCCATAAGTTAGTTACAGTGGCTTCCGGACCGCCTTGCCCACTCAGCAGTAAATAACCGCCGAATAAGATCATCGCAATAATCGCGACCACTTTAATGATGGCAAACCAGAACTCCATCTCGCCATAAACTTTTACGTTCGCCAGATTGATGGCGTTAATGGCAAGGAAGAAGACGGCGGCTGATACCCATGTTGGGATTTCCGGCCACCAATATTGAACATAGATGCCCACAGCGGTGAGTTCGGCCATGGCGACTAACACGTAGAGCACCCAGTAATTCCAACCAGAAGCGAAACCGGCAAAGTTGCCCCAATATTTATAAGCAAAATGGCTGAAAGACCCAGCAACAGGCTCTTCGACGACCATTTCCCCTAATTGGCGCATAATCAGAAACGCGATAAAACCACCGATAGCATACCCCAGTAAAACTGAAGGCCCCGCCATTTTAATGGTTTGCGCGATACCCAGAAATAGTCCGGTACCAATAGCACCGCCTAAGGCAATAAGCTGAATGTGACGGTTTTTAAGCCCCCGCTTTAGCTCCGTACCTTCCTGTTGAACACTCATTGTTGCTTCCTCTGTCATTATCACTTTTAGCTGACAAACCCTTCATCTTTCAAGTTGATGGCATTCGTTACTCGGGTTTGCCTCTGGAAACCGAAATAACTGCCTTCCTGCATATTGAAATTAATGAGATATAAACGGGTGCCTTTTGCTATGCGTAAGGTTTTGATTACGTTGTTTGTATTATTTTGTTTACGGTGGCTTTGTATTGAATTTACTGCTTTTGCTACCGTTTAAAAGAGAATAGTGGTAGGCGAGAATTATTGCATCTGCTTTTTATTGTAACTGACGAAATTTTAGTCAAAACGCAAAGAAAAATGTTGATGCGTGATCAAGCTGTTGTTTTCGGAAAAAGTAGGAATAGGTGTTTTTTGCACGAAAAGCCGGCAGTTGGCCATTTTAATTATGGTCATACCAGTAGATGGGCAGGAGAGTAGGTGGATTCGGATTTTTCTTGTCTTTATTTGAATTTAAATTCACTTAAATCGATTTTAAATTCATAAATAAAATGACTATATCGCTTCAGCTTGCCTAAAGATCCGTTTCATAAAAGTTAAAACTCATTCATGTCAGGTAATGGTATTACCACTGTTAAGTTATCATTTTGCATAGTGCTCTCGGTAAAGGTGTTAAAATGTGCTGACTTTTATGATTTCGGTCAAGGTCTGTATGGACAGGTAGTGAATACTTTGTTACTTTATCGTCACGTTTTTGAAATTGGTATTACCAATTGACTCCGCGCTACTCGCAGAGACGATTCACTCAATACGGCTTACAGCGCGACTTACAATAAATATGGCCTATAACAAAATACGGCAACCTAAATTATCAGATGTGATTGAGCAGCAGCTCGAGTATCTGATTTTAGAAGGGACGCTACGCCCGGGCGAAAAATTACTGCCTGAGCGCGAGTTGGCGAAGCAATTTGATGTTTCCCGACCTTCTCTGCGAGAAGCAATCCAGCGCTTGGAGGCTAAGGGGCTGCTGCTGCGTCGTCAGGGAGGGGGTACTTTCGTGCAAACCAATCTGTGGCAAAGCTTTAGCGATCCGCTAGCAGAGCTGCTGGCCGACCATCCTGAATCACAATTCGACCTGTTAGAAACCCGCCATGCCCTCGAAGGTGTCGCTGCCTATTATGCGGCACTGCGTGGAACTGATGAAGATCTACAACGTATTCGTGAATGCCATACTGTTATTGAGCAAGCACATGACCGCGGCGATTTAGATGCCGAGGCTGATGCTGTCATGCAGTATCAAGTAGCTGTCACAGAAGCGGCGCATAATGTCGTGTTACTGCATTTGCTACGTTGCATGGGGCCAATGCTGGAACAAAACGTTAAACAAAACTTTGAAATGCTTTACTCGCGCCGCGAAATGCTGGCAACGGTAAGCAGTCACCGCGCCAGGATTTTTGAGGCGATTGTGGCACGCGAGCCAGAGAAAGCCCGCGAAGCTTCACACCGTCACTTGGCGTTTATTGAGGAGATTCTGTTGGACCTCAGTCGGGAGCACAGTCGCCGTGAGCGATCTTTGCGTCGGCTCCAACAGCGCAAGGATTAGACGAATCATTAAGGTTGCGCCTCTGCAAGACCTCAATAACTCGTTTTATACCCTTTGTATTTGAAGCTACAGGGTTGTTAGCTACGTGAACTAGCCCGTATCACTTACTTGAGTAAGCTCATCGGGATGCGTTCGCTTGCTGTCTTTCTGTAACTCCAATTTATGTGGGTATAGGTTCTCATTTGAGAATGATTAGCGGCAACTAAACTGATGGGCCTATCTTCCGGTGTTTTCACCAGGGCACGTGCTTTAGCCCCGGGTTAAAGCACAGGAAGATAGGCTCCAAATAAACCATTAGAAACAGATAAGGAATACCACCATGTCAGAACGTTTAAATAATGACGTGGATCCGATCGAAACCCGCGACTGGCTACAGGCGATCGAATCGGTCATCCGTGAAGAGGGTGTTGAGCGTGCTCAGTATCTGATTGATCAGGTTTTGGGCGAAGCCCGTAAAGGTGGTGTGAGTGTTGCAGCTGGTTCTGCCAGCCGTGATTACATCAACACTATCGCAGTAGAAGACGAACCCGCTTACCCTGGCAACCTGGATCTGGAACGTCGCATTCGTTCCGCTATCCGTTGGAATGCCGTGATGACCGTGTTGCGTGCATCGAAGAAAGATCTGGATTTGGGCGGCCACATGGCATCCTTCCAGTCTTCCGCTACCTTCTACGAGGTTTGCTTCAACCACTTCTTCCGTGCTCGTAACCAAAAAGACGGCGGCGATCTGGTTTACTTCCAGGGCCATATCTCTCCGGGCGTTTACGCACGTGCTTTCCTTGAAGGCCGTTTGACCCAAGAGCAAATGGACAACTTCCGCCAGGAAGTTCACGGTAAGGGTCTGTCTTCTTACCCGCATCCAAAACTGATGCCTGAGTTCTGGCAGTTCCCAACTGTATCTATGGGCCTTGGCCCAATCAGTGCTATCTATCAGGCCAAGTTCCTGAAATACCTGTCTCATCGTGGTCTGAAAGACACTTCAGCACAGACCGTGTACGCCTTCTTGGGCGACGGCGAGATGGATGAGCCAGAATCCAAAGGTGCGATCACCATCGCAACCCGTGAAAAACTGGATAATCTGGTCTTTGTTATCAACTGTAACTTACAGCGCCTTGATGGCCCGGTTACTGGTAACGGCAAAATCATCAATGAGCTGGAAGGTATCTTCAGTGGTGCTGGTTGGCAGGTACTGAAAGTTATCTGGGGAAGTCGTTGGGATGAGCTGCTGCGTAAAGATACCAGCGGTAAACTGATCCAACTGATGAACGAAACGCTGGATGGTGACTACCAGACCTTCAAATCCAAAGACGGCGCTTATGTGCGCGAACACTTCTTTGGTCGTTTCCCAGAAACTGCTGCATTAGTAAAAGACATGAGCGATGAAGAGATCTGGTCTCTGAACCGTGGCGGTCATGATCCGAAGAAAGTCTTTGCTGCACTGAAAAAAGCACAAGAAACCACCGGTAAACCAACTGTTATCCTGGCCCACACCATTAAAGGTTACGGCATGGGCGAAACAGCTGAAGGCAAAAACATTGCTCACCAGGTGAAGAAAATGAACATGGAAGGGGTTCGTCACTTCCGCGATCGTTTCAATGTGCCAGTTGCCGATGCTGAAATCGAAAAACTGCCATACATTACCTTCGAGAAAGAGTCCGAAGAGTATAAATATCTGCACGAACGTCGCCAGGCGCTGGAAGGCTATGTGCCAACTCGTATGCCTAAGTTCACTGAAAAGCTGGAAATCCCAGCATTGTCAGATTTCAGCTCATTGCTGGAAGAGCAGAATAAAGAAATTTCTACCACTATCGCTTTCGTGCGTGCGTTGAACGTGATGCTGAAGAACAAGTCTATCAAAGACCGCATTGTTCCAATCATCGCCGATGAAGCTCGCACCTTCGGTATGGAAGGTCTGTTCCGTCAGATTGGTATTTACAGCCCGAATGGTCAGCAGTACACCCCGCAAGACCGTGAACAGGTTGCTTACTACAAAGAAGACGAAAAAGGCCAGATCCTGCAAGAAGGGATTAACGAACTGGGTGCTGCTTCTTCATGGCTGGCTGCTGCGACTTCATACAGCACCAATGATTTGCCAATGATCCCGTTCTATATTTACTACTCAATGTTTGGTTTCCAACGTATCGGCGATTTGTGCTGGGCGGCAGGTGACCAACAGGCGCGTGGCTTCTTGGTAGGTGGCACTTCAGGTCGTACTACATTGAACGGCGAAGGTCTGCAACATGAAGATGGTCACAGCCATATTCAGTCACTGACTATCCCGAACTGTATCTCTTACGATCCAGCCTATGCTTACGAAGTTGCAGTCATCATGCATGATGGTCTGGAACGTATGTACGGCGAAGCGCAGGAAAACGTTTATTACTACCTGACCACGCTGAACGAAAACTATCACATGCCAGCAATGCCGCAGGGCGCAGAAGAAGGTATCCGTAAAGGTATCTACAAACTGGAAACTGTTGCAGGTAGCAAAGGCAAAGTGCAGTTGATGAGCTCAGGTTCAATCCTGCGCCATGTTCGTGAAGCAGCTCAGATTTTGGCTAACGACTACGGTGTTGGTTCTGATGTGTACAGCGTAACTTCATTCACTGAATTGGCCCGTGATGGTCAGGATTGTGAGCGTTGGAACATGCTGCACCCAACAGAAACTCCACGTGTACCTTATGTTGCTCAAGTGATGAACGACGCGCCAGCGGTTGCTTCTACTGACTACATGAAGTTGTTCGCTGAACAGATCCGTAACTTTATTCCTGCCAGCGAGTTCCGCGTTCTGGGTACAGATGGTTTCGGCCGCTCTGACAGCCGTGAGAACCTGCGTCACCACTTTGAAGTTGATTCTTCTTACGTTGTGGTTGCAGCATTGGGTGAATTGGCTAAACGCGGTGACATCGACACCAGCGTAGTTGCAGAAGCAATTACTAAGTTTGGTATCGACGCTGATAAAGTTAACCCGCGTCTGGCATAAGAGGTAAAGAACAAATGTCTATTGAAATTAACGTACCAGACATCGGTGCAGATGAAGTGGAAGTCACCGAAATTATGGTGAAAGTTGGCGATACCGTTGAAGTTGAACAGTCGCTGATTGCTGTAGAAGGCGATAAAGCCTCTATGGAAGTTCCTTCTCCGCAAGCGGGTGTGGTTAAAGAAATCAGAGTTGCGGTTGGCGATAAAGTCGAAACTGGCAAACTGATTATGGTCTTTGAAGCAGCGGGTGGTGCTACAGCACCGGCTAAAGCAGAAGAAAAAGCAGCAGCACCAGCTCCGGCTGCGGCTGCGGCACCTGCGGCCAGCGCAGCAAAAGATGTTGCAGTTCCGGATATCGGTTCTGACGAAGTTGAAGTCACCGAAATCATGGTTAAAGTTGGCGATAGCGTTGCCGCTGAACAGTCTCTGATAACTGTAGAGGGCGATAAAGCCTCTATGGAAGTTCCGGCTCCGTTTGCAGGCATCGTGAAAGAAATCAAAATCAATACCGGCGACAAAGTTAGTACCGGTTCTTTGATTATGGTGTTTGAAGTTGCAGGTGCTGCGGCACCGGCAGCAGCAGCACCGGCTCCAGCAGCAGCTTCGGCGGCTCCTGCGGCATCAGCAGCTAAAAATGTTGAAGTGCCAGATATCGGTGATGATGAAGTTGAAGTCACTGAAGTGATGGTGAAAGTGGGCGATAAAGTTGCCGCTGAACAGTCACTGATTACCGTTGAAGGCGATAAAGCTTCCATGGAAGTTCCTGCTCCGTTCGCAGGTATCGTAAAAGAAATCAAAATCAGCACCGGCGATAAAGTCAAAACCGGTTCCCTGATCATGGTGTTCGAAGTGGAAGGCGCAGCGCCAGCAGCCGCGGCACCAGCACCACAAGCAGCCGCTCCAGCTGCTCCAGCACCGGCGAAAGCTGCAGCACCTGCTGCAAGCAAAAGCGAGTTTGCTGAAAACGATGCCTACGTACATGCAACGCCGGTTATCCGTCGTTTAGCCCGTGAGTTTGGCGTTAACCTGGCGAAAGTGAAAGGGACGGGCCGTAAAGGTCGTATCCTGCGCGAAGACGTTCAAGCTTACGTGAAAGATGCGGTCAAACGCGCTGAAGCAGCACCGGCTGCTGCAACGGGCGGCGGTCTGCCAGGCATGTTGCCTTGGCCGAAAGTTGACTTCAGCAAGTTTGGTGAAATCGAAGAAGTGGAATTGGGTCGTATCCAGAAAATCTCTGGTGCTAACCTGAGCCGCAACTGGGTGATGATCCCACATGTAACTCAGTTCGATGAAGCGGATATCACTGATGTTGAAGTCTTCCGTAAGCAACAAAACATCGAAGCTGAGAAGAAAAAACAAGATTTGAAAATAACCCCGCTGGTGTTCTTGATGAAGGCCGCTGCTAAGGCGTTGGAAGAATTCCCTCGTTTCAACAGCTCCATTTCTGCAGATGGTCAGAAACTGACATTGAAGAAATACATCAATATCGGTGTAGCGGTTGATACCCCGAATGGCTTGGTTGTTCCAGTATTCCGCGATGTGAACAAAAAAGGTATTGTCGAGCTGTCTCGCGAGCTGTCTGTGATTTCTAAGAAAGCCCGCGATGGCAAGCTGACTGCATCTGATATGCAAGGCGGCTGTTTCACTATTTCCAGCTTAGGCGGCATCGGCGGCACGGCGTTTACGCCAATCGTTAATGCCCCAGAAGTGGCTATTTTGGGTGTGTCAAAATCATCCATGAAGCCGGTTTGGAATGGTAAAGAGTTTGCGCCGCGTCTGATGCTGCCTCTGTCTCTGTCCTTCGACCATCGGGTTATTGATGGCGCAGCAGGTGCTCGTTTCGCAGCTTATATCGCGACCATTATGGCTGATATTCGCCGTCTGGTAATGTAATCATCAGGGCCGGCTTTGTGCCGGCCTTGTTGTTGTTGAGACACTCGTCACGTGATGCGGCTTTTCAGTTTGTTAACAATTCTGTAAACTGCATCGCGATGCAAGCGTCCCGGTGGATGAAGGGCGTTAGAAAACTAACTCGCCTAACATGCCCGATAGATTTCAAAATGCGGCTAACACTGCTGCAGTTTGAAAGATAAGGGTATAAATGACGTCAGACCCGCCGGACAAACAATTAAGAGGTCATGATGAGTACTGAAATTAAAACTCAGGTCGTGGTACTTGGGGCAGGCCCAGCAGGGTACTCTGCTGCTTTTCGTTGCGCGGATTTAGGTTTAGAAACCATTCTGGTTGAGCGTTACTCCACCTTGGGTGGCGTTTGTCTGAATGTGGGCTGTATCCCTTCCAAGGCGTTGTTGCACGTTGCTAAAGTTATCGAAGAAGCCAAAGCATTGGCTGAACACGGTATCGTATTTGGCGAGCCTAAAACTGACATTGATAAAGTACGTGTCTGGAAAGAGAAAGTTATCAATCAGTTAACTGGTGGTTTGGCAGGTATGGCTAAAGGCCGTAAAGTCAAAGTAGTTAACGGTTTCGGTAAGTTTACTGGCGCGAATACCTTGGTTGTTGAGGGCGAAAATGGCCCGACGACCATCACATTTGATAATGCCATTATCGCTGCGGGCTCTCGTCCTATCCAACTGCCATTTATTCCTCATGAAGACCCACGTGTTTGGGACTCTACTGATGCACTGGCACTGAAAACTGTCCCAGAACGTCTGCTGGTGATGGGCGGTGGTATTATCGGCCTGGAAATGGGCACGGTTTACCATGCTCTGGGTTCTAAGATTGACGTGGTCGAAATGGCAGACCAGGTTATCCCAGCTGCGGATAAAGACGTCGTCAAAGTCTTTACCAAACGTATCAGTAAGCAATTCAACTTGATGCTGGAAACTAAAGTGACCGCGGTAGAAGCCAGAGAAGACGGCATCTATGTCACTATGGAAGGCAAAAAAGCACCAGCAGAACCACAGCGCTATGACGCGGTATTGGTGGCTATCGGTCGTGTGCCTAACGGCAAATTGCTGGATGCAGGCCAAGCTGGCGTGGAAGTCGACGAGCGCGGCTTTATCCACGTGGATAAACAACTGCGCACCAATGTGCCGCACATCTTTGCTATCGGCGATATCGTCGGTCAACCAATGTTGGCACACAAAGGTGTTCACGAAGGCCATGTTGCCGCAGAAGTTATCTCGGGTATGAAGCATTACTTCGATCCGAAAGTTATCCCATCTATTGCATACACTGAACCAGAAGTCGCATGGGTTGGTTTGACTGAAAAAGAAGCAAAAGAAAAAGGCATCAGCTACGAGACCTCCACCTTCCCGTGGGCGGCATCGGGCCGTGCTATTGCTTCTGATTGCGCCGACGGTATGACCAAACTTATCTTCGACAAAGAAACTCACCGTATCATCGGTGGTGCTATTGTCGGGACTAACGGTGGCGAACTGTTAGGTGAAATCGGCCTGGCAATCGAGATGGGTTGTGATGCTGAAGATATCGCACTGACTATCCATGCTCACCCAACCTTGCATGAGTCTGTCGGCCTGGCTGCAGAAATCTACGAAGGTAGTATTACTGACTTGCCGAACGCCAAAGCGAAAAAGAAATAAGTTTTTTGCGCTGATGGGCATAAAAACGGTTCCTATTACAGGAGCCGTTTTTTTATGGTGTGGCTAAATACAGGGCGAGCTACAGAGATAACGCATTTCTATTTCGATGGTGTCATTATCGATGGGTTTTACCTCTGTAATCAAAAATTGACTGTTTGGTGGGAATATTCTGGTGCCTTCATTATTGCCAAGTAGGGTGGAAATATCGGTGCTGTTGGTTAGTCCCTTGGGATAATGGATGCTGTAGCTGATATTGACCTCTCCATCAGCAAGATTTTCTGTCTGAAAGTTGGCGATATATTCGGCGTCTGATGTGGTGCTAAAAAAGGCATCATTGCTGTAGACTTCCTCTTCAAGCATTTCGGCTTTAAATTCAGATTTATTTCTGACTTCACCGCGATAAACAATATCTATTTCATCGATATCCAGATGTTTTAAGGTTCTGTTTCTTAATGACAGATTAATATCTGAATTACGTTTTAATGCCTTAGTGAGTTGGGCTATTTCTATTTCAATCTTTGGACTGATATCGTTGTTGTGCATAGCATTATTTATTTTTACATAACTGTCCTCGGTGTAATTTCTTAATGCAAAATAATCTTGGAAGTTAATTTTATCATTAGTGCTTAATGTATTATATTCCTCAATTTCCGTATGAATATCTAGCTGGGTATCAAGCCAAAAATCTTTGCCATAAATACTCTCCATTTCTTCAATTGCAGTGCCAATATCACTTTCCTGGATAGGGCCTCTTAGGTGTATTAGGCTGAATTTGCTTTTTTCGGCGGCTAACTGGTTATCATCCTCTGTATCAGATTCTTTAATGCTGGATAAGTCGGATTCATTTATATTGAGGGAATCAAAATCTAATTCCAGATCTAAACCTAGATCTGACTCTAAATCTGACTCAGGGCGGTCTATTCTTACTTGTTTGGCTGCGGGTTCCTCACCTAAATTCGGTGCATTGGGGTCACCTAACAGATAGCCAATTTTACCATTAACTCTTTTTAAACCACCTTGGGCTTTAGGTCTTGCGCTGGCAGAGATAAGTGGCGTGCTCTCTGAATTAATGTGGGTTCTTGGTGTTGAAAGTGTTATCGGGGTTTTTATCAGTACACTGCCCGAGGGTTTTCCAATAGAAAATGCGAATCCTTTCGGCTGTGGGCTTGGCCCGCCAGCTAATACACCAAGCCCCACTTCTAACGCAATTTCTTCACCTGTTCTGGGCGGTGTTTTTCCTTCATCTTTAGGGACTTTCTTGCAGCTATGACCCATGCGCCATTGACAATGTTGGTGTTGAAATTCTTTCCAATCTTGGCCCACTCTGCGTTTGGGCTCAACTGACCTGGCATAAGTATCATTAATAATGAGGGTTATTAAAGAAAGAAATGCCATCGCAATTTTATGCATATAATATCCTTAGCTATGGGATGCGTTTTTATTAACTTATTATTTTTTGATCAGATGAGGGAATTTTATTTTTTAATGGGGGACTGTGTCTGCACACCAATATTCCTCTTGAGTAAAATAAGAAGATAAAATGATGTGGGATTCATTATTTAATAAAGTAATTGGTTAATGTAGATGTGATGATTTATCTACAAGAATTTATTTACTTTAGAGCGGGAACCCATTGCGTAATTGACTGGGGGTAATATTAAACATCCGCCGCAATGCAGTGGCGAAATTAGCGGCCCGAGTATATCCGGCTATGGTGGCAGCTTGATCAATACTGATACCTTCTTTCTGGAGTGCCAGCATGGCGCGTTTTAAACGACAATGGCGTAAATATTCAAATACCGTGGTGTGATAATTTTCCCGAAAACGGCGTTGCAGTGTGCTGGCACTCATATTGACTAACCGCGCTAATTCATCCATTGAAAGAAGGTCGGCCTCACCACTTTCCAGCCAGTCGCGCACCTGTTGAACACGATTTAGTCCACGTAATGATATTTTATTTTGCTGTTGAGCTTGTTGCTCTAGTGAGCTAAAGGCTTCAATAATCAAACCAATACATTGAGTTTCCCATCGTAAACGTTCCAAGGGTGTCTTGACGGGCGGCGCGCTGGCAATTTGCTGTGCAATCGAACGGGCTTGTATTGATGGTCGCCATAAATGGATCGCCAGATGCTGCTGAGTAAAGTTATACAGTGTTTCCCACTCGCTGGCCTGAGGTAATAAATCGCCATACAACCATTCACGGTCAAAAGTGAGGGTCAGGGTGCGTTCATGGCTGTTGTTCTTACCCAGGCGAGTAAAAAGGGTATTTTCAGTCAGAGAAACCAGCGAAGCATCGCCTTTTTCCTGCAAATGCAGTTGCTTACCGCCAAATGAAATATGTGCGCTGCCGCTGACCACTATCGCCAGCTTCAGTGCTGGATTGAGTTGGTTCTGGGTCTTGATATCGTAAAGGTTAGTCACATTCGCGGTATGCAAAATCAGATGTGGGTTCAGCCGCACGACCTGAAAATCGCCAAATAATACCGGATCGGTGGTCGATGATTTGGTACCGCTCAGTTGGTAGTCAGTGGCGACCAGATGGGATTGCAGCATAATTTGGTCGCGATAAATAGGTTTGGCCGAGGGAGAAACATTGCGCAGCTTATGTTTATTTACCACAGACGAGTTTTTATTTCCCACCGACCGGTTGTTATTCACGGCTGATAGTTTTTTGTTCTCTGGGGGCATAACAAATTCTCCACTGACATTGACGTTTTGACAAAGAGCTTTGCTGTTTTCGCAAACCTTTTCTCTAGTTGCAAATGTAACAATTAGCGCGATGAATTGATAATGAAAATAATTATCAATCTTGTTCGTTTTTGTTGCTCCGTGAATAGATTGGTAGAGATTTTCCTCTGCTGGCGTTTGCTGTGAGCTTTTGCATCGGGGATAGGGTAATGAAAGTAACACGGCAGCAGCGCGCTCTGACGACCTTAGCGAGTTTGATTGGGATCTGTATTGCAACGCCACTGTGGGCGCAGACGCAAGCTACAACTCAAGCAGCGTCTGATATCGCAACGATAAAAAGCGCACCAACAACAGCGGCGACATCATCGCCAGCGACCGCCACCGCCACAGCCACAACAGAGGGCGGCGCGGCGACGGGCGATACCTTGGTGGTGACAGCTCAACAGCAAGTCCGTCAGGCGCTGGGTGCTTCGACGATTACCGCAGAAGATATCCGAAAACGTCCTCCGGCGAATGATTTGTCTGAAATTATTCGTACCATGCCGGGGGTGAATCTTTCTGGTAACTCAGCCAGCGGCCAGCGCGGCAACAATCGTCAGATTGATATTCGCGGTATGGGGCCTGAAAACACGCTGATTATGATTGACGGCATTCCGGTTTCCAGCCGCAATGCGGTGCGCTATGGCTGGCGTGGCGAGCGCGATACCCGTGGTGATACCAACTGGGTGCCGGCGAATATGGTTGAGAAAATCGAAGTATTGCGTGGGCCAGCGGCTGCTCGCTATGGTAATGGCGCTGCCGGTGGGGTGGTGAATATCATCACCAAACAGCCGGATAAAGAGCTGCACGGCAGCTGGAATGCTTACATGAATCTGCCCCAGCACAGTGAAGAAGGGGCGACCCGTCGTACTGACTTTAGCTTGATGGGGCCGTTAACGGATAGTCTCAGTTTCCGCTTATATGGTGGTTACAATAAAACTGATGCAGATGATTGGGATATCAACGCCGGTCATGAGTCTGCCCGCACTGGTAATCAGGCCGGAACCTTGCCTGCTGGCCGTGAAGGGGTTCGCAATAAAGATATCAATGGGTTACTGCGTTGGGAATTCGCGCAAGGTCAATCTTTGGAATTCGAGGCGGGTTATAGTCGGCAGGGGAATATTTATGCCGGTGATACACAAAATACCAACAGCAATGCGATAGTGCGCAGTTTGTATGGCGCGGAAACCAACGTGATGTACCGCGATAATTACTCGCTAACACATCGCGGTTTTTGGGATAGCGGTGTCAGTACCACGTCTTATATTCAGTATGAAGATACGCGTAACTCACGAATCAATGAGGGGCTGGCGGGCGGAACTGAAGGCATTTTCTCTAATAACTATTTCAGTACCATCAAGCTGGAAAACTATTTGGCCCACTCCGAGATTAACTTGCCCTTCGAATTGGGGGTTAATCAGGTGCTGACTCTGGGGGCGGAATGGAATGACCAGAAAATGAATGACCCGACCTCCAATACCCAAACTACCAGTGAGGGCGGCAGAGTCAGTGGTTTAACCGGTACTGGGCGCAATACCCGCACCTCTGCGCAGATAGCCTCGGTATTTGTTGAAGATAATATTGAGCTGACAGATACCACCATGCTCACCCCTGCGCTGCGCTTTGACCATCACAGCACCGCAGGCAGTAACTGGAGCCCAGGGCTGAATTTGTCGCAAGAGCTGGGCGATTACTTCACCATGAAAATGGGAATTGCGCGGGCCTATAAAGCCCCAAATCTTTATCAAACCAACCCTAACTACCTGTTATATAGCCGTGGTCAGGGCTGTTATGGCGGTGGCGGCAGCTGTTATTTGATGGGCAATGACTCGCTGTCGGCTGAAACCAGTGTGAACAAAGAGATTGGGTTCGAGTTCCACAATGACGGCATCATTGCCGGTATCACTTATTTCCGTAATGACTATCGCAATAAGATTGAGCCGGGCCTGGTCTCTATGGGAACCGCCAATGGCGGTAGCGGCGCTTATGCCAACTCCGATATTTTCCAGTGGGAGAATGTGCCGAAAGCATTGGTTGAAGGGCTGGAAGGTAACTTAACTGTGCCATTCACCGATACCGTGCAGTGGAGCAGTAATCTGACTTATATGCTGGAATCGAAAAACAAAACTACCGGTGATTACCTGTCCATCACGCCGGAATTCACCTTGAACAGCTCACTGAGTTGGCAGGCCACGGAGGATTTGTCCTTCCTGTCGACGGTGACATGGTATGGGCGTCAGAAGCCGAAGAAATATGACTATCAAGGCTTGCCGGTCACCGGCACTGCGCTTAATGAAGTCAGCCCCTATGCCATCTTTGGGCTTAGTACCAGCTATACGGTAACCAAGAATGTCAGTGTGACCACGGGGATTGAAAACTTGTTTGATAAGCGCCAATTCCGTGAGGGTAATGCCCAGAATGTGGCGAATATCGCCGGTGCGGGGGCGGCAACCTATAACGAACCCGGCCGTACATTCTTTGTTAGCCTAAACACCCAGTTCTAAAATTATCTCTTGCCTACTTGAAGAGGCTGGGGGTTAGCCAGGTTCGTGACTCGGCCAAGGATAGGCCGCGTTTAAATCTGCTCCCGGTAGATTTGTCACCCGAATCACTCACTCAGGTGAGTATATCGGGATGAGTTCGCAGGCTACCTACCTGCAACTCTCATTATTTGGGTATGTCACTCTCGTCAAAACAGAAACAGTTGTTTTTAGCTGTTTCTGTTCCCTTTATCACCACAATATCTTCCATTCGTTATTCATCGCTTTAAAAGTCATACCGATAACACGTGATGCTCAGAGAGAGATGGTATCCATTCATTAGTTATGGTTATTATAGATTTCAAATTGCAGGAAGGCGGCAATTTGAAATCTATTAGATATATGCGAAGCCGGTCTCTGTGGATAAACCATTTTTGCGAATATTACCCTGTTACCACAGGCTAACTGCGAGCCATTATCATTCCTTAAGATGATTACACTGTACTCAACGATTCAGCAAAAATTTAATGTTGCTTTTATGTGAACGAATTAACACAGAGTTCAAATACTGGTATGCTGGCTGAGCGAAACTGGGCATCTTACCTTACACCTACTGCATCAGTGATGATGGCTGGTGGTAACAATAAGCCTGGCAAAATAAATGATAATTATAGCGAGGAGAGAGTCGTGCTAGAAGAATACCGTAAGCACGTAGCCGAGCGTGCTGCTGAGGGGATCGTCCCTAAGCCATTGGATGCATCACAGATGGCCGCGCTGGTTGAAGCATTAAAAAATCCGCCTAAAGGCGAAGAAGAATTCCTGTTAGACCTGCTGATTAATCGCGTACCACCCGGTGTTGATGAAGCCGCCTATGTTAAAGCCGGTTTTCTGGCCGCAATCACCAAAGGCGAAGCCCACTCTCCCCTGATTACCGCAGAAAAAGCAATCGAACTGCTGGGTACCATGCAGGGCGGCTATAACATTCATCCGCTGATTGATGCGTTAGATGATGAGAAGCTGGCACCGATTGCCGGCAAAGCCTTATCTCACACCTTGCTGATGTTTGATAATTTCTACGATGTAGAAGAAAAAGCTAAAGCAGGTAACCCACACGCCAAAAAAGTGATGCAATCCTGGGCGGATGCCGAATGGTATCTTTCTCGCCCGGCGCTGGCAGAGAAAATCACGGTAACTGTCTTTAAAGTGACCGGTGAAACCAACACCGATGACTTGTCTCCGGCTCCTGATGCTTGGTCTCGTCCTGATATCCCATTGCATGCGCTGGCGATGCTCAAAAATGAGCGCGAAGGTATTCACCCCGATCAGCCGGGCAGTGTTGGCCCTATCAAGCAGATCGAAGAGCTGAATAAAAAAGGCTTCCCACTGGCTTATGTTGGTGATGTAGTCGGTACCGGTTCTTCTCGCAAATCCGCCACCAACTCGGTGCTGTGGTTTATGGGCGACGACATCCCTCACGTGCCGAATAAGCGCGGTGGTGGTGTGGTGCTGGGCAGCAAAATTGCGCCAATCTTCTTTAACACGATGGAAGATGCCGGTGCGTTACCAATTGAAGTCGATGTAGCCAACATGAACATGGGCGATGTCATTGATATCTTCCCATATCTTGGCGAAGTTCGTCGCCATGATACCGGCGAAATCTTAGCCACTTTCGAGCTTAAAACCGACGTATTGTTGGACGAAGTTCGTGCCGGCGGTCGCATTCCCCTAATCGTGGGCCGTGGTTTGACCACGAAAGCGCGCGAATCTTTGGGCTTGCCGGTGAGTGAGGTATTCCGTGTCGCTAAGCCGGTTGCTAAAAGCAATAAAGGTTTCTCGCTGGCACAGAAAATGGTTGGCCGTGCTTGTGGTGTCACCGGTGTGCGTCCGGGGGAGTACTGCGAACCTAAAATGACCTCGGTCGGTTCGCAAGATACTACCGGGCCAATGACCCGTGACGAGTTGAAAGACTTGGCATGTTTGGGCTTCTCGGCTGACTTGGTGATGCAGTCATTCTGTCATACTGCGGCATATCCAAAGCCAGTCGACGTGACCACCCATCACACTCTACCTGACTTCATTATGAACCGTGGCGGTGTGTCTCTGCGCCCAGGTGATGGCATTATTCACTCCTGGTTAAACCGCATGCTGTTGCCAGATACTGTTGGCACTGGCGGTGACTCCCATACGCGTTTCCCTATTGGGATCTCCTTCCCAGCGGGTTCTGGTCTGGTGGCTTTTGCAGCCGCGACGGGCGTAATGCCTCTGGACATGCCGGAATCTGTACTGGTGCGCTTTAAAGGTGAAATGCAGCCGGGGATCACCTTGCGTGATCTGGTGCATGCCATTCCTTACTATGCTATCCAGGAAGGTTTGCTGACTGTAGAGAAGCAAGGCAAGAAAAACATTTTCTCTGGACGAATCCTGGAAATTGAAGGTCTGCCAGAGCTGAAAGTCGAGCAAGCCTTTGAATTAGCTGATGCTTCTGCTGAGCGATCTGCTGCCGGTTGTACCATTAAACTGGATAAAGCGCCGGTTATCGAATACCTGCAATCCAACATTGTGCTGTTGAAATGGATGATTGCAGAAGGCTACGGTGACCGTCGTACTCTGGAGCGCCGTATTAATGGCATGGAAAGCTGGTTGGCGGATCCGAATCTGCTGGAAGGCGATGCAGATGCAGAATACGCCGCAGTGATCGAAATTGATCTGGCGGATATTACTCAGCCAATTTTGTGCGCGCCAAACGATCCGGACGATGCGCGTTTGTTGTCTGATGTTGCCAACAGCAAAATTGATGAAGTCTTTATCGGTTCGTGCATGACCAACATTGGCCACTTCCGGGCGGCAGGTAAGTTATTGGATCAGCATAAAGGCCAACTGCCAACTCGGCTGTGGGTCGCACCGCCAACTAAAATGGATGCTGCCCAGCTGACGGAAGAAGGCTATTACAGCATCTTCGGTAAAAGCGGTGCGCGTGTTGAAATTCCGGGTTGCTCATTATGTATGGGTAATCAGGCGCGGGTCGCGGATGGCGCAACGGTGGTATCTACCTCCACCCGTAACTTCCCGAACCGCTTGGGCACTGGGGCGAATGTTTATCTGGCCTCGGCTGAGCTGGCGGCGATTGCCTCACTGCTTGGGCGTCTGCCGACTCCTGATGAATACCAAACTTATATGGCTCAGGTTGATAAGAGTGCGGCAGATACTTACCGGTATCTGAATTTTGATCAGTTGACTCAATATACAGATAAAGCTGATGGTGTGATTTTCCAAACCGCCGTGTAACCCACTCTATCCTTTGTACTTGCAGCTGCAATTACTTTGGGTATAAGGTGCACCAGCTAAACAAACGGGGGGCCAATGGCCTCCCGTTTTTATTTTAACTACCAAGTTTGATTGGCGTTTTTACGGGTATTTACCGGCTTTGCGAGATAGCGCCAAGTCAGGCCGCCAATAACGATTACACTCAATAAAAGAGCATCAGGAGGGCGTGCTATGGACTATGAATTCTTGCGTGATTTAACAGGGCAAGTGCTCGTCAGATTTTCCATGGGGCATGAAGTGATTGGCCACTGGCTCAATGAAGAAATTAAAGGTGATTTGGCGAAACTGGATCAAATTGAAGCCGCTGCCACTGAAGTTAAAGGCAGTGAGCGCCAATGGCAGCTGGTGGGGCATGAATACACCTTATGGCTGGATGGCGAAGAAGTGATGGTGCGAGCCAATCAACTGGATCTCGACGGCGATGAGATGGAAGAAGGCATGAATTACTATGATGAGGAAAGCCTTTGTCTGTGTGGTTTGGAGGATTTTTTGTTAGTTTTGAAAGGCTACCGCAATTTTATCACTTCAAATAAGTAATTTGGGTGAGAGAAGCTAATACTTCTGTGGCTTCAAGTAATAAAAATATACCCAAAGAACTTGGAGTTGCAGGTAGGCAGCCAGCGAACTTATCCCGATGAGCTTACTCCAGTAAGTGATTCGGGTGGGTGAGAGAAGCTAACACCCCTGCGGCTTCAAGTGCGAAGGGTATGGCGGCTGGCAGACCAGCAGAGCAGTGAGCCGATAACGACCATGCTCACACCCGGCCAGAATGCGGCCGAGGGCGGGGTATTGAGCCATAAACTGGCAATCAATATTGATAACAAGGGTGTGAAATAAGAGAGGGCCGCGACCAATGTGGCGTTGCCTTTTTTCATGGCGCTATCCCAACACAGGTAAGCCAGCGCGGTATTTGCTCCCATCAACAGCAACTCAAAGGTGGCGCGCTGAGTAAAATGCAACTTACCGGGTGTCAGCATAAAGAACATGATCCACAGGCACAGGGCGCAGGCGAGTAAAAACAGAGGCAATGCCCCGGGGCCACGGCTGTACAACCGCACTAAATTGGAATAACCCGCCCAGGTAAAGGCCGCAATCAGCGCCAGACTGTAGGCCAGCGGATTACTACTGACATTAGTGCGCAGGATATTAACATCCAACCCATCACCGCCACTGACCACCCAAACCACACCAAATAATGCCAGCGCGGCCCCCAGCCACAGCCACCAACGCGCCTGTAATTTGAGCAATGGCACTGCCAACAGCAGAGTCAGACTTGGCCACAGATAGTTAATCAGGCCAATCTCAAGTGTTTGCTGGCGATCATTTGCCATACCAATAGCCAGGGCAAAAGCCACCATATACACCACAAACAGTAAACCACAACCATACAGATAAGCCGGATGTTGCCCGCGCAGCGTCGGTTTACCAGCGACCAGCCACACCAAAATCCCACTGACAGTATAAATAGCCGCACCCGCGCCAAATGGCCCCAAGGTTTCAGACAACCCGCGTGTTAAGGCAACACTCATGCTCCACAGCAGGATTGCAATAATGCCATACAGAGTAGGGAGGCGGTTCATGGAGGGGCATCTTCCTTGTGCGACGTCATATAGAAAATAGGATCTTCTTATACCGCGTCAATCAGGATGATGGGAATAGCTGAAATGCATAATTGATAAGTCAGGTTAAGGATTTGGCAGATTTTTGATTGTTGGTTCAATAGTTATCAATATTATTTTGTGCAATGTTAATTATTATTTTCTTTATAAATAATAGGTTAAACAGAAAATCAGTCAAACTGCGATAAAATTTTCATATCGAATTGTGTAGGCTAACTCGAGAGCTACTTCCTCTGACCGAGTCGCTGTGTTGCCTATTGGCAGGCTGCGAATGGGGTGTTAACCCGACACAATACCAGGATGGTGAATTTATGGCAGGATTTGCTTATCAACGCATAGTTAGTTGGCTACTGGTTTATTTCACTGCGGTGCAGCCGTTACATCCAGCGATTGCCGCTGGTATTCAGCCGGATAATCCTCAAACTCAAGTCCAAATCCATAATGAGATTCTGGTAGTCAATATTGCTACACCGAATACTGCTGGAGTTTCCCATAATCGCTACCGCGACTTTAATGTTCCACCAGCAGGGGCCGTGTTAAATAACGCTAACGCGACTCTACATACAGCTCAAACACCTTACTTAGCGGCCAATCCACATTTAACGGGTAATAGCGCCCAGTTGATTATCAACGAGGTCACCAGCCGTCAACCTTCATTACTGGATGGCTCGCTGCGTGTCTTTGGCCAAAAGGCTAATGTGATTATCGCCAATCCTAATGGTTTGAGCTGCAATGGTTGCGGGTTTAGTAATATGGAGGGGATTACCTTAACCACCGGAAGACCGATGTTGAACCGGTTGGGTGAGTTGGACAGGCTCAATGTGGTGGGCGGAGAGATTACAGTAGATGATAAAGGATTACGTTCTTTCCACCAGCAAGACACCACCCTCATCAGCCGCACGCTGAATCTTAAGGGAAAAATCTATGCTAATCAGCTTGATATTATTCTGGGAGCTAATCGGATTAATTACCAGAATGGCCATATTCAACCTGTGCCTGTGTCGCGAGCCACGCCCGCACTGGCATTAGATACCAGTGTATTGGGTGGAATGTATACTGATCGGATCCGTTTGGTATCAACGGAAAAAGGCATGGATGCCAATCTTAATAATATTGTTAGCAATCAAGGGGATATTACGATTGATATTGCGGGGGATATAACCTCCGGAAATATTACTGCGAAAAAGGATCTTAATATCACCAGTAAAAATACCAGCGTCTCTGTGGGCAGTAAATTACTCAGTGGGCGAGATATTACACTGGTAAATACCAAATTAAATAATTTCGGTCAAATAAATTCAGAAGGTGATATACGAATTTTTAGCGACAAAGTATATAACACTGGCGGTTCGGCTAAGCTGCATGCTAAAAACCAGATGTGGATACAAAAAGATGCTGAAGGTAATAAAACCACACTGATCGAAAATAAGTCAGGCACTATTAAAACTGATAACAGTGATTTAATCATTCGAACCGAAAAACTGGATAATTCCCGCCAAATATTTAGTACTGACTGGGAGGCGTTGACGCCGGATTCTACCCATGCACAAATTTATGACTATTCAATACCTTATGATCCATCTTTTATAGATACCGGCGAAATTTCAGAAGATCAGCTTCCCGATAGTTTTCCCAGTGAATGGTTTGATACAGCAACTCTTAGAGTTATTCATGCACTAAGTGTTCAGCTTTTATATAAGGTGAATACTGAGCGGAGTCTGTATCAGATAACTGAGATGACGCCCGCAGCAACAATATATTCAGGTGATAATCTCTATATTAACGCTACTCAGCTGACTAATACCATTAGCAATATCAATGCAAAAAAGGATATTTTCCTGACTGGGAAGGATTTTTTAAATAGTAGCTATAGTGGCTGGATAAAGGATGAGTTTATTGATTATATGGTATGGAATGGCATGCATCACAGTAACTCATCCAGAGAGGAATATTGGCATTCTATATGGACTGAGTCAGAAAAATACAATGGTGCAATCACCACAGATGGAAATGTGGTATTTGATTTTAGTAATAATATTAAATTTTATCCGCTAGCATCAGAGAATCTTGTTACCGATGGTTCTGGCTTTGTGCTTAAAGAACCGAAACAACCAGTGGTAAAAGGTAATAATATCTTGCTGCATGCTAATACTATTTCTGGCAATGATTTAATACAGGCCCGTGGTGATGTCACATTTATTGCTGATGATATAATTAACTTAAATGATGCTTATTTACGCGGAGAAGATATTTCCATTACTGCACTGAATGATATTAATGCCGTACGCGGTGAAATTGCTGGGCGCGATGTTATGTTGCTGAGCAGAAAAGGTAATATTAAATTCAAACAAGATTATGACAGTAAGCACTATTTGCAGCCTGACCAGCACCGAGTTATTAGCCAGATAAATGCTAAGCGGGATTTTAGTGCCACTGCGGGTAATAGTATTAGTTTGACCGATACCTTATTACACCCCGCCAATAATATTTATTTTTTGGCAAATAATGATATTAACATTACGCACAGCAAAGATTTATTAGATGAAATGCACGGTGGGAAAATTTTCAACAGAGAACAAAGTATACAGATTCTTAATACACTATTCTCTTTGCCGGGAAAACTAAAAAGTCATCAGGATATAACCTTTAATGCCGGCAATAATTTGACCCTACACGGAATAACGCTAGAGTCAGGGCAAGACATTAACTTGCATGCCGCTCGTGATATTGATCTGTCACCGCGTGATATTTCATTTAATTTTGACCGTCCACCATCAGAGGATTTTTTCCGTCCAGAAGATGATTACCAGCTATTCTCCGTTGCCTCTCGCACTCCAGAACTTAGTGCTCAGATTAATGCTAAAGGTAATGTATTAATCAATGCTGGCCGCAATATTCTGGCCCAAGCTACCAAGATTTCCGCTGACAACAATATTAACCTCTTGGCAGGTAAGGATATCCAGCTGGCGGCTGTGCGCTATTCTGGCATTGATGATTTGGATGGGGGTCAGCGCCAGGATCGTCATATAGTCACTCGATTACATGCGGGTAAAGCGCTTAATGTCGCGGCGAACCATCAATTACTCGGCTATGGGGCAGAACTCACCTCTGGCGACGATATGACGCTGACTTCCGGCAGTAATATGCGCTTTGAGTCGCTATTGAATGAACAGCATCAGGGCGGTGGTGATAATTTCAGTTTTAATAAGCTGCAACAGCCGACTCGACTTAATAGCGGCGGTATTCTGACGCTAATTTCAAATGGCAGTATTTTGTTTCAGGCCACTCAATTGATGGCTAAGAAGGTGATGGATATCGCGGCTGAAGGTGGCTATCTATTCGCCCAGGCAATGGAAGAAACCAGCCATGCAGAACAGCGCTGGAGTAGCCGCAAGTGGTGGGGGCGGAAGAAAACGCACCATAATGTTCAGTATTCAGCCAGCAATAAGGTCACGGAGTTTACGGCTGATGGAAATATCAGTCTGCTAAGTCGTGATGACAGCAGATATCAGGCCAGCAAAATCGCCGCAGGTCAAAATGCCAGGCTAACCAGTACGCACGGTAAAGTGATTTTTGAAGCAGTCAAAAATACTACGTTTGAGCAAAAAACGACTTTATCGAAAGGTTTTTATATCAAACAAAGTGATAAGGGATATCAGGAAGAAAAATGGGTTTTGCCTAACATTCATACCGGTGGCGAATTAACCGTTGATGCGGCTCAAGGTATCAGCGCCGATATAAAAATCCAAAATGGCCAGTCATTGCGCAATGCCGTGATTGCACTCAGCCATACCCCCGGAAATCAATGGCTGAAAGATTTGAATCTGCGCGACGATGTGCAGTGGCAAAAAGTGATGGATGCCTACCACAGTTGGGATCACCGCAGCCAGCAATTAAATCCGGTGGTTGCGGTCGTCATTGCCATTGCAGTGGCGGCGGCAACGGCAGGATCGGGGTTGGTTGCGGCGGCCGGAGCTGCAGCAGGCGGTGGGATGGCCGGAGGCGCGGTGACGGCCGGAATGTCTTCTTTGGCATCGCAGGCGGCGGTATCGCTGGTGAATAATCAGGGGAATATCTCTAAAACCTTCAAAGAATTAGGCAGTAAATCATCGGTGAAGTCGCTGGTGACCTCAATGGCGGTTGGCGGGGCGCTATCTGGATTTGATGCTGCCTTAGGTTTTGATAGCACTGCCAACAGTGCCCATGCGGCTGAATTACCGCGCCTGAGCAATGGCGATTGGAGCAAGACTGCGCAGCGAGTTGCTGGTCAATCAATTATTCGTTCCAGCCTGGATACTGGCATCAATGGCGGCAGCTTTAAAGATAATTTGGCCACGGCATTATTTGCCAATACTGGCGCTCAATTACATGCCGAAGGGGCGCATTTAATTGGTAATAACGGCCAGGTGTTAGGTGCGCCGGGTAAAGCACTGAGCCATGCATTGGTGGCCGGGGTAGCGGCTGAAATTGGCGGTGGTAGTGGCAATGGAGCCGCCGCCGGTGCACTGGCAGCAGAACTGGCCGGGGCAGTAATGGGCGAGAACTTTATTGGCACGCAGCACTGGCAGGCGAAATCTGAACGTCAGGCCCAGCTCGCCCGGTTCCTCGGTGGGGTGGTCGGTGCAGTCTTTACCGGCAAAGCCGAAGGGGCCTACAGCGGAGCCAATGCAGCTGAAGTTGCGTTTCGTTATAACTATCTCAGTCACCATCAACAAAAACTGATGGAAGCTGAGATGAATGCCGCCAACACACTGGCAGATAAGGGGAAAGTATTTATTAAGTGGGGGGTAACCAGCGCTAAACAAGACGGTGCCTTTGCGGCGGGCATGGTTGCTGGTGTGCCAGAGGGGCTGTACGACAGCGGCGTTGAGTTGGTGGGGTTGTTGCAAGAGCCCAAACAAACCTTTATGGCACTGCGCGAGCTGATTAACAGCGATGATGCAGTAGGAACGGTGGCGCGAGGTATCAGGCAAGACTGGCTGGCGCGGATTGACCGCATGGAAGCACATTATCAGCAAGCTGGCACCCGCGGTGCCTATGATTCAGGAAAAGAAGCGGGTAAGCTACTGGTAGAATATGGTGGCTATGCTACCGCAGCGGGTGGTATAGCGGCGGGTAGTACGCGCATAGCCAGCAAGCAGGTAAGGAAGTTTAGTGAACCAGGGATCGCGAGCGTAAGTCAGGCAACTACGGGCATTCGATGGGGGCAAGGCATTCGGCAGCAAGGTATGCCGTGGGAAAATTATGTAGGAACACAGCTTCCGGCTAATTCACGGTTGCCAGCGAATTTTAAGACATTTGATTACTATAATCCTATTAGTCGAACTGCCATCAGCGTAAAAACCTTAGATACTACGACCGCGGCCAGAGTGGCAAATCCTAATCGGGTCTATTCGTCTCTTAAGGGTAACATTGATTCAGCTGCGAGATTTACGGATTACACATTAGATAATGTTCCTCTGAGTAGTAGCATGATTGGTTTTCGTGAATTGCGTGTGGCAGTGCCAACAGGAACTACACCAACACAATGGACTCAGATAAATCGAGCAATCGAATACGGTCAAGAACTAGGTGTGAAGGTCATTATAACAACGGTGAAGTAATTTTAATTATGGAACAGCCAGATAAGAAATTTTGGGCTTACGCGAAGACCAATAAGGATTTTGTATTTATTGAAACATATTCAGGATATTGGAATTGCCTTCCAGATCCAGAAGGGAAGCAATTTAATCTACTTGCTTCATCTGAAGATGAAACTATAGGCCATGCTATCGTTGAAGCCTTAGCTGCAAGTCGTTTTCTTCATCCTAAAGATTACCCTGATTTTTTTGATATCAGGGGGCGGGTTGTACCGCAATATGAAGAATGGGTTAAGTCGATCATGGACGAATATGGCTATAAAACTAAACGAGCCATGTTTAACGGCATGAAAAGCTGCGGTATAGAAAGCCAGAACGGAATGATCACATTGCGTCCCTCTTACCACGAAAAACTGGAAGCATGGAGTGGCAAAGGGATCACTGAAGCTGATTATGTAGTGATCTCAGCCAACAGCCCCCCAGCTAATATTGGTGCGGCACTGCGATTGGCTCTTAGTCGTTGCAAAGGGTGATATTGAGCTTACCCAGCTACCGAAAATAACGAGCTATTCTCAACATGCACTAGAACAAATAGCGGGAAGAGATGGTGGTATAGGGGTAAGTAAAAGTGCAATGGATAGTGCTTGGGTTAATCCATTGAAAATCGAGTATATCCCATCAAAATATGGGACAACATTTAGATATACAGGTAGTGATGCAGTTATTGTCGTCAATAAAGAAGGAAGAGTGGTTACAGGCTGGGATAAGTTATCTGCGGGAACTGCAAAATGAATGAGAATCTAAATCGGCATCAGCAGAATTTAATCACCGCTTTATGTAATATTAGTGAAGCTTCCAAACAATCACTTGCCGAGAAAGCTATTGCTGAAACGCTGATATTAAATGAGCTCGAAGAGCTGTGTAGCTTAATATCTAATGAGTATATGTTGAATGGTATTACCGAAAATTTTGAACCCAATGACTATGGAAGAGAACTTGAAGATCTGTTGGATATTGTGAATAGGAGGAGATTGAAATAGCTATTGTGGTGTTCATTGCCCAAATAGTAACGTTCACAATAATAAATCATTTATCAATACGCCTAATGAGAACATTTTTACTACTTTAGTTATTAAAGGTAGTTCGTTTAGCCGGGGCAGTAATGGGCGAGAACTTTATTGGCTCGCCGCACTGGCAGGCGCAACTTATGCCACTTCGGTGGGTGGAATAGCAGCGGGTAGTACGCGCCTTGCCAGCAAGCAGGTCAAGAAGTTTAGTACGAGAGGAACAACGGCCGTTGTTGATGCATATAGTCCACTGAATAAGGGCCCTCTAATAGAGCAAATTTCAGGGACTTTTAGAGGCGGTAGTTACAAGGAAAATATTACTACTAAACCCACAACGTTATATAGAGTCTATGGTGGGAGCTCTGGAGAATTAAGTGCTATTGGACCAGAGGCCAAACCTACAGGACCAGTTCAATCAATCATTGATAGTGCTTTGGATCCTAAGTGGGGAAATACTGCGACTAAAATTGTAGAAATAAGGGTTCCTACTGGAGTTAAATTTTATGAAGGAACTGCTGCTCAACAATCAGGTTTAGTTGGTGGTGGTAATCAAGTTTATATCCCTGGAAAGGTGAGTACATCATGGATAGTAAAATAATGCCTTTATATATATGGGAAAAAATTAGTTCTTTCCAATCGATTGGTGAATTTAATAGATTTCAAGAATGGATTTATACTCAACTTAAGAATGAAATTGTAACCGAAGTCCCAGTAGCTGCATATTATGCAAGTGAAAATTTTCATGAGCGTTGGTTTCGAAAAGCCTCTGGTGAAATTTGGCGTTTAGTTGATCCGGATTTTCCTTTTCTAGGATATTGGGGGCCAGTTAGATGATGGGATAATTGTGGGTTTATTAATCAAATATCCCCGCTAAAAAATAGGAATGTTAAGGTTGTACTTGCCCACGCCACATCAGACTTCCGGCATGCTACGGCCATAGTAGATTTCTTGCATTTCTTTATATAACAGGCGGTATTGTTGCTGGTGTGCCAGAGGGACTGTACGACAGCGGCGTTGAGTTAGTGGGAATGCTGCAAGAACCCAAACAGACTTTTATGGCACTGCGCGAGCTGATTAACAGCGATGATGCAGTAGGATCGGTGGCGCGAGGTATCAGGCAAGACTGGCTGGCGCGGATTGACCGCATGGAAGCACACTACCAGCAAGCTGGCACCAGCAGTGCCTATGATTCAGGAAAAGAAGCGGTAAGCTACTGGTAGAATATGGTGGCTATGCCACCGCGGCGGCAAGGCATTCGGCAGCAAGGTATGCCGTGGGAAAATTATGTAGGAACACAGCTTCCGGCTCATTCACGGTTGCCAGCGAATTTTAAGACATTTGATTACTATAATCCTATTAGTCGAACTGCCATCAGCGTAAAAACCTTAGATACGACAACCGCGGCCAGAGTAGCGAATCCAAGGCAAATCTACAGTTCACTGAAAGGGAATATTGACGCGGTGGCTGAGTTTAAGCGCCATAGCCTTCTAGGAAAATTAATTGATTCTTCATTGATTACTCATAGAGAAATCCAGTTAGCTGTACCGGCGAATACCACTACAGCACAATGGCTGGAAATAAACCGGGCTATTAAATATGGGAATAGTCAAAATGTAAACCTTATGGTGACGCAGGTGAAAGGATGAAATTTAATCAAGATCAGGATTATTGGGCTTGCTGCTATTGCAATAATAAATTTTTGCTGATTGAAACGCTGTCTGGGTTGGGTATGGTTGGGTCAGACTCACTCTTCCCGCCTCATTTTTTACCCCCAGATGCAGATGACCACAGTATCGGGGAAGCGGTTTTGACTGCGCTGTCAAACAGCCGGACATTATCGCTTGAAGAGTACTCAAACTTTTTTAATCTTGAAAAGAGCCAGGAGCGATACACTGACTGGGTAGCGATGCTGATGGAGCACTACGGTTGTAAAACCAAAAGAACCTTATTCAAAGGTATGAAAAACTGTTCTATTCATTGCATTAATGGTGAGATTACCATTTCTCCCAGCCGCCATGTAAAACTGGAAGCCTGGGATGGTATAGGAGGTGATGTCACTTTGTCCGCCAATAGCTCCTGTGCTGAAATTGGTGCGGCACTGCGATTGGCTCTTAGTCGTTGCAAAGGGTGATATTGCGCACCCGACTTACCCAGCTACCTTAACCCAAAATCCCGGTAAAAAACCGGGATGCTAAATTTGAAGTTACCCACAGCTCATCACACTTCTGGCACATTCCGGCCATAGTAGATTTCCTGCATTTCTTTATATAACAGGCGGGTAATGCGCTCTCTTTCTTCTGCGCTAAGTTCTTCGGGCTTGGCATTAAACAGATAATGCTTTAAATCGAAATCTTTCAGCATCATCTTGGTATGGAAGATATTTTCTTGGTAAACATTCACATCCATCATGTGATAAAGCGACTTCATATCATCAGACATAAAGTTCTGAATCGAGTTGATTTTGTGATCGATAAAATGTTTCACACCATTGATATCACGGGTAAAACCGCGCACGCGGTAATCCATAGTGACAATATCGGATTCCAATTGGTGGATAAGGTAATTCAGTGCTTTCAGTGGTGAAATAACGCCACAGGTAGAAACTTCAATATCTGCCCGAAAAGTACATAACCCCGCTTCAGGATGGCTTTCCGGATAGGTATGAACACAGATATGGCTTTTGTCCAGATGAGCGACAACTGCATTTGGCAGTGGGCCTGGGTGCTCGGAGGTATCAACATCGCGGGGGTCGACCGGCTCTTCGCTGACCAGAATGGTAACACTGGCCCCTTGAGGGTCGTAATCCTGGCGGGCAATATTCAAAATATTAGCGCCAATGATCGAGCAGGTTTCGCTTAAGATCTCGGTTAAGCGGTTGGCGTTATACTGTTCGTCAATGTAGGCGATATAGCCATCGCGGTCGTCTGCGGTTTTGGCATAACAAATATCGTAAATACAAAAACTCAGGCTTTTGGTCAGGTTGTTGAAGCCATGTAGTTTAAGCTTGGACAATTTAGTTCACCTCCTTACGGATTATCAACGTTTGGCCGTTAAGGCATCCAGCAGATACTGCGGCAAAGCAAAGCTACCGACATGAATGGCTGGGTTATAGTAGCGGCAGGTCAGGCCTGCGGCAGCAAAACGCTGTTGTAATGTAGTGATATCCAATTGACGCAATTGCGGGTTTTGAGTCGCCCAAGCAAAGGTCATGATACCACCGTAATAGGTCGGAATTGCCGCCTGATAAAAGCTGACATCACTGAAATAGTGGCTAAGCTTATTATGGCTATCAACGGCTTCAGCTTGTTGCAGGAAACACACCCCATTTTGGGCTACAAAGATGCCGCCTTCATTCAGGCTACGGGCGCATCCTTGGTAAAAGTCAGAGGTAAACAGACTTTCCCCTGGGCCGATGGGATCGGTACAGTCAGAAATAATAACGTCAAATTTTTCAGTGGTTTGATTGACGAAATTGACACCATCATCAATAACTAATTTGAACCGGGGATCGTCATAGGCTCCCGCGCTATGATTGGGTAAGTACTGGCGACAGAATTCAACAACACCGGCATCAATTTCTACCATAGTGATGTGTTCAATATTCTTGTGGCGACTAACTTCACGCAGCATCGCGCCGTCACCACCACCAATAATCAGCACCTTTTTCGCCTGACCGTGGGCCAGTAAAGGGACGTGCGTCATCATTTCGTGATAAATAAATTCGTCACGTTCGGTGGTTTGTACCACGCCATCCAACGCCATGACTCGGCCCAGCACTGGGTTTTCAAAAATCACCAGATCCTGATGCTCGGTTTTTTCGCGGTACAGTATATTTTCTACTGAAAAATACTGGCCGAAGTTGGCATGTAATGTTTCATACCATAGTTCTTTCTGTGACATGTTCGGGGCTTCTCCTTCGCAGTAACAGCCATGAAAAATGGGGGCAACATAATAGCCAACTCTGCCAGCGGTTGCACGGCAGAATTTCAAGCTGACAGCGTCATTATGAGGTCGGTTAGTTAGCGTAGGCCAATAAACTTAAAGAGTCACGAGCCAGAGACTTGCATTTGGTAGGAACGGGGATGGCAATACCACGCAAATCGCGATAACTCTCTTCACCCAATGCTTTCATATTAAAGCTATTGTAGTTGCGTAGATCCCAGCGATTTTGTTGAGCAAAATAAACAATCGCTCGTTGGATTTCATTATTGGGTAACTCGTTATAACCACAGTCATTTTTCAGATAGACAAATACTGCAGTCAGATCAGCAAGATCTTCTGCTTCAGATTCACTTAATGCAGAACTGGCAGATGAGAATCCGCACAGAGTAAGCAGCAGCATTACTAACGTTGTTCTTTTCATGGTGAAAATAGGCTTATTCATTGTTAAGAGACGTTATCACACTGTGAAGTCTGGGTATATGCGGGATTGATTCACAGTGTGATTGATTGCATCTTGACCTTCCCGCTAGGGGAGGGTTTATGCTCTGGATAAACCTATTTTTGTGCCCTGTCGGCATTTACTTACTGACCATCAGAATGGAGACGACCATGCATCGCCGTGATTTTATCAAATTAACGGCCGCTCTTGGAGCCGCCACCTCACTGCCTTTATGGAGCCGCGCGGCGTTCGCCGCAGATTTTTCCCCCTTACCTATCCCGCCGCTACTCCAGCCGGATGCCAGTGGCATCATTAACCTGAATATCCAAACCGGTACTATGGCCTGGTTACCCACTGCATCCACAGCAACTTGGGGCTATAACGGAAATTTACTGGGGCCAGCTATTCGTCTGCAGCGCGGTAAGCCGGTAACCATCAATTTGACCAATTCCTTACCAGAGGCGACCACGCTGCATTGGCATGGTTTGGAAATTCCCGGTGAAGCCGATGGCGGGCCACAGGCACTTATCCCGCCAGGTGCCAAACGTCAGGTTAAATTTACAGTAGAACAACCCGCGGCCACATGTTGGTTCCATCCACATACGCACGGTAAAACCGGGCATCAGGTGGCGATGGGGCTGGGGGGATTGGTGCTGATTGATGATAGCGACAGTGAGAAATTACCTCTGCCTAAGCAGTGGGGTGTTGATGATATTCCGGTTATTTTGCAAGATAAATTACTGGGTAAAGACGGCCAAATTGACTACCAGCTAGATGTGATGACTGCCGCCGTTGGTTGGTTTGGTGACCGAATGTTTACCAATGGCGCGAGCTACCCACAACAAATTACCCCGCGTGGCTGGGTTCGTCTGCGGTTACTTAATGGGTGTAATGCCCGGTCACTGAATTTGGCACTGAGTGATGGCCGCCCGATGTATGTTATCGGCAGCGACGGCGGGTTACTGGCTGAACCGGTTGCAGTGCAGGAATTGCCTATACTTATGGGCGAGCGTTTTGAAGTGCTGATAGAGACTTCGGATGGTAAAGCTCTTGATCTGGTCACCTTACCGGTGAAACAAATGGGCATGACATTGGCACCATTTGATAAGCCATTGCCGGTATTGCGTATCCAACCATCACTGGCTGCCGGGAGCAAAATATTGCCAGACACCCTTGTGGCGATCCCCGCACTTGCTGATGTCGCCGGTTTGCAAGAACGTTGGTTCCAGCTGATGATGGATCCAAAATTAGATATGCTGGGAATGCAGGCGCTGATGAACCGCTATGGCATGGCAGCTATGGCTGGTATGAATATGGATCACGGTGCTATGCCGGGTATGGACAGTGGTAATATGGCCGGAATGGATCATGGGAATATGAAAGGCATGAGTCATGAGAATATGAAAGGCATGAATCATGGTGCGATGAAAGCAGCGCCCACCTTTGATTTTAGTCATGCCAATACTATCAATGGCAAAGCATTCTCAATGACCGAACCGGCCTTTGATGCCAAACTTGGCCAATACGAAAAATGGACTGTCTCGGGTGAGGGCGACATGATGCTGCATCCATTCCATGTCCACGGTACGCAGTTCCGCATTTTGACCGAAAATGGCCAGCCGCCAGCACCGCACCGCCGTGGTTGGAAAGATACCGTACGAGTGGAAGGGGCGCGCAGTGAAATATTAGTGCGATTTAACCATTTGGCCCCCGCTAGCATGCCTTATATGGCCCACTGCCATCTATTGGAACATGAAGACACGGGCATGATGCTGGGCTTTACCGTCAGCGGGTGAGTCCGTCGCAACATAGCTCAGGCTATGGTAAACTCAGCGGCTTTCTTCCGGCAACCAACGTAAAAAAGCGACATTAATACCTATGAAACATATTGTAGAAGTCATGATTTCCGAGCAGGAAGTCAAAACCCGAATTGCCGAGTTAGGCCAGCAAATCTCCGAACATTACCGCGACAGCGGCAGTGAAATGGTGTTGGTTGGGTTGCTCCGTGGTTCATTTATGTTTATGGCTGACTTATGTCGCGCTATTGATGTTTCCCATGAAGTCGATTTTATGACGGCCTCCAGCTACGGCAATGGCATGAGTACCACCCGTGATGTAAAAATCCTGAAAGATTTGGATGAAGATATCCGTGGTAAAGATGTGCTGATCGTCGAAGATATTATCGATTCTGGTAATACATTAAGTAAAGTTCGTGAAATCCTGCAACTGCGTGGGCCAAAATCATTAGCTATTTGTACGCTATTGGATAAACCCCAGCGCCGTGAAGTACAGGTGCCGGTAGAGTGGGTCGGTTTTGCCATCCCTGATGAGTTTGTTGTGGGTTATGGTATTGATTATGCTCAGCGTTACCGGCATTTACCTTATGTAGGTAAAGTGGTGATGTTGGACGAATAATTGGCCGATGGGCTACTGTGCGTTAGTACTTTGAGCTGATTTAGCGGTGATTTTTATGGGAGAGGGCGCGCTTGAACGTACCCTCCCATAGTGACTTATTTAGTCTTCTGTTGCTTTTGGCTGTAATAACTCGGCCATTGCTTTGCGGTATACCATTTCAAGGCTACCTAAGCTGGTGGCAGAGACTTCTAAATCTCGCAGCAGCCCATCTTCGATACCATATACCCAGCCGTGGATCATGGCTTTTTGCCCGCGCTTCCAGGCCGAACGAACAATGGTAGAATGACCCAAGTTATACACTTGCTCTACCACGTTGATTTGGCACAAAACATTGCTACGATCTTCTGGCGGTAATTCGCCTAGCAGTGAGCTATGTTTGTACCAAAGATCACGGATGTGCAGCAACCAGTTGTCAATCAGCCCCATTTCTTCGCCTTTGATTGCGGCTTCAACACCGCCACAACCCAGGTGACCACAGATAATAATATGCTCGACTTGCAATACATCGATGGCATATTGAACTACCGACAGGCAGTTTAAATCGGTGTGAATCACCAAGTTAGCAACATTACGGTGAACAAATAATTCACCCGCATGCAGGCCGGTAAGTTGTTCGGCGGGGACACGGCTATCTGAACAGCCAATCCACAGAAAACGGGGTTTCTGGGCTTCTGCCAAGTGCTCAAAAAAATCAGGATTGTCTTTACTGATTAAGTTTGACCAAGTCCGATTATTCGCGATGAGCTTCTCTATTTCTTTCATGAATGTAAATAGCCTGTAATGAACGAATTACGATAGGATAATATACGACAAGGATTACGATTTTGAAATCGGAACAGTGAGGTTCCTTTGATTGCGCCATTCTGTCTGCGTAACATTTTCTCGGTGTCTGCTTGGCTCCCTTTTGCCACCCAGAACTTGCCCAATAAGGGTGAGTCAGTAAGCCATGGATGTGCTGTGCCCCCGAGTACTCATTGAATAAGGTTATTTTTTACTTATGATAAATGCACTGGAAATATCGCAGCTGACCAAAACCTATGCGGGTGGCGTTCAGGCATTGCGTGGCATCGATCTGCATGTCGAAGCTGGCGATTTTTATGCTTTGCTCGGGCCGAATGGGGCGGGTAAATCCACCACCATTGGCATTATCAGTTCGTTAGTGAACAAAACATCTGGCAAGGTTAAGGTCTTTGGCTACGACATCGATCAAGATATCGTCAATGCCAAACGCCAGCTCGGATTAGTACCACAGGAATTTAACTTTAACCCGTTTGAGACGGTATTGCAGATTGTAATAACTCAGGCGGGATATTATGGCGTCACACGGCGCGAAGCCCTGCAACGGGCAGAAAAATACCTGAGTCAGTTGGATTTATGGGGCAAACGTAATGAGCGCGCCATCCGTCTATCCGGTGGTATGAAACGCCGCTTAATGATAGCGCGAGCTCTGATGCATGAGCCCAAATTACTGATTCTGGATGAGCCCACCGCAGGGGTTGATATTGAGCTGCGTCGCTCCATGTGGGGGTTCCTGAAAGAGTTGAATGCGCAGGGAACGACCATCATTCTGACCACCCATTATCTGGAAGAGGCAGAAATGCTGTGCCGCAACATTGGTATTATCCAAAATGGTGAATTGGTGGAAAATACCACTATGAAACAGTTGCTTGGCAAGCTTGAATCCGAAACCTTCATTTTCGATTTGGGCATTAAAAGCCCGCTACCAAAGCTGGAAGGGTATAGCTATCGTCTGACGGATACCTCAACGTTGGAAGTTGATGTTAAACGCGAACAGGGCCTGAATGGTTTATTCAGTCAATTGAATGCTCAGGGAATTCAGGTACAAAGTATGCGCAACAAGGCCAATCGCCTGGAAGAGCTATTCGTCACCTTGGTTAATGGTAACGGGGGAGAAAAAGCATGATCCGCTTGTATTGGGTCGCATTACAAAGTATTTGGATCAAAGAAATTACGCGATTTGCCCGTATCTGGATCCAAACTCTGGTGCCACCGGTGATTACCATGTCGCTCTATTTCGTTATTTTCGGCAACCTGATTGGTTCGCGAATTGGCGATATGGGCGGTTTTGACTATATGCAGTTTATTGTTCCCGGCTTGATTATGATGGCGGTTATCACGAACTCATATGCCAATGTCGCGGCTTCATTCTTTGGCGCAAAATTTCAGCGCAGTATTGAAGAACTGTTGGTCGCACCTGTGCCCACACATATTGTGATTATCGGCTTTGTCGGTGGTGGGGTGGCGCGCGGGATTTGTGTCGGTATTTTGGTGACGATTATTTCGCTGTTCTTCGTCCCCCTACATGTCCATTCCTGGTCAATGATTTCACTGACATTAATGCTGACGGCAATTCTGTTTTCCCTTGGCGGGTTATTGAATGCTGTTTTTGCTAAAACATTCGATGATATTAGTCTGGTGCCGACTTTTGTGCTGACACCGCTGACGTATTTGGGCGGGGTATTTTACTCGTTAGCTTTATTGCCCCCATTCTGGCAGGCAGTATCAAAGCTGAACCCTATCGTGTATATGATCAGTGGCTTCCGCTATGGCTTCCTTGGCATTACTGATGTGCCGCTGGTTTACACCATTGGTGTCTTGGTGATATTTATCGCGGTATTTTATGCTTGGGCGTGGTATTTGATTGAGCGCGGTCGCGGCCTGCGCACCTAGTTCTTTTTATGCCTGGCGTTGCGGTGGGGTTTGCTTGCTGTAACGCCAATAACTTTCGTTGTTGGCCTCGGTCGTAAATTATTCGTTAGTTAATTGTTGTTAATACTGGAATTTAATCGTAATAAATAATGTCCCTGCCTAATATCGCCTTTCTCAACTTCAAGCGACTCATGTTATGCTGGCGCACCAGATTTCCCCCTTTTCAATTCAGCGCCGAATGCGCATAAGTAGAACGATAATGTGGCATAAAAACAGAATAGCTATTGGGATGCTACTCGGTATTGTCATGTCGGTAATGCTACCGGCAGCCCATGCAGATCTTCTGCCAGACCAAACGATTCTTACTCCTAAATTGATGGTCGCAGATCGCGATAGTGAAATATATTCACTGGTTGGCGAGGAAGTCATTCCGGTCGGAGAGATTAAAGAAGACCAAATTATTCAGGTATTGCCCGCAGCGGCAGAATACTATGAGTTTAAATTTGGTAACGGCACCGGTTTTATTGATAAAGATGATTTGAAGGATGTCAATAAAGCGAGAAAAAACAATGACATATTGGGCGATTTAAATAAGCCTCTGCCAAATCAAAATATTATCATCAAGAATGAAACTGCGGTTTATTTGGCCGCTGATGTCGACAGTGAACAATTTGCTACCTTGGTAGAGAATTTGCGTTACCCGATTGTCGGCAAGCTGAAAGACCGGCTAGGCAATACCTGGTACCAGGTCAATATTGGCGAACGTTTAGGTTATGTCAGCAGTGAGAGCGCGGAAATAGATAATGGCATTCCTATCCTGACCTATCACCATATATTGAAAAATGAGGAAAATAAGCGTTTCCTGAACACCTCAACCACGACTTCTGATGCTGCTTTTAGTAACCAGATGGCCTATCTGAAGCAGACGGGTTATGACACAATCTCTCTCTATCAGCTTGAAGGTTATCTCAATAATAAGATTAATCTGCCAGCAAAAGTTGTGGTGATAACATTCGATGATGGCCTTAAATCAGTTCATCGCTATGCCTATCCGATTTTAAAAGAAAATGGTTTTCGGGCGACGGCATTTATCATTTCATCGCGTATTAAACATCATCCGCAAAAATGGAATCCTGACTCATTACAGTTTATGAGTATTTCTGAATTGAAGGAGATCCAGGATGTATTTGATATTCAATCTCATACCCACTTTTTACATCGGACAGATAATAAGCGTAACCCAATTTTATTGAGCCGCTCTTATCACAATATTGTTTTTGATTTTGAGCATTCGCGCCGGGCATTATCTCAATTTAATCCGCATGTGGTTTTTGTGTCGTACCCCTTTGGCGGGTTTAACCAAACCGCTATTGATGCGGCAAAAGATGCAGGGTTCCATTTGGCGGTAACTACCATTCGGGGCAAGGTAAAACCGGGTGATAATCCCTATACCCTTAAGCGGCTTTATATTCTGCGCACGGATTCAATTCCGACTATGGCGGAGCGCATTGCCAATGAACCCGGCCAACTACCTGTTCCGGCAGCACCTTTGGTGATGGAGTCTGATTAGCGGCTCAAGAGATAAAAAAGGCGCTTTTAATAAAGCGCCTTTTTATGGTGCCACTTGCCTATAAAGGGGATTACCTGAATCATTGGAGCCATAGCGAATAACCGTATGGCTTCAAGTCCAAGGCTATTAGGCGACCTGAACCGGCACGGCTTTCGCTTTGCGCAACAGCTCATTTTGGCCTTCAAAGTAAGCCACTTTGGGGTGGTGCAGGCGAGCATCAGCATCAGACATCTGGACATAAGAGCAGATTATCAGTTTATCACCGACACAGGCGCAGCGCGCCGCAGCGCCATTCACCGAAATAATTTTGGAGCCACGCTCGGCGGCAATAGCATAAGTTGAAAAACGCTGACCATTATCAACGTTATAAATATCAATGGCTTCGTATTCCAGAATGCCCGCAGCTTCCAGAAAATCCTGGTCAATAGCGCAGGAACCTTCATAGTGCAAATCAGCTTGAGTAACTTTGACCCGATGCAGTTTGCCTTGCAACATAGTGCGTATCATAACTCTTACCTTTGACCCCGGTTATTGCCCAGAAGAAGTCTGGCACCCCATCCCTTCACCAACTGATGTAAGGATAAAGCCAGATTTTTGCTGATTTTATACCCGTTGTCTATGCATATGATTGCGGAGGCTTAACATTTGCTATTTTTCTTAGGAGTTGTGTATCCTCCCCTCTATCCCAAAACTCCTGCTGCGAGAAAGGGGTTACTATGTTATCCGGGCCTGTAACTGTATAGCGACCGGTAACAGTATTAAATACGACTCTTAATATTAGGCTTCCGTTCGGATCGGTAAGTGTTAATTCGGTAAAAACCCCTTTGGGTTCTTTCATAAAACTGCACTCGTAATCAGCGGGCATTAATTTCTTCAGTTCCTCAAAATGACCTTCAGCAATTTTAATAACGTCGTTGGAATTATTTTTATTTGTTGCGTCATAGGGTAGGTGACAGATGCTGTGTAAATGTCCCAGAGCCTCGGCCTTATGACTAGACAAGAAAAAATCCTTAATTTTTTCCCAGATACTCATATAAGGTAGATCCTTGCTCTTTGCCATATTCTCTATTGTTAGCTTACTGATGTGGGTTGAAAACAAAGTGGATACAAGAGGAATCTTCATAAGCAATCTCCTTTTATTTGAAGTTATATTTTATAAAAAAGGCAGATAGCAAGGTTATACGGCTAATACCTTGTTTTGATAGTGATGAGGAGAAAAGAGGGGATTAAAAGGGAATGCAGTGAACATCGCTGGTTTTAGCGATATCCACTGTGATAATAAAATCAGCTTTGTAAATCAATTAGTTGATTATCAATTAGTCGGGCTTTCCCCAACCAGGCAGCCATTAGAATAACGGCTTTTTTGCTCTCGACGGTCAAGGGCTGTAAGGTTTCTGCATCGCGGATAAACAGCTCATCTGGGGTGAAACCGGCCGCTTGTAACTGCTCTGAGGTGACGGCCAGTAAATCATCAATTTGCCGCTCGCCCGAGCTAAGTTTTTCTGCCAAAGCTTGCATTATCTGATGGAGTTGTGGCGCGATTTTTCGCTCTTCGGCGGTCAAATAGCCATTACGCGAGCTCAGTGCCAAACCATCTTTGGCGCGTACAATCGGCACCCCGACAATACTGATGTCATAACCCATATCCGCCACCATTTTGCGGATCAATGCCAACTGCTGATAATCTTTTTCGCCAAAGCAGGCCACATCAGGTTGCACCAGATTGAACAGCTTGCTGACGATGGTCGATACACCACGGAAATGGCCGGGGCGGCTGGCACCTTCTAAAATGGTCGACAGGGCTGGGACATCAACATAGGTTTGATTTTCTAATCCTGTCGGGTAAATATCCACTGCTGCCGGGGCGAAGACCAAATCAACCCCCTGACGGGTTAGCTTCTCACAATCTTCCTGCAAGGTACGCGGGTAGCGGGCTAAATCATCCGGGCGTTCAAATTGCAGCGGATTAACAAAAATACTCACCACCACAATATCGGCATAGGCTTTGGCTTCTTCCACCAGTGTCATATGCCCTTGGTGCAGGTTGCCCATGGTCGGCACCAATGCAACGCGCTTACCTTCTTGACGCCAACGGCGGATTTGCTGGCGCAGCAGCGGCAGAGTTTCAATAATTAACATCCATTTCCCCTGGTATTTTTTAGCAGCAATAAATTACTGGAAAGTATGTTCTGGCGCGGGATAGACGCCGCTCTCAACTTCTTCAATATAAAGCTTAATGGCGGCACGAATATCCCCCGCGCTTTGTGCCAGGAAATTTTTGCTAAATTTAGGTGTATGGCCGCCGGTAATACCTAACGCATCATGCATAACCAGAATTTGTCCGTCAGTAACATTACCTGCGCCAATACCAATCACTGGGATCGTCAAGGCTTCGGTGACTCGTTCAGCCAATTCGACGGGGACACATTCCAGCACTAACAGCTGCACTCCGGCATTTTCTAGCGCCAGTGCATCTTTTAGCAGTTGGTTGGCCGCCACTTCTTCGCGGCCCTGAACTTTGTAACCGCCGAAAATATTGACTGACTGCGGAGTGAGTCCCAAATGCCCACATACCGGCACTGCGCGCTCCGCCAGCATGCGAACGGTATCACATAACCAACTGCCACCTTCCAGTTTGACCATGTTAGCCCCGGCGCGCATCAGCTCTGCTGCGTTAGTGAATGTAAGCTCTGCAGTGGCATAACTCATGAAGGGCATATCTGCCAATAACAGGCTGTGAGGCGCACCACGGCGCACTGCACGGGTATGATAAGCCACATCCGCAACAGTCACTGGCAAGGTAGAATCGAAGCCTTGTAAGGTCATACCGAGTGAATCCCCCACCAACAGAACGTCAATCCCTTGCTCGGCAAATAACTGGGCAAAGCTGGCATCATAGGCGGTGAGTGTGGCGAACTTACGCTTTTCTTGTTTCCATTGGCGTAAGTGACTCATGGTGGTGGCTTTCATCACTCTTTCTCCTGAAATTGTCAGTTTAATAAAACCATTCTACTGTAACCTTAGTCCAACGGCGAGCAATGCCATTTTATTTTGGTAATCATATAGATAGCGGTTTTTTATCTCAGTGGGCAGTTAAAAATATTAAATTGCGGTTGATAACAAAGCGCCATTTTCCCTCCAATCAGCTGTGTCAGCCGTCTGAATAGAATAAAGAATTATCACCAATGGAAAGGGGCGGTTGCATAGAGGGGAGGGCTGGTAAGCATTAATTACCAGAGCACCATGCCATTTTTATCGACTAACTTAAGGCGGGCTGATAACAATTCGCCATCAGGGAAAATAAGATCCGGGGCGATATCGGCCAGCGGATAGAGCATAAACTCACGTTCTTTCAGACCATAGTGCGGCACAATCAGGCGATCGGTTTTTATCACCTGATCGCCATACAGCATAATATCCAGATCCAGTGTCCGTGGCCCCCAGCGATTTTCTTTCCGCACTCGCCCTTGGTTACGTTCAATGGCTTGAGTGTGGTCTAACAATTGCTCTGGAGGGAGCGATGTCTCTAATGCGACCACTGCATTGAGGAAATCCGGCTGATCTTGTGGGCCTAACGGCTTAGTGCGATAAAAAGGCGAACATGCCACTAACCGGGTGCGCGGCAGATGCTCCAGCGCTTCCAGTGCTGCTTTAACCTGTTGCAGTGGCATCGACTGATTACTGCCTAACGCGATGTAGACCCGGATCATGGTATCAATTATGCCCCTTCTTTACGTGAAGCGGGTTTATGCGGGCGGCGAGAACGCGAGCGGCGCGGCGCAGGATCAGCTCCTAACGTATTCAACATATTTTTTTGTTGCAGCGGTGTCGCTTCTTGGAATTCGCCCCACCACTGCGCTAAACGTTGCAGTTCATGGTTATTTTCCACTTCTGAGCGCAGCACCAGTAAGTCGTAAGCCGCCCGGAATTTGGGGTGCTCCATTAACTTATGCGCACGTTTACCCTGACGGCGTGACAACCGCAATTGCAGCAGCCAGATATCTCTCACCAGCGAAGTGATACGCTTTGGAATTGCCAGTGAGCGGCACTCTTCGTCCAGCACATCATTCATGGCCAAGGCGAAAGCATCGTAATATGCCAGGCCACTTTCCTGCGTCAGTTTCTGCGCATGTTCGATAAGCGGATACCAAAGCATAGCGGCAAACAAGAAGGCTGGGTTGACGCGCTTATCATTATGCAAACGATGGTCAGTATTTTTAAGTACCTGAACCAGAATGCGTTCCATTGGCGAATCATGATGCTCGGTAAAATTGCGAGCAATCAGGGGGAATAATGGCTGGAACAGCTGGTATTCACACAACTTTAAATAGGTTTTATAGCCATAACCCGATTGCAGCAGTTTGAGCGACTCTTCAAACAGACGTGCTGGTGGGATCTCGTGCAGCAATGAGGCCAGACGCGGGATAGGCTCTGCAGTTTCCGGGCTGATAGTCATATCCAGTTTTGCAGCAAAACGCACAGCCCGCAGCATCCGCACCGGATCTTCACGGTAGCGGGTTTCGGGATCACCAATCAGGCGGATAATACCTTCTTTCAGATCACGCAAGCCGCCGGTGTAGTCACGCAGTGCAAAATCAGAAATGCCATAGTAAAGGCTGTTGATGGTGAAATCGCGGCGTTGGGCGTCATCTTCGATGGTGCCAAAAATGTTGTCGCGCAGCAGCATGCCATTTTGCGCCTGCTGGGAAGAATTTTTATCGCTGTCTTCGGCAGGTTGTTGTTCATGGTGACCACGGAAAGTCGCAACTTCAATAATTTCTGGGCCAAACATCACATGGGCCAAGCGGAAACGACGGCCCACCAGACGGCAGTTACGGAATAATTTTCGCACTTGCTCTGGTGTGGCGCTGGTTGTGATATCAAAATCTTTCGGCTTTTTGCCCAGCAGCAGGTCACGGACACCGCCACCGACCAGATAGGCTTCATAACCGGACTTATTCAGACGATAGAGCACCTTCAGCGCATTATCGCTGATTTCTCGACGGGAAATATTGTGCTGATCTCGTGGAATTATCGTCATAGAACTCTGTTGTGAAGCCGGCCCCGCTTGATTCTTGCGGCCAGTATTTGTTCTGGCAGGCCTTTTCTCTTTGCGGGCCACGTTATCTTCACCGGGCACTTTATCTTTACGGGCACTGACATCACGAGCCGTGTCATCACAGACAGCTTTGCTATCGCGAGCGGATTTATCATCTCGAATCAGTACCTTACGGCAGAAATTGGCTACTCGGGTAAAAATGGTACACCTCGATAGTGGCAATATTTAACAGAACAACAGAAAAACAGCGGCTAATCATAGCTCACCGTGCTTCCTTTGAGAATGCCGTTGTGTTTTCAGTGGCTGCTATTGCCCCTGATGCGGAATTGCTGCCAATGTCCAATGCTCGACTGCAAAACGTAATAATAACGGCAAATCAAGATCTTGCCAGCACTCTGGCAGGGGTTGATGCAAAAACTTTAGGGCATCGACCAAAATTGGGCGCGGATCACCCTTTGGCAGTGGTGGCGCATGGTTTTGCTTCGATAGCTTATTACCATCATGATTCAGTGCCAGCGGCAAGTGTATATAACCGGGTACTGGTTGCTGTAATTGTCGATAAAGCGCTATTTGGCGCAGAGTTGGCTCAATCAAATCAGCCCCGCGTACAATCTCGGTGACACCTTGGAAAGCATCATCAACCACTACAGCCAAATTATAGGCGAACAGGCCATCTCGCCTACGAATAATAAAATCTTCTTCCGCCAGCGCAGGCTCCGCATGCAGCTCCCCCAGTAATTTATCATAAAAGGCGTAAACTGGCTGGGTCTGTCGTAAACGTATTGCTGCGCCACTGGCGGGCAAATGACGTTCGCGGCAATAGCCGTCGTACAGCCCACCGAGTTGTTGAATGCGGCGGCGCGTACAGGTGCAGTAATAGCTTAACCCTTGTTGTTCTAGCCAGTCCAGAGTGGCGCGGTAGGCGTCATGGCGCTGAGATTGGTAAATAACCGAGCCATCCCAATGCAGGCCATAATGGTCTAGAGTGGGCGGGTCGCGGTGGTGCTTGAACTGCTTTCCCCTGCTCGCCGCGCGTTACAGATAACCGGCGATTTAGCCGCTTTCTGGCAGGGGGCGTATCGCGAGGTACAAAAAGAGATGAAAGGGCGCTATCCCAAGCATATTTGGCCGGATGACCCCGCGCATACGCGCCCGACGCGCAGAACCAAGAAGTATCAAGATTAATAATCTAGGGTTAAGAGCCAATAATTTCAGATGTTTCCCCTTTCTATTCTGTGAATTGGGGAACACATTAAGCCGCAATAATCGCCAAGGTGCGTGGAGAGTAAGACATGTCTGGGGATGACCGCGAGCCAACAGGGCGCAAGGGCAAGAAAGCGCCGCCCAAAGCCACGTCCAAAAGGCCATTGCGCCGGCGGCGTGATGAAGACGATGAATATGAAGCAGACTATTTGAATAATGAAAATCGTTTGGATGACGAAGACCGAGACGATGATGACTATGACGACGAGGAAGAACCGATGCCGAGAAAGGTAGCATCACGTCCCGCCCGCAAAAAACGCCGTTGGCTTGGCTTATTTATCAAACTGTTCCTGGTCGGTGCAGTGATATTAGCTATTTACGGCGTTTATCTTGATTCGCAAATTCGCAGCCGTATTGATGGCAAAGTTTGGCAGCTGCCCGCCGCCGTGTATGGCCGCATGGTTAACCTTGAACCGGGAATGTCTTACAGCAAAAAAGAAATGATCGATTTGCTGGAAGGGATGCAATACCGGCAAGTGACTCGTATGACGCGCCCGGGTGAGTTTACCGTGCAGGGCGATAGCATTGATCTTTTGCGGCGTCCGTTTGATTTTCCTGATGTGAAAGAAGGCCAGATCCGCGCGCGCTTGATCTTTAAAGATGATCGTCTGGCGCAGATCCAAAATCTGGATAATCAGCGCGATTTTGGCTTCCTGCGTCTGGATCCTAAGCTGATTACCATGCTCCAATCCCCTAATGGTGAGCAGCGCCTGTTTGTGCCGCGTGCGGGTTTCCCTGATTTGCTGGTAGATACATTGCTGGCAACAGAAGACCGCCATTTTTATGAGCACGACGGTATTAGCCCGTATTCCATTGGCCGTGCCATGGTCGCTAACCTGACTGCCGGTAAAGCAGTGCAGGGGGGCAGCACCTTGACGCAGCAGTTGGTCAAAAACCTGTTCTTGACCAACGAGCGCTCACTGTGGCGAAAACTTAACGAAGCCTATATGGCTCTGTTGGTGGATTATCGTTATAGCAAAGACCGCATTTTGGAGTTGTATCTAAACGAAGTGTATCTCGGCCAGAGTGGCAGTGATCAGATTCGTGGTTTCCCGTTAGCCAGCTTGTATTACTTTGGCCGTCCAGTAAATGAACTGAGTCTTGATCAGCAAGCCATGCTGGTGGGGATGGTGAAAGGGGCGTCGCTGTATAACCCGTGGCGTAACCCGACACTGGCACTTGAGCGGCGTAATTTGGTGCTGCGGTTGTTGCAGAATCAGGGTGTTATTGACGGCGAACTGTATACCATGCTCAGCGCCCGGCCATTGGGCGTTCAGCCGAAAGGCGGTGTTATCACCCCTCAACCGGCCTTTATGCAGATGGTGCGCCAAGAGCTACAACAAAAGCTGGGTGATAAAATTAACGATTTGTCTGGCGTGAAAATTTTCACCACGCTAGATCCGGTATCGCAAGATGCGGCAGAAAAAGCCATTGAAGACGGTGTTCCAGCCCTAAAAGCGGCTCGCCATCTGGATGATTTGGAAGCCGCGATGGTGATTGTCGACCGCTTCAGTGGCGAAGTTCGGGCTATGGTGGGGGGCGCGCAGCCGCAATTCGCCGGTTTTAACCGCGCCATGCAAGCCCGCCGCCTGGTGGGGTCACTCGCTAAGCCGCCGACCTATCTGGCCGCCTTGAGTGAGCCGGATAAATACCGTCTTAATACTTGGTTATCAGACCAGCCACTGTCAATCAAACTATCGAATGGCACATTATGGCAGCCTAAAAACTATGACCGCCAGTTCCGTGGTCAAGTGATGCTAATGGACGCGTTGGTCAATTCTTTGAATGTGCCGACGGTGAATTTGGGCATGTCAGTTGGATTGGATCAAATCAGTGCGATGCTGCAACGTTTGGGAATCCCGAAAGCGGTAATTCATCCGGTTCCGGCCATGTTATTGGGGGCGATTGATTTGACCCCGGTGGAAGTGGCGCAGGAATACCAGACTATCGCCAGTGGCGGGAACCGCGCACCTTTATCCGCCGTGCGCTCAGTTATTGCTGAAGACGGTACTGTGCTGTATCAGAGCTTCCCACAGGCAGAAAGAATGGTACCGGCGCAAGCTGCTTACCTGACACTGTATGCCATGCAACAAGGGGTTGCCCGTGGAACATCACGTTCACTGTCAGTGAAATTCTCTAAATACAGTCTGGCGGCGAAAACCGGTACCACCAATGACCTGCGTGATAGTTGGTTTGCGGGTATTGATGGCAAAGAAGTGACGATTGCCTGGGTTGGGCGAGACAACAATGGCCCGGCTAAATTGACCGGTGCCAACGGTGCTCTGACCTTGTACCGCCGCTATCTTGAGAACCAAACCCCATTACCATTGGTATTGCAGCCACCGGAAGGGATTAGCCAGATGAACATTGATTCGGCAGGCAATTTTGTCTGCGGTGACGGTGGTGGAATGCGCTCCATTCCTGTCTGGACAGAAAACCCACAAGGGCTGTGTCAGGCCGCTCAACCGGCTGAGCAAGCTAAACCCGAGGGCGACGGTGTCGCGGGTTGGATTAAAGATATGTTCGGCCAATAATATGTATTGGCGGGCCCTGCTTTGTATGGGTGCCCGCCCAATATGTTTTTCTGCTTTGCCTCTTTGCCCCTCATTTCACCACCTTATCCCTTTAAATCAGCTGGCTTAGCGCTTGCAGTTCGCCGCAGGTTACGCATAAACTATTCGCTTTGATAATTATTATCGTTTCGATTCACTTTCTCGTTATTTATCGATAACGTTTGGGTCGCAATAACGACAATATTCAGTAACAACAGCACCGTTAACTTTTAATCGCAGGGCACCATTTTGGACCAACAGGCAAGCCAATCCAGCATATTTACACTCCGCGAGCTGAGTTTTTCGGTTCCTGGCCGAACCTTATTGCAGCCCTTGTCACTGACCTTCCCGCAGGGAAAAGTTTGCGGGCTTATTGGCCATAACGGTTCCGGCAAATCGACACTATTAAAAATGCTGGGCCGCCATCAACCCCCTTCCGGTGGAGAGGTCTTGCTCAATGATGTGCCATTGACCCTGTGGGACAGTAAAGCTTTTGCCCGTGAAGTGGCTTATTTACCCCAACAATTACCGCCAGCCGAAGGAATGACGGTGCGCGAGCTGGTGGCGATTGGTCGGTATCCTTGGCATGGCGCATTGGGCCGATTTCGCCAGCAAGACCGGGAACAAGTAGAAGATGCTATTGCGCTGGTGGATTTAAAGCCGCTTGCCAATCGGCTGGTGGATAGCTTATCCGGTGGCGAGCGCCAGCGCGCTTGGCTGGCGATGATGGTCGCGCAAGACAGCCGTTGCCTGTTGCTCGATGAACCGACTTCAGCACTGGATATCGCTCATCAAGTCGAGGTATTGGGGCTTATTCAGCGCCTGAGTCATGAGCGCGGCCTGACGGTTATTGCTGTATTACACGATATCAATATGGCGGCGCGCTATTGTGACCATTTGGTCGCATTGCGTAGTGGCGAAATGATAGCGCAAGGCCCGGCTGACAGCCTGATGCAATCTGCGGTACTGGAACAAATTTACGGTATTCCAATGGGAATATTACCGCATCCGGCTGGCGGTGCGCCGGTAAGTTTCGTTTATTAATGAAAACATATTTATCGATGCAACAGCCCTATTTGACCGGCCCGGACCTTACCCGGCGCAGACTGCTTACCGCGTTGGCCTTGTCGCCATTGTTGTATTCATTGCCCGGTTGGGCGGCGGATTCCGCCAAAATTGATAGCCGCCGCGTAGTGGCCCTTGAATGGCTGCCCGCTGAATTATTGCTGGCACTTGGAGTTACGCCCTATGGTGTGGCAGATACTCATAACTACCGGCTATGGGTTGAAGAGCCAGAACTGCCAGCAACTGTCATTGATATTGGACAGCGCACAGAACCTAACTTGGAATTGCTACAACAGATGGCACCGTCGCTGCTTTTGATGACTGACGGTTTTGGCCCTTCAGCAGAAAAACTTGCCCCCATTGCCCCCTCCATGAGTTTTGCTTTTAATCAAGAGGGCAGCACCCCGCTGGCGGTGGGCAAGAGTTCATTGCGTGCTCTGGGGCAGCGGCTCGGGCTGGAGACTGTTGCAGAACAGCATATCGCCGATTTTAACGCCTTTATGCAAGCTGCACGTCTGCGCTTCTCTGCTGGCCAAAAGACATCATTACTGATGTTTTCTCTGTTAGATTCTCGCCACGCATTGGTTATTGGCCAAGGTAGCTTGTTCCAGGATGTTTTAAACGAATTGAATATTGAAAATGCCTGGCAAGGTGAGAACAATTTCTGGGGTAGCACTGTGGTGGGTATTGAACGATTGGCCACCGTAAAACCGGGGCGAGCGATGTGTTTCGTTCATGGTAATGATGAAATATTTCATAGTGTTAGTAAAACTCCGCTCTGGCAATCCATGCCATTTGTGCGCCAGAATCAATTACAGATACTGCCAGCGGTCTGGTTCTATGGCGCAACATTATCAGCGATGCGGTTTGTGCGCTTGTTGGAGTCAGTGTGGGGTAAAACCTCATGATAACCAATACGTTGCCTAACAGATGGCTTTTACCTGCCAGTCTGCTGGTTTTGTTGCTACTAAGTGCGGTGGCGCTAACACTGCACAACTTGAGCCAAGTTTTACCGGCCCAGCTTTGGCGGGCGGCGCTATGGCAGCCCGACATTGATGACGTGCACCAAATGTTATTCCATTACAGCCAACTGCCGCGAGTGGTGGTCGCACTGCTAACCGGTGCTGGGTTGGGGTTGGTGGGCGTTTTATTCCAGCAAGTATTACGTAATCCACTGGCTGAGCCGGCGACATTGGGGGTGGCGGCCGGGGCGCAGTTGGGCCTGACTATCGCAACATTGTGGATGCTGCCCGGTGGTGAACTGACCCGGCAATTGGCTGCAATGGCGGGTGGGATAACTATTGGCGTGCTGGTCTTTGGTGTGGCTTGGGGCAAACGAATGTCTCCCGTTACACTGATTTTGGCGGGGCTGGTTCTTGGCCTTTACTGTAGCGCGGTCAGTAATCTGTTGGCGCTATTTAATTATGACCAACTGCAAGGGCTGTTTTTGTGGAGCAGCGGCGCGCTGAATCAACAAGATTGGAGCACCGTGCAGTTTCTGTTACCCCGCTTGCTGATTACCGGTGTATTAGCCGTACTTTTGATTCGCCCGCTAACTTTATTGGGATTGGATGACGGCGTCGCCCGCAATCTGGGATTAGGGTTGTCACTGGCACGATTTAGCGCCTTGGGGTTGGCAATTCTGTTCAGTGCCATGTTGGTTAATGCGGTGGGGGTGATTGGCTTTATTGGCTTGTTTGCGCCTCTGCTGGCAAAAATTTTGGGCGCCAGACGGTTATCGCAGCGCTTAATTCTGGCCCCAGTATTGGGGGCTTTGCTGCTGTGGGTAACGGATCAAGGCATCATCTGGTTAGCACAAGTTTGGCGGGAAATCCCAACGGGTGCAGCAACAGCACTGATTGGCGCGCCGCTATTATTATGGTTGTTACCGCGACTGCACAGCGCATCAGCCCCGACGATGGATTTTGGCGACAATGTTCCCGCTGAACGGCAGCATTTGGCATTGTGGATAGGCGGGGGCTTAGTGCTATTGCTCGCTGGCGTCATTCTGGCGCTGATGTTTGGTCGCGATAGCCAAGGTTGGAGTTGGATTGCTGGTGACGAGCTTGAGGCATTATTACACTGGCGCTGGCCGCGCGTATTGGCCGCACTGGCGGCGGGGATGATGTTGGCGGTTGCCGGAACATTAATCCAAAAGTTGACCGGCAATCCGATGGCCAGCCCCGAAGTGCTAGGAATCAGCTCTGGTGCTTCTTTCGGCGTAGTGATAATGATGTTTATCGTGCCCGGCAATGCGTTAGCATGGTTATTACCCGCAGGAAGTTTGGGGGCAGCCATCACTTTATTGCTGATTTTGGTCGTAGCAGGACGCGGAGGTTTTTCTCCCGGCAGGATGTTACTCGCAGGGATTGCCCTGAGCACGGCTTTTACCACGGTCATTACGATGTTATTGGCCAGTGGTGATCCTCGGATGCGCGGTTTACTGGCATGGATTTCAGGTTCGACCTATGCCGTTGATGGCTCACAGGCCCTGAGTACCGGTTTAATTGCTTTAGTATTGATTGCATTAGCGCCGCTGTGCCGCCGCTGGTTAATGATTCTGCCCTTGGGCAGTGTCACGGCCAGAGCATTAGGTATGGCGCTGGCACCTAGCCGGTTAGCTATTTTGCTATTAGCCGCGACAATGACAGCAGCGGCAACATTAACAGTTGGGCCTTTAAGTTTTGTTGGGCTGATGGCTCCACATATGGCCCGTATGTTAGGTTTTCGTCGTGCCCTTCCACAACTGTTTATCGCGGCTATTTTAGGCGGTTTATTGATGGTATTCGCAGATTGGTGCGGCCGAATGTTGTTATTCCCCAATCAGATCCCTGCGGGTTTATTGGCAACCTTCATTGGTGCCCCGTACTTTGTTTATTTATTGCGCAAGCAAGGGCGGTAAATTTTATTGAGAGCAACTCTCCACCCAGCTTGTGTGAGGTGGAGAGTTGGCTACTTATCAAAATTATTTTATTCAAATGTAGTAAGATAAAAATCACAAAAGTGAAAATATAAATCTGCTTATTATAATTATTGATTAATTTAAATTAACCTCTGATGTATAAAAATCATTGCCCCTCAATACTTATATGATAATGTAAAAATAACCAATAAATCCCTGCCAGGATACTATTTAATTGATATTCCTGTTTGATTGTTTGTTGGCTTTTGTTTCTCTATTAATAATTGAATTATTATTACTTATTAAATATCTAACCAATTCGTTAATTAATAATTATATTATAGGTGAAGAATATGACGGACTTAAACTATGAAAATAATGGTATAAAATCACATCGCATTGATATTAAATCAGTAATTGAGATTTCCACCGTCTGTGGTTTATTACTGTTAGCTTTTGAAATATTGTTTAATAGCAATATATTAACAGATTTTCAAACTCTTTTTTCAGATGCTATACAGCCTGCAATACATCACGTAATCCATTATTGCCCAGTTGAAGTTAGCATGCCCAGCATACCTATGGGGCCAAACTGGAATGGCAGTGGGGGAGATAACGTTCAACTTATTGAAGCATCCGAATTACTCCATAAGATTAATAGGCAGTAAATTTATCCTGCATAATATCAGTAAGAATGATTTTATTTTTAACCATCCCCTTATTCCGGAGATGGTTAATATCTTTATATATTACAGCTTTTATTTATATTACAGTTTTGCGAAGCATCGACGAGCAGCATCCACAGTTTTCTGAATATCTTCTTTACTGTGTGCCACTGACATAAAGCCCGCTTCGAAAGCAGAAGGTGCCAGATAAACACCTTCTTCCAACATCAAGTGGAAGAAGTGCTTGAAGCGTTCAACATCACAATTCATCACATCCTGATAGCAGGTTACAGTTTTGGCATCTGTAAAGAAGATGCCAAACATACCGCCGACATGATTAACCACCAGTGGAATATTTTCAGCTTTTGCAGCATGCAGCAGACCATTGGCCAGAGAGTCGGTCAATTCTGTCAGGGTTTCATGGATACCGACTTGAGCGACTTCAGTCAGACAGGCAAAACCCGCCGCCATCGCAATAGGGTTACCAGACAGCGTACCGGCCTGATATACCGGGCCTGTCGGTGCCAGAGCATCCATTACATCGCGACGCCCACCAAAGGCACCAACTGGCATTCCGCCACCGATGATTTTACCCAGGCATGTTAGGTCAGGGATGACATTATAATAATCTTGCGCACCAGCCAGCGCTACGCGAAAACCGGTCATGACCTCATCAATAATCAGCAGTGCGCCAAATTCGTCACACAATGCGCGCAGACCTGGTAGAAACTCTGGCAATGGTGGTACGCAATTCATGTTACCGGCGACGGGTTCGACGATGATACAGGCGACGTCTTGCGGATATTGTTCAAACGCGTCGCGCACCGAGGCCAGGTCGTTATAGGTACAGGTTAGGGTATGTTTAGCAAAATCTGCCGGTACACCTGGCGAATTGGGTTGACCAAGTGTTAGAGCGCCGGAGCCAGCTTTAACCAGTAAACAGTCGGCATGACCATGATAGCAGCCTTCAAACTTGATGATTTTATCACGGCCAGTGAAGCCTCTCGCCAGACGAATGGCACTCATGGTCGCTTCAGTACCGGAGTTGACCATCCTTACCATGTCCATGGTTGGCACTAAATTTGTGACCAACTCCGCCATTTTGACTTCCATCTCTGTCGGAGCACCAAAGCTCAGACCGCGTTCAACCGCTTCTATCACCGCCTGACGGATAGCCGGATGATTATGGCCCAAGACCATTGGCCCCCAAGAGCCGACATAATCAATATAGGCCTTACCATCCACATCAAACAAATAAGCGCCATCAGCACGTTCAATAAATAGTGGGATGCCACCGACACCAGTGAATGCACGCACCGGAGAGTTAACTCCACCTGGGATCAACTGTTTTGCCTGGGCATACAGACTTGCGGATTTACTCATAAACGGGCTCCTGAATTGGGCTTGGCGACATTAGTGTTGATAACATCGGCCTTGGCAACAAACGATATTGCAGGGTAATAAACAATGTCGCTTGGTAATAAAGAATGCTGCTTATTCTAGAGAACTGGCTGTGGTTATCAAATGATTGGATAGATTTAACTGTTATCTTGCGCAGCGCGCCGCAAATCAAGGCTATCGTCACTCACGAAAGCGCGGTGTTTATGAGCGGGACAGCAGGCCTACATCACCAGCTTTAAGCCATTTGGATCCCTTCACTGATGGGTGCCCCGGCAGTTCACTCGGTGACGACTCTTTCGGAGCATTTCTCTTTCTAATCAACTTTGTCAGCAGTCTGTATTTTATCGACTTTTATGCAGGCATATTATAGCGGTGTAGTCTAAAATCAGACCATTAGGATATTTGTATTACTTATTCTTTAACTAATAAGCATATAAACCATGACTGACTCAACACAAGATATACCTACCGAAGGCGTTTCTGAAATTAAGCGCGGGCGTTTTATCCATGCATTGGTTAACCGTGATACCACTCCCTTAGTTATTCTTATCATGGCTGCGGTCGTTGGGGCGGTGACGGGGCTGCTAGGGGTTGCATTTGATCGTGGTGTCGATTGGATTACACAGCAAAGGTTAGAAAACTTGGCCAAAGTTGCAGACTCTGCGGTGTTGGTCTGGCTACTGGCTTTTACTATGTCGGCGTTATTGGCAATGGTCGGGTACTTTTTGGTTCGCCGTTTTGCTCCTGAAGCCGGAGGTTCAGGGATACCTGAGATAGAAGGTGCGATGGAGGAGATGCGGCCGGTTCGCTGGTGGCGGGTTATTCCAGTTAAGTTTATTGGCGGCCTGGGTACACTTGGGGCTGGCATGGTGTTGGGGCGCGAAGGGCCAATGGTGCAAATGGGGGGCAATACTGGGCGGATGATAGTCGATATATTCCGCCTACGTAGCCCAGAAGCACGCCATTCATTATTGGCAACCGGGGCCGCTGCGGGGTTATCTGCGGCGTTTAATGCTCCACTTGCTGGGATTTTGTTTGTCATCGAAGAGATGCGCTCGCAGTTTCGTTACAGCCTGGTATCCATCAAAGCGGTATTTTTGGGGGTTATTACCTCAACTATTGTTTACCGTTATTTTAATGGTGAGCGTGCGATTATTGATTTGGGTAAGCTCGGTGATGCTCCGCTAAATACTTTATGGCTCTATTTATTGCTGGGTATTATTTTTGGTGCTATTGGGGTGATATTCAATGCGCTGATATTTCGTACACAAGACATATTTATGCGCATTCACGGCGGTGACTGGCGCAAGCTGGTTTTGATTGGCGGCCTGCTGGGGGGGATGTGTGGCTTATTAGCATTGATTCATGGCGAAGCCGTGGGTGGCGGTTTTTCATTAATTCCTATTGCGGCAGCCGGTAATTACAGTATTGGCATGTTGCTGTTTATTTTTATTGCCAGAGTCATTACCACTTTACTGTGTTTTGGTTCTGGTGCTCCGGGCGGGATATTTGCCCCAATGTTGGCTTTGGGTACCATTTTGGGAACCGCTTTCGGCCTATCTTGTGCTCACTTTTTCCCTGAATACAGTATTGACGCTGGGACTTTTGCAATTGCGGGAATGGGGGCGTTATTTGCCGCCTCGGTACGTGCACCTTTGACGGGGATCGTATTGGTGCTGGAAATGACTGATAATTATCAACTCATTTTACCAATGATTGTGACTTGTTTAGGTGCAACCTTGATAGCGCAATTTATGGGAGGCCAGCCCTTATATGCCGCTATTTTAGCTCGTACTTTGGAAAAACAAGAACATGCAGCCGCAGAGGCCGCAGCGCAACAAGTTGTGGTTGAAAGTCCCCCTCAAACAGGTAAATAATATATAACATTAGCCCGCAATACTTGAATGAATTACTCAGGTATTGGATAATTGAAGCATAGACTGGGCGTCTTAAAGTTTATTGAGTACAGATCAGGCTGCCATTGTAGTAACCTGCAACTCGAACACCGGTTGGGAGTGATGAGTATGAGCGATGAAACAGTACTGCCCCTGCAATTTACTGAGGCAGCGGCAAAAAAAGTTAAACTGCTGATTTCTGATGAGGAAAATCCAAATCTGAAGCTGCGGGTTTACATTACCGGTGGCGGATGCAGCGGGTTTCAGTATGGCTTTACTTTTGATGATCAGATCAACGATGGTGATATGACCATTGAAAAGCAAGGTGTTGAACTGGTTGTTGATCCCATGAGTCTGCAATATCTGGTTGGCGGAGCTGTGGACTACACCGAAGGGTTGGAAGGTTCGCGCTTTATCGTGACTAACCCGAATGCGAAAAGTACCTGTGGGTGTGGTTCTTCTTTCAGTATTTGATCTGACCATAAACAGGCCACAAAAAAACCGCAACCCTTTGGGACGCGGTTTTTTGTTATTACGGGCTATAACTCTTCCACACTATCAGCGGTATTTATAAGGTGTTTAAAAAACGCCACTGTTTGTGCTGGTGTTTTAATGCTCTATTTCAAATGTGGGTAGTTTTAAACGCCAGCGGATAGCGGCCAGCCGGATACCTAAGGTTATTACCATCCCCAGCATCATTGCTTGCTGCAACGGCATCCCAAAAGTATAGAACGCGGTAGCATGGACAATGCCGCCAATGATACAGGCCGTCGCATAAATTTCAGTACGCAGGATCATGGGGATCTCGCGGGCTAAAACATCGCGGATAATCCCACCGCCAACACCGGTTATAACCCCCATACAAATAGCGACCAGTGGGCTTGCTCCGGCCGCGAAGGCTTTATTTACCCCGATCCCCACAAACACAGCCAGGCCAATGGCATCCAGCACGGGTAAGATCCATTTAGGTGTTCGCCGTGGCTGTCGTACCAGCAAGATAGTTGCCAGGCAGGTCACCATCGCCACCACCAAGTCAGTAGGATCTTTTACCCAAAATACGGGGCCATTAGCTAAGGCCATATCGCGTATTGTGCCCCCTCCGACAGCGGTCACCACCCCCAAAACCAGTACACCAAAGGGGTCCATACGCAGCTTCCCCGCTAGCAATACACCAGAAATAGCAAATACCGCAGTACCTAAAATATCCAGCCAATAAACCAGCATTAATGTGACTCCGTCACTGGAGAAGGGAAACTGGCCATTTGTTGGCACAGCTGTTTTGCGGCGAGCAGAATACGGGGGCCAGCACGATTAAACCAGTCCTCATTAAGTGTAATCACCGGTGCTGTAAGCTGAGGCCGCCAAAAGGCATTGATATTATCTGCCTGAGCTTCATCACCACTGACGACAATTACCTGAGGTTGGCGAACCATCACTTGTTCACGGCTGACTTGTGGCCAGGGAACCCGGCTACTCGCAAAAATATTTTCACCACCACACAAGGAGATTATTTCACTCTGTAACGTATGCCCGGAACTGGTAAACAGGGGTTGAGTACCAAATTGCAGAAAGACCCGTAATGGCTGAGTGCGGGCATGGCGACTGCGTAATTCAGCGACCTGCTGACGCAATTGCTCGGCAGCCTGATGTGCTTGTTCAGGGTGTGGGCTGTATTGGGCCAGTTTATCCAGATCACCTGCAATCTGATCAATATTCACCGGATCAGAATAAAAGATCGGAATACCAAAGGATGCCAGTTGATCCAGTGGGCGTTGTGGATTTCCCCCGCGCCAGGCAAGGATCAAATCAGGTTTTAATGCCAAAATACGTTCTACATTCACCCCTTGCCAGGAGGCCACATGTTCAAGTTTTTTAGCTTCTTCCGGATAGTCTGAGTAAGCACTTACTGCAATCAACTTATCGCCCAATCCCGCTGCATAGGCCAGTTCTGTCGTACTGGGTGATAAGCTAATAATCCGTTCTGCCGCCAGAGCTTGAGGTATAAATGAGCCACATATAATCAGGCCAAGCAACAATATCATTATTGCCTGAAACCGGAAAATTGCTGCTCGCGGCAAGAGGATAAGGCTGAGCCGCACCATTAGCCGTGTTTCGCCAACTTGGTTAACATGGCTTCAATCATCAGTGTTGATTGTTTTGCCGCGACCACCAGGAATTCCTCAAAGCTCAGGTGAGACTCTTGATCTGCAACATCTGAAATAGCACGCACGACCACGAAAGGTGTTTTGAATAGATGGCAAACATGCCCGATAGCGGCCGCTTCCATTTCAACTGCCGCAACTGCCGGGAAGGTTTCACGGATCCGGGCCAAAGGAGCGGCACCATTAATAAAAGCATCTCCGCTGCAAATCAGGCCGCGCACTGCATTTAAATTCAATGCTTTGATGCAGCTTTCAGCCAGTTCAATCAGTTTGGTATCAGCAATAAAAGCCGCCGGACAACCCGCCATTTGCCCTGGTTGATAGCCAAAAGCGGTAACATCAGCATCGTGATAGCGAACTTCATCTGAAACCACGATATCGCCGACTTTCAGGTTAGAGGCCAAGCCGCCCGCAGAACCGGTGTTGATAACAAAATCAGGTTGGCAATGTTCTAGCAACAGGGTGGTTCCCACAGCGGCAGAGACTTTACCGATGCCAGATTTTAGCAAGGCCACATCCACTCCATTGAGCTGGCCGGTGTAAATTTCACATCCCGCGCGTGTGAAGGTTTGGCGATTTGCAATTTTGTCACGCAACAATGTTACTTCTTCTTCCATTGCACCAATAATGCCTACTTTCATGTGGATACCTGCTGAGTTTAAAGAGTGGATTAATCTGTCATTATCGGCGCACAGTTTATCAGGTAAGTGAGATACTCGGGTAGTTCACCAACGATAATGCGCAATGTGCCGCAGTTCGCACGTAATCAATTGCATCTTTTACTGAGAGTGGGTATCACTATTTATCCCTTTAGTATTGGCAGTTGCACCGACGACTTTGGGGATACTCTTAAATACTCAGGGGGTAATATGTCCGGGATCGACTTTAAGCAGAAAATCAGTGTTCAGCGGCCATTTGGCAAACCCAGTTCAGCTGAAGATGAGTATGATATTACTCGGGTATTTGAAAGTGATCGCGGCCGAATTGTTAACTCGGCAGCTATTCGGCGTTTACAGCAAAAAACACAAGTATTTCCATTAGAGCGAAATGCTGCGGTTCGCAGCCGGCTCACTCATTCGCTGGAAGTTCAACAGGTTGGCCGCCATATCGCAAAAGAGGTTTTGAATAGATTTAAGCAGGATAAAAAAATCACAGCCTATGGGCTGGATAAACTGCTGGATCCTTTTGAAAGTATTGTGGAAATGGCCTGTCTGATGCATGACATAGGTAACCCGCCTTTTGGTCATTTTGGCGAATCAGCAATCAATAACTGGTTTACCAAGCAATTGGATCCCAATGGAGGAGGCTCAGAACCGCGCGGCGGGGATCTTTGCCAGGTCAAGGTGCTAAGGTTGCGGGAAGGGGAAAACGAGCTCAATATTTTGCGCAGTAAAATCCGCCAAGACCTGAGCCAGTTTGAGGGAAATGCGCAAGCTATTCGCCTGGTTTATACTTTATTAAAGTTGAATCTGACCTACGCGCAGGTAGCGTGCATTCTGAAATATACCAAACCGGCTTATTGGTCAGGGGATATTCCGCCGTCTCGTCACTATTTGATGAAAAAGCCAGGTTTTTACCTTGCTGAAGAAGACTATGTTAAAGAGCTACGCCGTGAGCTCAATATAGGGGAATTTAATCGTTTCCCTCTGACATATATTATGGAAGCTGCGGATGATATTTCATATTGTCTGGCAGATTTAGAAGATGCAGTTGAAAAAAATATCTTCAGTGTTGAACAACTTTATGACCACATGATGCAAGAGTGGGGTGATGTTGCACATGGTGATTTATTTGATAAAGTTGTTGGTGGTGCATTTCGTCAATTAGGTCGGGGGCAAGGCCGACGTAGTTCAGAGGATCAGTTCTTCATGTATTTGCGGGTGAATACCGTGGGTAAATTGGTTCCTCATGCTGCGCAACGTTTTATTGAAAACCTGCCAGCAGTATTTTCTGGTTCATTTAATCAATCATTATTAGAAGATTCCAGCCCGGCATGTAAATTATTGCAAATTTTTAAAAATGTAGCAGTAAAACACGTTTTTAATTATCCGGAAGTAGAACAGCTTGAATTACAAGGATATAGAGTTATTAGTGGGTTACTTGATATTTATAGCCCGCTATTAGTGATGCCACAAACTGCCTTTACACAATTGGTCGCGGAAGACAGTCATCGCCAGTACCCAATTGAGACTCGGTTGTTCCATAAATTATCGACTAAACATCGTTTGGCTTATGTCGAGTCCAGTGAGCGGTTACGCAATTTATCGCCAGAACAACATGAGATATATGAATATTATTATCGCGCTCGCTTAATTCAGGATTATATCAGTGGTATGACAGACCTTTATGCTTACGATGAATATCGGCGTTTAATGGCTGCGGAATAGTATACAAGAAAAATAATTTGTCCGTTTAATTAACTATAGATTTGTAAAGACGGACAATATTTTTTACTTTTCCTTTTATTGGTTATCTGAACTTCATCCCCCATATTTAATCTTACTAAGCAAGACGACTATATCCTTATGACTTGAATTTGCAGTGGTGTTTGCTGTTCATACTCACCCGAATCACTAAGATGAGTTAGATAATCGGGGTTTATATGCAATGCCAGCGGCAATACCAATTACTTTGGGGTAGGTCTGTTATATACCATTCATTGATTCATTATTATTAGTATAGCGAGAGCCAAAATACATGAAAAAAACAACTTTAGTATTAAGTGCATTGGCATTGAGCATCGGTTTAGCCATGGGGCCGGTTTCTTCTGCCATTGCGGCAGAGACAGCCTCTTCCAGCAGCCAGCAGCTCCCTAGCCTGGCGCCAATGCTAGAGAAAGTGATGCCTTCGGTTGTGAGTATCAATGTGGAGGGGAGCACCCAAGTAAGTAATGCCGGTGCTCGCGGTGTACCACCACAGTTCCAGCAGTTCTTTGGTGATGATTCGCCATTCTGCCAGGATGGTTCTCCATTCCAGGGGTCACCAATGTGCCAAGGTGGGCCAAATAGCGGCGGTGGAGCACCAAGTAAACAAGATTTTCGCGCGCTGGGTTCAGGGGTCATTATTGATGCCGCTAAAGGTTATGTCGTGACCAATAACCATGTGGTGGATAATGCAGACAAAATCAGTGTCAAACTGAGTGATGGTCGTAGCTATGATGCGAAAGTCATTGGTAAAGACCCACGTACTGATATCGCGCTGTTGCAGTTGAAAGACGCAAAAAATCTGACTGCAATTAAAATTGCCGATTCCGATCAACTGCGCGTTGGGGATTATACCGTCGCTATCGGTAACCCATATGGCTTGGGTGAAACCGTGACATCCGGCATCGTCTCTGCCTTGGGCCGTAGCGGCTTAAATGTGGAAAATTACGAAAACTTTATCCAGACTGACGCGGCAATTAACCGTGGTAACTCTGGTGGTGCTTTGATCAACCTCAATGGTGAATTGATCGGCATTAACACGGCTATTCTGGCACCAGATGGCGGCAACATCGGGATAGGCTTTGCCATCCCAAGTAACATGGTGAAAAACCTGACATCACAAATGGTCGAGTTTGGCCAGGTTAAACGCGGTGAACTGGGCATCATGGGCACAGAGCTGAACTCTGAGCTGGCAAAAGCCATGAACGTAGATGCACAAAAAGGGGCCTTTATCAGTCAGGTACTGCCAAAATCTGCTGCGGCTAAGGCGGGGATCAAGGCGGGTGATGTGATTGTCAGCATGAATGGCAAAGCGATTAACAGTTTTGCAGGGTTCCGCGCTGAGATTGGTACTCTGCCAGTGGGCAGCAAAATGACCTTGGGTCTGCTGCGTGATGGCAAACCGGTCAATGTAGAAGTGACATTAGAGCAGAGCAACCAGACTCAAGTTGATTCCGGTAATCTTTATACGGGTATCGAAGGCGCTGAATTGAGCAACTCTGACGCCAATGGTAAGAAAGGCGTAAAAGTTGATAACGTGAAACCGGGTACTGCGGCTGCACGTATCGGCCTGAAAAAAGGCGATATTATCATGGGGATTAACCAACAACCCGTTCAGAACTTGGGTGAGTTGCGTAAAATCCTCGATAGCAAACCATCAGTATTGGCGTTGAACATTCAGCGTGGTGATACTTCACTTTACTTACTGATGCAGTAACCGGTATTGAAATAGCGGCTGCTATTTATCCAGTACTTAGCTAAATACAGTCACAAAGGGCACAGTTGATTTTCGCTGTGCCCTTTTTATTTTCACTTTTCCCGCTAAATAGCGCAGAAATCAGGCGGCATCTAAATAGCTTCTGGCGGCATAGCGAACATTTTCCATCTCATCTAACAGCTCGAGCCACTCTGGTTGTAATTCTTGTAAATCTATTTGTTGACGTAATTGCTGTTCAATTGTCATGCACAGCTGTTTTAATCGGGGCACGCCGCTACATGCACAACTGCCATGAAATTTATGAATCAGATTCAGAATATCTTCGTCAGCGGTACCGGCCAAAATAGCCTGCACCCGGGTTGTGACTTGTGGCATAAACTCCAGCAACATCGTTAACAGGTCTTTGGCGAGTGTCTCTTTATTGGCCGCTTGTCTAACCGCCAGTGGCCAATCTATTGCCCCTTCATATTCAGATTGCGTAATGGTTTTTATGTCGGCTTCTTTTTTAGCTTGCGGGGCGCAATCAGGTTGATAGCGCGAAAGTGCCTGTATTAGCCGGGCCTCATCGATAGGTTTTGCCAAGTAATCTGCCATACCTAATTTTAATAATTGTTCTTGCTGCCCCCTGACGGCGTGAGCCGTGACGGCAATAATAGGAGTATCTTGATGATGCGACATCTGATGAATAACTTCACTGGCACGGATACCGTCGATTTCCGGCATTTGGATATCCATTAAAATGATTTCCAATGTATTTTCACGGGCATAGGCAATGGCTTTAGCCCCGCTGTCGCACAACACGGTTTCTTCGACCAATTCTTCAAGCAGAGTGCCAATTAATTTCAGGTTAGCCGGGTTATCATCAACGGCCATCACTTTGAAAGGTAATTTAGGGAGTTTTCGTGGCGGCTCTGCTGCCGGTAACACGCAATTCGCTTCTTCATAAGACAGCAAAGGAATCAATCGGTTAGACGATATTGGTTTAATCATGCAGGCTTTGGCACCAATTTGTTTCAGTTGCTCTGCTTCTATCTGCGATTGACTCGGTAGAGCCAGAATCACCCGCTCTGAAATTTTCATTGCAGTGAGCAGTTTATCCTGATGAACCGCCATATTATTGCGGTATGGGATAGGTACGCCAACCAGCAGAAAATCATAATGTTGCTTTGGCAACTGAGCTAACGTAAGGCTGTGTGTTACTTGTAACGGCGTGCAACTAAGGATATCTAATGTTGCTCTTGCCGCTGTGGCATTGCGCTCAATATATGCCAGCGATTTCCCTTCCAGATGTGACATATCCGGGCGACGGGAGAGAATGGCTTCGTTGAGTTCCAGTGTCAGATGGAACTTGAAGGTTGAGCCGCGATTCACCTGGCTGTAGAAGCTGATATCGCCCCCCATTTCTTTGACCAATCTTTCGGTAATCACCAGCCCAAGCCCGGTTCCGCCGTGACGACGCGAGATGCTGGCATCAGCTTGGCGAAACGCCTGGAACAATTGCGTCTGCTGGGATTCAGAGATCCCAATGCCGGTATCATGAATCTCCACTACCAAAGTGACTTGCTCGGCGGTTTTGGCTTGCACCGCGACTAAAATATCAATATTGCCTTGTTCGGTGAATTTAATCGCATTTCCCAGCAAGTTCGTGATTATTTGCTGCAAACGCATGGCATCCCCAATCACTTGCTCCGGCACATCTTGATTCACATGCAGTGTCAGTTCCAAACCTTTTTCATGGGCAGTATGCGCCAGCAAAATCACCACCTCATCCAGTGCACCTCGCAGTGGGAAAGGAATATGCTCAAGAATCAGTTTTTCGGCTTCGAGTTTGGAAAAATCCAGTACGTCATTAATAATACACAATAAATTATTGGCGGAGCGCTGGATGGTTTGCAGATAATCAGTTTGGGGGGGGGTCAGTGACGTTTTCAGCGTTTGGCGGGTAAAGCCAATCACTCCATTTAGTGGGGTGCGCAGCTCATGAGACATATTAGCCAAAAACTCAGATTTAATTCGTGCGGCTTCCTGTGCCCGTTTTTTTGCTAACCCCAACTCGACGTTTTGGATCTCCATCTGTTCCAGCGTTTCGCGCAAATCTGATGTGGCCTGGTCGATATTTTGCTGCATTTCTTCATGGTAGGCCGCCAATGACATTGCCATTGAATTGATGCCGTTTTTCAGGATGTTTAATTCACCGAGCATATGCCCTTCAACACGGCTATCTAATTGCCCACGGCGAATGCGGTCAACAGCATTTACCATGTTACGGATAGGGCCGGTGACATCACGCATCAGGCGATAAGCAAACAAAATAGCCACACACATGCAAAACAGCAGCAGCAGGGTCGAAATAAAGATTTCTTTATATTGTTGCAAGCGGACTGATTGTAAATCCAAATCCATGGCGATGTAGCCCAAGGGCCGGTTGGTAATGTCCGAATCGGAGACTCTGTCACCGGACAGATTGGATTCTGAAATAATCGGCATTCGTAGAATCAGGGAATCGCCGCGATAGGACAGCATCAGGGAATTGGGAATCGGTTCGCCCTTGGGTAACCTTAATTGTGAGGAATTGTAATTATAGTTAGAAGTGACAAAAAGCTTATTATCTGTGTCGAAAACCGAAATAGACCGAACAATATTCGAGTGTCTGCGATGAAGAAGATTAATCAACTGGCGCACAGTATCACGGTTACGAAAGGTCATTCCGTACTCACTGGCAACGGCCAGCGGTTCTATAATATTGCTGCCCGCATTAACTAATTGTTTTTGCAGTTCATTATAGCGGTTTACCATAAAGGAAGTACTGAGTAACAGCCCTAGAAGCAGCGTGGGGGCCAAGATTAAAATCATCATGCGCGCGCGAAGACTGTATTTGGTCATGGTATTCCAATGTGGGAGAATTAGCAGCTTACGAAACCGATGCTTGAATAATCAATATGGCACAATTCTACTCTCCAAACCGGCGTGTGACGACCAAACAAACCATTACTGTGACCGTAAACTCCCTTGACCCTTTTGGACAAGGGGTTGCGCGCCACCAAGGTAAAGCTATCTTTATCCCTGGTGCTTTGCCGGGAGAACAAGTTGAAATCGAGCTGGTAGAGCAAAAGCGCCAGTATAGCCGCGGGAAACTTAAACATTTGCTGAACCGATGCGGCGAAAGGGTGAAACCTCCTTGCCCTCACTTTGGAATTTGTGGAGGCTGTCAGCAGCAACATGCCAGTAGCCAGCTACAACAAGGTAGCAAAGCCGATTCACTCCAGCGGTTAATGGTGCGCGAAACCGGGGGCTGCCCGACGTTAGCGCCGGTCATTTGTGGGCCAGAATATGGTTACCGGCGGCGGGCGAGGTTGGGGTTGTTTTATCAGCCGAAGCAGCATCGACTGCAAATGGGTTTTCATCAAACCGAATCCCACGACTTAGTCAGCATCACCCGTTGCCCGGTTCTACGGCCTGAGTTGGAGCGCCTGTTACAGCCGCTTTATCAGTGTTTATCAACCCTGCAAGCCGTTCGTCGTTTAGGGCATGTAGAGCTGGTATTGGCCGATAATGGGCCGTTGCTGGTTTTGCGTCACCTTGATACCCTTAAAGAGGTAGATCGTGCGGCACTGATTGAGTTTGCAACACGAGAGCAAGTTGCGGTCTATTTGGCTGGCGACAGTGACAATTTAGAAAAACTCTTTGGCGAGGAACCCTATTACCAAATTGAGGGTCTACGCTTAGCGTTTCATCCGCGAGATTTTATTCAAGTCAATGATGCCGTTAACCAGCAAATGGTGGCTCAGGCTATTGAGTGGCTGGATGTACAGCCCGATGAGCGGGTACTGGATTTGTTCTGCGGCATGGGCAATTTTACCTTGCCGCTGGCAAAGTTAGCGCGGGAAGTGGTTGGCGTGGAAGGAGTTGCGGCGCTGGTAGCGAATGGGCAGTATAATGCCCGTAGCAATACATTGCCCAATGTGTCATTTTTCCATGAAAACTTGGAATCCGATATCAGCTGCCAACCTTGGGCGGCGCAAGGATTCGATAAAGTATTATTAGACCCCGCGCGCGCTGGCGCAAGCGGGGTTATGTCACATATAGTCAAGCTGGCGCCAAAGCGGGTGGTGTATGTTTCATGTAATCCCACCACGCTGGCACGAGATAGTCAGGTGTTATTAGCCGCCGGTTACCGTCTTGCTCAGGTGCGAATGTTGGATATGTTCCCCCACACCGGGCATCTTGAATCTATGGCGCTGTTCATGCAGGAGCCAGGGGTCGCAAAGTAGGGAGAAGTTATGGTTGCGGTACGAAGTGCACATTTGAATCCGGCGGGCGAGTTTGCTCTCGACGATTGGATAGCCAGTTTGGGGCTTGCCAATCCTCAGTCATGTGAGCGATTAGCTGAAACCTGGCAATACTGTGAGCAACAGACGCAAAACCATCCCGATGCCTCTTTGTTGCTGTGGCGCGGCCTTGAAATGGTTGAAATTCTTTCCACTCTGAGCATGGATAATGACAGTATGCGCGCGGCGCTGCTGTTCCCGCTGGTGGATGCCAATGTGGTAGATGAAGCCACATTGACCGAAGAATTCGGCAAAAGCATCACTTATCTGGTGCACGGCGTGCGCGATATGGATGCTATCCGCCAGTTGAAAGCCACTACCAATGATTCAATGAGCTCCGAGCAGGTGGATAATGTCCGCCGGATGCTCCTGGCAATGGTGGAAGATTTCCGCTGTGTGGTCATCAAACTGGCAGAGCGCATTGCCCATCTGCGGGAAGTCAAAGACGCCCCGGAAGATGAACGTGTGCTGGCGGCCAAAGAGTGTTCCAATATTTATGCGCCATTGGCCAACCGACTGGGTATCGGCCAGATTAAGTGGGAACTGGAAGACTTCTGTTTCCGTTATCTGCATCCTGATGAATATAAACAAATCGCCAAGTTGCTCCATGAGCGGCGCATCGATCGCGAACAGTTTATCGACGATTTTGTTGCAACATTACGCCAGGCGATGGCGGATGAGGGTATCAAAGCCGACATTTATGGCCGCCCCAAGCATATCTACAGCATCTGGCGCAAAATGCAGAAAAAGTCGCTGGCTTTTGATGAGCTGTTTGATGTGCGCGCGGTGCGGGTGGTCGTGGAGCGCTTACAAGATTGTTATGCCGCGTTGGGGATTGTTCATACGCATTTCCGTCATTTGCCTGATGAATTTGATGACTATGTGGCTAACCCTAAACCCAATGGTTATCAGTCGATTCATACCGTCGTGCTGGGGCCGCGTGGCAAAACGCTGGAAATTCAAATTCGTACCCGCCAGATGCATGAAGATGCTGAACTGGGGGTTGCTGCACACTGGAAATATAAAGAAGGTGCGGTGGTCGCGGGTCGCTCTGGCTATGAAGGCCGGATTGCCTGGTTGCGTAAACTGATTGCCTGGCAGGAAGAAATGGCGGATTCCGGCGAAATGCTGGATGAAGTGCGCAGTCAGGTATTTGACGACCGGGTGTATGTCTTTACCCCGAAAGGCGATGTCATTGATTTACCTGCGGGTTCTACCCCGTTGGACTTCGCTTATCATATTCACAGTGATGTGGGTCACCGCTGCATTGGGGCCAAAATCAGTGGCCGGATAGTGCCCTTTACCTATCAGCTGCAAATGGGTGACCAGATTGAAATTATCACTCAGAAACAGCCTAATCCGAGCCGTGACTGGCTAAATCCTAACCTCGGTTATGTTACCACCAGCCGTGGGCGCTCCAAGATTCATAACTGGTTCAAAAAACAAGACCGAGACAAGAATATTCTTGCTGGTCGGCAGATGCTGGACGATGAACTGGAGCACATGGATATCAGCCTGAAAGAGGCCGAAAAGCTGCTGGTGCCGCGCTATAACATGAATTCTATGGATGAAGTGTTGGCGGCTATTGGTAGTGGTGATATCCGGCTGAATCAGATGGTGAACTTCCTGCAAGGGAAACTCAACAAGCCCACGGCGGAAGAGGCTGATTTAGAAGCATTACGTCATCTGAATAACAAAACTCAGCAAGCACAGCGCAATACCAGTAAAGACAGCGGGCGCATTGTGGTCGAAGGTGTTGGCAATCTAATGCACCATATTGCTCGTTGCTGTCAGCCGATTCCAGGTGATGAAATTATTGGCTTTATCACCCAAGGTCGGGGCATATCTATTCACCGCGCTGATTGTGAACAACTGGCAGAATTACAGTCTCATGCACCTGAGCGGATTGTTGATGCGGTCTGGGGCGAAAGCTACTCCAGCGGTTATTCTCTGGTGGTGCGAGTGACGGCCAATGACCGCAGTGGTTTATTGCGTGATATCACCACCATTTTGGCCAACGAAAAAGTCAATGTGCTGGGAGTTGCTAGCCGCAGTGATACCAAAAAGATGTTAGCAACCATAGACATGGATATTGAAATCTATAACTTACAGGTATTGGGTCGGGTATTAGCCAAGCTGAATCAGCTGCCGGATGTGATAGATGCCCGCCGGCTACACGGCAATTAATTTGTTAGCTGGGCAGCGACTGCGCTTTGCCATTTTAGTCTTGGGCTGTGCTCGCTACGCCTTGAGCCTCGAAAAATAAAAAGTGAATAATAACCATGACTCAAACAGTAAATAACTCTGACTCGACGGCGATAGCTTTACAACGTTTGCTGGAGATTATGCGCACTTTGCGTGACCCGGAGCGGGGCTGTCCGTGGGATCGTAAGCAGACTTTCGAGACTATCGCACCTTATACTTTGGAAGAAACTTACGAAGTGCTTGACGCGATTCAGCGGAAGGATTTCGACGATCTTCGTGATGAATTGGGCGATTTACTGTTTCAAGTGGTGTTTTATGCCCAAATGGGTCAGGAACAAGGGCTGTTTGCATTTGATGATGTTTGCCATGCCATCAGCGACAAACTGGTGCGCCGCCATCCACATGTGTTCCCTGATGCACCACAACACGTCGCAGAAGCGAAGATAGGCAGTGAAGCCGCACTGGCTGGTTGGGAGTCACGTAAAGCTGAAGAAAGGGCGGATAAGGCTTTGTATTCGGCATTGGACGATATTCCCGATGCACTGCCTGCCTTGATGAAAGCCCATAAAATTCAAAAGCGCTGCGCGTCAGTCGGTTTTGATTGGGACACCTTGGGGCCGGTGCTGGATAAAGTCTACGAAGAAATTGATGAAGTCATGTTCGAAGCACGGCAAGCTGTGGTGGATGAAGAGAAACTGGGCGAGGAAATTGGCGATTTGCTGTTTGCCACAGTGAACTTATCCCGTCATCTGGGCCATAAAGCTGAAAATGCCTTACAGGCTGCTAATCGTAAGTTTGAACGTCGTTTTCGTCAGGTAGAACAAATAGTTACAGCGTCAGGTAACACAATGGACAATGCAACTCTCGATGAGATGGAAGCCGCCTGGCAGCAAGTTAAAAAGCAAGAAACTGAAATGTAAGATGTTTTAATTCATTTGGCGGATGGTTGTTGAATTTGAATTACGTTAATATATTGAATTATAACGGATAGTAAGACGGTGTTCCGCGCGGTAAATGCCGTGAAAACGGCCACTGGCGCGGAGAACATTTGTAGCGAAACCAAGGTTCGGGTATACTACTTTCCCGTCCTGGTACTTCCATCGTCTTTAAACCTAAACTCTCAGGTTCAGCATGACAACTAATTATATTTTTGTGACCGGCGGGGTTGTATCCTCTCTGGGTAAAGGCATTGCCGCAGCCTCCTTGGCGGCTATTCTTGAAGCCCGTGGCCTCAATGTTACCATCATGAAACTGGACCCGTACATCAACGTGGATCCGGGCACCATGAGCCCGACACAACACGGGGAAGTTTTCGTCACCGAAGATGGTGCTGAAACCGATCTGGATTTAGGGCATTACGAGCGCTTCATTCGCACCAAAATGACCCGTCGTAACAACTTCACCACTGGCCGTATCTATTCTGAAGTTCTGCGAAAAGAGCGCCGTGGCGACTACCTGGGCGCAACTATTCAGGTTATTCCTCATATCACCAATGCAATCAAAGAACGCATTATCGAAGGCGGCGAAGGCCACGATGTCGTCTTGGTTGAAATTGGCGGCACAGTTGGTGACATCGAATCCTTGCCATTCCTGGAAGCTATTCGTCAGATGGCGGTAGATGTTGGCCGCGAGCACACGCTTTACATGCACCTGACCTTGGTTCCTTATTTGGCTGCTGCTGGTGAAGTGAAAACTAAGCCAACGCAACATTCGGTCAAAGAGCTGCTTTCTATCGGTATTCAGCCAGATGTGCTGATTTGCCGTTCTGATCGCGCAGTTCCTGCTAATGAACGTGCCAAAATCGCTTTGTTCTGTAATGTGCCGGAAAAAGCGGTTATCTCCCTAAAAGATGTTGATTCCATTTATAAAATCCCTGGGCTATTGAAATCACAGGGCCTTGACGATTATATTTGTAAACGATTCAGCTTAACTTGTCCTGAAGCAAATCTTGCTGAGTGGGAACAGGTATTATACGAAGAATCGAATCCGGGTGGCGAAGTGACCATCGGGATGATCGGCAAATACGTAGAATTGCCGGATGCCTATAAATCTGTGATTGAAGCATTGAAACACGGCGGGCTGAAAAATCGCCTGACAGTGAACATCAAGCTTATTGATTCGCAGGATGTCGAAACACGCGGCGAAGAGATGCTGAAAGGATTGGATGCTATCCTTATCCCTGGTGGTTTCGGTTATCGTGGTGTGGAAGGCAAGGTTCTGGCGGCGCGTTATGCTCGTGAACACAATATTCCTTATTTGGGCATTTGCCTGGGTATGCAGGTTGCGTTGATGGAGTTTGCCCGCAATGTTGCGGGGATGGAAAACGCGAACTCCACAGAATTTGTGCCAGACTGTAAGTATCCGGTGGTTGCATTAATCACCGAATGGCGTGATGAAGACGGCAACGTGGAAGTCCGTTCAGAAGAAAGTGATTTGGGCGGCACCATGCGAGTGGGTGGGCAGCCATGTCATTTGACTGAAGGCAGCCTGGTACGCCAACTGTATGGCGAACCGACCATTGTTGAGCGCCATCGTCATCGCTATGAAGTAAACAATATGTTGTTGAAGCAGATTGAAGCTGCCGGTTTACGTGTAGCAGGGCTTTCTGCCGATAACAAACTGGTGGAAATTATCGAGTTACCAAACCACCCTTGGTTTGTGGCTTGCCAATTCCATCCTGAATTTACTTCGACGCCACGTGATGGTCACCCGTTGTTCGCCGGCTTTGTGAAGGCGGCCGGGGATTATCAGAAGCGCCAAGAGAAATAAAAAATTTGGTAGAAGGGGCGGCAGAGATGTCGCCCCCTCTGTCTGGAGTTTTAGTTTAACTTGTACTGAGGAAAATCTAATGTCCAAAATCGTTAAAGTCATCGGTCGCGAAATCATCGACTCCCGTGGTAACCCAACTGTAGAAGCCGAAGTTCATCTGGAAGGCGGTTTTGTTGGTTTGGCTGCGGCACCATCAGGTGCTTCTACTGGTTCCCGTGAAGCACTGGAACTGCGCGACGGTGACAAATCCCGTTTCCTGGGCAAAGGCGTTCTGAAAGCCGTTGCAGCAGTAAATGGCCCAATTGCTCAGGCAGTTTTGGGTAAAGATGCTAAAGACCAAGCCAACATCGATAAAATCATGATCGATCTGGACGGTACTGAGAACAAATCCCAGTTTGGTGCTAACGCCATCCTGGCCGTTTCTCTGGCAGCAGCGAAAGCAGCAGCAGCGTCTAAAGGCATGCCTTTGTACGAGCATATTGCTGAACTGAATGGCACCCCAGGCAAATTCTCTATGCCATTGCCTATGATGAACATCATCAACGGTGGTGAGCACGCAGATAACAACGTTGATATTCAAGAGTTTATGATTCAGCCAGTAGGCGCTAAAACTCTGAAAGAAGCTGTTCGCATCGGTTCTGAAGTGTTCCATCACCTGGCTAAAGTTCTGAAAGCCAAAGGTATGAGCACTGCTGTTGGTGACGAAGGTGGCTACGCGCCAAACCTGGGTTCTAACGCCGAAGCACTGGCTGTTATCGCTGAAGCGGTAAAAGCAGCAGGTTACGAGCTGGGTAAAGACGTTACTCTGGCTATGGACTGTGCGGCATCTGAATTCTACAAAGACGGTAAATATGTTCTGGCTGGCGAAGGCAACAAAGCCTTCACTTCTGAAGAGTTCACTCACTTCCTGGAAGACCTGACCAAACAATACCCAATCGTTTCTATCGAAGACGGTCTGGACGAATCTGACTGGGCTGGCTTCAAATACCAGACCGAAGTGCTGGGTGACAAAATCCAGTTGGTGGGCGATGACCTGTTCGTAACCAACACCAAGATCCTGAAAGAAGGTATCGAGAAAGGCGTTGCTAACTCAATCTTGATTAAATTCAACCAGATCGGTTCTTTGACCGAAACTCTGGCTGCTATCAAGATGGCGAAAGATGCCGGTTACACTGCGGTTATCTCTCACCGTTCAGGCGAAACCGAAGATGCGACCATTGCTGACTTGGCAGTAGGTACTGCAGCTGGCCAAATCAAAACCGGTTCTATGAGCCGCTCTGATCGTGTTGCTAAATACAACCAACTGATCCGTATTGAAGAAGCGCTGGGCGACCGCGCACCATTCAACGGTCTGAAAGAAGTTAAAGGCCAGTAATTCCGGCTAAACATTAATTTGTTTTAGGCAGAATTATTAAGGGAGAATATCAATGATATTCTCCCTTTTTTATTATTTAGTTAGATACCTTCAAGGAAAATATTCTATATTTTCCTAAGATTTATATAAATTCAATTTTACTCATAACCTTATGATTTTCTTGAAAGTTAGTTATCATATCAATGGTTTTTATTCTCTATAAAATAGAAATATCTTATTTAAGTAATAGGAATGTCTTATATTATTTGAATTGTGAAAATAATGATGATTATAAAGATTATTTGAAATTGATTATGGTTATTTTTAGATATAATTTCCTTGAAGAAATAGCAATTATCTTCGGTTATTACATCATTGATATATAATTTATATAAATAAAATTGGATCATAAAATGCAATCAACAAATAATGATAAAGAGATTCTGAAAGAGAAAGGACATAGTGACGATATTAAAGAATTGAAAGGATATGGCTTTGGCGATAAAGATCTAGCTTATATAGAAAAACATAATATTGATATGAATGATATTCTGTCTGAGGCCCGTGGTGGAGTGAAGAATGTAGTCGAATATCATATGCAAGAATTAGCTTTTAAATATGATGATATAAACCTGTATCCTGGCGAATATATCAGAAGGTTACAGGGCGGAAATGAATATGCATATGGCCAATTATATAATTTATTTGCTAAGCAATCGCCAAAATATATTAAGGCATTGTCCCATAGTTTTGGTGATGATGGGGAGGTGTCATTCAAAAAATTAAGTATTAATATTATACTGACAGATGCCGGTGCTTCTGATGAGTTATTATACTCAGTTCGTAACGGTGATATTAATTCCTCTCATGCTTATGTTGGATTGATTAATAATAACTCTAGCGAAATAATAGACTATTTTTCTAAGTTGGTAAAACAGGATGTTAATAACGAGCATTTTTTAGATTTTATACTATCGGGTGATAGTTCAGTGGATTGTAAATCGATAAATATTTATGAGTATGATGAGAAATTAAGCGGGTTATTTCTTGGCGAAACCTCACCTTCGTCAGAGATAAACTATATTCATACTGAAATTACTCCCTTAAGTGAAGGGATACTTTCATTTCAAGAACGTAGTCAATTTTACTCCAATACTCCGCAATTTAAGTTCACTCATATGGATTTGGTTTCGCCAAACAATCTGGCCGGTGTCTAAAGGTTTAAAATAAATTAATCTGATTCTGTTAACACTCATTTATTTCATATTCCCCGTAAAACTAATCATATTTTATGGGGATACATCTTGGTCTTGTCTCTATGTCATCATGATCACTGTAAAGAATAAATATAATTTGCGATGGATTTGCAGCTGATCGGTAAAATAACCATATAAATAGTATGTGAAAACTTCATCTATCTCCCTAAAGTAAAAGGCTTATATGAATAATTTATATAATAAAGAGAATGAAAGAAAATTGTCACTTGATGAGATTATAAAACAGTCCAGTGATAGGTTTAATGATATTGTAAGTAAAAAAGCGGAACACTTTTCTGGTCTTTTAGATATTGGTGGGCCAAGTGACTATTATACCATGCGTTATTTTCTAGAGAACTATCATGAATACATATATCCATTGTTCTATGCTTATGACGGTGATGGTGCACATCCACGTTATAACTTATTTAGATTAATGGTGCTGAAAGATAGCAATGCTTCTAATGAGTTATTGCGCCTAACTGCACAAGATGAAACTTTCTATGAATATGTTTATTTTGCTATTACTAATGATGTTGAGCAAAATGAAATAATATCATTAATTAATCAGGTGAGATTAGGCGAGGTTGATGAGAATGGCTTTTATCAGAGCATAATTCAACAGAAGAGGGATTCTAAAGAAATGCATGATTTTGCTGAAAGAGATATCGGGGTACGTACTTTTACAACAGTGATACCCACTAAGCTCGATTCTGGTAAATCAATGAGTTCTTCTTTGGTAGAAAATGAGAAAATGGTGCGGATAAATGAAATAAAACAGGAATATAGCATTAGTAATAAGTTGGCAAGAGTAATATGTAATAATAAAGTCACCTCTAAAATAGCTATTAATATCTTGAAGGATATGGAGGTTAATGGTGTGGATATTAATGTTATAAAAAGAATAATTAGAGGCAATGTAGATGATTCTTTGAGTCATTTATCTAAGGATATTACTGATTTCAACAATGCACAATATCACCATAAAATGAGATTATCCAATAAAGCATTACCATTAGAAGCCAGTTTTAAACATCAACTAATTTCAGAGAAAATGCCCTTGCTGCAACAAGAACCCAGTATTAATAAGAGCATGTCTCTGTTAACTGAGCAGATAGCTGGCATGACTGATAAGGGAATGCCAAATATCCAACATGAAATGTCATGGGGACATAATCAGATAACTGCGCCTCTGGCTATATTCTATTCTCAGCTAGGATAGCCAGGTATCAGTAGATTAAGCTGTTGTTATTTCTTACTTACCCAAGCGGGATTTATCTGAATCTCGCCGGTAAAACTCTTCTGACCCACATCTACGGCATTGCCACAGTGCAGATAATTTCTCACCCGTTATTATTAATGAGTACCTGAATGATTTAATAATAATGGATAAAGGAAGATAACCGATGAAATTGAAATACTTACTGTTACCAGCAATATTGTTTTCGGGCAACTTACTGGCAGCAGATATCATCGTAACCATGAATGAGGCTCTCCCAGCCGGCAATGGTAAGGCGCTTGGCACTGTCACTGTGACAGAAACCCCTTATGGCTTACTGTTCAGCCCCAATCTGACCGGGTTAGCGGCGGGTATTCATGGCTTCCATCTGCATGAAAATCCAAGCTGTGCAGCAGGGCAGAAAGAAGGGAAAGCGGTTCCTGCATTGGCGGCGGGGGGGCATTTTGATCCGAACAAAACCGGCATGCATCTTGGGCCCTATAGTGATAAAGGCCATCTGGGCGACTTACCGGGGCTAGTGGTTAATGCCGACGGCACGGCAACCTATCAGGTATTGGCCCCGCGACTGAGATCATTATCAGAACTTAAGCAGCATGCGCTAATGATTCATGCCGGTGGTGATAACTATGCTGACCACCCAATGCCACTGGGCGGCGGCGGTGCTCGCATGGCCTGTGGTGTCATTGAGTAACGGCCTGATACAAACAAACTGGCAGCGAATGGGCCGCCAGTTTGGTCACAGCGAGGGAATCTGCGATAATTGCTCATTGGTTTGAATGACGATAGAGATGCTGATGCAGTACCCGATTAATGAAATGTTCCAAACCTTGCAAGGCGAGGGTTACTTCACCGGTGTTCCGGCGATATTTGTACGTTTGCAAGGTTGCCCGGTAGGATGCAGCTGGTGCGATACCAAACATACCTGGGAAAAAGCAGCGAATCGGGAAGTCGACCTGCAGCGCATTCTGGTGAAAACGGCGGAAAGTGATGCTTGGGGAAATGCCAGCGAACAACAGGTATTGGATATCTTTATTCAGCAGGGATATACCGCCCGCCACGTGGTCATCACTGGCGGTGAACCCGCTATCTATGATTTACGTCCTTTAACGTCGCACTTAGAGCAAGCCGGTTACAGCTGCCAAATTGAAACCAGCGGCACTCATGCAGTGCAATGTTCGCCCACCACTTGGGTAACAGTTTCACCAAAAGTGAATATGCGCGGTGGCATGAAAGTATTGCCGCAGGCATTGCAGCGAGCAGATGAAATTAAGCATCCAGTGGGGCGTTTAAGGGATATAGAAGCTCTGGAGTTGCTGCTGCAAACACTCGATGATGATAAAAAGAGGATAATTGCTCTACAGCCCATCAGCCAAAAAGAAGACGCGACCAAACTCTGTATTGAGACCTGTATTGCCAAGAACTGGCGGTTATCGATGCAAACCCACAAATATTTAAATATCGCCTAAACCCTTCATCCTTGGCGCTGCTACAGTGTTAGCGGCGCTGACTTACCCGAATCACTTACTGGTGTAAGCTCATCGGGATAAGTCCACTTGCCGCCTTGCTGCAGCGCCAATGGCGCTGGGGTCATCTGAGTTCTTACCCGCGATAAACACAGCCCGCTGAGCAGGTTTCTTTCACCATCACCGCACTAAGTTCCGGTAATTGTGGTTTAAGCTGTTGCCAAATCCAACTGGCCAGTACTTCACTGGTTGGATTTTCCAAGCCGGGAATATCATTCAGATAATGGTGATCCAAACGTTCCCAAATGGGCTTAAATGCGGCCTTGAGATCAGCAAAATCCATCACCCAACCGGAGTGAGCATCAACTTCACCGGTGACTTCGATACGAATCATAAATGAATGGCCGTGCAAACGACCGCATTTGTGACCTTCTGGAACATGGGGTAGCCGGTGAGCGGCTTCAAACTGAAAATCTTTAAATAGGGTGGTGCTCATAATTCTGACCTTATTGACTCAAAAAACCGCCGAATAGTACCGGAAAGCACTGATGCTGGCTATCAATGTGCGGTAGAGAAAGCATTATTCAGTCTAATGCACTGTTGCTTGTTTCGCGTAGCTTATTGATTTATATGCAGACAAACTCAGTTTTTGCCGTAAGAGCAGATAAGGATATTTTACCTGTAAGTTGAACACTTTAGTTCATATCTATTACCTGAAAAACCGCTTAGTCGTTTTGGTTATTTATTATTTCTATCGCTTCTTTAATTGTTATTATCGAGATGGTTAACCTTACAAACTCAGTATCTTTGGCGTAAATCATTCGAGCCTTCAGATTAATAGCACTAAAAGCTATACCCAAAGTCATTGGCGTTACAGAGAGGTAGGCTGCGAACTCATCCCGATGAGCTTACACAGGTAAGTGAATCAGGTGAGTGACAGCCGCTAACTCCCTGTAGTGCCAGGTACGAAGGGTGGCGAAAGCATAAGGGAATTCGTACTGCAATGACGACTCAGGCTCCTCCAACTTCTTTACTCCCGCTATCGCCGGAGCAGTTAGCCCGCTTACAGGCCGCGGTGGGTGAGTTTTCCCCAACCCAAATGGCATGGTTATCTGGCTACTTCTGGGGCATGGTTAACCAGCAACCCGGTGTGGCGCTGGCTCCTGCTGTGGCGGCCCCTGCGACCCTAACCATTACCCTGATTTCTGCCTCGCAAACCGGCAATGCACGGCGGTTGGCTGAGCAGTTACGTGATGACCTGCTGGCCGCTAAGCTGAATGTTAATTTGGTCAATGCCGGTGATTATAAGTTTAAGCAGATAGCACAAGAGCGCTTGCTGGTTATCGTCGCATCGACTCAAGGGGAAGGAGAGCCAGCGGAAGAAGCGGTCGCGCTGCATAAATTCCTATTATCTAAAAAAGCGCCCAAATTACCCGAGACAGCTTTTGCGGTATTCGGCTTAGGGGATACCTCCTACGAGCATTTCTGCCAGGCGGGCAAAGATTTTGATAACAAGTTGGCGGAGCTGGGTGCCGAGCGGTTATTGAACCGTGTTGATGCTGATGTGGAATATCAAGCATCGGCGCAGCAGTGGCGGCAACAAGTGGTGGCGGCCTTGCAGGCCCGCGTGCCAAGCCAATCAACTGCGGCGGCGGCGGTTACGCAAAGCGGTATTGTTGATGAAATCAGTTCCAGCCCTTACAGCAAGGCCTCGCCACTGACGGCGCAATTATCTGTCCAGCAAAAAGTGACCGGCCGTAATTCTGAAAAAGATGTACGCCATATTGAAATTGATTTAGGCGACTCTGGGTTGCGCTACCAACCGGGCGATGCGCTGGGGGTGTGGTTTGATAATGACCCGGCACAGGTCGAAGAGTTACTGGCGCTGTTGTGGCTCAAAGGTAACGAGCCAGTCAGTATTGATGGGAAAAATATTTCATTGTCACAAGCTCTGCTTAGCGAACTTGAGCTGACACAAAATACCACCCTAATTGTGGATAAATATGCCGCACTCTCTCGTGATGAAAAACTGATTGCGCTACTGGCGGATAAACCGGCACTGCAACATTATGCGAAAAACACACCGATTGTGGATATGGTGCGCCAGGCGCCATCTGACCTCAATGCCGACCAACTCGTCGCGCTATTGCGGCCATTGACACCTCGCCTGTATTCCATCGCCTCATCACAAGCTGAAACTGAAAATGAAGTGCATATCACCCTGGGTGTGGTGCGCTATGACATTGAAGGCCGGGCACGAACTGGCGGTGCTTCGGGTTATCTGGCGGACCGATTGGCGCTAGAAGGTGATATCCGCATCTTTATTGAACATAACGATAACTTCCGTTTACCGGCTAACCCAGAAACGCCAGTGATAATGATTGGCCCCGGCACCGGTATTGCACCTTTCCGTGCTTTTATGCAACAGCGCGAAGCCGATGGAGCCACGGGTAAAAACTGGCTCGTGTTTGGTAACCCACATTTCACGGAAGATTTTCTCTATCAGGTTGAATGGCAACGTTATGTCAAAGACGGTTTGCTGACCCGCATTGATCTGGCTTGGTCGCGCGATCAAGCCCATAAAATATATGTACAAGATAAACTGCGCGAACAAAGCGCAGAACTGTGGAACTGGATTCAGGACGGTGCCCACATTTACGTCTGTGGCGATGCTAACCGCATGGCTAAAGACGTTGAGCAGGTTTTACTGGATGTAGTGGCCCTGCACGGCGCAATGGATGCTGAGCAGGCTGATGAATATTTAAGTGAGCTGCGCCTGGCGCGCCGTTATCAGCGGGATGTGTACTGATGAATGAAAAACACCCAGGGCCACTGGTCGTGACGGGAAAACTGTCCGACGGCGAGCGCATGAAATCGCAAAGCAATTTCTTGCGTGGCACCATTACCGAAGACTTAACTGACGGGCTGACCGGCGGTTTTAATGGCGATAACTTCTTGCTGATTCGCTTCCACGGCATGTATCAGCAAGATGACCGTGATATTCGTGCCGAGCGCGCTGAGCAGAAGCTGGAACCCCGCCATGCCATGATGCTGCGTTGCCGTTTACCCGGTGGAATAATTACGCCGCAACAGTGGCTGGGTATTGATAAGTTTGCGGCGGATAACACCTTATATGGCAGCATTCGTATTACTAACCGTCAGACTTTTCAGTTCCACGGTATTCTGAAAGGCAATGTAAAACCGGCTCACCAGCTGTTGAGTCAATTAGGTTTGGATGCATTGGCCACGGCAAACGATGTTAACCGCAATGTGCTGTGCACCTCGAACCCGGTGGAGTCGGAATTACATCAAGAAGCCTATGAATGGGCGAAGAAAATTTCTGAGCATTTGCTGCCACGCACCCGCGCTTATGCTGAAATCTGGCTGGATGCAGAGAAAGTGGCAACCACGGACGAAGAGCCGATTCTGGGGGCGACATATTTACCGCGCAAATTTAAAACCACAGTGGTTATTCCTCCGCAGAATGATGTGGATCTGCATGCCAATGACCTTAACTTTGTTGCCGTCGCTGAGAAAGGCAAATTAGTTGGCTTTAACGTGCTGGTGGGCGGCGGATTATCCATTGCTCATGGTGATAAAAATACTTACCCACGTAAAGCCAGTGAATTCGGTTATATCCCACTGCAACATACGCTCGCGATTGCAGAAGCGGTGGTGACGACCCAGCGAGACTGGGGCAACCGCACTGATCGTAAGAATGCGAAAACCAAATATACGCTGGAGCGCGTTGGTGTTGATGTCTTTAAAGCCGAAGTTGAAAAGCGCGCCGGGGTGAGCTTCAGTGCTATCAAACCTTATCAATTTACCGGGCGTGGTGATCGTATTGGCTGGGTGAAGGGCATTGATAAAAAATGGCATCTGACCTTATTTATCGAAAATGGCCGATTGTTAGATTATCCGGGCCGCAGCTTGAAAACGGGTGTGGCAGAAATTGCCAAGATTCATCAGGGCGATTTCCGTTTGACGGCGAATCAGAATCTTATTGTGGCGGCGGTGGCAGAAAAAGACAAAGCCCGTATTGAACAGCTTGCCCGTGAACATGGCCTGATGGATGACAGTGTCAGCCCGCAGCGGGAAAATTCAATGGCCTGCGTTTCATTCCCAACCTGCCCACTGGCGATGGCTGAAGCGGAGCGTTTTTTACCGGAATTTGTGACCCGGATTGAAGAAATTTTGCAACAGCATGGCATGGCAAATGAGCATATTGTCATGCGGGTGACCGGCTGCCCTAATGGTTGTGGCCGCGCTTTGCTGGCTGAAGTTGGGTTGGTGGGGAAAGCGGTGGGGCGTTATAACCTGCATTTGGGGGGCAATCGCGAGGGAACACGGATACCGCGGATGTATCGTGAAAACATCACCGAAGAAGAAATTCTGAATATTACCAATCAGTTAGTCGGGCGCTGGGCGAAAGAACGCCAACCTGACGAAGGTTTCGGTGACTTTGTTATTCGTGTCGGGGTGATTGCTCCGGTGATTGATTCTGCCCGCGATTTTTATGATGTTCAGGAGGCGGTGTGAGCCAATTTAATGTGAGCGAGCTTAATGCCCTGCCGAAGGCGGAGCAGGCGGCAGCCTTGGCACTGGTTAACGGCCAACTGGAGCATTTAACGGCGCAAGAGCGGGTGAGCTGGGCGCTGGAAAACTTACCCGGTGAGTTCGTGCTGTCTTCCAGTTTTGGCATTCAGGCGGCGGTTTGTTTGCATTTAGTCACCCGCCAGCAGCCCGATATTCCAGTGATCTTGACGGATACCGGCTATCTATTTCCTGAAACTTATCAGTTCATTGACGAATTAACCGAGAAGCTTAAGCTCAATTTACAGGTGTTTCGTGCGGTACAAAGCCCCGCCTGGCAAGAGGCCCGCTACGGCAAACTGTGGGAGCAGGGCGTGGAGGGGATTGAGCGCTATAACGCACTCAATAAAGTTGAGCCGATGAACCGGGCATTGGAGACATTAGGGGCGCAAACTTGGTTTGCTGGCCTGCGTCGCGAGCAATCTGGCAGCCGTGCAAAATTACCTGTTTTGGCGATTCAGCGCGGTGTTTTCAAACTATTGCCCATTATTGATTGGGATAATCGCCAGATTTATCAGTATCTAACACAAAATGGCCTGAGTTATCACCCATTGTGGGAACAAGGTTATCTCTCAGTCGGGGATACCCACACCACCCAAAAATGGGAACCGGGCATGAGTGAAGAAGAAACGCGCTTCTTTGGCCTGAAACGTGAGTGCGGCCTGCATGAAGGCTGAGTTGGGCGAAGCAACAGCCGGGGTGTGGATAGCGCCCTAAGGTTGATGACAAACTCTGGATTATGGTCTGGAGTTTGTCTGCATTTTGGGCGTGCGGGTGAGGTAACATACTGATTTTACTGACACCCGGCTTATACCTCATAACATGGCTGCCGCTATTGTTTTCTTGGGGCCTTTTTTGCGCCAGCTAGCTCTTCAATTACCGGCAACAATATTTTTACACTATCGCGGCTACGTTTACTGATACGGCCAGGTAAGTGTTTATCCAGATAATTTAAGTTATCCAGTTGGCTTTGGTGGCGGGTTGTCCCCTGCGGAAAATACTGGCTGATAGCCCGTTGTTGGCAGCCATCTTTTTTACCCAAGGTATAGTTGCTGGCCTCTACGGATAACACCGGTATTCCAGCCGCATCGAAAACATTTTTCTCATCCCTACACGGAGAAGTCGGCTGATTTTTTACTGTGGCGGCAGTAATGCCATAGTGGCGCGCCAGTGTCAGTGCTTTATCTTTCGCCGCAATGGCCGCAGGTTGGTTACTGGCATTAAAATAGAGACGATCGCCGCTAATCAAACTCTCCAGATTGATAACTAACAAGGTGTTGGCTTTCTCGGTGTCACTCATGCGTTGCAGATAGTTTTCGCTGCCTTGGGCACCAATTTCCTCGGCACTGAGTGCGACAAAACGCACATCATAGCGCAGCGGCACATTTTTGAGACGCTCGGCCAGCTCCAGCATGACACCCACTCCGGCGGCATTATCATCGACACCTTGCAATGTCAGGCCACCCAGATTTTTATCCAAATCTGTATCACTTTGCGGCGTGTAAGTATCAAAGTGCGCCATGATAATTATCTGTTTCTCGGCATCAGGTTTATCAGCCGATACATTACGAGCAGCAATGACCGAAGTGGCACTGACATTTCGCCAGCTTTGTTTACCATTTTTACTGGTATAGAGATAACGGGTATTAAAACCACGCAAGTTGCTTTGATAACCCATCTGCTGAAAACGATGGTCAATATATTCTGCTGCCAGTAGTTCCGCCGGGCTACCCGCCATGCGGCCAGGAAAGTAGGTGCTAAGATGGCGAATCTGCTGTTCGGCAATGTGACCGATAGCAGGTGATATCGCAGCCTGTAGTGGCAGGGCTGTGCCGAAACTCAGGGTAAATAGTGTCCACTTTAGGCAACTGCGGGAAAACATACCGAAATATCCTTGTTAAAGTCGGTGGTATGGATAACGTTGTTATACCTTATCTATTTAAAATTTCAGGTTTTTGCGTTATCTCTTTCCCAACTCATCGAATTATCTCAACGCTTTGGGTTCATTCAGTTGCCGTCTACCGGTAACTCGAAATCTATTGGGTATAGTATGAAAGTGTCTTATCCAATAGACAATCCGTATGGCTCTTAAACTCCCACTATTTATCGAAAAGTAGGGCTGTGGCCATTCACTGACCCGAGCTATTAGCCGAGCTATCACTCCTATATATCATTATGGAACTTGTAATTACTTTTAGTCATTTCATAAGGTCATAACCCCCCCCTATAGTCACCCTACGCTTTATCATGAAATCGAAGGGTGTTGTGGACTATCTACCTCTATTTGCTGACTTGAAACGACGCCCAGTACTGATTGTTGGCGGCGGTGAAGTTGCTGCGCGAAAAATTGATTTGCTCCACCGTGCTGGCGCGCAGGTGCGGGTAGTGGCACAAACGCTTTCCGCTGAGCTTGAACAGCAACAACAAGATGGCCGCATTAACTGGCTTGCAAAGGTTTTTTTACCCGAGCAACTGGATGAGGTGTTTCTGGTGATTGCGGCCACTAACGATACTGAACTGAATGCGGCGGTTTTTGCTGCTGCAGACCAGCGGCACATTTTAGCTAACGTGGTTGATGACCAACCGCGCTGCTCGTTTATCTTCCCGTCAATTGTGGATCGCTCCCCGCTGGTGGTCGCCATTTCTTCTGCCGGCCAGGCGCCGGTATTGGCGCGGATACTGCGGGAGAAACTGGAAGCCTTGCTGCCCAGCAGTCTGGGCGACATGGCCGCCGTCGCCGGGCGCTGGCGTGGGCGAGTTAAGCAGCAGATTTCCTCCATGGGGGCGCGCCGACGTTTTTGGGAAAATGCCTTCAGCGGCCGTTTTGCCAGTTTGATCAGCCGTGGCCAGTTAACTCAAGCAGAAGACGAACTGCAACTGACACTGGCGGGGCAGGCCAGCACGCAAGGAGAGGTGGCTTTAGTCGGAGCAGGCCCTGGGGATCCCGGTTTGCTGACGTTACGCGGCCTGCAAGTTATTCAACAAGCTGATGTGGTGCTATATGACCATTTAGTCAGCCCGGAAGTGCTGGATTTGGTTCGGCGTGATGCAGAGCGAATTTGTGTCGGCAAGCGGGCAGGGGCGCACTCGGTGGCACAGGAAGAAACCAATCAATTATTGGTTACCTTGGCGCAAAGTGGCAAGCGGGTGGTACGACTAAAAGGAGGCGATCCCTTTATCTTTGGCCGTGGTGGCGAAGAGTTACAAGCCGTGGCGTGCGCGGGCATACCTTTTCAGGTGGTGCCGGGAGTGACGGCGGCGAGCGGGGCGACAGCCTATGCTGGCATCCCTTTAACTCACCGGGATCATGCGCAAAGTGTGACATTTATTACCGGGCATTGCCGTTCTGATGGCGATGATTTGGATTGGCAGGCACTAGCCCGTGGTCGCCAAACATTAGCTATCTATATGGGAACCGTGAAAGCGGCTGAAATCAGCCGACAATTACTCGCCCACGGCCGGGCCAGTACTACGCCCGTTGCGGTGATTGGTCGGGGTACTCGTGCTGATCAGCAGGTTTTGACCGGCACATTGGCACAGCTGGAATCACTGGCACATCAGGCTCCCACTCCAGCGCTGCTGGTTATCGGTGAAGTGGTGGATTTACATCACCAAATTGCCTGGTTTGGGCAACAACCACAGACTGAACAGGCGCTTAGCCCGTCAGTCGTGAATTTGGCATAAAGGATCTGTTATGGACGAAAAACGACTCACTCATTTGCGGCAATTGGAGGCGGAAAGTATCCATATCATCCGTGAAGTCGCCGCTGAATTCGGTAACCCGGTGATGCTCTACTCCATCGGCAAAGACTCTTCTGTGATGCTGCATCTGGCGCGCAAAGCTTTCTTCCCCGGTAATTTGCCTTTCCCACTGCTGCATGTAGATACCGGTTGGAAATTCCGTGAAATGTATGAATTCCGCGATAGCACAGCGAAAGCGGTTGGTTGCGAATTGCTGGTGCATCGTAACCCTGAAGGGGTGGCGATGGGGATTAACCCCTTTGTTCACGGCAGCGCCAAACATACCGATATCATGAAAACCGAAGGCCTTAAACAAGCGCTGAACAAATATGGATTTGATGCGGCCTTTGGTGGCGCGCGGCGTGATGAAGAAAAATCCCGTGCCAAAGAACGTATTTATTCATTCCGCGACCGTTTCCATCGCTGGGATCCCAAAAATCAGCGCCCGGAGCTGTGGCACAACTATAACGGCCAGATTAACAAAGGCGAAAGCATTCGCGTCTTCCCGCTGTCCAACTGGACTGAGCTGGATATTTGGCAATATATCTTCTTGGAAAACATCGATATTGTGCCGCTGTATCTGGCGAAACCGCGCCCGGTAGTAGAGCGCGATGGCATGTTGTTGATGGTGGATGATGACCGCATCGATCTGCAACCGGGCGAAGTGATTACTCAGAAAATGGTGCGTTTTAGAACGTTAGGTTGCTGGCCACTGACGGGGGCGGTGGAGTCCGAGGCTGAAACCTTGCCCGCCATTATCGAAGAGATGCTTATCTCGACGACCAGCGAACGCCAGGGTCGCATGATCGACCGTGACCAATCCGGCTCTATGGAGCTTAAAAAGCGTCAGGGATATTTCTGAGGAGCGCCCGATGAGCACACAATTTCAAGACCAACTGGCAGTAGAAAATCTACCAGTGGAAGAAAAACAGCCCGCGTTAGAGAGCAAGTCAATGATTTTACAAAACACCTCTATTGCCCAGCAGATTGCTAACGAAGGCGGGGTGGAAGCATACCTCCATGCGCAGCAGCATAAAACGATGCTGCGGTTTTTGACCTGTGGCAGTGTCGATGACGGTAAAAGCACCTTAATTGGCCGTTTGTTGCATGATACCCGCCAAATCTACGAAGATCAGCTAACAACCCTGCACACTGACAGCAAACGTATTGGTACGCAGGGTGAAAAACTGGATTTGGCATTGCTGGTGGATGGCTTACAGGCTGAACGCGAGCAGGGCATTACCATTGACGTGGCTTATCGATATTTCTCGACTGAGCAGCGGAAATTTATCATTGCTGATACACCGGGGCACGAACAATACACCCGCAATATGGCCACCGGGGCATCTACCTGTGACCTGGCAATTTTGTTGATTGATGCGCGCAAAGGCGTGCTGGATCAAACTCGTCGCCACAGTTTTATCGCCACATTATTAGGGATTCGCCATTTAGTGGTGGCGGTGAACAAAATGGATTTGGTGGATTATCAGGAAAGTGTTTTTGAGCAATTCAAAGCCGATTATCTGAGTTTTGCCGAGCAGTTACCCACAGACCTGAATATTAAATTTGTCCCACTGTCGGCGTTGGATGGCGACAATGTGGCTTCTCCGAGTGAGAAAATGGCTTGGTACTCTGGGCCAACGCTGCTTGAAGTGCTGGAAAGTGTCGATGTGGTCAATGCCAGTCGCCAGCAGCCGCTGCGCTTCCCGGTGCAATATGTTAACCGGCCGAATCTGGATTTCCGTGGCTATGCGGGCACCTTGTCGGCGGGAGTTGTGCGGGTCGGACAAAAAATAAAAGTGTTGCCCTCGGGGGTGGAATCAACAGTGGCGCGCATCGTCACCTTTGATGGTGATTTGACTCAAGCCATCCCCGGTGAAGCTATTACGCTGGTACTGACCGATGAAGTGGATATCAGCCGTGGCGACCTGTTAGTGGATGCCAGTGACCCCCTTACTGCGGCGCAGAATGCACTGGTCGATGTGGTGTGGATGGCCGAACAGCCGTTGGTCGTCGGGCAAAGTTATGACATAAAAGTTGCCGGGAAAAAGACCCGTGCGCGGGTGGAAAACATCCAATATCAGGTCGATATTAATTCACTCACTCAACGAGTGGTTGAAAGCCTGCCACTTAACGGCATTGGTTTGGTTGAATTAGCCTTTGATGAGCCACTGGTGCTGGATAGCTATCAGCGCAACCGAGAAACCGGCGGCATGATCTTGATTGATAGATTGAGTAACGTCACTGTGGGCGCGGGTTTGATCCGTGAAACCCTCGAGTCGGTTTATCAGGAAAACACCGAATTCAGCAGCTTTGAATTGGAATTCAATGCGCTGGTTCGTCGCCACTTCCCGCACTGGGGCGCGCGCGACCTGCTTGGAGGGAAATAGCGTGCCTGCCGATGAAAATATTGTTTGGCATCCACATGCCGTGACCCGCCAAGATCGCGAGCAACAACATGGGCATCAGGGCGTGGTGCTGTGGTTTACCGGCTTGTCTGGCTCCGGTAAATCCACTTTGGCAGGGGCGCTGGAACAAGCGCTATTTGCCCGTGGTGTCAGCACTTACTTACTTGATGGCGACAATGTGCGTCATGGTTTATGCCGTGATTTGGGCTTTTCGGATGCTGACCGTCGTGAAAATATTCGTCGGGTTGGGGAAGTTGCCAAACTGATGGTGGATGCCGGTCTGGTGGTGCTGACGGCCTTTATTTCGCCGCATCGCGCTGAGCGCCAAATGGTGCGAGATATGCTGGCATCGGGCCAGTTTATTGAAGTCTTTGTGGATACGCCGTTGGCGATTTGTGAAGCCCGTGATCCTAAAGGATTATATAAAAAAGCCCGCGCCGGTGAGCTGAAAAATTTCACGGGTATCGACTCGGCGTATGAATCTCCGGAGCATCCCGATACCTATCTGCGAGGTGAACAATTAGTAACAAATTTGATTGAACAATTGTTAGACGTGCTGCGTGGTAAGGATATTATCAAATCCTAAACTTATCCCTTTCGCACTTGAGGCTACAGGGTTGTTAGCGGCACTCATCTACCCGAATCACTTACTTGTGTAAGCTCCTCGGGAATGATTGGTTTGCTGCTATCTGTAACCTCAATGACGTCGGGTTGAGATGTACTTATGACTACAGGCAAAACGTCTTCAGAACGTGCCGGTAAACTGTACCTACAGGATTTTTATGCAGAATATCACCCAGATGACTATTGATGAGCAGCAGGAAGGGGAGGAACCCTCATACTCCTTTCTCGGCGGCATCTCCGGCTTTGTTTTTTATTGGCTAGCCTTCGCGATCCCATTCTTTATCTATGGCCCCAATACGGTCTTCTTCTTACTCTATACTTGGCCATTCTTTCTGGCTTTGATGCCCGTTTCAGTGCTGATTGGCATCATATTAAGCATGTTATCGCGCGGTAATTTGTTAGTCACAGTCGGAGGCGCAGGGATTGCGGTGGTGTGTTTATTTTGGATGTTGTTTTCGTTTCTCACCGGTTGGTGAAGATTGAATCAGCGAGCTGTGTGGGACTAACCCAATACAGCCCGCTCTGGTCGAACACGTCAGCTTTGTGCTGAAAGCACCTTGCTAAGGAATGCTTGCGTACGTGGATTGCTGGGCGCGGTAAAAATGTCTTCCGGTCGTCCCTCCTCCTGAATAACCCCTTGGTCAATAAATAATACCCGGTCGGCGACATCACGGGCAAAGCCCATCTCATGGGTAACTACCACCATGGTCATGCCTTCCAGTGCCAAGGCTTTCATCACTGCCAGCACTTCTCCCACCAGTTCTGGATCGAGTGCCGAGGTCGGCTCGTCAAACAGCATGATTTTCGGCTCCATTGCCAAGGCTCTGGCAATCGCGACGCGCTGCTGTTGCCCGCCGGACAAGCTGCTAGGATAGGCATCAATCTTATCCAACAACCCGACTTTACGTAGCAATAATTCAGCTCGTTCAATAGCTTGCACGCGCGGCAGCTTCTTGACATCCATCGGGGCCATAATCAGGTTTTCCAGCACCGTCATATGGGGGAAAAGATTAAAACGTTGGAAGACCATGCCGACACTTTCGCGCATGCGGTTGAGATCCGTTTTGGGGTTATGGATCTCAAAGCCATTAACGGTTATCTCGCCACCAGACAAGGTTTCCAGCGCATTAATACAGCGTAGAAATGTACTTTTCCCCGAACCTGATGGGCCAATGATACAAACCACTTCTTTTGGCTGAATATCACAGGAAATTCCGCGCAACACATGGGTTTCGCCAAATTGTTTTTGCAGATTATGTACGTGAATCACTTTTACCGAACCTCTTTTCCATATGCCGCACTAACAGCGAAAGTAAGAACGTAATAACCCAATAAATCAGAGAAATGATCAAGTAGGGTTCCCAATAGGTGGCATAGGCGCCGGACACGGTACGTGCGGCATAGGCCAAATCTGCCAGCCCGATGGCGGATGCCAGCGATGAATCTTTAACGATGGCGATGGCATTGTTACCTAATGGCGGCAACATGCGGCGGAAAGCTTGCGGCAGGATAACCTTACGCATGGTTTTGCCATAACTCATTCCCAGCGAGCGGGAAGCTTCCATCTGGCCGCGATCAATTGACTGAATACCGGCGCGGAAAATCTCGGAAACATAAGCCCCGGCATTTAGGGTGATTGCGACCACACAAGATAGAAAGGCACCATAATCTGAGCGCAGCATTCGGGCAAAATCAGAAGATATAATGCCATTGGTGACCAGAATGCCATCCCGTGGATTGATAAATAGCGGCACCAGAGCAAAGTGCACCACCATAATTTGCACAAAGAGCGGAGTCCCGCGAATGGCACTGATATAGATGCGCACCGGCCATTGAACACAGTAATACAATACGGGCTTCCAGATACCATGCGGTGCCTGCGCCAACCGCCCCAGCCCCAGAGTTAAACCCCAAGTCGTTCCCAGAATCACACAAACAATGGTGCATTTTATCGTCATCAAGGCGCCATCCATAAACAATGGGGCGTACTCCTGGATGATTTCCCAACGAAATCCTGACATAAGACAATCCAAATACCCGTGGTACTTGGCCTTACCGAGCTATGGGCTGTTGTCACAAACCCGAATCACAAACCCGAATCACAAACCCGAATCACTTACCTGAGTAAGTTCATCGGGATTGACTCGTGGGCAGACCGGCGGTAACGCCAATGACCTTGGGGATAAAAAAGGTGTATTAAAAAGATTTATTTTGCGGGCTGTGTTGCTGCAGGCAATGTTGGCACCTGTGCATCAAACCATTTTTCATAGATTTTGGCATAAGTGCCATCAGCAACAATTTTCTGCAAACCACTGTTGATTTTATTGCGCAATTCTTCATTGCCTTTCGCCACCGCAATACCGAAATATTGGCGCTCAAACTTGTCATCGGAAACCAGTTCAAAGGCTTTTTCTGGATGTGTTTTCAAATAGAACTTGGCAACACCAACATCACCTACTGCCGCAGCGATACCATCTTCATATAATTCTTGCAGCATCAGCGGTGTGTTATCAAAGCGTTTGATTGCAGTACTGTTTTTACCCAACACATTAGACACCACGATATCGCCGGTGCTGGAATTCACAACACCCACATTCAAGTCTTTCAATGCTGCAATGGAATCAACTTTAGAGCCTTTAGCCACTACGATGGTTTGCTCGGCCGGAAAGTAAGGATCAGAGAAATCAACCATTTGCTGGCGTTTATCGGTGATTGTAATACCAGAAATAATGATATCGCGGTCACCTGAACCTAAAGTGGCAAAAATGCCTTCCCATGGTGTATTCACCAGTTTTATCTGAAAACCTTCGGCTTTGCCGATAGCTTTGATGATATCGATATCAAAACCTTCGAGTTGTTTTTGGCTATTTTCATACTCGAATGGCCGATAGGTAGCACCAGAACCAACAACATAAGTGGGTTCTGCGGCAATAGCGCTGCTTGCAGACAACACTGCTGCCAGGCAAGTCCCAACCAGCATTAAACGTTTAAACATGTGAATCTCCCGGTTAAAAAAGCAAAGTGAATAAAAGCACAATTTTTTATTTATGCAGTTTAAGTGCATAAAAGTAAAGTTTTATATACATAAACTCAACCGTGGCAGTGGGTTATTTATTTTCGACGATATTAAATATGCATATTTATTTTGTTTGTTGGCATAAGCTAACGGAAAATTCAATTTTTATGGTGTTTATCTCTGCATGATGATTAATAGACCATTGCAGTGTGAAAGTGCGGTGAAAAGCAGCATTTAATGACATTTTGTAGATTTGCATGGTATTTTTGCCGAAATTCGTCCTTAATCTGAGTCTTATGGCCTATTTCCGTCATAAAGTGGAGTCCAACGAAAAGTTGTGGGATGATTAGGCAGTTTTTCAGGGGGCGGGAATGGGAAAACTTACGCTACTATTGCTGGTTTTACTTGGTTGGCTACAGTATTCATTGTGGCTGGGTAAGAATGGTGTTCATGATTTTGTTCGGGTTAAGGATGACGTGGCGCTTCAAGAGGTCAATAACGGCAAACTTAAAGCCCGAAACGATCAGCTATTTGCTGAAATTGATGATTTAAACGGTGGTCAAGAGGCTATCGAAGAACGCGCACGTAACGAACTGGGTATGATTAAACCCGGCGAAAGTTTCTATCGTCTGGTTCCTGACCAATCCAGACGCAATGCGGGTATCCCTTCGACGCAAAATAACGCACAACAATAAATAATGAGTAATTTCGTCGTTTCCCTTCCTGAAGTCGTCGCTATATTGCCGGCGGCAGGTATTGGCAGCCGTATGCAGGCTGATTGCCCTAAGCAGTATTTAATGGCCGGGGGCAAGACAATCATTGAACATGCTATTCTTTCTTTGCTTGGTCACCCGCGGATTCAGCGGGTTGTCGTCGTGATACATCCGCAGGATAAACTCTTTTCCAGGTTACCTATCGCTCAAGATCCGCGCATCAGTATTGTTGCGGGTGGTGAGCAGCGAGCTGATTCTGTGATGGCGGGTTTGCAATATGCCGGGCAGGCCGAATGGGCACTGGTTCATGATGCGGCTCGCCCTTGTTTACATCCTGATGACCTCGATAAGCTATTAGCGATTATCGAACACAGCAAAGTTGGGGGCATTTTAGCCGCGCCGGTTCGCGATACCATGAAGCGGAGTGAGGCAGGAATTCAAGCCATCGCTCATACTGTGGATCGTCAAGCTCTGTGGCATGCTTTTACACCGCAGCTTTTTCCTCTTGAGTTATTAAAAACGTGCTTATCCCGCGCCCAGCAAGGCGGAGCTGTAGTTACCGATGAAGCTTCAGCACTAGAATATTGCGGCTATCATCCGATACTGGTTTCAGGCCGTTCGGATAATATCAAGGTGACGCGCCCTGAGGATCTGGCGCTGGCAGAGTTTTATTTAACTCAAAGACAAAACCCAAAATAATTGGAGTGCAATTAATGCGAATCGGCCACGGTTTTGATGTTCATAAATTTGGCGGCGAAGGCCCGCTGATTATTGGCGGTGTGCGCATCCCATACGAAAAGGGCTTGTTAGCGCACTCTGATGGTGATGTCGCATTACATGCTGCCACCGATGCATTACTGGGCGCAGCTGCTTTAGGTGATATCGGAAAATTATTCCCTGACACTGACCCCACATTTAAAGGCGCAGACAGCCGCGGTTTACTGCGCGAGGCTTATCGTCGTATTTTGGCCAAAGGTTATCAGTTGGGGAATCTGGACATTACCATTATTGCTCAAGCACCTAAAATGGCCCCGCATATCCCGCAAATGCGGGTTAATCTGGCAGAAGATTTACAATGTCATATGGACGATATCAATGTAAAAGCCACGACTACAGAGCAGTTAGGTTTTACCGGTCGCGGTGAAGGTATTGCCTGTGAAGCTGTAGCTCTGTTGGTTAAGGCATAAATAATGGATATGGAAAATCTGGTCTGGCTGCATGGCAAACCCAAGGCGAGTGGCATTTTAAAGGCCAATCCAGAAGATTTTGTGGTGATTGAAGACCTGGGGTTTGAGCCGGATGGTGAAGGCGAACATTTATTAGTTCGTATCCGCAAAAATGGCTGCAATACCCAGTTTGTTGCTGATTATTTGGCGCGCTTTGCCAAGATTCATCCGCGTCTGGTGAGTTATGCGGGTTTGAAAGATCGCCACGCCGTGACTGAGCAGTGGTTCTGTTTGCATTTGCCGGGTAAAGAAGCGCCAGACTTATCCACTTTCGAGCTGGAAGGCTGTGAAGTCCTGGAATCAGTGCGCCAGAAAAGAAAATTGCGCATTGGCTCGCTAAAAGGCAATAATTTTACCTTGGTATTACGCCATATCACTGATAATCAAGATGTAGAGCAACGATTGCAACAGATAGCCGCTCTGGGCGTACCTAACTATTTTGGTAGTCAGCGGTTTGGCCGTGGTGGCAATAATTTGGTGCAGGCGCGGTTGTGGGCCAATAACGAAATTCGAGTTAAAGAACGCAGTAAACGCAGTTTTTACTTGTCGGCCAGTCGCAGTGCCATGTTTAATCTCATTAGCAGCCGCCGTTTGGCGCAGCAACAGGCCACTACGGTACTGGCTGGCGATGCATTACAGTTATCGGGGCGCGGCAGTTGGTTTGTGGCCGAAACTGATGAGTTGGCCCTATTACAGCAGCGTGTTGATGCCGGTGAGCTGAATGTCACCGCTCCCTTACCCGGCGATGGCGAGCTGGGGACGCAAGCTGAAGCATTGGCTTTCGAACAGGCATGTCTGGCAGACCAAACTGAGTTACTGGCGCTGATTAAACGCGAACGTGTTGAAGGCGCTCGTCGAGCTATCTTGCTGAAACCACAGAATATGCAGTGGAACTGGTGGGATGAGGTCACCTTGGAGCTTAGCTTCTGGCTACCCGCTGGTAGTTTTGCCACCAGTGTCGTGCGCGAAATCATCAATCAGGATAATGCTGATGCTGCGGATATTGCTGAGTAACGACGACGGCATTACTGCGCCGGGCATACAGATACTTGCCACCGCATTGCGCGAATTTGCCCAAGTACAAATTGTGGCACCGGATCGTAATCGTAGTGGCTCCTCTAATGCATTGACGCTAGATAGTGCGTTGCGCATCACAACGTTATCTAATGGTGATATTGCAGTGCAGCAAGGTACTCCGACCGATTGTGTCTATCTGGGGGTCAATGCCCTGATGCGCCCCCGACCGGACATCGTAGTTTCTGGCATCAATGCTGGCCCGAATCTTGGGGATGATGTTATCTATTCAGGTACTGTGGCTGCGGCAATGGAAGGACGGCATCTGGGGTTTCCTGCATTGGCCGTTTCACTCAATGGTCATCAGCACTATGCTACGGCAGCAGCAGTCACTTGCCGGATATTGCGTGCGCTCCAGCATCAACCATTGCGTACCGGAAAAATACTGAATATTAATGTACCTGATTTACCCTTATCTGAAATTAAAGGGATTCGAGTCACACGTTGTGGTAGCCGCCATCCGGCAGAGCAGGTATTTTGTCAGCAAGACCCACGCGGGCAAGATCTCTATTGGATTGGCCCGCCGGGAGATAAATTTGATGTGGCGGAGGACACGGATTTTGCAGCAGTTGAGCAAGGTTATGTTTCCATCACACCATTGCAGGTTGATTTAACGGCCTACGCAGCGCAAGGTGTGGTTGAAAATTGGTTAGCCAATATTAAGACCGAGGTTGACGGGGAATGGTAAATAAACGCATGCAAACATTGTTGATGCTGTTACGTCAGCAAGGCATTGCAGACGAACGCTTGTTACAAGCTGTCGAAGCGGTGCCGCGCGAGCGTTTTGTTGATGAGGCGCTAGCCCATAAAGCCTATGAGAATACAGCCTTGCCTATAGGTTCTGGGCAGACTATTTCTCAGCCTTATATGGTGGCGCGAATGACCGAATTATTGCAGTTAACACCGACCTCGCGAGTATTAGAGATAGGTACCGGCTCTGGTTATCAGACGGCGATTTTGGCGCATTTAGTCGAGCATGTCTGTTCAGTTGAACGAATCAAAGGGTTACAGTGGCAGGCAAAACGTCGCCTGAAACAGCTAGATCTGCATAATGTCTCTACCCGTCATGGTGATGGCTGGTTAGGTTGGGCATCACGCGGGCCATTTGATGCGATAATTGTGACCGCGGCACCGCCAGAAATACCCAATGCATTGCTTGAGCAATTAGATGAGGGCGGGATATTAGTCCTGCCCGTGGGCGAGCAGTCTCAAACACTGAAATGTATCCAGCGGCGCAATAATGAATTCCAGATTGAGACGGTAGAAGCCGTGCGCTTTGTTCCTTTGGTCAAAGGGGAACTGGCTTAACTATTGGTGTTATTTCGACCTTAATCTGTCGCTAAATCCAAAGCGCCATTTTTTGCGCTAAAGATTGAACCAAAATCAGTAACATAAATTTTATGGTATGGCAGGCGTGGTATTGATAGCATGCGCGCTTGTGCATCTTATTTCTTCAGTTCGGGTTGGTATGTGCTGCGGAATTTTTTAATACTCGAAAAATACGTGTCGTCGTCCTCGGCCTGGCTTTTTTACTGTCAGCCAGCTGACCACTTTAACGACGAATCACTCTTACGACTGTGTAAAATACTTAGAGTGTAAAAGGTATTTTGGATATATCGCTTATTATTGCTGTCATGGGGGAAGCATGAGCACGGGAAGCCCAATAATTACATTACGCCGAGTTGCGGCATGTACGGTTATGAGTCTGTGGTTGGTTGGTTGTAGCAACGATAATTCAACATCGGCACCGATCAGCAGTGTTGGTGGTGACCGTTCAGGTACCATGTTAAGTGGCTCGGACACCAATAGTTCGGGTGAGCGTATAGTTTATAACCGTACTTACAACAATATCCCCAAAGGAAGTTACAGCGGTAATACTTATACCGTTAAGCGTGGCGACACGCTGTTTTATATTGCCTGGATAACGGGGAACGACTTCCGTGATCTGGCGGCAAAAAATAATATTGCTGAACCTTATAGCCTAAATGTGGGACAATCTATTCAGCTTGGTAATGGTTCTGGTGGTGGAATGTTAGCCACAACAGATGCTAGATCAAGTGGAGTTGCAAAACCGCCTGCAAATATTCAGAACACAACTACAATGGTTGATTCCCAATCAACTAGCGCGTATTCTGAAAGTTCGGGTAAACAGAATGTTGGTAAAATGTTACCAGCATCAGGAGCAGTTGTCGCTACAACCGCACCTGTTACTGCGCCAAGCAGTACCATCAGTGAACCTGCCAGTAATGGTGGGCAAGTCAGTAGTTGGAAATGGCCAACTGATGGTAAAACGATCGATAGCTTCTCTGCGTCCGAAGGGGGCAATAAAGGGATTGATATCGCCGGTTCTCGTGGGCAACCGATTTTCGCTACAGCAAATGGGCGAGTTGTGTATGCTGGGAATGCACTGCGTGGTTACGGTAATCTAATCATCATCAAACACAATGATGATTACCTGAGCGCCTACGCTCATAACGATACAATGCTGGTCCGGGAACAAGAAGAAGTGAAGGCGGGACAAAAAATAGCAACCATGGGTAGCACCGGAACCAGTTCAGTAAGATTACACTTTGAAATTCGTTACAAGGGGAAATCCGTAAACCCGCTGCGTTACCTTCCGCAGCGATAAATTGAGCAGAATACGCTGTATTCTGCTCGTCGGATTAACGGGTAGGAGCAGCATATGAGCCAAAATACGCTGAAAGTTAACGAGTTACAGGAAGATGCTGAGTTTGACGAAAACAGTACGGAAACTGAAATTTTCGACGAAAAAGCATTAGTCGAAGATGAACCTACCGAAAGTGAGTTAGCAGAAGATGAGCTGTTGGCGCAAGGTGTTACCCAGCGAGTGCTGGATGCGACGCAGCTTTATCTTGGTGAGATTGGTTATTCACCGCTGTTAACTGCAGAAGAAGAGGTTTATTTTGCCCGGCGTGCATTGCGCGGAGATGTGCCTTCACGTCGGCGTATGATCGAAAGTAACCTACGATTGGTGGTGAAGATCGCCCGTAGATACAGCAATCGCGGCTTAGCGCTGTTGGATCTGATTGAAGAGGGTAATCTTGGTTTGATCCGTGCAGTAGAAAAATTTGATCCTGAACGAGGTTTTCGTTTCTCCACTTATGCTACTTGGTGGATACGCCAGACGATTGAACGGGCAATAATGAACCAAACCCGTACCATCCGTTTGCCTATCCATATTGTAAAAGAATTAAACGTTTATTTACGCACAGCGCGAGAACTTTCTCATAAATTGGATCATGAACCTAGTGCTGAAGAGATTGCCGAGCAACTCGACAAACCGGTTGATGATGTGAGCCGTATGCTACGCCTCAATGAACGTATCACTTCTGTTGATACACCTTTAGGCGGCGATTCAGAGAAAGCTTTGTTAGATATTCTATCTGACGAAAATGAAAATGGCCCGGAAGACACAACGCAAGATGACGATATGAAGCAAAGTATCGTTAAATGGCTGTTTGAATTGAATGCTAAACAGCGCGAAGTTCTGGCCCGCCGTTTTGGTCTGTTAGGATATGAAGCAGCAACGCTGGAAGATGTTGGCCGGGAGATTGGTTTGACACGTGAGCGTGTCCGCCAGATTCAGGTTGAAGGTTTACGTCGTTTGCGGGAGATCCTGCAAGGGCAAGGCCTGAGCATTGAAGCATTGTTCCGCGAATAAAATCAGCGAATAAAATACAAAAACGGTGAATATAAGTTCACCGTTTTTTTATGCCTGTCATTTACCTTATTGGCAAATAACAGGCTATTTTTGTGCCGATAGGGGCTGTTATACCATTTTTTTCAGACGATAAATCCACTCTAGCGCCTGGCGTGGAGATAGCGAATCGGGATCAATGGCTTCTAATGCTTCAACTGCAGGCGAAATTTCTTCATTTAGCAGGGTCAGCTGCGAGCCATCAATTTTACTGGCGGCGGCATTATTAGACAGTGACTCCAGTTCTTTCAGTTTTTGCCGTGCTCGTTTAATCACATCACGCGGCACTCCTGCCAGTGCTGCCACTGCCAAGCCATAACTTTTACTTGCTGCGCCATCTTGCACGCTGTGCATAAAGGCGATGGTTTCACCGTGTTCTAGTGCATCCAGATGCACATTCACCACTCCTTCCATTTTTTCCGGCAAGGTTGTCAGTTCGAAGTAATGGGTGGCAAACAGTGTCATAGCCTTAATGCGGCTGGCCAGATTTTCGGCGCATGCCCAGGCCAGTGATAAACCATCATAGGTGGAGGTACCGCGGCCAATCTCATCCATTAGCACCAAACTTTGCTCGGTTGCATTGTGGAGAATATTAGCGGTTTCTGTCATTTCCACCATAAAGGTAGAACGACCAGAAGCCAGGTCATCAGCCGCGCCAACACGGGTAAATATACGATCGACCGGGCCAATAGTTGCCTGGTCCGCCGGGACGTAGCTCCCCATATGTGCCAGTAAGACGATCAAGGCCGTTTGGCGCATATAGGTGCTTTTACCGCCCATATTTGGGCCAGTAATGATCAACATTCGCCGCTGAGGTGATAATGTTAATGGATTAGAAATAAAGGGTTCACTGAGGACTTGCTCGACAACCGGATGACGGCCACCGAGGATTTTAATCCCCGGTTTATCACTCAGAACCGGGCAGTTGTAGTTGAGTGTTTCTGCTCTTTCGGCCAGATTTGCCAAAACATCCAGCTCTGCCAATGCATTGGCACTGGTCTGTAAATCAGATAAATGTGGCAATAACAGGTCGAAAATTTCTTCGTATAGCCCTTTTTCAATCGCCAGCGCTTTGCCTTTGGAGGTCAGAACCTTGTCTTCATACTCTTTTAGTTCAGGAATAATATAGCGTTCGGCATTCTTTAGGGTCTGTCTGCGAACATAATGAATAGGTACCAAATGGCTCTGACCACGACTAACCTGAATGAAATAGCCGTGAACACCATTAAAACCAACTTTTAGTGTATCCAGACCCAGCTTTTCACGTTCGCGGATTTCCAACCGATCCAGATAATCAGTCGCACCATCGGCCAGTGCCCGCCATTCGTCTAACTCAGCATTATATCCTGGCGCTATAACGCCACCATCGCGCACTAACACTGGCGGAGCTTCAACGATTGCCCGCTCTAGCAGGTTTTGTAATTCATCAAACTGGCCAACTTGTGAAAGTAAGTTTTGCACATGCGGTACATTCACGGGTTGCAATAAACGATGAATTTCCGGTAACTGCTGAAAAGCATGCCGCATGCGGGCCAAGTCTCTTGGACGGGCGGTACGCAGGGCTAAACGCGCTAAAATACGTTCTAAATCACCGACTTGACGTAATGGCGCTTGCAGTTCGGCAGTAATATCTTGCAGGCCGCCAATGGCCTGCTGACGAGCAGTTAATACGTTAATGTCGCGGATGGGCATATGCAGCCAGCGTTTGAGCATGCGGCTGCCCATGGCTGTCACACTGCAATCAAGAATGGCGGCCAGGGTGTTTTCAGTCCCCCCAGACAAATTCTGGGTCAGTTCAAGATTTCGGCGCGTTGCGGCATCCATAATGATGCCATCTTGCTGGCGTTCCATGGTCAAACCACGGATATGGGGCAGGGAAGTGCGCTGGGTATCTTTAACATATTGCAGCAAGCAACCCGCAGCACGTAATGCTTGATGGGCTTGTTCAACACCGAAACCGATTAAATCGCGGGTGCCGAATTGCAAATTAAGCTGCTGCTTGGCGGTTTCCAGCTCAAATTCCCATAATGGACGGCGACGCAGGCCATGGCGCTGTTCAAGCAACGACATGGATTCAAAATTTTCTGGGTAAAGCAGTTCTGCGGGATTGGTTCGCTGTAACTCGGCGGCCATGGTTTCAAGGTCTGCGGGTTCTGCTACCCGAAAACGACCTGAGCTGATATCTAAGGTTGCATAACCAAATCCGCGCGCATCCTGCCAGATAGCTGCCAGTAGATTGTCCTGCCGCTCTTGTAGCAAGGCCTCGTCACTGACGGTACCAGGGGTGACAATGCGCACGACTTTGCGCTCAACCGGCCCTTTGCTAGTGGCGGGATCGCCAATTTGTTCACAGATTGCTGCGGATTCACCCAATTGAACCAATTTTGCCAGATAGTTTTCTATCGAATGATAGGGAACTCCCGCCATAGGAATAGGTTCACCCGCTGAAGCCCCGCGTTTGGTCAATGAGATATCCAGTAACTGTGAGGCCCGCTTGGCATCACTGTAGAACAGCTCGTAAAAATCGCCCATCCGGTAAAACAGGAGTATGTCAGGGTGTTGGGCCTTGAGCCGTAGATACTGCTGCATCATCGGTGTGTGGGAATCGAGCTTATCTGTATTATTCATGCGGTTATTATCTATAATCCATTGAATTTAAAGTTGATTGTGATTTTTATTGTTGTCGTTAGGTATCACATGATTTAGGGGTAATAGGGAAATCTGGCGACCAACACCATGTCCTTTTTCCTGCCGATATACTAGCCCAGCAGCCAGAAAACTGACACAGGTAAAAACTTTAAGCTGTCAGCAAACAAGACAAAATTAGCTCTTCAAGTAAGGAGGGAATCTTGGGTGCAGTTTTTCTGATTAAGCTTGCTTGAAGGCAGGGATCGCGGGGAATAAGCTGTGAGCGGTTTGGCGCAAGTGATTGGCCTGGGTGTCAATATTGGTTTGCTGAGCGATTCCATGAAGATGCAGTCCGGAGCCAGTACGATGAGTTTTATCATTCATCATGGCAATAAATGTCACCTTTTTCAAAAGATTGTCATTTTTCCGGACAAAGCATCGTAAACTAACTAATTAGCTATTGAGTGAAAATCACTCAATGACAAGTGATGATATTTATTTTTCTGATTATTGAGCAATAAACCAGCGTAGTGAATTCAACACTTTTGTCTCAGACATTTTGGCTCTGTCTTCATCGACCAGCTTCATTAATACTAATCTTGCTGTATAAATATCCAACTGTGCTTTATCAGCAAGTTCTCTGGTTTTTGGCCAATGGATAACCGGCGGCGGAGATTCAGCAAACTGTTCTTTTAGTGCATTACAATGATCTTCCAATATACTCATGACTTCTTCTTTACGTAGAACATTAGATTTCATTTGTCATTTCCTCATAAATTTTATTCTTTAAGAATGTCTTATATTTTTGTTCTTATATTCTTAACTTCTTGTTTGTATTTCTCACGTATTAATTGGAATTTTCCTACAATAAAAAGGACAATTCATACGCATTAACAGATCCCTTCTTATATATTTGTTTTTGTTTTTACATCTCTCACTTCCACTATAAATACATTAACTGCTAATAATTGGATTTTAGTCACAACTGAAAGCTGAATAAATGCTTTTAAAACCAATGAAAAAATAAGAATTCTTATCTTTATGGCTTTTACAACCATATGATTTGCATGTGTTTTATTAATTTACTTTAGCGGTTTTTAGGCGTTTTTATATAGAGAAAAACCTCATTTTATTGAAAAAATTCAATTACTTAGAGAAACTAATAATGCTTGTGTTAAGGTTTTTATGCTTTGAACTTGAGAATCACACAGATTTAATGCCGAGTATAATTTGGCTTATCGTATAAGCAAACATTAATTTTGAAAAACTAACTTTTAGCGATCTAATCTATCGATTTGATCATATTTGTAGTGCTATGTGTCGAAGGTGTGATGTTTATCGATCAAAATTATCGAGATTATTGTTTTGTTTTAGTCAATTAAGTTAAACGCTCTGAATTTTGATTAATTGAATTAAATAACTATGAATAAATAATCTATCTTTGTATTATCTGCTCCGAACTAAACAGAGCTCTATCGTTATTTAAATTATTTCTTAAAATGTGGTTGCTGCTAAAAACTTCCATGTTGACTGTATGGCTCTATGTAGTTCGCGGTTTTATTCTTCGTGTTTGTACGATAATAAACTGCCTGGACTTTTATTTTTAAACTACTTCGATGCGATATTTACCTTGATTTTATTAAGGTAAATCAGCGGGCAAAATTTTAATTGTGTTTATAAAGGAATCTTGTAATGAAACTGAATAAAACTATCTTGGCTGCAGGTCTGGTATTAGGTTTTGCTTCTATGGCTAACGCAGCTGATCAAGGCCAAGGTACTGTAACTTTCAATGGTTCTATCATTGATGCACCATGCTCAATCGCAGCAGGTTCTGATTCACAAACTGTTGAAATGGGTCAAATCTCTAACGTTGCATTGCAGAATGGTGGCAAATCATCTTCCCATGATTTCAACATCAAACTGGAAAACTGCGATATCACTACTCTGAAAACTGTAACCACCACTTTTGGCGGTGCAGAATCAGCTGCAGTAGCTGGCCTGCTGGGCATCACTGGCGTAGCTGAAGGCGCTGGCATTGCAATCGTTGATGGTACTGGTTCTGTTATTACTTTGGGTCAGGCAAATGCTGAACAGACTCTGGTTAACGGTAACAACACCCTGTCTTTCTCTGCATACCTGCAGGGCAGCACTGTAGCTGACGCAATCAAACCAGGTAGCTTCTCTAGCGTTGCAGATTTCACGCTGGCTTACCAATAAGTATCCCTTTTCTAATTCGACATGCGGATTTTTCCGCATGTCTTTTCTTCTCGAGAAAGAGATGTATTGGATGAGCTAGGTGATTTATGTCCAGGTCATTTTTATTAATAGTGCCTCCTTCCTTACTGATGGCGTCATTACTGAGCTTGCCAGCAATGGCCTCACCCATGAAGTCAGATTGGGGCCGCGTGAGTATGGAAGGAAGTATTAGCGATACTGCTTGTGCAATAAATCCAGGCAGTTTGGAACAAACGATCGATATGGCGATTTTACCCATAAGTCAGTTGGTTCAAAACGGTGTAGGGAAAGAGCATCCATTCGAGATCCATTTACTCGATTGTACGATTGCCCATGCTGATTCGAGTAAATCTAACCTGCAGCATTTTACCGTGTCTTTTGATGGTGCTGCAGACGGTAATAATTATGCGGTTTTTGGTGAGGCAGAAGGAATTGCAATGCAAATCATTGATGATAAAGGCAATGCTTCATCTCCTGGGGTGCCATCGCCAGAGATAAATATTATCCCTGTAGATATGAAACTCAATTATGCCCTGCGTTTAGTTGGCAATGGCAAGATGTTGCGTGCTGGAACTTACCATTCTAGTGTTCGTTTCACATTGGATTATTATTAATTTCAATGAGTAAGGTCACATATCCCATGCTATCTGCTCGTCTTACCCCCTTTGGTATTGTCCGCCGTGATGTATTGCGCTTTATGATTGCAATTGCGTTAAGTAGCAGTGCGTATAGCGCATTAGCCAGTGATGATATTGAGTTCAATACTGATGTGCTGGATACCAAGGATCGTGCCAATTTCGATTTGAGCCAATTTTCCCAACGCGGTTTTATTTTGCCTGGGAACTATAATTTATTGGTTTATATGAATAAGCAGGATCTCAACGAGCATCCTGTGGTGTTCTACGCCTCCGAAACAGATCCTAAAAAAAGTGAGGCTTGTTTAACACCCAAGATAGTTGAGTTGATGGCGTTGAAAGAAGATAGTTTTAAAAAGCTGACTTGGTCGCGTGATGGGGAATGTTTGGATATCAGTAGCTTGCCGGGATTAACCGTGCAAGGTGACTTGGCGTCATCCTCGCTAAACATGAGTGTGCCGCAAGCTTGGCTGGAATACAGCGAACCTGATTGGGATCCACCTTCGCGTTGGGAAGACGGTATTCCTGGTGTTCTTTTCGACTACAACATGTTGGGTCAGTTAAATCGCCAAGAGTCGAATAATACCAGTAATAACAGTTTGAGTGGGAATGGTACTGCCGGAGCTAACTTGGGTGCCTGGCGGTTGCGCGCAGACTGGCAGACCCGTATTGATCAAGTATCCGGTTCACCGACTGAACGCCAATGGGATTGGAGCCGTTATTACGCCTACCGTGCGATACCGACTTTGGGTGCCAAGCTGACGTTGGGTGAAGATTTTTTGAACTCGGCCATCTTTGATAGCTTCCGTTTTAGCGGAGCAAGTCTGGCGACTGATGACAATATGTTGCCGCCAAATTTACGGGGTTACGCACCGGAGATTACCGGGGTTGCTCGGACTAACGCCAGGGTTGTTGTCAGCCAACAAGGCCGGGTATTGAGTGAAACTTTGGTCGCAGCCGGGCCTTTTCGCATTCAGAACCTGAATAGTTTTGTCTCCGGAACACTGGATGTTCGCGTCGAAGAACTTGACGGACAAGTGCAGCAATTCCAAGTGAATACCGCCAGTATTCCTTACCTGACTCGCCCCGGAATGGTGCGCTATAGGATTGCTGCAGGTAAGCCTTCTGATATTGGCCATCGGTCAGAAGGGCCGGTATTTGGTACTGGGGAATTTTCCTGGGGGATCAATAGCGGTTGGTCAGTGTTTGGTGGTGGGATCAGTGGTGAGAATGAATATCAAGCGGCATCCATAGGGATTGGTCGTGACTTGATGGAGTTTGGTGCGGTGTCGGTCGATATGACCCAATCTTGGGCCAATTTACCGGATAAAGGCACATTGAGTGGTGGCTCTTACCGAGTTAACTATTCGAAAAATTTCCAAGAAACAGGCAGTCAGGTGACCTTTGCCGGTTATCGCTTCTCTGAACGTAACTTTATGAGCATGAGTGAATATCTCGATGCTCGTTATCGTGGCGAGAATGTGGGCGGCAATAAAGAGATGTATACCATCAGCTTCAACCAGCAATTTAGTGATTTGGGGTTGAGCGCATATTTGAACTATAGCCACCAGACTTACTGGGATAGTTCGGCGAATGACCGCTATAACCTGTCATTAGCGCGTTATTTCGATATAGGTAAATTTAAGAACGTCAGTGTGACCCTGTCTGCTTATCGTAACCGTTACAACGAGAGCAATGATGATGGGATGTACTTGTCCTTATCCATGCCGTTTGGTGACCGGGCAACAATAAGTTATAGCGCCGCAGTCAATGGCCGAGAAAATAGCCAGCGTGTGGGGTATGCCAACAGAATCGATGAGCATAACAACTACCAAATCAATACCGGTGTAGCACGTAGTGGTGCATTGGTAAGTGGTAACTATACCCACATGGGCAATAGCGCAGATATTAACGCCAATGCCAGTTATCAAGAAGGGCAATACTCTTCAGTAGGTGTTGGTATTCAGGGTGGTGCAACTGTCACTGCTGAAGGTGGGGCTCTGCATCGAGTAAATACACTCGGTGGCACCAGATTATTGCTCGATACCCAAGGAGTAGCCGGTGTGCCGGTTCAGGGGTATGGTTCGACCGTGCGAACTAACCAATTTGGTAAAGCGGTAGTCGGTGATGTGAACAGTTATTACCGTAACCGGGCCAGTATTGATATTGATAATCTGGCAGACAATGTCGAAGCCAGAGGGACAGTCGCACAAGTAACCTTGACCGAAGGGGCTATCGGTTATCGCCGCTTTAATGTGATTTCTGGCGAGAAAGCGATGGCAATGATTCGTATGGCAGATGGGTCATCACCTCCATTCGGTGCCACTGTATTAAATGAGAATAAGCAAGAAACCGGTATTGTTAACGACGATGGTTCTACTTATCTCAGTGGTATCAAGGCTGGTGAGACGATGTCTGTGAGCTGGAATGGGCAGGCGCAATGTAGCGTCATATTGCCGAAGATACTTTCAGCGACAGTGTTGGCAAATTTACTGTTGCCTTGTCAGCCGATAGCGACAGGGGATAAGCCCCCGGTATCACAGCAAAAAAGTTTGGTAATGGAATCTGCGGATACGCCTCCGTTGAGTTAATAGAAAACGCGCGGCACGAGCAGGTTCTAACACGATAAATTCGAAGGAAAAAGTAATGAAATTGAATCACAAATTGCGCGTTACCACGATTCTGGTGACAGCATTGATGGCGCATCAAGCAACGGCTGCCATTGCCCTGGACAGAACCCGAGCCATTCTTAATGGTGGCGATAAATCACTCAGTTTGAACATCAGCAACCAGAATAAGCAATTGCCTTATCTGGCGCAGGGATGGATTGAAGATGAGCAGGGTAACAAAATCAATACGCCATTGACGGTGGTTCCACCGGTTCAGCGTGTCGAACCCGGTGCCCTAAGCCAGTTAAAAATACAAACATTGCCCGCAGTGAGCCAATTGGCACAAGACCGCGAAACTTTGTTCTATTTTAACTTGCGCGAGATCCCGCCTCGGTCGGATAAGCCCAACACATTGCAGATTGCACTGCAAACTCGCATCAAGCTGTTTTACCGTCCAGCCAGTATCGTGCCGCAAAAGAGCGACATGTCGACACCTTGGCAGGAAAAATTACAGCTGACTCGTCAGGGTGATCGCTATCAGGTCAATAACCCGACGCCGTATTACATCACATTGGTGGATGCCAGTGAGAGTAAAACCGGTAAAACCGCGGCGGGCTTCAAGCCACTGATGATTGCACCAAAAGCGCAAGGCATGTTGGATGTCAGTGCTGGCGCATTAGGTAGCAAACCAGTACTGACCTACGTCAATGATTTTGGCGGCCGACCAAAACTGGTATTTGGTTGTTCGGGGAGTACCTGTTCTGTGGTTGAAAGCATCAAATAAAGGTGTATTTCGGTACACCGCGCGCAAAGAAGAAGGCTGCTGGATATCAGGCTGAATAATGATAAGGAATGTGGGATGACTGTTATTGGTAGGGGAATAGTTACCCAACTGACCCCAATGGCTATGATGACCATGATTGGGATGACGGCCATTGTTGGCGTGGCGACATTGTTTAGCAGCCCTGCATTGGCACTAAATAAGGCGTCGACAGTCACGGTCTCGGTCAATATTTTTGCCGCGCCACCTTGTGTCATTAACAGCAATAACACCATCAACGTTGACTTTGGTGATGACCTCCTGACTTCGCGCATTGACGGTGTTCAGTATATGAAGCCGGTATCCTATACATTGGACTGCACCGCAGCCGCATCTAATGCCCTGAAAATGAGTATCACAGGTAATGGCGCGGTGTTTGATACCAATGTATTGAGAACGACAAATACAGACCTTGGGGTCCAATTGATGCGCAATGGGCAACCATTAACGCTTAATAGCGCATTTAATTTTACTTACCCATCGGCACCCGTATTACAGGCCGTGCTGGTAAAGAAAACAAATGCCACGCTGAGTACCGGATATTTTTCCGGCACAGCAACCTTGGTTGTGGAGTATCAGTAATGAAAAAAGCCTCATTGGTTTATATGAATAAATTGTTTCATATCAATAAATTAATAGTGCACTTTTCTGTTACGGTAGCTGTGGCACTCAGTAGCACGCAGGTATATGCGGACAATATGCACTTCTCTGGCACCTTAATTAACCCGCCACCCTGTGTAATCAATGGGGGCAGCACAATTGATGTGGCTTTCGGGGAAAATCTGGGTGTGAACAAGATTGATGGCATTAATTATACTCAGACAGTGCCTTATAGCGTGACTTGTGATTCCGTTTCTGGTGGTTTGGAATTAGGTCTGACGATTGTTAGCGCGTCTGTTACCGCTTTTGATTCCTCCGCGATACCAACCAATATTCAGAATATGGGAATTCGCTTGCTGAAAGATGGTATCCCTTTTGCACTTAATACCCGTGTTGCTTATGACCAAAATAATCCGCCAGTTCTTAAGGCGGTACCGGTTAAAGCTGTGGGAGCAACATTAAGTGAAGGGGCCTTTGAAGCGACCGCTACATTATTAGTGGATTATCAATAGGATCAAATAATGGCTAATTTAAATCTGCTGATGTACCGCGGACGAATTATTTTAAGTGTGTTACTTCTGAATGCTTTTGGCAGCATGCCGACATTGGCAGCTGACAATATGCGTTTTCATGGCGCATTAGTGGCTGAACCATGCACGATACGTCCTGGTGATGAAGCTATTAATTTGAATTTTGGTACTGTTGTCGATAAATACTTGTATTCGAATCAACGCACCTTAGGAAAACAGTTTCAAATACATCTGATTGATTGTGATATCAGCTTAGGAACAACTGCCAATATTATGTTTACGGGCAATGATAACACTAATTTACCGGGGTTATTAGCGGTCGATGGCAGTGATGTCGGTATTGGTATTGGACTTGAAACACCCGCAGGAAAAGCGTTACTACTGAATCAGTCCAGCGACGATATTGCGCTTGATACGGGCAACAATGTTATTACATTGAAAGCATATGTCCGGGGTGAACCAGAGGCTATATCCCAACGCACAATTAAACGCGGTGAGTTTAATGCAGTGGCAACTTTCAACCTGCAATATTATTAATATGCGAACAGAGAAAAGGAAACTTAAAACAATGGAACAGCCTGCTCGTTGTTTAAGTAACAGATATTTCTGGCTAATAGCGTGCGTGCTGTTTTTATTGCCACTTTATAGTCAAGCCAGTGCCTGGGTTTCGACACAAACGCGCGTAGGACTACAATACCAAGGGACATTTTCTTGGCCGAGCGAGGAACTTGAGGGGATACTTTGTACATCCACATCGTGTTCTGTCGCTATTTGTCATTACGATAATATTCAGTCCGCAATATGTGGTAACCCGTCGAATGCGTTGACGCGGGTATTAGTTTCTCAAGGGGCTACTGCGCAGGATATGAGAGCCGCTTTTATTGCCAAAAATGGTGTATCAGGAAGTTGGGCCACCAACACCACTAACCCTTTGACTGCTGCCGGCAGTTGCTTTGGTGTGATGTATTGGCAAGGGTCTAATGACAGTAACTTTACGGGAAGGATTATCCCTGGCTCCTATTGTGGTGCAGTTCCACCGACCCCAGAAACCTGTGAGATTACCGGTGATGTCTCTATTAGTTATGGTTCTATCAATCAGCAATCTGTTGATGGCGCAGTAAAAAGTGAGCCGCTTATTATCAGCTGCACAGCTGCAACTGCATTAAAATTGACACTGGTCGGCGGTAAAAGTATTGACCTTGGGCAAGGTGGTAATCTTACCTCGACATTAAAAGTATCAGGGCAGGACTTATCTAATGGTGTATCAATAACAGGTGGTGTGGGGAATAAATCTTTCATGATTGAGTCAACACTGCATGCGCCTTCATTACCTGATGCTGGCAGTTTTTCCGGCAGCGGAGTTGTGATTATGTCATATCTTTAACGACAGATTTATATGCACTTATTTTATGAGTGCATGATAATTATGAATATAGAATAGCAATTAATTCCGCTATTTTTATATTCATGGTGTGAGATGCTTTACTGTTATTTAAATATGGCAGGGGGCTCCCATGGCATTTATTTAAATAATAAATAAATGTTATTTTTTGTTGTGATTTGTTTTGTTAGTGTAGTATAAACTATCTGCGTTTATTTAATTGAGTGTCAGGGTTAATCTGATATTTAAAGACGCATACTTCAATGGGCTATTAAATAATAGACTACAAATTTTTTTATTTTTCTTTTAAGGATCTATTTATGAAAAAAATGAACATGGCTGAAGCAAATACAATCGTTGGCGGTACTGGTGTAACTTGTAAAGATACTTATGAGTGGCTGTCAGGTAGTACTACTTTGACTTGCCAGGCTGTTACTACTTGTACTGACAAGCACGGTACAGTAACTAGCCGTACTGCTACAGCTAGCAACATTGCTAACTGCAAATAAGATATAAATTAAGTATTCGTTAATTTTTATCGATATTTAATAGTATCCCAGGCAAGTGCGGGAGGGATTTCTGTACTTGCCTGACTTATTTATTCAAATGTGTCATCGATGCTTAAATTCAAGAATTTTCGCATTAATTGAATGTTAGAAATATTATTTCGTGGGCATAAATGTTATTTGATTCTGTTTATGTCTTACCTGAACTCTGATTGTGAATAGAACTGAATCTATGTCTACTGAAAAAAATATGTTTAGGAGTAAGGGATTTTTTATAGGCTATACACTGTTGGTTATCCTTATTTCTTCATTGATAACAACGGCCTATTTCCACTATTTCGTTCTTAATCAGGATGAACAGGAAACCCTATTCGCTGTCAGCAACAGTGAAGTTGAAAACAGCCCAATCAAAGACGATAAAACTATTATTGAGATCTTCTCTTATGGCTGCCATTACTGCGCCATCAATGAAGAGAATGTGACCCAATTAGAAAACCGCATGCCAGAAGGGACGCGTTTTGTTCGCCTGCATATCAGCAGTGATAAAACCACCGGCTTGGGGCGTTTTGCACCTATTTTCGCGACTTTATCCGTCATGGGTATTGAACCGCAGCATCGCCAAAGTGCCTACAAAGCGGTGCTTGAAGACAACATCGACCTGAGTGATAACAGCCAACTCGAAACCTGGCTAAAAACCAATGGCATTGATGTTGCCCAATATCAGCAAGTAAGCCAGTCAGCTGAAGTTAAAGAATTGATCGCGTATATGACGGCAGTCACCGCGCATTACAAAATTGACGCCACACCGACCTTTATTGTCGGCAAAAAATGGATAGCGCTACAAGACCGTAAATTCCCCGCGTTCTCAGATAATCTTTTGTCATTACTCGAGCATGATAAGGCGCTGGAGAAATAATGAGACTGTTAGCCGTATGGGGCTATTTTGCCTGGCGAAGCCAGCTGGATAAGCTGGCTTTTAGTGGGCGGATATTTGCCCGTGGGCAGGCCAAACTGGCTATCTGGCTATTACGGCATAGTGATTATCGCATTCTACTGATGCTCGGTGCTTTGCGCCGGGCTTTCGGTTTGGTAACTCGGCGGCAGAAAAATCTGGCACAGGTGGCAGCAGCTAACAGCCGGTGTTTGTTGGGAGATGATACCAGCGTGTCGGCATCGCATTTTATCCGCACCGCGCAGCGCCGTCAGGTGTTAGAGCTGGCCGCAACTTATGGGCAAAATCGGCAGGTTTTAGCCCAATTGGCGGCCTGTACCCAGCAGTTGGATAGCCAGGTTAAAGCACTGCACCAGGCGGGGTCGCCAGTGATTCTGGCACCGCTTCATATGGTGTCTGATGTGCTGGCAGGTATGGTCGGTGCCGCGGCTTATCCAGGCCAAGCGACGGTGGTGGTCTCCGCCAGTGCAGAGGCTTATGCAGAGCAGGCCAGACAAATGGGCGGAGTGAATATTTCCTATTGTTCTATCCATGCTGATAGCCGCGCTATTGCCGGCAACCTGATGGACGCCATTATGGAAGCGGCAGAGCATAAGCGGAATATTATGATTTTTCCGGATATTACGCCGGATTACACCGTCAATAATCAGAGTGCAGAAACGGCAAAAATGCCCTGCCAATTATTCAATCGTCCGGCCAATTTACATAGCGGAATTATCCGCCTTGCACGAGCGCTATCAGCTCAGGTGATTTTTTATTATTTGTATTATGACCAAGGAATAAAAATTCATATTTATCCTGCACTGAGTGCGCGCGAAGTAAAAAGTAAATTACCTGAGTTGATTGAAACGTCAATGACACAGCATCCGCAAGATTGGCTGTTATGGCACTCGCATTCGTTATTTTTTATCAATGAATAATGTCACTTACGAAGAATAGTAGAAAATGGAAAAGATAATCCCAACGCTGGTTTTTCAAAGCGAAACCCATGAATGTGGTTTGGCCTGTATTGCGATGCTGGCACAGACGCAAGGCATCAATGCACCGCTGGAAAGCTTGCGTGAGCGTTATCCTGCCTCCGGGCATGGCACATCACTGGCCACGCTTTGTACTATTTTATCTGAGTTGGCTATACCGGCGTATCCGGTGGTATTTGAGCATCAAGAGCTGTCGGCCTTACCGCTGCCGGCCATTTTGCATTATGGTGCCAACCATTATGTGCTGCTGGCCTATCGCAAGGGCAACTATGTTTGTGTAATGAATCCGGCTATCGGGCAGCAATTATTGCCAATGGATGCATTAAAAGCTGAAATCAGTGGCTATGCACTGGTGCTGGATCCCGAAACCCCTGCGGATCCGCAAGCGGTGAAGAATATTGAGCACAGCAAACGGCTCAGTGCGCTCGACTGCATGAGTTTGAAAGAGACGGCGGGGATCCGTGGTATCTACTGGCTGATGACACTGGCATTTTTAGTCTCTCTGACCCTGTTTATCATGCCGACGATGGTGAGCAGCGCTATTAATGATGTATTTTCCTCCACCAGTAATGATAAAGATTTCCCTTATTTTTATTTTCTTCTGGCCTTTGTGGTGTCTACGTCGCTGGCTTTTGTGGTGCGATATATCACCGAGCGTTATATCAAACACTTCGTGGTGCTTAACAGTGTGGCCGGTTTTTCTCGGTTACTCAGTCACTCACTTAACTTTTTTGATAAGCGAGCCCCGGGGGATATTTATAGCCGGTTTTCTAACTGGCAAATGGCGGCAACTCAAAAAATTGAGTTAGATAATGGCCTGCGCACTGACTGGATAATTGGCGCTATTGCATTGGCGGTGATGTGCTATATGAGCCCGATACTGGCGATGGTGTCTGCTATTGGCGTGTTATTCATGGGGCTTATTAGTATTTGGGCTATTTACCGTGACCGCTATTACACCCAGCAGTTGCAGGTGAAAGGTGCAGAGCAAAGTGATTTTATCCTGGAGAGTATTCAGGGTTTTGCCACCATTAAATCTGCGGGTTTATCCAGCCAACGCCAAGGGGTATTTGCCGCTCTGGCGCTGTCATTGTTCAGCACGTTACAAAAGAAGAAAATCTACGATCAGGTTAAAAATAGCCTCTATCAGCTGATTGGTCGTCTGGAAATGGTGTTCTTTATGCTGCTGGCTTTGCCACTCTTAAAGCAAGGGACACTGAGCTTAGGCGAGTTTTTTGCCTACAGTTTTGTGCGCGAAATTTTCACTTCCTATATCACCAAAATTTTCTATTCCATTTTGCAGAAGAACCAATTGCACGTCATTGATATCCGTGCGCGAGACCTGTTTCCTGCTGGCCAGCCCACCCCCGCAGAACAGAGTTCGACAGTGCCAAAAGCGCCGCCAAAATTTGCAGATAAGCTGATTTATCAACATATTCGCTTTGCTTACGATGCCAAACAACCGGTATTGCGCGACCTGTCATTGTCACTGACTCGTGGGCAAAGTGTGGCCATTGTGGGTGAATCCGGTGCCGGGAAAAGTACTTTGCTCAAAGTGATGGCCGGCTTGATGCCGCCACAGCAAGGGCAAGTGATAGTGGATGGCGAGCCGGTTGATTTCCAACAAGCTCATTCGCTGTTTTTCCTGCAAAGCCAGGAAGACATTCTGTTTAATGCCTCGGTATTACATAACATCACCTTGTTTGATAGGCATATGGATATCCAAAAACGCCAGCGTATAGAAGACTCACTACGAGGGCTGGAATTAACGGATGTCATTAATAAATTACCTGGTGGTGTCAGTGCATTGGTGCGCGAAAGCCATGCCGCACTCTCTTTGGGACAACGTCAGCGGCTGTTACTGGCTCGCGCCATGTACAGCAATTGCCCGGTGTTGGTGTTGGATGAGCCCACCGCCAATCTGGATGAAGACACCGCCCTACAAGTGATGCAGACCTTATTGGATCATTGCCGCAAATATCAGAAAACCCTTATCACCGTGACTCACAGTGAAACCGTGTTGCCGATGTTTGACCAAGTGTTCCGCTTGAGTGACGGGCAAGTGGTGAGCCGGGCACAACCTGCGGTATCAAGCCGCCTTATGACTGCGGCGGTTAGCTGATGGGTATCAATCTGGCACACAGAAAGCAGCGTTTGGCTGTAATCCTGCTTATTACTTTGCTGATTATTATTGGCGGGAGTATTGCGTTGTGGCTATCGAGCAGCCAGCAGGATGCACCACTGTTAACTGAAACTATAAATCGCGGTGATATCGAACGAAATGTCATGGCTACCGGCAGTTTAAAACCGTCATTGCAGGTCAATGTGGGGGCGCAGGTTAACGGGCAGCTGACCAAGCTTTATGTCAAACAAGGCGACCGTGTCACCCGTGGTCAATTACTGGCTGAAATTGACCCGACCTTGCAACAAAACGAATTACGTAAATCAGAAGCTGAATTGCAAAGCTCGCAAGCACAAAAGCAGGCGGCTCAAGCTTTGTTACGTCAATATCAGCTCGAACTTCGCCGGCAACAGACCTTGGCAAAGGATGGCTCTGGTGTGAAAAGCACACTGGAACAAGCGCAGGCGCAATACGATAGCCAATTAGCGCAATTGAATGTGAATGAAGCGCAAATTGTGCAAAGCCGCATGGCGCTGGAAACCGCAAAAGCCAATCTGGGCTTTACTCGGATAATGGCCCCCATTGACGGCGAAGTGCTGGGGATCGTGACCAAAGAGGGGCAAACCATTGTTTCCTCACAGACCGTGCCGACCATTCTGGTGTTGGCGAATGTCGATACCATGACGGTGCACACCCGGATTTCAGAAACTGACATCCTCAAAGTGAGGGTTGGGCAGCCGCTGTGGTTCTACGTGGTCGCTGACCCACAGCGCCGCTATGAGAGCCAGATGGATGCTATTCAGGAAGCCTCTGCTGAGAGCTTACGTGAAGAAAGTTCTGGTGCAGCGAACAGCCAGCAACCTTCCGCGGTTTATTACAATGGCATTTTTAGCATTGCTAACCATGAGCGGCTATTGCGCACCTCAATGACGGCGCAGGTTTTCATTATTACCGCACAAGCAAAAAATGTCCTGCGGGTGCCACTGTCGGCGTTGGGTGAGCAACAGCGAACTGCACCGCCCGCCGCCTCACAGGCCGCGACTTCACCGCCCGCAATTTCACTACAACCGGGCACGCGCTATCGGGTGCAGGTGAGCAAAAATAACCAACTTGCAGAGCGCTGGGTCACTGTTGGCTTGCGAGATGGCCAATATGCCGAAGTGAAATCTGGGCTACAGCAGGGTGAGCAGGTCGTGCTGATGGGTAAGCCGTCGGGAGCAAATAATGGGCATTAATTCTGTTCATTCTGGCGGCGAACCCTTGATTAAACTCCAGGGGATTTATCGCCATTTCTCTTCTGGGGCCGAGCCAGTTGCGGTGCTCAAAAACATTTCACTGTCAATTCGCAGTGGCGAAATGGTGGCCATTATTGGTGCTTCTGGCTCCGGTAAATCGACACTAATGAATATTATTGGCTGCCTGGACAAACCGACTCAGGGCGAGATGTCGATTCATAACATCCCGACGCGGCAGGCCAGCAGTGAGCAATTGGCGCAATTACGCAGCCAGTACATTGGGTTTATTTTTCAGCGCTACCACCTGATGCCGTATTTAACGGCCAGCGAAAATGTGGTTATTCCGGCACTTTATACCGCCATGAGCACGGCTGAACGTCAGGAACGCGCCAGTTATTTGTTGCGCCGTTTAGGGTTGGGCCAGCATTTGCAGCATAAACCGGCGCAGCTCTCTGGTGGACAACAGCAGCGGGTGAGTATTGCCCGGGCGCTGATGAATGGCGCGGGTATTATTCTGGCGGATGAGCCCACCGGCGCACTCGACAGTGCCAGCGGGCAAGAGCTGATGGGGATTTTACATGGCCTGCATCAGTCCGGGCACACCATTATTATCGTGACTCACGACCGCAATATCGCCAATCAAGCACAGCGCATTATTGAGATAAGTGACGGTGAAATTATTGCCGATCGCAATAATGAGGCCACGGGTGCTGCCATTGCTCCGGCGGCACTGCCCGAACCGGTGGCAACCGGCCGCCCGCATTGGTGGCTGAGTGTCAGAGAGGCGGTCAAAATGGCCTGGCGCTCACTGCTCGGGCACCGAATTCGTGCTTTTTTATCCATGCTCGGCATCATTATTGGCATCTCATCTGTGGTGTCCTCAATGGCGGTTGGGGAAGGCGCCAGGCAGCAAATTTTAAATGAAATCAGCCAATTGGGAACCAGTAATCTGGATGTTCGCCCAGGATTGGGGTGGGATAAGCCGCGCCCTGATTTTGAGCGCGCGCTCTCGCAACAGGATGTTGAGCTGCTCAGCCAGCAGCCTTATGTCGACAGTTTATCGCCAGTGGTAAGCAAAATGGTCGCTGCGGTTCGGGGTGACAAACAAGTGATGGTATCGCTTTCTGGTGTCAGCAATGGTTTCTTTCAGGTGAAAGGCATGAGTTTTACCGCCGGAGAGGGCTTTACCCCGCGCCATGTTAATGCCCGCGAACCGGTGATAATCCTGCAACCGGAGCTCAGTGACACCCTATTTGCGGGCGGACAAAACCCGATTGGTGAAATTGTGCAGTTGGACGGTATTCCGCTGCGCGTCATTGGCGTTGCCAAACGCGGTGGCTCGTCATTCGGCGGATTATTAGCCGCGTGGATGCCTTATACCTCACTGACCGAACGTATTTCCGGGGATATTCCATTGGAGTCAATTGCCGTGCGGGTGGCTGAAGGCTATCAACTCAATGCGGTGCAGCAGGATGTCGAAAATCTACTAACACAGGCCCACGGCCAGCGGGACTTTTTCATTCTTAGCAATGACCAAATGAGCAAAGCGATTCAGAAAACCTCTGACTCAATGACATTGCTCATCACCTCCATTGCTGCAATTTCGCTGTTGGTCGGCGGGGTGGGAGTGATGAATATCATGCTGGTATCAGTGACCGAGCGCACCCATGAAATTGGTATTCGTTTATCCGTGGGCGCGCGTCCGAGCGACATCATGATCCAATTCCTGATTGAGGCCGTGGTTATCTGCACTCTTGGTGGCCTGATTGGCATTGTGGGATCGGCACTGGCGGGGGTGGTTTTCTCGTGGGTTACTCAAACCTTCACCATGATCTTCACTTGGCCGCCATTGATTCTGGCCTGTAGTTTCTCGGCACTTATTGGGCTGGGTTTTGGTTTTTTCCCGGCCCGCAATGCTGCTCGTTTGCATCCTACCGAGGCATTGGCACGAGAATGAATAGATTAATGAAAACGCCAATTATCATACTGTTAGCTGCGAGCTTATTGCTCAGCGGTTGCGGTTCACTGCTGAAAAGTGAGTATCAGCAGCCCATGCTGTCAGTCCCTGACGAATGGCGCGTGAAAGACAGTGGCGGTGGTTACCTGCGCCACAGTGTGCACTGGTGGGAAAATTTCGATGACCCGCAACTGTCACAAAGTATCAACCGCATGTTGCTCAGTAATAATGATCTGGCGGCAGCCGGGCTGAAATTACAGCAGGCGCGCTTGACGGCGGGGCTGACGAACACCAATTTGCACCCGGATGTCTCACTGACCGGCAGCGGCAGCAATACGCGCTCGTTGAATGAAAATACCCAACCGCGAGAAAGCTATAGCACCTCATTGGGATTGAGTTATGAGCTGGATTTGTGGGGCAAGCTGGCCCGCACCCGTGAGCAATCCGCCTGGCTGGTCAATGCGACCGAACAAGATCGTCAAGAAACCGCGCTGTCATTGATTGGCACCACCGCCGACCTTTACTGGCAGCTTGCGAAATTAAATCAGCAAATTGATTACCAACAGACAGCATTGGCTATCTCGCAAGACACTCTCAAGCTTGTGAGCTCGCGGCGGGCGGCAGGAGATGCCAGTGAAATCGAGTTGCTACAGGCGCAACAGACATTATTGGATCGCCAAAATCAATCTCACCATCTTGAACAGCAGCGGGAAGCCGCGCGCAGTGCAATGGCATTGTTATTTAACCGCGCCCCTGATTACCGTCAAGCAGAGCCTAAGTCACTGGATTTACAGCAACAAGTGCCAATCGCGACTCTCTTACCATTGCAAGTGATTGCACAGCGGCCTGATGTGCAGGCGGCGGAATGGCGTTTGCGTGCCGCATTGGCCGGTTCAGATGTCGCCAAACTGAATTTCTATCCGACACTTTCGTTGGGGGCCACTTTGGATGCCGGCAGCGCCGTGTTCTCACAATGGTTTAGCAACCCGAGCCGGACATTAAGCATCAACAGCGCACTGCCATTCTTACAGTGGAATACCGTGCAGCTCACCATCGAGCAGTCAAAGTTGGCGGTGCAACTGGCGGCTGTTGATTTTCGCAGCAAAGTCTACAGCGCGCTTAAAGATGTCGATGACGCGATGACGGCGCGGCTGAGTTATCAGCAGCAAAAACAAAATCAATGGCAGAACCTACAACTCAGTCAACGTCGGTTGAGTTTGACCAACAGCCAATATCAGGCGGGTGCGGTGTCATTTCAGACTTTACTGGATGCGCAGGATGCTCTGCTGACCAGTGAAACTAATTTGCTCGAACTTCAATATAACTACCTGAATTCCACCATGAAATTGTGGTTGGCATTAGGTGGTGGTGTTGAAAACAGCAGGGACAGTAAAGGAATTAAATCATGATGAAGACAGTTGAACAGCGCCGGGTGGTTGTCACCGGTTATGGCAGTGTGACCCCGATGGGCATGACGGCGCAGCAGAGTTGGGCGGCGATTATGGATTATCAATTGGGTTACCGCTATTACGATAAATCCGAGCAAGGCATTAAATCGCGATTTTTTGGCCTGCTGGATGCTGAACCTAATCTGAAAGCGGTTCCTGCCGCGATCCGTCGCCGTCTGCCGCGTTATGCCAGACTGGCACTGGCCGCCGCACGCGAGGCGATGACGATGGCGTTTGCTGAAAAGTCCCCGGCGGATTACTACGATTTGCTCGATTGCGGCACCATTATTGGCAGCGGCTGGGCGGGTCAGGATGAAACGCATGATAACTATGAAGGGTATCTGGCAACAGGACTGGGCACGCCTTTCGGTTGTTTCTTGTCAATGCCGAATGCCGGCACCGCGGCGTGCAGCTTGTATTGGGGATTGCGCGGCTATCAGAATTCACCCATTGCCGCCTGCGCCACTGGCACCATTGCCATTGGCGATGCCTTTGAAATCATTCGCAGCGGGCGGGCCGCTATGATGCTGGCCGGGGCGGGGGAATCACTGCGCAGTAATGCGGCGGTGTGGAACATTGATATTTTGGGTGCATTGGCACGCGAGCAAGAGGAACCGAGCAAAGCCAGCTGCCCATTTAGTCTGGATCGCAATGGTTTTGTGCTGTCCGAGGGCGCAGCGGTGCTGTGTCTGGAAGAGCGGGAAGGGGCGATAGCCCGCGGTGCTCACATCCTCGGCGAGATAAAAGGCTACGGCAATTACTCGGATGCTTTTGATTTCACGGCACCGGCAGAAGACAAAGTGGCGCGAGTGAAAACTATCCAGCATGCCTTACAGCAAGCCGGTTTAACCGCCGCCCAGATTGATTACGTCAACTTGCACGGCACCTCGACACAACTGAATGACCTGAATGAAACCGAGTCCATTAAACAGGCATTTGGTGCTGCGGCTTACACCACGCCACTGTCCAGCACAAAATCTTATTCGGGTCATTTGATTGCCGCCGCAGGTAGCTTTGAATCCATTATCTGCCTGCAAGCCCTGCAACATCAGATGATGCCAGCAACCTGTAATTTGAAAAATGCTGATCCGCAATGTGACCTTGATTACATCAGCGAAGGGCATCGGGCCGGTGTATTACGCAACACCCTGAACCTGAGCTTTGGTTTTGGTGGGGCGAATGCCGCCCTGGTTATTGGGCTGGATTGAGCATGATTTCTAACCCGAACCTTAACTACAACTACAGCCTCAGTGATGCTGAACGTTGGGCTGAATTTTCCGGTGATTACAACCCGATCCATTTTGATTTGCAACACGCGCAGCATTTGGGGTTGCCGCAACTGACTGTCCACGGCATGCGCGCCATGCTGGATATTAAACATCAGCTCAGCACCGCGTTATTAACGGCATTGCCCGAGGCAGATTTTCTGCGTTTTAACGCGCGTTTGCGCCAGCCAGTGCTGTGCCATACGCCATATCAGTTACAACTTAGCCAGACTCAGGGCCAGGTGAGTGGCAATTTGCAAGACAGCAGCAATAACGAAAGTTGCTTCAATGGCAAACTGCGCAGTGCGCCCGCGCTGGTACAAACTGATATTGAGCACTGGGCCATATTGCCCGCAGATGACGTGCATCAGCTTAGCCAGCAATTTCCTGGTGACACATCGCAACCGGCAGAGTGTTGGGGGTTTTTCGATGCACTGCTGTTTAAATTGCTGATTGCCGCACCACAAACACTGGCCACTGCCAAACAGGTATTACCGGGGATTCAGGCCGAAACGTTGATTGACGTTTTCCAGCAGGTGCCGGTTATCCAGACTCATCATGATGTGCATTTCAGCACTGATTTGCTGCGCATCAATAACCCATATTTATTTGTCCGCAGTGCATTGCACTATGCCATCGAGCCGACACTGATTGTCGGCAACCCGGACGATGGCTGGGTATTGCGCTCGGCTATTTCAGCCCGATCAGCCATCGGGCCATTGATTACCACAGCGGTAACGTTGAAAACGTGGCCATTAGCCGCGCATTAAAGAAGGATAGAATCATGGAAAAGTATCAACAAATTTATGACACCTTATGTGAAATGTTGTGTGACGCCAAAGACTTAGAAATGTCGGCGTTGTCACCTGACATGCCATTGCATCAGCTAAAACTCGACAGTCTGGATTATGTGGAACTGATGGTGTTGGCCAAACGCGAATTCGGTGCCACCTTGAATGCCGAAATGTTTATGGACAGTCCAGACATGACTTTAGGTGAGCTTTGCCAGAAGTTAGCCGAGCAGAAGAAATAAGATTATGAGCAGGAAATGGGTGTTAATTACCGGTGGCAGCCGTGGCATTGGCCGCGCCTTGGTCGAAGAACTGGCCAAAGAATGGAATGTTGTTTTTACCTGGCGTAATGGTGAACAACAAAGCCGCGATGTTATCGAAAACTGTGCAGGGCAGCCCGGTTGGGTGATGGGCTATCGCTGTGACGGCAGCAATGAAGCTGATGTCGATGTGCTAGCGCCGCAATTGCTGGAAAAATATGGCCCGCCGGGGGCCGTTATCCATAATGCTGGCATCAGTGGTGATGGCTTACATATTCAGCAGGATGGTGATAACTGGCGTAATGTTCTGGATACCAACCTGAATGCGGTGTTCTACTGGAATAAGCACCTATTACCGCCAATGATGATGCAAGGTGAAGGCGCGTTGTTGCTGATGTCTTCGGTTACCGCGATTAAAGGTAATGTCGGGCAGAGCGCTTATGGTGCCAGTAAAGCGGCGATGATGGGTCTTGGCCGCTCATTGTCGCTGGAAATGGGGCGCTTTGGTATTCGGGTTAATTGCTTGCTACCGGGCATTATCGACAGTGATATGACGCGGGCGATGCCAACGGATGCCCTTAAAGGATTACGTAAGCAAATACCTTTACGGCGTTTGGGTGATGCACAAGAAGTCGCCCGCGTGAGTGCCTTTATGATAGGCAATGACAGCCGCTATATGACCGGTCAGGCTTTGGTTTTGGATGGCGGCTTGACGGCTTGACTTGGAACTACAGGGGGTTAGCTACTCTGATTCACCCGAATCACTTAACTTGAGTAAGTTCATCGGGATGAGTGGGTTTGCAACCGGCCTGTAGTGCCAATAATTTCAGGGTAAAAATAGTGGTTAATTAATTGCCGCTTATTCAGAAATATTCCATTTATGTGCCAATGTGGATTTTGTCTCACCACTGAGCCATTGGTTTATTTCATTGAGTAGCGGCTGATTATCTTTCGCCATCATATATACTTTGTAGCTACCGGTGCCGGGTAAGATTTCGGGTGTCGCAACGCAAAATACGCCCGGCTCTTCGCTCTGGTAATAATCCCCTTCGATTAAGTCTGTGAACATAATATCGGCGCTTTGGTCTCGGACTCCCTGCAAATTGGCAACATTATCATTGGTGCGGATAATTTGTGCTTGCTTGATATTGGCATCGACAAAAGATTGATTGGTGCCACCGGGGTTCACAATAACTTTCACAGTTTCTTTATCTATCGCCTCCAACGTGGGAAATTTCTTTGATTGCTGGCAATTGGCTAAGGCAATTTTACCGTTTTTGACCACCGGGCTGGATAAGGCGAATTGTGCTGCCCGACCGGGTGTTGCTGTAACACCGCCCATGGCAATATCAAATTTGTCTGCGGCTAAGTCTGTAGAAAGTGTTGGCCAACTGCTTGGTACAAAATTGACTTTAAGCTTCAGGCTTTCTCCTAGGGATTTTGCCATATCAATATCGTAGCCAACCAGTTGCCCCTGCTTATCGTGAAATGCCAAAGGAGCATAATCACCGGGAACACCAATACGTAGCTCCCCGCTTTGTTTAATTTCCTGCCAGTTTTTTGCCAATGCGGATTGGCTACTGATTAATGCTACGAGCATTATTCCCAGAGATAGCTTCTTCATTTTCACTCCTGTTATTGTTATAAAATTCAAAATGAGAATAACGTGATGTCTTATTTTTAATCAATGATTTTATTGGGGAATATGGTGGGGGGATTTTAGAAAGGATAAAAATGGTTCCCCGTGTTACCACGAGAAACCAGATAAAATATTTTGTTTAGAAATTAACTCGGATACCGATATTAGCCATGATTGGCGACTCAATATGTGTGCCATTACGATAATTTGCTTCAGCATAAAGAGTGGTTTGTCTGGTCAGATTCACGTCCACACCCAGACCATATTTTGCTGTATTACCAGAGAAATCATTATTAAAGTCGTTTACCTGGTTTATGGTCACAGTATTTGAGGTAATGAACTCTCTTTCAATCGCAACTTTAGCGTATGGGCGAATTATCGCACCATTTTTTAAGTCGAATTTTGTCCCAAGATGAGTCCCTAATTCGCCTTTTATTGAGTGGTTATTGCCGGTTTTCGCCTTCATTCCATTGTTAAGTGTAATATCTTTATCTTGTGCGGTGAAATAACTGGTACGGGCATAAGGCTCGACAAACCAACTATCAGATAACCGGTAGTGATAGCCAGCTTCAAGGGAACCTCCGACCGCATTTTGATCGTAATCGCTTTGTACAGAACCCCCATTGGTCATATTGGCATTCAGTGAATTCTTAAAATGGTTAGCTTTAACAACAGCATCAATATAATAGCCACTGTTATCGAAATAGCTGCCGTAAGCACCTAAACTATAACTATCAATACTGCTGTTTCCACCACGAGCATGTTTCACCCGGTTATTGCTATACGCGGTAAAGCCCCCTAAAACTAACTGCCCTGAAGACAAACCAAATACTTTATCGGCACCAATTTCAAAACCATCTTGTTGTAAACGATATGCGGCATCATGGGCGGCACTGACGCGGGTGTTATTGGTCAAATAACGGCCCCAAATACTGGCGTTATCACCTTTACTGTTATTTAAATCACCTTTGCGTAACCGTAGATTCTGCAATTCACCATCAAAAATAAACTGGCTGGCTGAAGCCATACTTAATACAGCATCAGTTGATGGAGTTGTTTTAATTGCAGTTTCTGGCTCTGGGTCTACTGTTGCGGGGTTTTCCGGTTCTGTTGGCCCAGGTTCAACCTCTGTATTTAATACTGCGCCTAAATACCACAGGTTTCCCCCCGCTCGAGCCAAATTATTCCCCTTATTTAGGCCATAAACATAGGTGCCGCCATCGACTTCAGAGATATTGGCACCACTGAATGAGGCCAGGGTGAATTGTGCATTGCCACCGAGATCGTGAATAAGATTTAAGGTTGTTTCACCGGGAGCAGTAATTTCAACACCAGAATCATTCACCATTACTTTATGCGATCCGCTGGCATTGGCGATGGTGATAAAGTTGCCTCGACCTTCCGCAACCGAGGTATTGAACAGGAAAGAACCTGAACCGGAAAGTGTGCCGATATTTAATGAAGTATAGTTGCTGCCGGTTCCTGATTGGAATGCAACTTCGCCACCATTTATGGTTAAATTATCAACAGTGGCGAAAGCATTATTGGCTGCATTATATCGCACCATTAAATGACTATTTTCACCATTAAGAACGATATTTTCAGCATAAGCACCATTAGTTTCAGCGGTATCAAGATACACTGTGGCGGCATTATTTATCTGTGTCAGTCCGGTTAATTTCCCTCCTGCACGCACCCAAGAATAAGCGCGATCAAATAAGGTGGTATCCCGTGACTCACCCCCAGCATAAATATTTTGGTAAGAGGTGTCTTTAAATATTGCGTTGCTGGAAAACCCGGTATTATCGATGCGTTGATAGGCTTTATCATAAAATGTCGCATTAACACTGTGACCATTGGATGCGACTATTTGCTTACTGGAGTCAACAAATTCCGAGTCGTATGAAGTGGCTTTAGTATCCCAGTTCTTCGACTCATTCTTCATGCCCCATAACATTTCATAAGAGGTATCTTGATAGCGGCTATTGGTGATGTAGGGGTTGAATTGAATACTATTATCTTCAGCAGTTTCAGTGTAAATATTCCCTCCCATAGCGAATTGGGTAGAAACCACCACTGCTGAATTACCTTTAGCAACTGTTTGGTCAGCGGATGTCATGACCCACATCAAACTGTTGTTTAACGTGGTTTTCTCTGCTCTGCCCTCATAGGTCGGGCCACCTTGATAATGGGTGCCACTGATGGTAAAACGGCTGTTATTGACCTCAGTATAGCGAATAGTGCCTAAGGCTACCGCCGCGCCAAAATAGTCATGAGGTTGGTATAGTTCATAGCCTTCGCCATTAAAAATAAAATGATTATCTACTGTTCCGGCAGTGACACCGTCGCCCAATGAAATACTGTGAAATTCGCCCGCCCCAGATTTAGATTGTTCGCAAATATCGGAAACGGTATAGCCTACACAGGGGGCCGCATTTGCGCTCATCGAGGCTGTGGTACAAATAATAGAGGAAATAGCAATGCTGAGGTAGGTTCTTGTTATATGAGTATTCATTAGGATAAAATCCCTGATTAATTTTTAATAAGTTTATTAGCGACTGGGAACGTTCCATTAAAACGTTATAATTTAGGTTTTATAATCTATGGATATAACTAATTGAAGGTGTTTGAGATATTTACGCACCAAAAAAACTATTATTTAATTTTAATGAATATTTATATCTCGAAACATTGTGGCTAATATAGCAAACTTATTTTTGGTGTTGTATGGGAATGCATTCCTACATCTGTAGGAAGAGTCCTAAGATCGATTGGTAATGATCTGAGCCAATTAAAGGGGATTTTGGGTTAAGGTGATGACACCTGAATAGCAGTTTATTCCTATGTCATCTTATAAGGCTGAGGCCATTTTCACTGTATTTAGTGGTGTCCCACCGGTAAGCGAGGTCAGGATTCATTTGCCATCTTTTTTAGCCATTGAATAAAAGCATTAATTTTCGGCCATTGCCTATCTGATAGGGTTGAGACGTAATAGCGCTGCTCACATTTTACTTCCAAACCGGGGAAGGGCATTATTAGCTCTTGATTTTCCAGTCTTTTTGTCACTAATTTTTTACGCCCCATAGCGACACCAACATGATTAATGGCGGCGATAATGGCCAAATCTGAGCGGTCAAAGCCCATGCTGCGCTGAGTGGGAGAGAGGTCAAAACCGGCTTGTTGACTCCAACTATCCCACTCACTGCTATCGGAATCATAGCTCCAGGCTTGTCGGTCATGAAGCAAAGTACATTGCTGCAAATTGATAAGATTACCATTAAGTTGATGTTTTTCTGCATATTCTGGGCTGCATACTGGCACCATGGATTCATCCATTAAGTGTTGATATGACAGTTTCTCTGGCGTTTTATCATCAAAATAAATAGCCAAATCAATGCCGCCGCCCTGGAAATTAACATTTTCATTGCCTGTTAGAATATTCAAACTGATCGCGGGGTAATGGTGGGCAAAATCGGCCAACTTGGGCACCAACCAGCACTGAGCGATAGACGGGCGAGAATAAACAGTCAGTGTGCCAGACAGTTCTTGATTCTTTATTTCCAAGATTTCCTGATTGAGATACTCCAATGAGGACTTCAATACCCAAAATACCCGCTCTCCCTCACTGGTGAGTTCCACTTTGCGGTGAAAACGCTGGAATAGCTTGAAACCTAACTCCTCCTCCAGGCTATTAATCCGGTGGCTGACGGCACTGGGACTAATAGATAACTCCTCGGCTGCCAGTGCAAATGAGCTATGTCGCGCGGCAATTTCAAAGGTATAGAGTTTAGATAGCTGATAGCCATTCAGTAGTTTATTACGGGTGATATAGCTTTTTTCTGGATACATGGCGGCGTCTCAATCACTGTTTCTGGTGCAAATAGTATACCGCAATGACTGACTTGCTAAGCCATTAGGAACATCTAGTTTGATGCAAGCTAGGATTAGTTGCAAAACTTTGACCAATATTGCGCTTTTGATTCAATCTAGCTCATCTGAATGGCGTTTTTTATCATTTGTCAGTGCCGACCAATTCTTATTCAATGGGCGCATAATTTATTATTAGAAGAGGTCGGCTATGGACTCACAAATATGGGTAGTGGGGACGTTATTAACGAGCATCATTATTATTATCTTCACTATTGTAAAACTGAAAATACATCCCTTTCTAGCGCTGCTATTAGCCAGTTTTTATGTCGGGCTATTAATGGGCATGAACCCACTGGAGATGGTGAGCTCCATTGAAGGCGGGATTGGTGGCACGCTAGGTTTTTTAGCCGCAGTGATTGGTTTGGGGACTATCCTCGGCAAAATGATGGAAATTTCCGGTGCCGCAGAGCGCATCGGCATCACTTTACAGCGCTGCCGCTGGTTATCGCCAGATGTCACTATGGTGTTGGTCGGCTTAATCTGCGGTATCACCTTATTTGTTGAGGTGGGTGTTGTCTTATTGATTCCCTTAGCTTTTTCAATTGCCAAGAAAACCAATACCTCATTACTGAAGTTGGCCATTCCGCTGTGTACTGCTTTGATGGCGGTGCATTGTGTGGTGCCACCGCACCCGGCTGCCATGTATGTTACCAATGCTTTAGGGGCTGATATTGGCACCGTGATTGTTTACGGGCTGGTAGTCGGATTAGCTGCATCACTAATTGGCGGCCCACTCTTTTTGCGCCTTGTGGGCAAACGTCTGCCATTTAAAACTGTGCCAAAAGCTTTCTCTGAAATTAATGTGCGCAATGAAGACGAGCTGCCCTCTTTAGCGGCCACTTTATTTACTGTTCTATTGCCGATTATTTTGATGCTGGCAAAAACTGCCGCAGAACTGAATATGGAGAAAGGCACCACGCTCTATTTAACATTGGAGTTTATCGGTAATCCCATCACCGCCATGTTTATTGCCGCGTTTGTTGCCTATTACACTTTAGGTATTCGGCAGAATATGGGGATGAGTACGTTGCTGGCGAAAACGGAAGACAGTTTCTCTTCTATTGCCAATATTCTATTGATTATTGGTGCCGGTGGGGCATTTAACGGCATATTAAAAGCCAGTGGGCTGGCGGATTCGCTGGCGATAATTTTATCTAATTTGGATATGCACCCGATTCTACTGGCTTGGCTGGTGGCGCTAATTCTACATGCTGCCGTCGGCTCGGCGACCGTCGCCATGATGGGGGCAACCGCCATTGTTTCACCCATATTGCCCATGTATCCCAATGTCAGTCCGGAAATAATCACTCTGGCTATTGGCTCCGGCGCAATTGGTTTCACTATTGTCACCGACTCATTATTTTGGTTGGTAAAACAATATTGCGGCGCAACCTTGAGTGAGACATTTAAATATTATACCACCGCGACCTTTATTGCCTCGGTGATAGCTTTAGGTACTACTTTCCTACTTTCTTACATCATTTGATCGAAAAGAGACATTCTATGAAAAGCACTGAGATTGATAAATTAATTACCGACTTTCCTTTGGTTAAAAAGCTTATCAATTTAGAGGAGGTAACCTGGTTTAATCCGCAGGCGACAACAGTTGAAAAAGGGCTGCCTTATGTCGGGTTAGCACAGCGGGATGTGACAGATGCTGAAGCCCGGTTGCGACGCTTTGCCCCTTATCTCTGCCAGGCGTTTCCTGAAACACAACCCACAAATGGCATTATTGAATCGAAGATTTTGGCGATCCCCGCTATGCAACAAGCCCTGCAACAACGTTATGGGGTGGAGATAACCGGCCGCCTGTTATTAAAGCAAGACAGCCATTTGCCGATTTCTGGTTCAATTAAAGCCCGTGGTGGCATTTATGAAGTGTTAACACATGCTGAAAAACTGGCAATGCAAGCCGGTTTATTGGCTGAAACCGACAACTACAGCAAGTTGTTTTCAGATGATTTCCGTCAGTTTTTCAGTCAGTACCGCATTGCAGTCGGCTCCACCGGCAATTTGGGAATGTCGATTGGCATTATGAGCGCCAAGTTGGGGTTCAGTGTCAGTGTGCATATGTCGGCCGATGCCCGTGAATGGAAAAAACGTAAACTGCGCGAGCATGGCGTTAATGTGGTGGAGTATGAGCAGGACTATGGCGTGGCCGTAGCGCAGGGGCGCAAACAGGCGGAATCTGATCCAAATTGCTTCTTTATTGACGATGAAAATTCGCCCACCTTGTTTTTGGGTTACTCCGTCGCGGGCGGTCGGCTGAAGACTCAGTTTGCCGAGCAACAGATTGTGGTTGATGAAAACCACCCATTATTTGTTTATCTTCCTTGTGGGGTGGGGGGCGGCCCCGGTGGAGTGGCTTTCGGCTTGAAACTGGCATTTGGTGACCATGTTCATTGTATTTTTGCCGAGCCGACCCATTCGCCTTGTATGTTATTGGGGGTGCACACCGGCCTGCATGATGGTATTTCTGTGCAGGATATTGGCATAGATAATATTACCGCCGCAGATGGTTTGGCTGTAGGACGGGCGTCGGGATTTGTGGGTCGCGCGATGGAGCATTTGCTGGACGGTTTTTATACCTTAAGTGATGCAGAAATGTATGACTTACTTGGGTTGCTAAACCGGCATGAGGGCATTCGTCTGGAACCTTCTGCCTTGGCGGGGATGCCCGGCCCGGCGCGGGTGAGTAGCAGTACAGATTATTTGCAAGATAATCACTTTAGTGCTGAGAAAATGCGCAATGCGACCCATCTGGTCTGGGCGACGGGTGGTGGTATGGTGCCCGCTGAAGAGATGGCGCGCTATCTCGCGACGGCGAAAATCTGACTTTTTTATTATCCGCGAGCAAGATGCTGCGGATATGACCGCCAAGCCACGGCTTTAGTCGTGGCTTTTTACCTTTCCATTGCTGCACGTTTAGTGCGCAAATTCGCACTTTTTTTGTGCAACTCTGTGTTGGTATTCAAGTGCTGCCCTAATTCCCTCTCCTTGTTATCTTCGGTCAACGCGCCCGCCTGTTTGAACAGAATTAAAAATACTTATTTATTTACAATGAGTTATTTGTTTTTGTTCTGCTTTAGGTTGCCACTTATTACCAAGTGGCATAGTTCATGCTTATGTCATTACATTCAAGTGACTTGAATATATTTCAAACTACTTTAAATGGGGCGGCAATCATGAAACGACATAAACACGCGATACCTTTGTGCTGGGCAATGCTGTGTGCTGCCAGCGTATTCTCTGCCGCTGCTCATAGCGCAGATTTGCTGGACAGAATCAAAGCCGATAAGACGATAACCATTGCCTCGGAAGCGCGTTATGCGCCATTTGAGTCGGTAGAGAATGGCAAGATTGTGGGTTATGACGTTGATTTAATGCATCATATTTTGCAAAAAAATCTTCCGGGGGTTGAGGTTAAGCAACTTGATTTACCTTTCCAGGGCATTTTGCCCGGCCTTGATGCCAAGAAATTCGATTTTGTCGTCACTGCGGTGACGGTAAATAAACAGCGCATGGATCATTTTGCTTTTACGGTTCCGATTGCTGAATCCACCGTAGCATTGCTAAAACGCGATAATGATAAATCTATCAACACGTTAGATGATTTAAGTGGCAAGGTGGTGGGATCGCAAGCCGGTTCTGGTCAGCTTCAGGTGCTGCAAGATTTCAATGAAAAACTGAAAGCCAGTGGCAAGCCGGGCCTGAAAGAAATCAAACAATATGTCTCCTTCGATGAAGCCTACGCCGATTTGGCCAACAAGCGCCTAGACGGTGTTGCCCAGTCGCTGGCCAACCTTGGCCCGCTAATCAAAACCCGACCGGGTATTTTTACCACCCTGAAACCCATGTTAGGGCCAACCACCTATTTTGGCTGGGTTGGGCGCAAAGATGATGATAGCGCCACCTTGGTGAAACTGTTCAGTGACGGCATCAGTGAAGCTAACCGCGACGGCACCATGCAAGCATTGCAGCAGAAATGGTTCGGTTTCGTGATGGATGTTCCAGCCGACCAAATGCCAGCACCCAGTTTGTAAGAGGATTAAATATGGCGGATTTTTTCCAACTGCTGTCGGGCTGGTTGCCGATGCTGATAGACGGCGCGGTGACCACCGCTTCACTGTCTATCCTGGCCATTGTTGCCGGTTTCTTTATCGGTGTAGTGATTTACCTGATGGAAAGCGGTCACTCAGGATTTGGGAGAGGATTCGCCCGTGTTTATATCAGTTTATTTCGCGGGACGCCGGTGTTGGCACAGGTTTTATTGTGTTTTTACCTGCCGGGAGAGTTGGGGTTATCTCTGCCCGGTTATCTGGCGGCGGTGATGGCGCTGACCTTCAATACGGCCGCCTACCAATCGCAAATCTTGCGCAGTGGTTTTAAGGCTATTGCGCCGGGGCAGTTAGAAGCTGCGGCCATGTGTGGCCTAAGCTCGCGCCAGACACTGTGGCATATCCAAATCCCACAAGTGTTGCGCTTAACCATGCCATCACTGATTTCAGAGTTAATTGATGTCATCAAAGCGTCGGCGGTGGTGTCGGTGATTGCTATTACCGATTTGATGCGGGTCGGGCAGCAATTGGCTTCTGCAACCTATCGCCCGCTAGAAGTGTATGTGGCTATTGCATTGTCTTATTTAGTGCTTACCAGCTTGCTGGCATTGCTCGGCAGCTATGTTGAGCGGCGCTGGCACCAGGAGAGCCGATGAACGATTTCTTCCTTTATCTGCCGGATTTTGCCCGAGCTTTGGGTGTCACGCTGGTTATCAGTATGAGCGCCGCGGTGATGGGGGCCATCGCTGGGTTTATTTTGCAAGCCGTGTGTTGCCATAACCGGTGGTTATTCTGGCCGTGGCGCACTTATGTTTGGCTTATCCGCGGCACACCTTATTTGGCACAACTGGCGGTGTTCTATTTTGGCTTGCCCGCCATTGGCCTGACACTGAGTGCCATTGAAGCCACGGTGTTATCACTGGCGATTTATAGCTCTGCTTACTTTGGTGAAATCTTCCGCACAGCATGGAAAAGCATTGGCCACGGGCAACTTGAAGCCGCGCAAGTACATGATATTTCAGCTTGGTACAGCTTTTGGTACATCCAAACACCGCAAGCCTGGCGTTTTAGCCTGCCACTGTTGGGTAACCAGTTCATTTTAACCATTAAAGAAAGTGCGGTGGCGTCGATTATTACAGTACCTGAGCTGACCATGACAACCGGGCAGATAGTGGCCAATACCTATACCTATATTGTGCCTTATACCTTGTTAATTCTCAGTTATTGGCTGCTGGCGCAAGGTATTAGTGTTGGTGTGCGCTTACTCAGTCGTCAGGCCGTAGAGGGATAATATGATGAGAACTGAACCTATTATTGAATTACGTAATCTGGGCAAGTCATTTGCTGCCAATCGGGTGCTTACCGGGATTAATTTGACGGTGGATGCCGGCGAAATAATCACCTTGATCGGCCCGTCCGGTTCAGGGAAAACCACCGCATTGCGCTGCATGAATTTTCTTGAGGCTTATGACGAAGGTGACGTTCTGATTAAAGGGCAATTGTTGGGTTATAGCGGCCCTGGGCGTGAGCTGAAGCACCGCGACAGTGCGGCATTAATTGCCGAGGTGCGCCGCCCACTGGCAATGGTCTTCCAGCAATTTAACCTGTGGCCGCATATGACGGTGCTGGAAAATGTCTGCGCGCCGTTGATGCTGGGTAAGAAACTGCCGCGCGAGGTGGCCCGCCAAAAAGCGGCGGCAGCCTTAGCTCAAGTAGGAATGTCGGAGAAAGCCGATGCCCGCCCGTCGCGGTTATCCGGTGGGCAACAGCAGCGAGTCGGCATTGCCAGAGCTCTGGCGCTGGAGCCAGAGTTGCTGCTACTCGATGAGCCGACATCTGCCCTTGATCCTGAGCGCGTTGAAGAAGTTCTGGATGTGATTAAAGCGCTGGCGAATGACGGAATGACGATGGTGATGGTGACTCACGAAATGTCATTTGCCGCCAAAATTTCCTCCCGCGTGGTGTTTATGGCGGAGGGCACGATTATCGAAACTGGCGCACCCGCAACCTTATTCCGCCAGCCGAGCACTGACCGCCTTAAGTCATTTCTTGCGCCGTGGTTTAAACGCCCACTGCAACTGGATGAATTGGAGACCGGGCATGCTTAATGGTGTTGGAGTGCAACTAGCCGGTTTTATCAGCCAACAGCGGTTGATGGATAATTTGGCACAATTAGCCTGTTTTGGCGCGTTGGAAAATGGCGGCGTTAATCGTCAGGCCCTTTCCAATGAGGAGTTAGATGCCAGAGCTTGGCTGATTGACTGGGCCTATAACTTAGGCTGCGAAGTGATGACCGATGGCTGCGCAAATCTCTTTATCCGCCGAGCCGGTCGTGAGGATTTACCGCCGGTGGTGACCGGCAGCCATATTGATACTCAGCCCTGCGGCGGCAATCTTGATGGTTGCTATGGTGTGATTGCTGGCATGGAATGCTTGAGTGCCTTAGCTCAGGCGGGGATTAGCACCTTGCGCCCAATCGAAGTGGCGGTGTGGATGAATGAAGAAGGGAGCCGTTTTTCGCCCGGTGCGATGGGCTCCAGCGCCTTTGTTCAACCGTCGCGCTTGGACGGTTACCTGAATAATCAAGATGCTCAGGGGGTGACCCTGGCACAGGCATTAGCGCGCTGCCATCAGCGCTTTCCCCTGTTACCGCGCCGCGCCACCTTGCCCATGGCGGCATTTGTTGAACTGCATATTGAACAAGGGCCGGTGTTGGAGCAAGCCAATCAACCTTTGGCGGTGGTGCAAGGCATTCAAGGGGTGCGCTGGTATCAAGTGACCTGTTTGGGGCAGTCGGCCCACGCCGGAACGACTCCGATGGCGGATCGCCTTGATGCGATGTCACTGGCACGCCAGAAGGTGCAACAGCTGGAGCAGCTAGCCGCCATACTGCCCGCCGATCAATTGCGGTTGACTTTTGGTCGCTGGGAAGTCGAGCCCAATGCCATTAATACCATTGCCGGTCGCGTGACATTTACACTCGATTTTCGCCATGTCGACCCAGCGGTATTAGCTCAGTTTGATGAATGGATGCAGCAGATTTCCGCGAGCAATGTGTTAGTCGAATGCGTTTTCAGCCACCAACCAGTGGCATTTAATCCCGAATTACTGGCACAACAATATGCTTGTGCGCAGGCATTACAGATAGACACCGCGACCCTGACCTCCGGTGCTTTTCATGATGCGATGCATCTCGCCAGTCATTGCCCTACCAGTATGTTTTTTGTTCCCAGCCATAACGGCATCAGCCATAACCCGGCTGAATATACAGACCCTCAGTATCTGTACCTTGGCGCGAAGGCTTTAGCCTGTTGCCTAACAGAACTGGCAAATCACCCATAGGAGTTACCCATGAGCACCCACACTTATCCTGCTTGCTGTGAAAAAGACAATGGTAGCGCGCTGGGCACCAATGCCACGTTATCTTCCCCCATTTCTGTTGACGGCACGCCGGTTATTGGCGAAGTCTATACCGTTCCGGCGCGCTGTGGTCGGGCGGTGAAATTGAGCAAAGGGCAGGTTATCCGCATTACCAACACTCCCGGCAGTCAGGTATGTGATACCTGGTTATTTAATAGTGCTGATTTGAGTGAATTCTCATCAATGGAACATACTCGCGCATTTATTAATAAAATCACTCCTCAGCCGGGAGATGCATTGGTCAGTAACCAGCGCCGGCCGATCGGGACATTGCTGTCAGATACATCGCCGGGTGTGCACGATACCTTGATTGCGGCCTGTGATCTTTATCGCTATAGCAATATGGGGATCACTGAATACCATGACAGTTGCGCCGATAATATGCGTCTCGCGCTGAATGCTATTGGGCTGAGAGCAAAGGAAGTTCCGCAACCATTGAATTTATGGATGAATACGCCAGTAAACCCGGATTACACGATTTCGTGGTTGCCGACAGTGAGCCAAGCTGGCGATTATGTCGAGATCCGCGCCGAACTGGATTGTATCGTCGTGATGTCTGCTTGCCCGCAAGACATTGTCCCTATCAATGGCTGTAACCCGCAGGATGTGCATTTTAGTGTCGCAGAGTAATCATCTCGCGGGCCGATGATAAGCAGTATCAGTAACGTTGCCCGGCATGGATAAGCCGGGCGTTTGAGTTTCTTTGAGCAGCAGATATCAACTTATGAAAAAAAACGGCGATAACGGCGGTGTTGTTTTATCTGATTTAGGGATGCGTTTACGACATGCTCGCTTAGCGCAGGAGATAACATTAAAGCAGCTGGCTCTGAAGGTTGGGTGCTCAGAGAGTTTATTATCCAAGTTGGAAAATGAAGTGGCCTCGCCATCATTGGCGATGTTGCACCGGCTAGCCAGTGCACTGGAAACCAATATTTCAGATTTAATGGCAGAAAGCTGGGTGGCAGACTCGCCGGTGCTCAAGCCGGAGCAACGTATTCGCAAGCGCTTTGTTCACCGAAGTAAGCAAGGCGGAATTGCACTGGAAAACCTGACTCATCACCATAAAGGCGGATTGTTACAGGGGAATATTCATATTATTGAGCCGGGCGTGGCCAGTGATGGGCTGATAGAGCATCAGGGGGAAGAGCTGGGTTATGTGCTTGAAGGGGAAATCGAGCTGTATTTAGGCGCGGAAACTTACACCCTCGGAGTGGGTGATTCATTTTATTTTCCCAGTAATGTCCCGCATGGTTACAAAAATATCAGTCAGTTAGCGGCGAAAGTGTTGTGGGTGAATACGCCGGTGACATTCTGATTTTATGCCGAGGGCGATGTTGGGTTGCTATCTGGCTGATATAAAATCTGTCAGCAGATCATTTCCTTCTGGCTGTTTTTATATTTATGACATTTTATTTAAAGTTCATTGTTTCACCCTATTTATTGATGCTGGCATTAAGGGGAATCTAATGCTGCGGTTTTAAACAGTGCTATGTTAAGGGGGAGGAGTGAAAGTCGGCGGCCTAGGGTTTCCTGTTTATAATAATAAAATTAAAAATAAATCTCAGGAAGAAAAGGAGATATTCAAACGTATACCTTATCTTTCGATAAAACATGGGGGGAGTATTAGAAATGATAACTGCAAATTTAATTTCCGTGAAGATGATGGAAACCAAATAGTTTGCCGTCACTTGGCTGCACAATATGCTCTTGATGTACTTAATAATATGGTTCGTGGTAAAGTGAAAATGAGTTATTTCGCTACCCCTAAGAGCATACAGAACCATGTCACTAGTGAGGTTGAATTATATTACAAGGAAATTATTGAAAAATCACAGACAGTATATCTGATAGATAATAATGATTTTGGTCGTATGTTGGTCGATATTTTTCAAACTATGGAAAGCCATGGTGAAACTCACTTGGCATTATTTTTAGCGAATTATTATCATGCTATGGCAGTGCGTCTGAGTATTAAACGTGATAATAGATTGTATTATGTTATAAATTTTTATGATCCTAATGTCACAAACCATACAATACGTTGTAAAGTCTATGATTTATCATTGCTTGAAACTCACACATTAAAAAATTACTTAGAGGAAAAAGATTACTTTGAGTATTATCAGAATGATTGTGTCAATATAACAACAGCATCCATCTGTGAAGATCCTAATATCCTTTCCGTTCGGCAGCGAAACAGTGATAGAGAATTGACCCTAATTAACAACCAATTACCATTGGTTCCCTCTGGTCGCTTACTCATGTTGTTGGTAATAAATAATTTCCCGTTGGAGATAATTAAATTAGTTAATAAGATAATAGAGGAATCTCTGTTATCTCCAAATGAAATTTATGACATTTTCAATGTCAACAAATTAGATGAAATGCCTATACTTTACTACGCCTTACAACAGGGGGAATATTTAATAGTGCTTGCTTTAGGACGGTTAATTGAATGTCTACCTGAGGGGCTGCGTAAGGAAGTGCTGGACGCCAAAGATGACCGTGGCATTCCAGGTCTGCATATGGCAATGCTGGGAGGGCATGTTAGCAGCATAAAAGCATATGGCAAGTTACTCGAGTTGATACCAGAGAACCAACGTGCTGAGTTATTGGATATAAAAAATCCAACGGAGGATCACATTTTTTTTCAGGCCATAAAGAGGGGCGATAAGGAGGCGGCAATCGCATTTTTAGGATTGTTAGACTACTTATTACTGTTAGAAGAGGAAGAATTTATTGCCGCCACAGATAAGAACGGAAACTCGCTGTTAACACTTTGTTTAAAAACAGGTGGGAATATCGCCAGGGATACATTTAACGCCGTATTAGACAGTGTAAAAAATAACAGTGAAAATACCGCTGGTCAGGATTAACCAGCGGCGTTTTGTTATTACAGTGAGTTAACCTTTATTACCTCGCGCGGCAATAATCGCCTCGGCCACATTGCGTGGTGCTTCTGCGTAGTGTTTGAATTCCATCGTGTAAGTTGCACGGCCTTGCGACATGGAGCGCAACACGGTGGAGTAGCCGAACATTTCAGAGAGCGGCACTTCTGCTCGGATAACCTTCCCGCCGCCAATCATCTCCTCCATGCCTTGCACCAGACCCCGGCGAGAGGAAAGGTCGCCCATTAGGTTGCCGGCATACTCTTCGGGGGTTTCCACCTCAACACGCATTATTGGCTCCAGAATCACCGGTGATGCACGTTTGGCCGCTTCCTTGAAGCCAAAAATGGCCGCCATTTTAAATGCCATTTCTGATGAATCCACTTCGTGATAGGAACCAAAAGTCAGGGTCACTTTCACATCCACCACCGGATAACCGGCCAAAACCCCGGTATTGCTGGCTTCAAACACGCCTTTTTCTACTGCGCCGATAAATTCACGCGGAACCACGCCACCTTTAGTTGCATCGACAAAAGCTATACCGCTGCCGGGCTCCTGGGGTTCCAGGGTAAAGACCACATGGCCATATTGCCCTTTGCCACCGGACTGACGGACAAACTTCCCTTCAATATCAGTAACTTTTTTGAGCACGGTTTCACGGTAAGTGACCTGTGGCTTACCAATATTGGCCTCTACGCCAAATTCGCGTTTCATGCGGTCGACGATGATTTCCAGATGCAACTCACCCATGCCGGAGATAATGGTCTGGCCGGATTCATCATCGGTGTGGATGCGGAAGGACGGATCTTCCGATGCCAGCCGCTGAAGTGCCAGCCCCATTTTCTCCTGATCGGCTTTGGTCTTTGGCTCAATGGCTTGCGAAATAACCGGTTCAGGGAATTCCATGCGCACCAAGGTAATAATTGCATTCGGGTCACACAGGGTTTCCCCGGTGGTGACATCTTTCAAACCCACACAAGCGGCGATATCGCCGGCTCGGATTTCATCCACTTCAATCCGGTTATTGGCATGCATCTGGACGATACGGCCAATGCGCTCTTTCTTGCCGCGAATAGGGTTATAAACACTGTCGCCTTTGCTCAATACGCCGGAATAGACGCGCACGAAAGTCAGTTGGCCGACATAGGGGTCGGTCATTAATTTGAATGCCAATGCCGAGAATTTTTCATGATCATCAGCCCGGCGGCTCACTTCATTGCCGTCTTCATCGGTGCCGCTAACTGGCGGAATATCCACAGGCGATGGCATCAGCTCCACCACCGCATCCAGCATGCGTTGCACCCCTTTGTTCTTGAAGGCGCTGCCGCACAACATCGGCTGAATTTCACCGGCAATGGTTCGGATGCGCAGCCCTTGGGTGATTTCATCCACCTGAAGGTCACCGGTTTCGAGATATTCGGTCATCAGAGCTTCAGATGCTTCTGCCGCCTCGGCAACCATTTTCTCGCGCCACTCATTAGCCAGAGCTAATAGGTTTTCTGGAATAGGTTCATAGCTGAATCTCATGCCCTGAGAAGCTTCATCCCAGATAATGGCGCGCATCAGGCGCAAATCTACCACGCCGGTGAAGTGCTCTTCACTGCCAATTGGGATAACAATTGGTACCGGATTGGCCTTCAGGCGGTCAATCATCATCTGCCGCACGCGGAAGAAATCAGCGCCAGGGCGATCCATTTTATTGACGAATGCCAGCCGTGGAACACGGTATTTATTGGCCTGACGCCAAACGGTTTCTGATTGCGGCTGAACGCCACCCACCGCGTCATACACCATCACCGCGCCGTCGAGCACTCGCATGGAACGTTCCACCTCTATGGTGAAATCCACGTGCCCGGGGGTATCGATAATATTGATGCGGTGCTCCGGTAAGGTGTTTTCCATTCCTTTCCAGAAGCAGGTCACGGCAGCCGATGTAATGGTAATGCCACGTTCCTGCTCCTGTGCCATCCAGTCAGTAGTCGCGCCGCCATCATGCACTTCACCCAGCTTATGACTGACGCCGGTGTAGAACAAAATCCGCTCGGTAGTCGTAGTTTTACCGGCGTCGATGTGGGCGGAGATACCAATGTTTCGATAGCGCTCGATAGGAGTTTTACGTGCCATATTACGTCCTTAAAGATGATGGCAATTTCGGGGCGGGCGGTTTGATGCTCTGCCGGGAAGTTGTTGGTTTATGTTTTGTATCAGGGTTTACTTTATATGTTCGCGATCAGTATAACCCTATTGTTCGAATATACACGTACAATTTAATTATTTGTTCTGAAAGTGTACAATGGCGGCGGCGGGCAAGAAGGGCGGGGATTTTCCCCTTACACTGGAATTATTAGTAGGGTCGTCTTCGAGTATAGGCTATATTGCTGCCCGCGAAGGGCCGCTGGATGTGACCAAATCAGAGCTTCTGGTGCGGTATTTGTCACTTATCAATAGGAAAACCATGATTGCAAATCACCCTGAGCGGGAGCAGATCCGTTTAGAAAATGTGCTGACGGCGTTAGGTAATCCACTGCGGCTGGCGGTGGTGCGTAAGTTGGCGGCAGGGGGCGAACATGCCTGTGGTACGTTAGTTCAGGGGCTATCTAAATCAACCCTGACCCATCATTGGCGAGTGTTACGAGAAAGCGGCGTTATTTGGCAACGGCCTTGCGGGCGTGAGAGTTTATTATCACTGCGGCGTGAGGATCTTGATGCCCGTTTCCCCGGCTTGTTGGATGTGTTGCTGAGTGCAGTAGAAAATGATGTCACCACGGATAAAGCGACGGCAAAACATCTGACAACCTAGCAGGCATGATGTCAGAGTCACCCTCAATATAATTTAGCTGGCGGACGTGGTCAGCGGTCTAAGCCCCGGAAAGTTAACCGGGGCCTAATATTGAGATTAACCGCAGCGGTTACATTTTGTTGCCTGAATTTGTTGGAAGAAATCATTACCTTTATCATCAACCAAAATAAAGGCCGGGAAATCTTCTACTTCAATCTTCCAGATAGCTTCCATCCCCAATTCAGGATATTCCACACATTCCAGACTCTTAATACTGTTTTGCGCCAACACCGCAGCAGGGCCGCCGATGCTGCCCAAATAGAAGCCGCCGTGTTTGTGGCAAGCATCCGTCACTTGCTGGCTACGATTACCTTTCGCCAACATAATCATACTGCCGCCGTGAGATTGCAGCAGATCCACATAGGAATCCATGCGCCCTGCGGTGGTTGGCCCAAGGGAGCCAGAGGCATAACCTTCCGGGGTTTTCGCTGGGCCAGCATAATAGATTGGGTGGTCTTTAATGTATTGCGGCAATCCTTCGCCATTATCCAGCCGCTCTTTTAATTTGGCATGGGCAATGTCGCGGCCAACAATAATAGTGCCACTCAATGACAGGCGGGTGGATACCGGATACTGCGACAGCTCTTTTAAAATCTCTGGCATTGGGCGGTTAAGATTGATTTTAACCACTTTGCCCTCAGTGCTTTGGCGCAAATGCTCAGGAATATATTTGCCTGGGTTTTGCTCCAGTTGTTCCAGCCAGATGCCCTTGCGGTTAATTTTACCTTTGATATTGCGGTCGGCAGAGCAGGAAACGCCCATTCCGACGGGGCAGGATGCGCCGTGGCGTGGTAGGCGGACAACTCGCACATCATGAGCAAAATATTTGCCGCCAAATTGCGCGCCCAGCCCCAAATCTTGCGCGGCTTCCAGCAGTTCTTGTTCAAGTTGGATATCGCGGAAAGCTTGCCCGTGCTCATTCCCTTCAGTTGGCAGGCCATCATAATACTTGGTTGAGGCTAATTTTACCGTCTTCAGAGTGCTTTCAGCAGAGGTGCCGCCGATAACAAAGGCGATATGGTATGGCGGGCAAGCTGCAGTACCCAAGGTGCGCATTTTCTCAACCAGATAGTCTTTCAACTTGCCCGGAGACAGCAGCGCTTTGGTTTCCTGGTACAGATAAGTTTTATTCGCCGAACCGCCGCCTTTGGTGACAAACAGGAATTTGTAATCCTCACCTTCGGTGCTGTACAGGTCTATTTGTGCTGGCAGGTTAGTGCCGGTATTCACTTCTTTATACATATCCAGCGCCGCATTTTGCGAGTAGCGCAGGTTATCTTCAATAAAGGTGTTATACACGCCGCGTGACAGAGCTTCGGCATCATTGCCGCCAGTCCAAACGCGCTGGCCTTTTTTACCCACAATAATTGCGGTGCCGGTATCCTGACAGGTTGGCAAAATTCCTTTGGCAGAAATTTCGGAATTGCGCAGGAATTGCAGGGCAACATATTTATCATTTTCGCTTGCTTCGGGATCAGACAAAATAGCGGCGACTTGCTTTTGGTGAGCGGGGCGTAGCAAAAATGAGGCGTCGTGGAAAGCATGTTGGGCGAGGAGAGTCAGGGCTTCTGGCTCGACTTTCAGCATGTCGTGGCCTTCAAACTGTGTCACCGAGACATGATTATTACTGACAAGGTAATACTCAGTATCGTCTTCCTTAAGGGGGAAGGGATCCTGATAGTGGAACGGTTTGTTTGACATATTTTTCTCACATTCAACATCAGTTAGCGAAAGAGTTCGATAACAGAAACAATTATTAGCAAATAAAGAGTTAGTAAAACCAAGCCTATCTATTTTTAAACGCGATCTTACTATAGAAGGTGATAGTGAAGCGACGGCCCCACCTCCTTTATAAAAGGTGGGTCGCATTTTCCACACTTAGTGATGGCTATGGCGAGATCATGGTGGGAAACTGTATAACCCTGCCCTTAAAGCAATAGCGCCGTTAGCTACGATAGCGAGCAATCTCTGTTACCTGTTGCTCACCCTTATTTGAGGAATAAGTTTGCAACGCCGCAGCCAGACCTGTTTTAGCCGCTATATTTGTCATTACATATTTATTGCACCTGGCTGATGAGGTGGCAAACTCATGTTGATAATCAAAATTCATCCACGATAATTATTTTTTTCATATTAATTCTCTTATGTTTTTCTGTTATTGATTATTTTATTAATCCCCCAGGTAGATAAAATAATGGCGATAATAATAACAGCCACTATGCTGTCTAAGGGGTTTTTATTCTATTATCAAAAGACTGTAGAGGTAATACGAATACAGAAAGCAATAATAATACTAAGGATGCGTGGAGTAGTTGTAGTCGCCTTGTTGTATTCTGAATGAGGTGAATCGGAATTAAGTGACCAATAATCACGAGAAACAAAAAGGGATATGACAGTTCCCAAGACACTGAGCACAACGCAGATGATACCTAAAAGACGTGCATCTAACTTTGTCGTTGTCACACCACTGTTCTTGATTAAAGAGTTAAATAACATGACGATTACCCCAGCACTTAACTCTAGTAAATTGGTTTTATTATTATTTTTATCTACAAATTGGGGCTATAACAATTATCGCTGGGCCATAAGCCACTGAAGCTATCCCCTGCATGGCGGGCTTAAGATAACGAAGTGAGATAATAATCCCCCAACTGAGCAATGGCGCAATATTAGCCAGAAATAGTAACGCCATATTTTATTTTGCTTTATTAATAACAGTGCGCCCACTGTTGGACATGCTGATAATAAGAAGTATTCTTGTAGAAGAGATAAAACAAGTAAATATAATTACCGCTGGGTTTATTGCTGTCCGTCATAAATGAGGCCCTAGCGCTGTATAATTTAATTAATAACGAGAATGGTTATCCGTCACAAATTTATTAACAAATAGTGAGGAATAGCCTGATTTTCGTTGCTTTATTGATGCCAAACAAATCCCGTGCTACCCAAAAGAGGTAGGTTAGCGATGGCGGGACGGTTTATTTATTATCCTAATTATAAAATGTGCAGTAACGAGGCCACAGGCCCTCACTAAGTACCCTTCCTCCCGCTGAATGACTCAATTTTTTGAATAAATCGGATTTCATCCATTACGGATGTTCTCCATTTTCTGGAATGCAACCAAGTGGGAATCTTATGAAAGAGACCAACGAATCCCGATTGTTAACTGCAGAAGTGACTCGCCGAAAGCTGGTTCAGACAACTTTGGTCGGCGGCCTTGCAGTGGCAACCGGCGCATTTTCACTGCCGTTCTCTCGTGCAGCTCAGGCTGTCCAATCAGCAATCAACCCAGCCAACGATGGCAAAGTTATTTGGAGCGCGTGCACCGTTAACTGCGGTAGCCGCTGCCCATTGCGGATGCATGTGGTTGATGGCGAAATTAAGTATGTCGAAACTGACAACACTGGTGATGATGATTTTGATGGTTTGCATCAGGTGCGCGCCTGTTTGCGTGGCCGCTCAATGCGCCGCCGGGTCTATAACCCTGACCGTTTAAAATATCCAATGAAACGGGTTGGCGCGCGCGGCGAAGGCAAGTTCAAACGTATCTCGTGGGAAGAGGCTTTTGACACTATCGCCGCCAGCATGCAACACATCATCAAAGAATATGGTAACGAAGCTATTTATCTGAACTATGGCACGGGCACCTTGGGCGGCACCATGACCCGCTCTTGGCCACCGGGTTCCACATTATTGGCCAGATTGATGAATTGCTGCGGCGGTTACCTTAATCATTATGGTGATTACAGCACCGCGCAGATTGCGGCGGGCTTGAATTACACCTATGGCGGCTGGGCCGACGGCAATAGTCCTTCAGATATTGAAAACAGTAAATTGGTGGTGCTGTTTGGTAATAACCCCGGCGAAACCCGAATGAGTGGCGGCGGTGTAACTTATTATCTAGAACAGGCGCGGGAGAAATCCAATGCCAAGATGATTGTAATTGACCCCCGTTATACAGACACGGCCGCAGGTCGTGAAGATGAATGGATCCCACTGCGCCCAGGAACAGATGCCGCACTGGCCTCGGCGCTGGCTTATGTGATGATCACTGAGAATCTGGTGGATCAGCCCTTCCTCGATAAATATTGTGTCGGATATGACGAGAAAACGCTGCCAGAGGGTGCGCCGAAAAATGGCCATTATAAAGCCTATATTTTAGGCGAGGGCGCAGATAAAACCGCCAAGACACCTCAATGGGCAGAAGCTATTACCGGTATTCCAGCGGCAAAAATCATTAAGTTGGGCCGTGAGATTGGCTCGGTAAAACCGGCTTATATTGCCCAAGGTTGGGGGCCGCAGCGCCACGCCAATGGTGAAAATACCAGCCGTGCCATCGCCATGCTGGCAATTCTGACCGGCAACGTGGGTATCAATGGCGGTAACTCAGGTGCCCGCGAAGGCTCTTACGGATTGCCGTTTGTGCGGATGCCGACCTTGGAAAACCCGGTTAAAACCAGTATTTCAATGTTTATGTGGACGGATGCCATTGAGCGCGGCCCAGAAATGACGGCCACCCGTGATGGGGTGCGTGGTAAAGATAAGCTGGATGTACCAATCAAATTTATTTGGAACTACGCCAGTAACTGCCTGATAAATCAGCATGCTGAAATCAACCGCACCCATGACATTCTGCAAGATGACAAGAAATGCGAAATGATTGTGGTCATTGATAACCACATGACGTCATCGGCCAAATACGCCGATATTGTCTTGCCAGACTGCACCGCCTCTGAGCAGATGGATTTCTGTCTGGATGCTTCCAGCGGCAACATGGCCTATGTGATTTTTGCCGATCAAGTGATTAAACCTCGTTTTGAATGCAAAAATATCTATGAAATGACCACCGAGCTGGCAAAACGCATGGGAGTCGAGCAGCAATTCACCGAAGGACGAACTCAGGAAGGCTGGTTGCGCCATCTTTATCAGCAATCACAGCAGGCCATTCCGGAATTGCCTTCATTCGAGGAATTCCGCGAACAAGGTATCTTTAAAAAACGCGATCCGGCGGGGCACCATGTTGCTTATAAAGACTTCCGTGCTGATCCCGTGGCGAATCCATTAAGCACCCCATCAGGTAAAATTGAGATTTATTCTGCTGAGCTGGCGAACATTGCGGCCACGTGGGAGTTACAACCGGACGATGTTATTGATCCGCTGCCAGTTTATGCCGCTGGCTTTGAGAGTTTTGATGACCCTCTTAACCAGAAATACCCGCTGCAACTGACAGGATTCCATTACAAAGCCAGGACTCACTCCACTTACGGCAACGTCGATGTATTGAAGGCCTCTTGCCGTCAGGAAATGTGGATTAACCCGATAGATGCCGGGCAACGCGGGATTAAAAATGGCGATATGGTGCGGATATTCAATGGCCGTGGCGAGGTTCAGATTAACGCTAAAGTCACTCCGCGCATGATGCCGGGAGTGGTCGCACTGGGTGAAGGCGCGTGGTACAGCCCGGATGAGAAACGTATCGACCGGGCGGGCAGCATTAACGTATTGACCACTCAGCGCCCCTCTCCGTTGGCGAAAGGGAATCCATCCCATACCAACCTCGTTCAAGTAACCAAGGCATAAGGAGCTAAATGATGACGCAATATGGTTTTTACATCGACTCCAGCCGTTGCACGGGTTGCAAAACTTGCGAACTGGCTTGCAAGGATTTCAAAAACTTATCAACGGATGTCAGCTTCCGGCGTATCTACGAATATGCTGGTGGGGATTGGCAGCAGGATAATGGTGCATGGCACCAGAATGTGTTTGCTTACTATCTGTCTATCGCCTGCAACCACTGTAGCGACCCGGCTTGTACCAAAGTGTGCCCGACAGGTGCAATGCATAAACGAGACGACGGTTTTGTCGTGGTGAACGAGGATATTTGTATTGGTTGCCGCTACTGCCATATGGCTTGCCCATACGGAGCGCCGCAATATGATGCCGAAAAAGGGCATATGACCAAGTGTGATGGCTGTTATGAGCGCGTCGCTGCGGGCAAAAAACCAATTTGTGTCGAGTCCTGCCCACTGCGGGCGCTGGATCTGGCCCCTATTGATGAACTGCGTGCAAAATATGGCGACTTAGCTGAGATTGCGCCATTACCCGCGGCGCACTTCACACTACCTAATATTGTCTTGAAACCTAACGCCAACAGCCGCCCGGTCAGAGATACCACCGGTCATCTGGCAAATCCGGAGGAGGTATAACATGGGCATGGGATGGCATGAATGGCCACTAATGGTCTTTACAGTGCTGGGGCAGACTGTGGTCGGGGGCTTTATTGTCCTGGGGTTGGCACTGATATTTGGCGGTTTGAACCCAGGGCAGCAACAGCGGATTCACCGCAGTATGTTTGCCTTATGGGTATTGATGGCGCTGGCTTTTATCGCCTCGACCTTGCATTTAGGTTCGCCACTCAGGGCATTCAACTCATTAAATCGGGTTGGAGAGTCCGCTCTGAGTAACGAGATAGCCGCCGGTTCGCTGTTCTTTGCCGTGGCAGGTTTTTACTGGTTATTAGCGGTATTGGGCAAAATGCCTGCGATACTGGGTAAAATCTGGCTGGTAGTGGCAATGGTCTTGGGCGCGACATTTGTCTATGCCATGTGTGTGGTTTACTCCATTAATACCGTACCAACCTGGGATAATCTTTACACCCCACTGGGCTTCACCTTAACGGTCTTTATCGGCGGGCCAATGCTGGGTTATCTGCTGCTACAATTGGCTGATATTAATATGGATAATGCCAATGGCCGCATGATGCTGCAACTGCCGATGATCAGTGTCTTGGCGCTGATAATCAGTATTGCCAGTGTCATTATGCAGGCCGCCAGTCTGGCGACTATCTATAGCTCAGTACAGCAAGCCTCAGCACTGATCCCCGATTACGGCACGCTAATGGTATGGCGACTGGTTCTACTCGTCTTAGGCCTTGGCTGCTGGATTTGCCCATTAATTCGGGGGCGCAAACCAATGACGCTGGTGATGATCTTTGCCATGTTATTGATTATTGTCGGTGAGTTGATTGGTCGCGGGGTGTTTTATGGGTTGCATATGACGGTCGGGATGGCTGTCGGCGGATAAGTGCTCAGTAG
>NZ_ACCD01000005.1 GCF_000173775.1 Yersinia rohdei ATCC 43380
ACCATTCGTAAAGACGGTGTGCTTAATCTGGCAGAGGGTAGCGTAGCAACCAGCACCACCCTTGATGGCGGTGAATTTAATATTAAAGCTGGCGCGATTGCCAATAAAACTGACCTGATTAGTGGCACTTTGGATCTGGTGAACGGTGCCCGCGCCAATGAAACCACCATTCGTAAAGACGGTTTGCTTAATCTGGCAGAGGGTAGCGTAGCAACCAGCACCACCCTTGATGGCGGTAAGTTTATTATTCAAGTTGGTGCTATTGCCAATAAAACTGATCTCATCAATGGCACTTTGGATCTGGTGAAAAATACCCGCGCCAATGAAACCACCATTCGTAAAGACGGTGCGCTAAATCTGGCAGAGGGTGCCATAGCCACCCACACTATCATTGATGGCGGCGTGTTTGATGTTAAAGCCGGTGCTATTGCACAAAATACTGTGCTTAAATCCGGCAACTTCCAGCTGATTGACGGGGCTACCGCCAATAACACCACCGTCAATGGCGGCGTATTTACTCTGGCTGAGCATGCAGAAACCATCGGCACTATCATTGATGGCGGCGTGTTTGATATTAAAGCCGGTGCTATTGCACAAAATACCCGACTTAAATCCGGCAACTTCCAGCTGATTGACGGGGCTACCGCCAATAACACCACCGTCAATGGCGGCGTATTTACTCTGGCGGATAAAGCAGAAACAACCGGCACTATTATAGATGGCGGCGTGTTTGATATTAAATTCGGTGCTATTGCACAAAATACCCTACTTAAATCCGGCAACTTCCAGCTGATTGAAGGGGCTACAGCTAATAACACCACCGTCAGTGGCGGCGTATTTACTCTGGCGGATAAAGCAGAAACTACCGGCACTATCATAGATGGCGGCGCGTTTGATGTTCAAGCCGGTGCAGCCGCCTACGATACACTGGTGAAAAAAGGTAAATTTAACCTGATGGCGCTTGCGCAGGCCCATAAATTGGTAATTGAAAGCGGTGACGCCCTGATTGCTGGCCTGTTAACCGGCAATACTGAGCTGAAAGGGGGCACCACCACTTTCGATAAAACAGCTAATGTTAGCGGCTCTATTAATGCCGCTGAAAATAGCATTATCAACCTGCATGAGGGTGCAACAACAAAAGATTCAGACCTGGTCTTAGCCGGTCACATGACCTTGCTTTCCCCGGCACAAATTGCTGCCCAAACCCCTGGCCGCGCTGTTTTTGCCCGCTCAGCCTTTGCTGGTAATAATGGTCAGCCTGCACAGTTCGCCTTTAAAGATGTGAATCTGGCTGGCGGTACTATTGATTTGAGTAAGTCTCCCGCTAAGTTGACTATGGCGTCACTGACGGGTAACGGCCGCTTTAACTTAAGTACTAACCACAGCAGCGCGCCGCTAGCTGTTACCGGTAATGCTGAAGGTATGTTCGACATTCAACTTGATAGCAATGGTATTACCCCGACTAATCTGAATGTGATTGATGTAGCAGGAACCAATAAAGCCAGATTTGCACTGGTAAATGGGCATGTAGATTTGGGCAATTACCAGCATACATTGGTGAGTGACAACAATGGCGGCTTTAAACTGGTGGCCAATAAGAGTGCCATGACGCCAAGTGCGGCCGGGGCTTTAGCAATAGCAAACACCACGCCAGTTATCTTTGATGCCGAATTAAGCTCAATTCAGAATCGTCTTGATAAACAAAGTGTTTCTGCCAATGAAAGTGGTGTTTGGGGCACTTATCTGAATAACAATTATCAGGTTAAAGGGACTGCCACTAATTTCAGTCAGAAACTGAATGGCATGACATTGGGTGGCGATAAAGCCTTTGAAGTGGGCAATGCTATCTTTAGTGTCGGTGGTTTCGCCAGCCACAGCAGCTCAAACATGAAATCTGATTACCAGAGCACCGGTAGCATTGAGAGTAACTCTTTGGGTGCTTATGCCCAATATCTGGCTAACAGTGGTTACTACTTTAATACTGTGTTGAAAACTAACCAGTTTAAGCAAAACCTTAATGTGGTATCGCAAGGTAATAACGCCACCGGCACCACTAACTACTCTGGTCTGGGGGTTGCCGCAAAAGTGGGTAAACACATCAATATTGATGCAATGTATATTTCTCCTTTTGTTGGCCTGAGTAGCTTCACCTCCGGTAAAAGCACACAGCAGCTGTCTAACGGCATGAGCGTTCAGAGCCAGGGGTCAAGTAAGACCACTGGAACCATAGGGGTTAACTCCGGTTACCGCTTTATCTTAAATAATGGCGTAGCTTTAATGCCATACGGGACTTTCTCGTTAGATAGTGACCTGGTCAATAACAATGAAATCATGATTAACAATGAGAATTTTGATAATGGCCAGAAAGGTAGCCGTGCAAATGCGGGTGTCGGTGTGAATGTAAACCTGACCCCTAACCTGTCAGTCAACTCTGAAGTAGCAGTATCTAAAGGCAAGAATATTGCGACACCAATGACCATTAATGCGGGGGTTGCTTACTCCTTCTAAGTTACGCGATAAGTTATTCATGTAGCAATGATAAATATGCGTAATAAAATGGGAGCCTATATTGGCTCCCATTTTTATTAATGATTGGTCGATGGAATCACATTCCGTAGCCAACTGCCCCACTTACGTTGGTAAAACGCCTGAGTGTGGGTCATCAAATAATGACTTACTCCGCGCTCTTTCTCACTTACCACACAAAAATCTACCGGCTCATCATCCGGGGCATGGTCACTGGCCACATTACCGGCTTCTTGAATCAGTTGGTCAATCTCATCATCAGTGCCATCGACTTCCAATCCCACCAATAAGTTAGGCTTTTCATCCACACTTTTATCATGCATCAGCGCCAAAAATGCTCGCCGCACGGGTTTACGCTGGCTGAATAATTGGATCAGCGCATCAACCATAGCCGCAGGATATTCTGTTGGCTGCCCTAATAGAATTTGGCTCTCTTTATCCACAACCATTTCAGCCGGTTGCGCCAAACCGCCATTTTCCAACAGCATTGCCACTTCTTGCGGCCAGAACTCTTTGCCGTGCTCTGATTTAGGGTTCAAAAACAGGTGCGCGCCCTGCGTCATTTCAAATAACACCCGCACCGGCATGGCAACAAAGGGCTGTTTTTCACTGTCAGTGTGGTTGTCTTCGGCAATCTCCAGCGCCTGTTGTAGCACCTCTACTGAGGTAAAAAAAGGAATGACGGATTCGCCATCCTGCTTTTCCCAATGCAGAATATTCACGCCATTGCCCGCCGTGAATGTCATCGCACCATCCTCAGCGCGCTGCTCTGCATCATCCACCAGCACTAATACGGTAGCATCCAGCAAAGCACGGAAAAAAGCCGTGCGATACATGGATTCCGTTGCTGCCAGCTTTAACAGGGACTCAAGATTGTGGTCATTCTCATCATGGTGGTGATGGTCATGGCCATCATCAACAGGGGGTTGCGGCAAACTCATGTTCTACTCCGAAACTATCTTACGATGGGTAAATGGGCGGGGAGAGACAGCAGAATAAACTGTTCGCGCCACGAATGGCGCGAACCTAACCTATATGGCTTTCGCTAGCTATTTTGCTTTCGCTAACTATTTTGCTTTCGCTAGCTATTTTGCTTTCGCTAACAACAGATTAGCAATTGTGCGAACCCCTAAACCGGTGGCACCGGCAGACCATTGCTCAACCGCACCTTTGCGGTAAGTCGCAGAGCAGTCAATGTGCAGCCAGCCTTGCTGATAATTTTTCACAAAATGGGATAAAAATGCTGCGGCAGTGCTGGCACCCGCACTGTAGGCGGCACCCGCTACATTATTCAATTCAGCAAAATTAGACGGCAATTGGCTGCGGTGGAACTCAGCCAAAGGCAAGCGCCAGAAAGGTTCATGCTCGCTTTGCGCACTACCAAGTAACTCTTGCGCCAGTTCATCATCAAAGCTGAACAGTGCATGGTAATCATTGCCCAAGGCGGTTTTTGCCGCGCCGGTTAAAGTCGCTGCATCAATAATCAATGGGGCCTGCTGCTCAGAGGCATCAATCAGGCCATCAGCCAATACCAGACGCCCTTCTGCATCGGTATTCATGATTTCGACCGTCTTACCATTGCGATAACGAATAATATCACCCAACTTGAAGGCATTACCGCTAACCATATTATCCGCACAGCACAGATACAGTTTCACGCGCTGTTTTAAACCACGGGCCGCCGCCAAAGCCAGGGCTCCGGTCACTGTTGCCGCGCCGCCCATATCGGACTTCATCGAATCCATAAATCCGCTCTGTTTCAGGCTGTAACCACCTGAATCAAAAGTAATACCTTTGCCGACCAGACAAGCCATAACTGGCGCATCTGGGTTACCGGTTGGGTTATAGTCCAGCGCTAACAATACTGGCGCGCGATCAGAACCGCGACCAACAGTATAAATCCCGGCATACCCCTGCTCGCGCAGATCTTCACCTTTGGTGATGCGGTAGGTGACAGCATCACAGGACACCGCACACAACAAATCAATGGCGTTTTTAGCCAGCTGTTCTGGCCCTAAATCTTCGGCTGGCGCGTTAATGGTATCGCGCACCCAGTCAATAATCTTCAGCCGGTGCTCCAGCTCAGTTTTTTCTTGCTCTGGCAGTTCTGCCCACGCCACATTGCGCTGGCCTTTTGGCCCGCGGAACCCTTGCCAGAATGCCCAGCTTTGTTCCAGACCCCAGCCCTCACCGGCCAGTTTTACTTGTTTGATTCCTTGCCCATCGATTTTGCGGGCTGCGCGTTGAATAGCATCCAATTCACCCTTCCCCGTCAGGTGAATCGTGATGCCTTCTGCATCGGTACTGAGCAGGGCTTTCTCGCCCCAGCGGGCATCTGCCGGATTATGGGATAGGGATATTTGCATCATTTCTGTTGTCATGACAACCTCTTCATTATTATTTTTTACTGTTATTCAGCGGTTTATGCGCAGGTCTATATTGACCGCGGCGGATACCCATCTTGCTGTAAAATACTTAACTTACTTACGTAGACTTCTAAGGTATCAGATCAGATACAAAAAAGGGCCGCTTCCGCGACCCTATTGATATTTATTCGAACTCATCTAACCAAACGAGCAGAATCGCTTCCAGTATTTTTTCATTTGATCCCTGCGGGGAGTCATCGAAATCTTCCAAATCACAAATCCATTGGTGCATATCAGTAAAACGCACCGTTTTAGGATCAGTATCCGGGAACTGGTCGTAAAGGGCTTCGCCAATCTCGCGAGTATCTTGCCACGTTAAGCTCATATCAGTGTTCTCGTGCATGGTTAATGGTATAACGCGGGATCTCAACCACTAAGTCTTCGTCAGTCACTCTGGCCTGACAACTCAGACGGCTTTCCGGCTCCAAACCCCAAGCTTTATCCAGCATATCGTCTTCCAGTTCACTGCTTTCTGGCAGAGAATCAAAACCTTCGCGCACTACACAGTGGCAAGTCGTGCAGGCACAAGATTTCTCACAGGCATGCTCGATATCAATTCCATTGCGCAAGGCAACGTCCAGTATAGTCTCACCTTGAGTTGCTTCCAGTACTGCGCCATCCGGGCAAAGATCTTTATGGGGCAGAAATACTATTTTGGGCATGATTAAACCTCATCCACTGAATGGCCAGCCAAAGCACGGCGAATAGAAGCATCCATCCGGCGTGCGGCAAAATCTTGCGTTTGTGCATCTAACACTTTGATCGCAGCTTCGATTGCCTGTGGGTCAGAGCCCTGCATCTGCTGCTGTAATGACGTTATCGCCTGAGCGATAGCGTGACTTTCTTGCTCACTGAGTAATGTAGCGTCTGTGGCCAATGCGCCTTGTAAGCTTTCCAGCACCCGAGACGCTTCGACCTGTTGCTCCGCCAGCTTACGCGCGCCAATATCACTGTGCGCATTCGCCATCGAATCTTTAATCATATTGGCAATTTCATCATCAGATAGCCCATAAGATGGCTTCACCTGAATCGATGCCTCGACACCCGTGGATTTCTCCATCGCCGTGACACTCAATAAACCGTCAGCATCAACCTGGAAAGTCACCCGAATATGTGCCCCACCGGCAGGTAATGGTGGCAAGCCCCGTAAGCTAAAACGCGCTAAAGAGCGGCAATCTTGCACCAACTCGCGCTCGCCTTGCAGCACGTGGATAGCCATTCCAGTTTGCCCATCTTTAAAGGTGGTGAATTCTTGCGCGCGGGCTACCGGAATAGTGGTATTACGTGGAATCACTTTTTCCACCAAACCGCCCATTGTTTCCAGCCCTAATGACAGCGGGATAACATCCAGCAGCAGCATGTCACTGTCAGGTTTATTCCCCACCAGAATATCTGCTTGAATAGCCGCGCCAATGGCGACCACTTTATCGGGATCAATCGAGGTCAATGGCGTGCGGCCAAAGAATTTCCCAACCTGCTCGCGCACCAAAGGCACACGGGTCGAGCCGCCAACCATCACCACTTCCAAGACTTCATCGGCGCTGACACCGGCATCTTTTAATGCACGGCGGCAGGCCATTAATGTGCGTTTGACCAGTGAGCCAATCAAGGTTTCAAACTGTGCGCGGGTAATTTTCCCTTGCCAGCCAGCGACCGAAACATCAACAGTGTCGGCATCACTTAACGCAATTTTAGCCGCAATAGCCGCATCAAGTAATTGCCGCTGAATCCCGTGATCATCACGTGAATCAATACCGGCTTGCTCACGCAGCCAATCTGCCAATAAATGGTCGAAATCATCGCCACCAAGCGCCGAGTCGCCGCCCGTCGCCAACACTTCAAACACCCCACGGCTCAAGCGCAGAATAGAGATGTCAAATGTCCCGCCGCCCAAGTCGTAAACAGCAATCACCCCTTCCTGACCTGAATCCAGGCCATAGGCGATGGCGGCAGCGGTGGGTTCATTTAGCAAACGCAACACATGCAGCCCAGCTAGACGGGCAGCATCTTTGGTTCCCTGGCGCTGTGCATCATCAAAATAGGCGGGAACAGTGATAACGACGCCGTCCAACTCCCCTTCCAATGCTGCTTGCGCCCGCTGTGCCAGTATCTTGAGAATGTCCGCAGACACCTGCACCGGATTGACCAACCCGGCTGCGGTTTGGATCATTGGCAAGCCATTTTCACTTGGCTGGAATTGGTACGGCAGATTAGGGTAACGCTGGAGGATATCCGCTAAAGAGCGGCCCATCATACGTTTGACTGAGCTGATAGTGTTGGCCGGATCTAACGCCGCTAAATCACGCGCATTCCAACCAACATCAATGCCATGTTGTTGATAATGAACCACTGAGGGCAGCAAGTCCCGCAGCTGTTCATCTTCCAGTGTTTGCGCTTTACCGCTGCGCACTGTCGCTACCAATGAATTGGTGGTACCTAAGTCTATTCCTGCGGCCAACCGGCGTTGATGTGGTGCCGCTGTTAAACCAGGCTCACTAATTTGTAATAAGGCCATGTTGAGCTTCCATCAATCATGAATCTATATCCTCAGTCCTTAAAGCCACAGGAGCTAGACGCTTTTACTCATTCGCATCACTTATATATGTAAGTGCATTTGAATGTGCTTAATTGCAGCCTACCTGTCACTCCAAGTTCGTTGGCTATATAAAAAATTTGGCGACACGCTCTAATAAGAATCAGTCGGACATTATAGTAATCAATAACTTTATTTTTATTTATTCTTATCAATGAGTTGAAAAAATCTCACTCTATTAAATTTCGTATTCTTCTAGATAATCAGGCAAAATCGTCAAACAGGCGCTCTTCCAATTGCTCAACCTGCTGCTGTAATTTATCCAAAAAACGTAATTTTCGGACGGTATCAGCTGCAAGTTCCCACTGTTGGTTATCCAGTTGTTCGACCATCAGTTGGCTACGCGTGCCAGTCATCAGGGTAAGGCGATGACTGAAAGCCTCAAGCCGTGTTTCGGCATCAGACTGGTGCTCAATAGCATCAAGCTCTTCGCGCAGTTCTAATTGCTCCATCAGAAAAGCGGTATCGCGCATCGTGTGTTGTTCATTACCTAAATCAAAACCCTGCAAAGATAGCATATACTCGGCCCGTTTTAATGGGTGCTTGAGGGTTTGATAGGCATCATTGATGGTCGCGGCCTGCTGTAAAGAGGCTAAACGTTCGCGTTCTGGCTGGTTGGCAAAGCGATCGGGATGGAATTGGCGTTGCAATTCCTGATAGCGGGCAGTGAGTTGGTTACCGTCAATCCGGTACTGAGCCGGCAACCCGAATAATGTGAAATAATCCATAGCATGCTCTGGGAGTTAACACCCTTCGTCTTTGAAGTTGCAGGGCGGTTCGCCGGAGTCCTCCTAAAATGACTTACTTAAGTAAGCTTATTAGGATTTTCTTACTGGCTGATGACCTACAACTCCAATGATATTAGGTATATATGAAGCATCAAATGCCTAAGGCAGGGACAAAAACAGGTATTAGACGTTAAAGCTTTCGCCACATCCGCACTCACCAGAGACATTCGGATTGTTGAACTTAAAGCCTTCATTCAGCCCTTCTTTGACGAAATCCAGTTCGGTACCGTCAAGATAAACCATGCTTTTGCCGTCGATGATCACTTTCACACCTTTGTCTTCAAAAACGATATCGTCATCGTTCATTTCATCAACAAATTCCAGGACATATGCCATACCGGAGCAGCCCGACGTTCTTACGCCCAAGCGCAGACCCAAGCCCTTACCACGGTGATTTAAAAAGGCGCTGACCCGTTGTGCAGCACTGTCGCTGATTGATATCGACATACAACTACCTCAACTCTTAAAAACTGCCCATAGAGACAATATCGCAATATGGGCTAGCTATTAATAACCTATTTTACAACTACTTAGCAGTATGTTTGCTTTTGTAGTCGGCGATAGCTGCTTTGATGGCATCTTCTGCCAGAATCGAGCAGTGAATTTTGACTGGCGGCAACTCCAGTTCTTCTGCGATCTGGGTATTCTTGATAGCAGAAGCTTGATCGAGAGACTTGCCTTTCATCCATTCAGTTACCAGAGAGCTGGAAGCAATGGCAGAACCGCAACCATAAGTCTTGAAACGTGCATCTTCAATGATGCCGGCTTCGTTAACTTTGATCTGCAATTTCATGACATCACCACAAGCAGGTGCGCCAACCATGCCGCTACCAATGGTAGGATCTTCGTTGTCGAATGACCCAACGTTACGTGGGTTTTCGTAATGATCTATTACTTTTTCGCTGTAAGCCATGTGATTACTCCTGAGTCTTAAAGTCTGGAATTAATGGTGAGACCATTCAATGCTGCTGATATCCACGCCCTGCTTGAACATATCCCACAACGGAGATAAATCACGCAGACGACCAATGGATTTACGCACCAGCGCAATGGCGTAGTCGATCTCTTCTTCAGTGGTGAAACGCCCCAAAGAGAAACGAATTGAACTGTGAGCCAGTTCGTCGTTCATCCCTAACGCACGCAACACGTAAGAAGGTCCAGACTCGCGGAGGTACAGGCTGAACCAGATGAAACAGCCAAATCTTTTAATGCCATGATAAGCGATTCACCTTCAACATAGTTGAAGCTGACGTTAAGAATGCCAGGTGCACCATTCTCCAAATCGCCATTCAGGTAAACTTCTTCGATATCTTTCAGGCCATCCCACAAACGCAGACGCAGTTTACGCAAGCGCTCAGCTTCGCTTTCCATCTCTTCTTTAGCAATACGGTAAGCTTCACCCATGCCAGCGATTTGATGTACTGGCAAGGTGCCGGAACGCATACCGCGCTCATGACCGCCGCCGTGCTGCTGTGCTTCAATGCGAATACGTGGTTTGCGACGCACAAAAAGTGCGCCAATGCCCATCGGGCCATAAACTTTATGGGCAGAGAAGGACATCAAATCCACTTTCAGCTTGCTTAGGTCAATAGGTAATTTACCGACACTTTGGGTGGCATCAACATGGAAAATGATCCCGCGGCTACGGCACATTTCGCCGATTTGGGCGATATCCTGCACCACACCGATTTCATTATTCACATGCATGATAGAAACCAAAATGGTGTCTTCACGCATTGCTGCTTCCAGCTGTTGGAGATCGATAATACCGTTAGATTGTGGTGCCAAATAAGTCACTTCGAAGCCTTCGCGCTCCAATTGGCGACAAGTATCCAGCACAGCTTTATGTTCGGTCTTACAGGTGATGATGTGCTTGCCTTTCTTCTGGTAGAAGTTGGCTGCACCTTTAATTGCGAGGTTATCAGACTCAGTTGCACCAGAGGTGAAGACTATCTCGCGAGGGTCTGCACCAACTAATGCGGCAATATCATTACGTGCAATATCAACAGCTTCTTCTGCCTGCCAACCGAACTTATGAGAACGAGAGGCCGGGTTACCGAAAATACCGTCCAGAGTCAGGTATTGCATCATTTTTTCAGCGACACGAGGGTCTACCGGGGTCGTTGCTGCATAATCCAGATAGATCGGTGTCTTTATTTTTGATTCGGTCATTGCTCTTATGCTCCGTACATCACTTCCAAAACGAAAAATTCCGCAGATTCTGCTTATGCGCGCAGATTGACGTTAATCGTCTCTTGCGGTCGGCCATTGGCCGTACGGCGCGTATCGTTATTTTGACGATCCGCTACCTCAAGAATATCTTGGTTATTAACCAGTTCTGCCAACGTGATGTTGTTGAGGAAGCTGCTGATGCGCTCACTCAAATCACGCCACAAGGTATGCGTAAGGCAACGATCGCCCCCTTGGCACCCTTCTTTACCCTGACAACGGGTTGCATCGACAGATTCGTCAACTGCGGTAATCACTGCACCTACCGCGATTTCTGATGCATCTTTCCCCAGCAGGTAACCGCCACCTGGACCACGAACGCTGGCAACTAAGCCATTTTTGCGTAACCGTGAAAAAAGCTGTTCCAAGTAGGATAACGAGATCCCCTGACGTTCAGAAATATCTGCCAGAGGAACTGGCCCGTCCTGGGAATGTAATGCCACATCAAGCATGGCGGTTACAGCATAACGGCCTTTGGATGTCAGTCTCATAGCTAAAATTACCTGTTGGTGAAAACGAGCCAGAATTTTGACATTCTTGAGTATTTTAGTCAACTATTTAACCTAGTAATTTACTCAAGTATTATTTGTCTGCCTCATTCTCAATAACACTGGGTGATTTGTAATTTAACTAATTGATATATAACATTATTTAATTTCTTTATGCTCACTGTCATCTGTAGCACGTGGTGGACATTTATCTTGTTTTTCAATCGATGTCAGCATCCCACGCAAAATATTCAGCTCTTGAGCTTCTGGTCGCGCGCGGGTAAACAGGCGGCGTAATTTGCTCATAATCTGGCCCGGATGTGCCTGGCGAATAAAACCGGTATGAGATAAAACCTGCTCCAAATGTAAATAGAAACGCTCCAAATCATCCACCAAAGGATAAGGGGCTTCCACTTCTTCTACTAGAGGAGCTGCTGCCTGTTGGCGGTCAAGGAATGCCACCCGCACTTCATAGGCTATAATTTGTACGGCCATTGCCAAATTCAGTGAGCTGTATTCTGGGTTTGCCGGAATCGCCACATGATAATGACATTTTTGCAGCTCTTCATTAGTAAGACCAACACGCTCACGGCCAAACACCAATGCCACTGGAGCATGCTCTGCTTCGCGTGCGCTGCGAACCCCACATTCGCGCGGCTCTAGCATCGGCCACGGCAAAGTACGAGAGCGGGCGCTGGTGCCGACCACCAGATTACAACCTGCTAATGCTTCATCCAATGTATCAACGATGGTGGCATTGCCAATCACATCGCTGGCACCGGCGGAGAGTGCAATAGCCTGAGAATCCGGTTTTACCAAAGGATTGACCAGATATAAATTAGATAATCCCATGGTTTTCATGGCTCTGGCTGTTGAACCCATATTGCCGGTGTGTGAAGTCTCAACCAAAACGATACGAATATTGTGTAACATACAAACTCTGAGGATAACGGGGAATCGCCATATCTTAACACAGACATAGGCATTTATCAGATCCCCTGCTATACTACGCGCCGTTTCTCGTTCTTTAACATCCTAGTGGAAGATACCCATGCATCCGATGCTGACTATCGCCATACGCGCTGCGCGTAAGGCCGGTAACCTGATTGCCAAAAATTATGAAACTCCGGACGCTGTCGAAGCGAGCCAGAAAGGCAGTAATGACTTTGTTACTAACGTTGACCGTGACTCAGAGAGTCTAATTGTTGATGTTATTCGTAAATCTTACCCAAAACACACCATTATTGGTGAAGAATGTGGTGAGTTAGTTGGCGAAGACGATGATGTACAATGGGTTATTGATCCACTGGATGGCACTAGCAACTTCATCAAACGTCTCCCTCATTTCGCAGTTTCTATCGCAGTACGCATCAAAGGCCGTACCGAAGTCGCGGTAGTTTATGACCCAATGCGTAACGAACTCTTTACAGCAACCCGTGGTCAAGGCGCTCAGTTAAATGGTTATCGCCTGCGTGGCACCAATGCCAAAGATTTAGACGGCACCATTCTGGCGACCGGTTTCCCATTCAAAGTTAAACAACACGCACCGGCCTATCTTCGTGTCGTGGGTAAACTGTTTGAACAATGTGCTGACTTCCGTCGTACCGGTTCTGCGGCACTGGATCTGGCTTATGTGGCTGCAGGTCGTGTCGATGGTTTCTTTGAGATTGGTTTGAAACCTTGGGATTTCGCCGGTGGTGAGCTGTTAGTTCGTGAGTCTGGCGGTATCGTGACTGACTTTGCTGGCGGTCATAACCATTTCAGCTCTGGGAATATCGTTGCGGGTAACCCACGTATTGTGAAATCTATCGTTCAAGCAATGAGCGATGAAATCAGTGATGCATTGAAACGTTAATATTTCACATTGCCGCTGTGTAGCTCTATAGCGAAAACCAGTCTGTTAACCCTGACTGGTTTTTTTATGCCTAAATTTAGCGGCCAAATGGCCTTATCCCCCCAATGGCTTCGGGCTGACTGGAAAGATAAAGCAACACTCCGGCAAATAACAAAATGATGCCACCGGTTAATGCTAATGTCGCCCAAACCAAGGTTCCCCAAGCCGCAGGGGCGCGGTTTCGGCTAAGATGCACAGCTAGTCGTCGCGCATAATGGACAAACAATGCCAGCACCGAGATAGTTAATGATGTTCCTATTGCCATAGCAATGGCTGACAAAATCCCCCACCAATAAACACCAATTACTTTGGCAAACAACAACACCATAATTGCACCAGAACAAGGTCGCATCCCCATTGCCAATACAATGGCCAACCGGGTGCGCCAGTCACCTCCGGCCTGCAGTTCTTGCGCACTTGGCATATGACGATGCCCACAGCCGCAACTATCACTGTGAATATGATTATCAGCTAAAGGTTGTATCCGCTGAATACTCATCTTCTGTGGCTTTAACATTTTTATCTGTTGATATAACCGCTTTAGAGCTCGAAAACACAACAAAACCCCCAGCGCAATAACCAACAAGAAGCTGCCTTTTTCCAGCCAGAAACTGCTTTGGTGTAAATAGCGGGAGGACAGTTGCAACACACCGAGCAGCACTGTCACTAGCAAGATAGCCACACCGCCTTGCAGTATCGACGCGGCAAAGGTCAGCTTCAAACTGCTTTTTAACTGTGCCGGATGGGTCGCTAAATAGGTCACGATCACCACTTTGCCGTGCCCCGGCCCCACCGCATGCAGCACACCATATATGAGGCTAAACATCATCAGCGCGAGGCCCGCCTGGTGTGGATTGGCTTTAACCTGTTGCAATAGCTGAGCCATTTGCTGATGCATATTTTTTTGCCAGACCACTGTTTTAAACAGCAGTTCCGGCCAATAGAGCCAGGCGACATAACCTGCACCGACCAGAAACACGAAAAAAAGCAGCAGTGGCCATAAATTTATCAGCCAATTTCGTTGCCGTGAAGCGACAGCTATCCCTACTGACATTGCACAGTGACCTGTTGTGCAAATTGCTTACCCAGTTCCATATCTTCTCCCGGTGAATCACTCTTATCCAATGACAACGCATAGCTTTGTAATGAGGCATTTGGATTTGGCGTAAATAAGGTTAATTTGCAGTTTTTTTCCATTTCTGGCGATAACCTTACGGCCTGATTACCTGCATAACTCATATCCACAAAATATGTAGGGTCGTAAGTCGAGATACTAAAAGGTTTCCCAGCCAAAGGCTGTGGTTCTGCCAGCGGCAAAATAAATTCCAACACGGCCTGATGGCCCTTACGAGATAAATGATATTCTGTCGGTAAATTCTTATATTTCACTGGGTTACCATCACGGTATATATCAGTGAAATAATGCTGCCCAAGCACATTGGCCATCACTTCGGCTGCCAGTTTCTTCCAGATTTCAGAGTCACTTTTGGCATTTTCTGCGTCATACAACAGATCGGCAGAAGTAATCTCATCCATCGTCCAGACCATTTTCACTCCCACCAGCTTCTGTTGTTCACTGACGAAAGTGGCATCCATATCAATAAAACTGTGGGGATGAGCCTCAACTAACTGACTGTAAATAGCCATATACCCCACGATTAATAAGGCTATCAATCGGTTAACTACAGATAATTTGTTATAACATAACATAACCTGCATAAATCAATCCTTTGGAATTCCACGATAACTGTGATGTAAGTTGTAAGTCGATGTAAAAGCCCCTGGCCCCAGTAAACTGAATAGAATCTCTTTTGCTATGCTTGATAATGATGAATAACAGCAAATCCATCATGGAAGGTTATATGCGACTGGACACTTCTTCTGAGCCCCAATTACCTGATCAAGAGTTGCCCAATAAATCGCTATCCGGCCAACAACGCCGTTGCCATATGTTATTGATGCTATTTATGCCAGTGCAAACAGTACAGCTGGACACTATTAGCCAACTTAACGGCGTCGGAGTACCGACTACTCGGGAAGATATAGCCGAGGTAGCCAATGAAATCCAGCGTTTCTACCATTTGCAGCTCAGTAGCACTGCCGAAAACTGTTTGATTTACGGCAACCGGCTCGATCAACGGCTCTGCTTTATTCACTGGCTGCGCCGTGGAATACGCTATTGCCCTGAGTTTGTTGAAAACTATTTTGCTCCGCGTTTATATAATGCACTCTCATGGGATAACCGGCTGATATCAGAGGAATTACCTGAAATTATCGCGCAATGCGAACCTTATCTGAACCGCCAACTCAATGAGAAAGACCGCCTGTTTTTGCAACTTTATTTGGCCCATTGTGCTTTTGAGCATCGGCAACAAATGTTACCGGAGTTATCTCTCGCCCAGCAGCAGTGGCTGGTACGCAAGCCCGCTCTGGCCGCCGCTGACCATTTATTTGATTCATTTAATCCGCTGTTAAGTAACCCACTCGATAAAATAGAACGAGACGTGCTAATACTGATGCTGACAATGATTAAAGCGCACAGTTATCACAGCACTCAATCAGTGGAGGATTTACGTCTAATCAATGCTATCAATCAGTTAGTTATGCGTTTCCAACAGTTTTCCGGTATGACATTGAGCAGTAATGAAATGTTGATGAGCCAGCTATTCGCCCATCTTGCTCCCGCGATTGAGCGCTGTTATTTCAATATCGGAATTGATAATTCATTGTTGGAAGAGGTTATCCGTAAATATCCCCGGCTATTACGAACAACCCGGCAGGCGCTCGCCGCTTTCGAGCAGGAATACCAAATTCAATTCTCTACCGATGAAGTCGGCCTGATTGCCATTAGTTTTGGTGCCTGGTTAATGCAGGATAATGCATTACAGGAAAAGCAGATTTTACTGTTGACGCAGAATAATCCAGCATTAGAACAACAACTTGAGCAGCAAATTCGTGAGTTAACCCTTTTGCCGTTACATATTAAATATTTGCCCCATGAGGTGTATTTGCAATCAGGTGCACCTGCCGGCACGGCAGTGGTGCTAACCCCTTATGCTGTACAGCAACCTGAATCAATGCCCCCATTGATTCAGGTGCTGTTACCGCTGACTGCGCAACAAAACCAACAGTTACGCAGTCTATTAGAACTCCCCTAAGTGGCGGGTTCTTCTGGTATCGCAACCACCTGAGGGCGAATAAACAGCGCTGGGATCACTATCAATGCCATCACCCAGAACACCCCGCCCTGGTAATGCTCAAACAAGAAACCAGAAATTACCGTCATCACTGCAATCCCACCGCCCATTGCCAGTGCAGAATAAATCGACTGCAAGCGAATTACATCAGGCCCGCGCCGGGCTGCAATGAAGCGCATCGCCGCCAGATGGCAAACAGTAAATGAGCCACAGTGGAGGATTTGAATAAAAATCAACCAGGGCAACTCGGTAGTGGAAGCCATCAGACTCCAGCGAATAATGCCACTGATGGCGGAAAGCAGTAACAGGCTGCGGGCCGTCCAGCGGCGGAAAAGAACATTACTAAATGCGAACACCAGAATTTCGGCAACCACACCTAATGACCACAAATAGCCAATGGTGGCGGCAGAATAACCGGCATCCTGCCAATAAATAGAGCTGAAACTGTAATAACCGGCATGTGCGCCTTGCAATAGGGTGACACAGAGTAAAAAGCGCCACACCTGCGGCTCAGACAACAATATTTTCCAGCGCGTGGCGGCAACATTAGAGTGTTTAACCTCCCCTTTCGGCATGACGCTAGGTTTCAGCAATGACCCCAATAACATGGCTGAGACACCGAAAAGTAAACTATAAAGAATGGCCGGATGCCCCCAAACAGAAACCAACTTACCGGTCAATGCCGAGCCAATAACAAAGGCCAGCGATCCCCATAACCGGACTTTGCCGTAATCCATGGTTATCTGCTTTTGCCAGGTGCCGGCCAACGCGTCTGTTAGTGGCACTAATGGGCCAAAAAATAAGTTAAAACCAGCAATAATCACCATCAACCAAGCCCAGCCATTACCAAACCAAAAACCGACAGCAAAAGCTAAAGTCAGTAATGCCAAAATTCGAATGGCAGTCACCAGGTGAGAAGGATCTTTAACGCTGGGAGCAATAATCAAGCTGCCGAGAAAACGGGAAATTAATCCAGCCCCCAGCAAAATCCCAATGGTTTCAGGGGGTATTCCTTCCCCTTGTAACCAGATGCCCCAAAAAGGCAGAAAAATGCCATAAGAAAAGAAATAGGTGAAATAGCTGAGCGACAGCCAACGTGTTGATTGCAATACCATGAATCCCTCCGAGGTCAGCCGTCACTGTGACAGAGCTCCCGTCAGCTAGCAATATTGTAATCATCCAAACATAGGGTTTGCGATGAAGTTCACGTTTCAATTACATGAATTACATATCACCAACAAAAGGTGCGGCAGCCCCCGCAACATATTCATGGCCTTATTTAGCGGTCTGACATGCATAAAAAAACCCGCATTACGCGGGTTTTTATTAGTTAAAGCCGATCGCTAGCAATTATGCGTAAACCGGGAAACGGGCACAGATTTCCAGAACTTTTTGTTTGATGCGTTCGACAGTCGCTTCGTCGTTGATGTTATCCAACACATCACACATCCAACCCGCCAGTTCACGAGATTCTTCTTCTTTGAAACCACGGCGGGTAATCGCCGGAGAACCAATACGCACACCGGAAGTCACAAACGGGCTTTTCGGGTCGTTAGGAACGCTGTTTTTGTTCACAGTAATATTGGCACGACCTAAAGCGGCATCTGCATCTTTACCAGTGATATTTTTATCCACTAAATCAAGCAAGAACAGATGGTTATCAGTCCCACCAGAAACGACTTTGTAACCACGATCCAAGAAGACCGCAACCATAGCTTTTGCATTTTTAGCCACTTGTTGCTGGTAGACCTTGAACTCAGGTTCCATTGCTTCTTTCAATGCAACCGCTTTGCCAGCGATAACATGCATCAACGGGCCGCCCTGGTTTGCCGGGAACACCGAGGAATTTAATTTTTTATACAGCTCTTCATCGCCACCTTTTGCCAAAATCAAACCGCCACGTGGGCCAGCTAGAGTTTTGTGGGTGGTGGTGGTAACAATGTGCGCATGTGGAACAGGGTTTGGATAAACGCCCGCAGCTACCAGGCCCGCAACGTGAGCCATGTCGACAAAGAACCATGCGCCGATGCTATCAGCGATTTCGCGCATTTTTGCCCAATCAACAATACCGGAATAAGCAGAGAAGCCGCCGATGATCATTTTTGGTTTATGAATTTCGGCCTGACGAGCCATATCTTCATAATCAATTTTGCCAGATTCATCAATGCCATAAGGCACGATATTATAAAGTTTGCCAGAGAAGTTTACTGGTGAGCCGTGGGTCAAATGACCGCCGTGTGCCAGATTCATCCCCAGAACAGTATCGCCTGGTTGCAGCAAAGCAGAATAAACGGCTACGTTGGCCTGAGAACCGGAATGCGGTTGAACGTTGGCGTAATCAGCACCAAACAATTCTTTAGCGCGATCAATGGCTAATTGTTCAACGATATCAACATATTCACAGCCACCGTAATAACGTTTGCCCGGATAACCTTCAGCATATTTGTTCGTCAACTGGGAACCTTGCGCCTGCATAACTCGCGGGCTGGTGTAGTTCTCAGAGGCAATCAGTTCAATGTGCTCTTCCTGGCGCACCACTTCTTGCTGCATTGCACGCCATAGATCTGCATCATAATCGGCAATGTTCATTTCACGCTTTAACATCCGGCTCTCCTGACTTAGCTAAATATTCCTATACCCAACGTCATTGGTGTTGCCACTTGGCGACCAATGAGCGAGTCCCGATGAGCTGACCCACGCCAGTGATTCGGGTAAGTGAGAGCAGCTAGCACCGCTGCAGCTTCAAGTACGAAGGGTATAGTGGACCACCCGTTTGGGTTCTGTCCCACAGTGTAAACTGTTTCCCCCCCGTTAAGATAGGCCTTGACAGAGGTTTTTACGCAAACGATTGGCTACAGACGGCGTAAGGCTTTGACCTGTTCATACTTCATCCAAAGCAATGGAATTATCCTCATATTCAATATGTGATTTTTTCATCTTCTGTGAACTGGCGCGCGAGCTAATCCCTTATAAGTGCAATGTGCATTTACAAGTTAGGATGCAATCTATAAGATGCATATTATATACATGTATTGATTTGTATCTTATAAGCCCGAGTTCTTGGTGCTAGCTGTGCCAAAAATGAGAGGGATAAAATAGTTAAGGAGACACCATGCTAGACCGCCAAACCATCGCTACCGTTCAATCCACCATTCCACTGCTTGCCGCCACTGGCCCCAAATTAACAGCACATTTCTATGACCGCATGTTCGAGCATAATCCTGAGCTGAAGCATATTTTCAATATGAGCAACCAGATTAATGGCGATCAGCGCGAAGCCCTGTTCAATGCCATTTGTGCTTATGCAGCAAATCTGGAAAATCTGGCGGCGTTACTGCCTGCGGTGGAGAAAATCGCGCAGAAACATACCAGCCTCAATATTCAACCCGAGCATTATTCTATTGTCGGTCATCACCTGATATGCACCTTGGATGAAATGTTCTCGCCGGGTCAGGAAGTCCTTGATGCCTGGGCGAAAGCTTATGGGGTGCTGGCGGATGTCTTTATTCAGCGAGAAAGCCAGATTTATGCGGACGGTGAAACCCGCACTGGTGGCTGGCGAACATTGCGCAGTTTTCGCATCATCAAAAAAGAAATGCAAAGTGAGGTTATTTGCAGTTTTGAGCTAGCGCCAGTAGATGGCGGGCGAGTACTGGATTTCAAACCCGGCCAATATCTGGGAATTTATATTGAAGATGACCAATTGGAATATCAAGAAATCCGCCAATACTCACTGACTGCGGCACCCAATGGTAAAACCTACCGCATTGCGGTAAAACGGGAAGCACAAGGCACGGTTTCTAACTATTTGCACCAACAGTTAAAGGAGGGAGATACCCTGCGCGTTGCTCCTCCTCGTGGTGATTTCTTCCTAGATATCTCGCCTGATACACCGGTGGCATTAATTTCTGCCGGTGTTGGCCAGACCCCAATGTTAAGTATGCTCAATACCTTACATAGCCAACAACATTCCGCCCCGATACATTGGCTGCATGCCGCGGAAAATGGCCGAGTTCATGCTTTTGCCAATGAAGTTTCTGCTATTGCCGACCAGATGCCAAATCTTAGCCGCCATGTGTGGTATCGCGAACCGGAGGCACAAGATAATCTGGGGGAAGATTATCACAGCCGAGGGATAATGGATCTTAGTTCGCACCAGTGGCTGGCGGCCGATCCCGACCGACATTATTACTTCTGTGGCCCATTGGCCTTTATGCAATTTGCTGGCCGCCAATTATTAGCCCAAGGGGTTGCATCCGAGCGGATTCATTATGAATGCTTTGGCCCGCATAAAGTTATTTAACGTTTTAATTTAATTTATATTATTTCAGGGCGGCTCATTCGAGCCCCCTCCATTCCCGCTATAAATATTATCCGACTAATGGCTTTTACATTGGGTAAAACGTGATTTATATCCCATATACCCTAATTTATTATTGCCACGAAAAGGCATTGGGATGAATGTCTATATTAAAGTCATTGGCGTTGTAGCCGAGCAGCCAACGAATAAATCATGCTGAGCTGGCTCGAATCAGTGATGCGGGTGACCATTCTGTCGGGAGCAGCGAACCACGTTGCAATTTTAAGTAAAAGGGATAGATATTTATATAACTGAATATTAGTCGTATGGATAAATTGTCCCCTTACTATTTATGGCCCAGTAATATCTTTGACTACTGGGTGACTTAAGGCTGAATTTACCTACCATGAGTAAGAAATTCATAAAAAAAGAAGGGTTGGCATTGGTCTCTATGGCGCGCTATTTAATTGGTGAGCGCGCCGGTAATCGGCTTAAAACTATTGATGAGTTATCCGATAATTTTAATATCTCAGTCGGTGTCATTCAGCATGCTTTAAAAGTGTTGGAAGCCGATGGCGCAATTATTGTTGAGCGTCGTGGTCGCAATGGCACCTTACTTATTGATTTGAATATGCCATTGTTACTGCAACAAGCTGATTTAGGCAATATGGTGTGCGCAATGCCGCTGCCCTATACCAAACTTTATGAAGGTCTGGCGAGCGGTTTAAGAGAACAATTTACCTTACTGCCTCTGTATTTCGCCCATATGCGCGGGGCGCATGTCCGTATCGAATGTCTAATAAACGGTATTTACGATATGGCGGTGGTCTCGTATCTGGCAGCAAAAAATCATCTGGAGCAAGGGAAAGTCACTGTGGCACTAAATTTAGGTAATGGCTCCTACGTGGAGGGTTACCAACTTATTTGTCGTCGTGGCGAACAGCATAATATCCAGCGGGTCGGGCTAGATCCACGTTCACCGGATCAATGCCTACTAACAGAGATTAAATTTTCCGGTCAGCCAATTGTATTGGTTGAATTACCCCACAATGATTGTATTGCCCATATTGATCGCGGCGATATTGATGCTGCTATTTGGGCGCTACCAGACAATATTCCCCATGAACATTTGCAAGCCATTAAATTGCAAGGTGACGAGCGCTATATTCAAGCTACACAGGCGGTCATTTTGACCCGACCAGATAATCACCCGATAAAATTGTTGTTGGAAAAAGGCATTAATGGCGCATTACTGCTCAACCACCAGCAGGCGGTACAGAATGGCGAAATAGAACCTCGCTATTAATTTGCGCCACAGGGTGGCAGCATAGAAATAAAAAGAAAACGCCCGTTTGTCGTGAAACAAAGCGGGCGTTTTCTTTTTCGTCACCAACTCAATTAAATCGCTTCTTCGTCCTGCTCACCGGTACGAATACGCACTACGCGGGAAACATCAAAGACAAAGATTTTACCATCGCCGATTTTACCGGTCTGAGCCGTTTGCATAATCGCTTCGACACAGGTATCGACGATATCGTCTGCAACCACAATTTCAATTTTTACTTTTGGCAGGAAATCCACCATATACTCAGCGCCACGATATAGTTCGGTATGCCCTTTCTGGCGGCCAAAACCTTTTACTTCTGTTACCGTCATCCCGGTTATTCCGACTTCAGCCAGCGCCTCACGGACATCATCGAGTTTGAATGGCTTAATAATCGCGTCAATTTTTTTCATGGTGAATCCCTGTTTTTACCAATTCTTGCGGCCAAAGCCTGATGTAATCGGGTAGCGTCGATCTTTACCAAAATTGCGGGCGGTGATGCGCGGCCCGACAGCTGACTGACGCCGTTTGTATTCATTGATATCTACCAGGCGGATGACTTTACGCACGATAGCTTCATCAAAACCGTCAGCAACCAAATCGGCAACCGACTTATCCTGCTCGACATACCCTTCGAGAATGGCATCCAAAATATCATAAGGTGGCAAGCTATCCTCATCTTTCTGATCCGGCGCGAGCTCGGCAGAAGGTGGACGGGTGATAACCCGCTGCGGAATAACATATGAAACCGTATTACGATATTCTGATAATTTGAACACCAGAGTTTTTGGCACATCTTTTAGGACGTCAAATCCGCCCGCCATATCACCATAAAGAGTGGCATAACCCACCGCCATTTCGCTTTTATTACCCGTGGTTAATACAATGCTGCGGCGCTTGTTCGACAACGCCATCAACACCACACCACGGCAACGCGCCTGAAGGTTTTCTTCTGTCGTGTCGCGCGCAGTTCCGGCAAACATGGGTGACAATTGGCCCATAAAGGCATCAAACATCGGCTCGATGGAGAGCACATCAAATTCGATACCCAAAATTTCGGCTTCTTCTTTGGCATCCGCAATACTGATATCTGCGGTGTATCGGAACGGCATCATTAATGCCTGAACCTTATCTTTACCCAGTGCATCCACAGCGATTGCCAGTGTCAGTGCCGAGTCAATCCCGCCGGATAGGCCCAGAACCGCACCATTAAAGCCATTTTTAGTGACATAATCGCGCACCGCTAATACCAGTGCTTCATAAACCTGTGCTAAAGGCGGCAACTCTGCTGCCGGGGCAGCCATCGGCACCACTTCGCATTCATTGAGTTGCAACATTGTGGTTTGTTCAACAAATGCAGCCAGACGATGAGTCATAGTGCCTGCGGCATCAAATACTTTAGAACAACCATCAAAAATCAGCTCATCCTGCCCACCAATCTGGTTGAGATACACCAGCGGCAACCCGGTTCGCTGGCAATGAGCCGCCATCAGCGTTTTGCGAATATAAGGTTTTTCACGATTATAAGGCGAGGCATTGATAGACAGCACCACTTCCGCACCGGCGGCTTTAACCGCATCGACCGGGCCATCAAACCAGAGATCTTCACAAATAAGCAGACCCAAGCGGTAGCCTTTTAGCTCCACCACACAAGTGTCGTGACCCGCAGAGAAATAGCGTTTTTCGTCAAACACCCCATAATTGGGTAATTGCTGTTTGAAATAGCGCGCTTGTAACTTTCCGTTAGCAAACAGCGACAACGCATTATACAAGTTGCCCTCTTCGCGCCACGGATGCCCGACCAACACGGCTGTTGCCATCGAAGCCGCCTGCAAACGATCCAGTTGTGCTTCACAACGTTGATAAAAATCATCACGATACAGCAAATCTTCTGGCGGATAACCGGACAAAGCCAGCTCAGAGAACATGACAAGATCAGCTCCCGCCTTCTGCTGCTCGTGCAAGGTTTGCAACATTCGTTCAGTGTTGCCTTCGATATCGCCGACCAGCCAATTCAATTGGGCTAATGCAATGGAAAGTTTTCTGCTCATTTGTATTTAACTCTGCTTCAGTTTTATAGCCATTATTTTGCAAACCGCAAAAGTGTTGGCTCTATCAGGAAAAACTTTTGTCAGTAACTCACTTTGCCAGCCACTAACCACTATTATTCTTTAAAATCATTGGCATCCAGTTCATGGCGTGACAATAATTTGTAAAATTCAGTCCGGTTACGCCCGGCCATTCGCGCCGCCTGAGTCACATTACCTTTCGTGATTTGCAGCAACTTACGCAAATAATTCAATTCAAATTGATTGCGTGCCTCCACGAAGGTGGGCAAGGCGGTATTTTCCCCTTCCAGAGCCTGCTCAACTAAAGCTTCACTGATAACTGGGGCCGAGGTTAATGCCACACATTGCTCAATCACGTTAACCAATTGGCGCACATTACCCGGCCAACTGGCTGTCATCAGTCGTTTCATGGCATCGGTTGAGAAGCTACGGACAAATGGCTTATGCCGCTTGGCAGATTCACGCAGCAAATGGTTAGCCAGCAGCGGGATATCTTCTGAGCGCTCATGAAGCGCTGGGATTTTTAAGTTCACTACATTCAAACGATAGTAGAGATCTTCCCGAAATTCATTTTTTGCCATGGCTTTAGGTAAATCGCGGTGAGTGGCTGAAATCACACGCACATCAATACTTAAATCACGGTTGCTACCCAATGGGCGCACTTTGCGTTCCTGCAATACTCGCAGCAGTTTTACCTGCAAAGACAGTGGCATATCGCCAATTTCATCCAGAAATAGCGTCCCACCTTCGGCGGCCTGAAACAGCCCTTCGCGGCTACTGACAGCCCCCGTAAATGCCCCTTTGGCATGACCGAATAATTCTGACTCCAGTAATTGTTCAGGTAATGCGCCACAGTTGATGGCGATAAAGGCTTTTTTTGCCCGTGGGCTAGCGGCATGAATAGCTTGCGCCAATACTTCTTTACCGGTGCCACTTTGCCCATTGATAAGCACACTGACATCAGATTGCGCCACCATTTTGGCTTGCTCGAGCAAACGCAACATTACCGGGCTGCGGGTGACTATCTCTTCGCGCCAGGTATCATCACCAGCAGGAATAGAAAGTTCTAGCGCTGCATCAATCGCTTTATATAACGCATCGCGATCAACAGGTTTGGTCAAGAAGCTAAACACTCCTTGCTGAGTGGCAGCCACAGCATCAGGAATCGAGCCGTGGGCCGTCAGAATAATCACTGGCATGCCCGGCTGATGCTTTTGGATTTCAACAAACAGCGCCATGCCATCCATTTCATCCATCCGCAAATCACTGATAACCAAATCAATCTTCTCACGCATTAACAGACGCAATGCTTCCTGCCCGCTTTCAGCGGTGGTGACATTAAATCCTTCACTGGTCAAACGCATCCCCAGCAGCTTAAGTAAGCTGGGGTCGTCATCAACCAGCAGTAGATTGGCCGGTTTGCGTGGCGTCATGAGATTCCTTATTAGTCACAGGTGGGACATCAGTGGGTGGTACAGCTGGCGGAGTGTCTGCATCCGTCGGTTTTTTTACTGATTGTGGCGCAGGCTGGGTCTCTGCTGGTGGTTCTATTGGCTGATTATCAGCAGGTTTAGCCTCGGCTGGCTTAGTTTCTGCTGGTTTAGTTTCTGCTGGTTTAGTTTCGAGTGATTGAGTTTCTGCTGGTTTAACAGACTCAACTTTTGGCTGAGGTTTAACCTCGGCAGGTTTTGGTGGCGCAGATTTGCTCTCCGCATCAGTATCAGGAATTTCATTCTGTAACTGTTTACGGGATGAAAGCTGCCGCTCGATATCAGTGAGATTTTCCAGCTTGCGGGTGGTATCCATTAAGCTATATTGCAAGCGAACCTGGTTTTCACGTAGCCGGTCAATTTGTGCGTCTGATTCCTGCTGCAAGCGCTGATAACGCGTGCGCTCTTCAGCCAGCGAGATGCGCAGTACCTGTTGCTCACGCCACAGCTGAATCAATGGCCGCACTGCACCGGGAATACTTTGGCTGTAGCTATTTAGCTGTTCAACTACCTGACGGCGCTCGGCGATTGAAGGGTCAGAACTGCTCAGTAAAATTCCCTGTTTAAAGGCGGATGACCAGTTCTCGGCAGGAATTGTTTTCACCAGCGTTCGTGCTTGAGTCGACCCAAGCCGCTCAGCACAATCCATTGCCCGTAACCAGTAAAGAGAGTTTTCAAGTGTCTCTTTATCATCCAGATCCCACAGCACATCACAGGATAAAGTGCGGTAATCAACAATTTTCGTTTCCGGTATTACCATCTGAACCGCTTGTGAAAAACGGCTGCTGGCCGGTTTATCCGTACACCCAGTCAGTAATAAAGGGGCCAGCAATAAAGCTCGCCAAAAAGTGCCCATCCCCAACCTGCCCGCTGGCACTACAGCCGCAGTCGACGTCGGACAGGTTAAGAAGACGGTCTTTTTAATGATGTTGCGCATAGACCATTTGTACATTATTTATTCATTCTCGGCGGTTAATGGCAATTCAATACGAAAGCATACGGCGGCGTAATCCACAGACACTAATTGCAAGTCGCCCTGCATACGTTTGATACAGTCCTGAGCAATACTCAGCCCCAGCCCACTGCCTTTGACGGCCCCTTTTCTCTGATGGCTTCCCTGGAAAAAAGGCTCAAATATCATTGTTTCTTCTGATGCCGGAATTGATGACCCGGTATTGGCAATATCAATTTGCACGCGGTTATTCACCTGGCGGCTGCGAATCCAAATGGTACCGGATTCCTCGCCATAGTGCACCGCATTGGAGTAGAGATTATCTAATACCCGCATTAATAATGTTGGATCTGCCCAACAAATGTCCGCCTTCAAGTCCGTCTCTGTGCGAATCAGCTTGGCTCGCGCCGGTAAACTATGAGACGAAATGACATCTTCGACCATTTCTGCCAGCGCCACATTCTCAAGCTCACCGGGGCCGTCAGCCAATTTACGGTTATAGTCTAATAATTGCTCGATTAATAATTGCAGATGGCGGCTGCTGTTATCAAGAATAGCGACCACCTCTTTTTGATCTTGGGTCAATGGCCCCGCAACCTCATCGGCGAGTAATTCGGTTCCTTCGCGCATACTGGCTAATGGCGTTTTCAACTCATGAGAAATATGTCGTAAAAATTCGTGGCGCTGTGATTCCAACCAGGCTAACCGTTCACTGAGCCAAATAATACGCTGCGCCAATGAGCGTAACTCTCGCGGCCCTTTAAATAAGGCAGTATTGCCCAGTGGCCGCCCTTCCCCCAGCCGATTAATCATTCGTTCGATGCCTTTAACCGGCCCGATAATCATACGAGTGAATAACACCACCAGCAGCACACTGACCAAAAACAGTAACAGGGATTGCCAGCCAAAGAATTGTCCGCGTTCGGCGATATCTTTTTGTAGCTGTTGACCACGGGAGAAAATCACATCACGGGTCACCTGTACCATTTCGGCATTTGAGCGAGAAAATTGCTCTAATAACAGAGAAGCATTCTGTTCTGGCCCACTATTTTTACATTGAATATCAGAAAGTTGTGCCAATAACTCACTCTGAGTCTGGTAATAGCGGGCATCGGGTAGGATATGTGCATGAGTCTCAAGCATCTGGGCATATTGCTTACGTTGATGCTGATAGAGTTTTGCCAGTGTTGCATCGCCTAATACGCAATATTGACGATAACTGCGCTCCATTTCGAGCGCAATACTGGTCATTGCCTCACTGCGCCGGGCATCTGCCAGGGTGGTGCGATTAATGTCGGCCGCTTGTGCGCTTAAATGGTCAAGACTTTGATAAGCCTGATACGCCAGCACCAATAAAGGAAGCAGCACCAACAGAAATGCCATGAGCACCAATTGACGTAAAGACCGAGGGAACAAACGCCATCTTTTCAACGAAATCATCTCATTGCCTATCATTCTGTTGTGATGCTAACTGACTCTGTCAGGATTACAACTCTATTAACACCTTAATATCCAGAGTAGAGATAAAAAAGTCTCTATCGCATTGCTCTGGTCAGGCCAAGATGCTGATTTGACCAAGCTAATGCGACAGAACACCCTCTTGAGGGGATTAAACAGAGTGTATAGCAAACAAGATAACAGGCAGAAATATCAGGTAAGCACCTATAGATAAAGAAAGCGCTTCCGTTGCAAAAAATACGTTAACCTTATATTTTTCAGCTAAAATGACCGTCGTATTTGGAATTGGCAATGAGCAGATTAACATTGTAATTTTAATCATCTGACTATCAATAGAAAATAACCACCCCAACCCGAGCACGACTATCGGTGCCACAATAAATCTGAATATCACGACAAAGCATAGCGCTCTGGTTATTTTTATATTTTTTAAGCCAGACAAAAAAATTATCGTGCCAACCACAAGCATCGCTAGCGCGGACGTCATTCCCCCCAGAGTAGTCAGAAACTCCTTAATAACACTGGGAAGCCTAAATCCGATTAGAAGCAGGCCAACGCCAACAAAAAAAGCCAGCAGTGGCATATTAACTATGTCTTTAATGACGGTTTTAAAAGTACTTTGACCACTTTGAGCCTCGGACTTCCCCATATCCAGAAGATAGAGTCCGAGCGTCCAATATATTACCGTCTGCGAGGCGTAGGTCATCAAGGCATAGGGTAAGCCATGACTTCCATACACCGCCAGCGTAATGGGGATACCAAAGAAAATAGTGCTGCTCATTGAGCATAAGCCGATAAATAAGCCCAGATCACTGCGCTCGACTTTGATGACTTTTGCCACCGCAAAAGCCAGCCCCATTAAGACTAAAATTACCGTCGTGGGCAAAATAATATCGGGCAATAGTTTAATAAACTCGCGACGCGTAAAATCACTGCTGATCGATAAAATCAATGTCGCGGGCAGAGCAATATTAAGCAGCAGCTTGGTAAAGACAGTATTGGTTGAGGCATTTAACCACTTTGCTTTTGTTAGCGCAGCACCAAGGCCTACAACTAAAAAAAGCACCATCACATTCAGATAATCATGCAACATAAAAATTCCTTTACCGCCAAAGGATATCAATGGCTTTATCGCATTAGTGTAGTCAAATTAGCAAAAATTGTGCTGCCGACTTTATTTAAGTTGATAAAAGATAAACTGTTCTGTCGGGGATGCCCCCACTGCCTAGCCGTGATTTCGAACCCCAGCATCCGGCGTATTCACTCTTTGAGACTCCGGTGGCTCTGCCCCTGTGCGCGAAAAACCTCCCCCCGCGAACACACTGGGCCATAACAGCGATGTAATAATACTGATAAGTGAAGGGATGTCGGATCAGAGATAACAGCAGGAAAAATCACAAAAAAAATAGCATCTGCCCCAGCAGATTAATGCGACAGAACAAAAAAAAAGCACTCAGCGTTTAGCGAAGTGCTTTTAATTGATGCGCCTTGTCCATTATCGTCAGAATCATTTCAGATCTGCTTTTAGAGTAATTTGCAGCGAGAATGGCAAGTTTTACTTATTTTTCATAATCATAATATGTGACAACGGGGCAATAAATTGCCCCGTTGCAGAATATGTGGATGCCCTTGAGTATCGTCTCCAATGTGATGAAGCCGAGGCAATCATCGGGAGGATGAGACGAATAGCATCCAGACATGTCCAAGATTGATGAACAATTCATCACAGTAGGACATAGGCGGCACCTCACTCAACGTGTCGTCCGATGCTTGATATGTGTATTCACACAATATCGGTTTAGGTGGACGATAGGTACCAGTCTTAGGCATCATTCGATGGCTTATGAAGCGCATATTCCGCTTTACAGCGGGACTATCATAAAAAGTGAATGAGCAACTGTAAGTAATAATGCAGGTTGCGTGCCAAGTTTATAATTTAATTTTCAACGTGTTGATTTTAAATCAAAATAATAAAAAAAAGACCGCTATTACGACTATATGATTAATCAAATAAGGTGGTTAAGTTGCATTTTGTCGCTGTTACCCGACACTAAATCTGTTATTAAATAAAATCATTATAAATCAATAGATTAAATGTCTCCTTTTTGAGACAACCTCAATGCCCGTTGTCGCAATTTACCGACAAATCAATTTACACATTAATAATCAAATAGTTACGCAATCAAAATTCACATTTTATTTCATTGTTTTGGCATATAGAAAAAGGGGCATAAACTCATGCCCCTTCGTTACCAATCAAAACAAGGCTATTTAGCCTAACTGCTTACGCGCATTACGGAACATACGCATCCACGGGCTATCCTCGCCCCACTCTTTTGGATGCCATGAGTTACTGACAGTGCGGAAAACACGTTCTGGATGCGGCATCATGACAGTTGCCCGGCCACTGGCACTCGTCACCGCCGTAATACCATGAGCTGAACCATTCGGGTTAGCTGGGTATTGTTCGGTTATTTCGCCGTGATTGTTCACAAAGCGCAATGCCACCAGTTGGTTCTGCTCCAATGTGGCCAAATGCGCCGCATCACGGACTTCAACCCGCCCTTCGCCATGTGAAACCGCAATTGGCATACGGGAACCGGCCATATCCTGCATAAACAATGATGGGCTATTTGCCACTTCCACCAGACTGAAACGTGCTTCAAAGCGGTCAGACAGGTTGCGGACAAATCGTGGCCAATGCTCAGCACCCGGAATAAGTTCGCGCAAATTCGACATCATCTGGCAACCATTACACACCCCCAGCGCCAGGGTTTCTGGGCGATGGAAGAAGGCTTCGAACTCATCACGTACGCGGTCATTGAACAGAATAGATTTTGCCCAACCTTCACCCGCGCCCAAAACGTCACCGTAAGAGAAACCGCCGCAAGCCACTAAGGTTTGGAAGGATTGCAAATCAATGCGCCCCGCCAGCAGGTCACTCATATGCACGTCAACAGCATCAAAACCGGCACGGTGGAAAGCGGCCGCCATCTCAACGTGAGAGTTAACCCCTTGCTCACGCAGTACGGCAACTTTTGGTCGCGCCTGTTTGATAATATAAGGCGCGGCAATATCTTCAGAAAGATCGAAAGTCAGTTTCACATTCAAACCAGGATCAGTTTCATCCTGTTTTGCCTGATGCTCCTGATCGGCACACTCCGGGTTATCGCGCAGACGTTGCATTTGCCACGTGGTTTCAGCCCACCAGCAGCGCAAAGTGCTACGTTTTTCGCTGTAAACCACCTCAGAACCGCTGTGGATATCAAAACTATCCCCTTCAACAGCGCGGCCCAGATAGTGAACGCAATTGGCCAAGCCATGCTCTGCCAGCACGTTTTCCACCGCTGCGAGTTGCTCGGCCCGCACCTGAATTACCGCCCCCAGTTCTTCATTAAACAAGGCCGCCAGCGCATCATGACCCAAAGATTGAATATCGGCGTGCACACCACAATGGCCAGCAAAAGCCATTTCAGCTAAGGTCACCAGCAAACCGCCATCAGAGCGGTCGTGATAGGCCAGCAATAGCTGATCAACCACTAAGCGCTGCATGGCATTGAAGAAACCAGCCAGTTGTTGCACATCGCGTACATCGGCGGGTTTATCCCCCAGTTGGCGGTAAACCTGCGTCAGTGCGGTGGCCCCCAGTGCATTGTGGCCCGCGCCTAAATCAATCAGCAGCAGCGCATTGTCACCCATATCGGTATGCAATTGCGGCGTCACGGTGTGACGGACATCTTCGATACGAGCAAATGCCGTGATAACCAGAGACAGCGGCGAAGTCATTTCGCGCTGTTCATCACCTTCCTGCCAGCGGGTTTTCATCGACATGGAATCTTTGCCCACTGGAATGGTAATTTCCAGCGCTGGGCACAATTCTTCACCGACCGCGCGCACCGCGTCATACAAACCCGCGTCTTCGCCAGGGTGACCCGCAGCGGACATCCAGTTAGCCGAGAGCTTAACGCGCTTGAGCTCACCAATTTGTGTCGCCGCGATGTTGGTCAAAGCTTCACCTACTGCCAGACGGGCAGACGCGGCAAAGTCCAGCAAGGCCACGGGCGCACGTTCACCCAGAGACATGGCCTCGCCATAGTAGCTATCAAGGCTGGCGCTGGTTACCGCGCAGTCTGCTACCGGGATTTGCCACGGGCCGACCATTTGGTCACGGGTGACCATACCGGTAACCGTGCGGTCGCCAATGGTAATCAGGAAGGTTTTCTCAGCCACTGCGGGCAAGTGCATGACGCGTTTCACCGCATCCGCAATGCTGATTTCCGCCAGTTGCAGCGCCTCGCCCGGTGCTTGCAGACGAGTGACATCGCGCAGCATTTTCGGTGTTTTGCCTAACAACACATCCAGCGGCATATCAATAGGTTGATTGTCGAAATGGCGGTCATTCAGTGTTAAATGCAGCTCTTCGGTGGCTTCACCAATGACCGCATAAGGCGCACGTTCACGGCGGCAAATTTCTTCAAATTGCGCCATTTGCGCTGGCGCTACTGCCATCACATAGCGTTCCTGAGACTCATTGCACCACACTTCCAGCGGGCTCATGCCCGGTTCGTCGTTAAGAATGTCACGCAGTTCAAAACGGCCACCACGACCACCGTCACTGACCAACTCTGGCATCGCGTTGGACAAGCCACCCGCGCCGACATCATGAATAAACAGAATTGGGTTGTGTTCACCTAACTGCCAGCAGCTATCAATCACTTCCTGACAGCGGCGTTCCATTTCCGGGTTATCGCGTTGTACCGAAGCAAAGTCCAAATCCGCATCTGATTGGCCAGAGGCCATAGAAGAGGCCGCACCACCGCCCAAACCAATATTCATGGCTGGGCCGCCGAGTACCACCAGCTTGGCACCCACGGTTATCTCGCCTTTTTGCACATGATTGGCACGGATATTACCCAGCCCGCCGGCCAACATAATGGGCTTATGATAGCCGCGTAATTCAGTGCCATTATGGCTGTTAACGCGCTCTTCATAGGTACGGAAGTAACCCAGCAGTGCCGGACGGCCAAATTCGTTATTAAATGCCGCACCGCCCAATGGGCCTTCGGTCATGATATCCAGTGCGGTAACAATGCGCTCCGGCTTACCAAAATTTTCTTCCCACGGCTGTTCAAAACCCGGAATACGCAGGTTGGAAACGGAGAAGCCCACCAAGCCGGCTTTAGGTTTAGCACCCCGCCCGGTGGCACCTTCATCACGAATTTCGCCACCAGAACCGGTCGCAGCACCCGGCCAAGGTGAAATAGCCGTTGGGTGGTTATGGGTTTCAACTTTCATCAGGATATGAGTTTCTTCCTGATGATAACCATAAACGCCGTTTTCTGGCGCAGCAAAGAAGCGCCCGACCTGAGAACCTTCCATCACCGCCGCATTGTCTTTATAAGCAGACAACACGTAATCTGGCGTGTGTTCAAAGGTGTTTTTAATCATTTTAAACAGTGTCTTAGGTTGAGCGACACCGTCAATAATCCAATCCGCATTAAAGATTTTATGGCGGCAATGCTCGGAGTTTGCCTGAGCAAACATGTACAGTTCGATATCCGTTGGGTTGCGGCCCAGGCCAGTAAAGGCAGCCAGCAGATAATCAATTTCATCCGGTGCCAGTGCCAGACCCAATTTAATATTGGCCTGTTCCAGTGCACGACGCCCCTCGCCCAGAATATCCACCCGCTGAACCGGGGCGGGCTGATGATGAGAAAACAGCTGTTCGGCCTGCTGCAACTCGGTAAAGACCCTTTCCATCATCCGGTCATGTAACAGCGCTGAGAGCTGCTGCCATTGGCTTTCACTCAGGTTCGGGCCTTGGATATAGAAAGCCAGACCGCGCTCAAGGCGCAGCACCTGCGGCAAAGCGCAGTTATGTGCAATATCAGTCGCTTTGGAAGACCACGGCGAAATTGTCCCCGGCCTTGGGGTAACCAGCAGTAAACGCCCTTGTGGCGCATGTTCGGGGAGAGATGGCCCATATTGAAGCAGCCGCTGGAGTCTGGCGTGTTCATCAGCACTCAATGGGGCGCTGACATCGGCAAAGTGAACATATTCTGCGTAGATATCATCTACTGGCAGGTGAGCGTCCTGGCAACGGGACAGCAGTTTGGTAATACGAAAAGCCGACAAAGCGGGCGAACCACGCAGTATTTCCATAATCTAAGTTTCTCTCGTCTTCGAAGCGACTGAACCAGCACTTCATTGGGCGCAACAGGGGAAAACGCGCGCCATTATAGTGAATCTATGCCGCCGACGAAACCGTTTGCGTATCTATTATTCATAATTGCGTAAGAAACAGCGATTAGAGATATAGGTTAAATACACAATAAATAAGCTCGCAATAAAGTTGCACACTGACGATTTGTTGCGCAAAATGCCACTCCACTGGGGATTTAACCATGTTGATTTCAGCTTTACTACATACCTATAAAGAGCGCTGCCGAGAGATAACTATTTGACGCGCATAAAATTAAACTACTTTGTTATCGGCGTAGTTGCCTTACTTCTGGCCCTTGCATTGTGGCCTAATATTCCTTGGCGTAATGGCCAAGAAGGGCAACTCGAACAGATAAAAGCCCGTGGTGAGCTGCGAGTTGGCACCATAAGCTCACCACTTATATACTCGACCGGAAAGGATGGCCCTTCCGGGCTCGACTATGAGCTGGCAAAACGTTTTGCTGACTATCTGGGGGTTAAGCTGGTAATGACCCCGCATCACAATATTAATGATTTGTTTGATGCTTTAGACAGCAACGACGTAGACATGCTGGCCGCTGGGCTGATTTATAACCGTGAACGCCTGAATCGGGCGCGCACTGGCCCTGCCTATTATTCAGTGTCACAGCAATTGGTGTACCGGCTGGGTCAACCACGACCAAAATCATTTAGTGATTTAAAAGGCCAGCTGATAGTGGCCTCTGGCTCGGCGCATATGACCACATTGAAGCAACTTAAAGAGAGCAAATATCCGGCCCTTAACTGGGGCTCTTCTATTGATCGAACCGGAAAAGAGCTGCTGGAACAAGTGGCTGATGGCAAACTCGATTATACCCTTGGCGACTCGGTCACCATTGCCCTGCTGCAACGTATTCACCCGCAATTAGCGGTGGCTTTTGACGTCACCGATGAAGAGCCGGTAACCTGGTATTTCTCGCAAAGCAATGATGACAGCCTGTATGCTGCCATGCTCGATTTTTACAGCTCAATGGTGGAAGACGGCAGTTTGGCGCGGCTAGAGGAAAAATATCTTGGCCATGTCGGCAGCTTTGATTATGTCGACACCAAAACGTTTCTGTCTGCCATCGACAATGTACTGCCCACTTTCCGGCCCTTATTTGAAAAACATGCAGGCGAAATTGACTGGAAATTGCTGGCGGCCATTGCTTATCAGGAATCCCATTGGAATCCACAGGCGACCTCTCCGACCGGTGTTCGCGGTCTGATGATGCTGACACGCGCCACCGCCAGTGGATTGGGGGTCAACGACCGGGTAGATCCTGAAGAGAGCATTAGAGGCGGTTCTGTATATTTGCAGCGGCTGATGAAAAAAGTACCAGAGACCATTCCGGAAGATGAGCGAATCTGGTTTGCACTGGCGGCATATAACCTGGGTTATGGCCATATGCTGGATGCGCGCAAACTGACCAAAAGTCAGAATGGCAACCCAGACAGTTGGGTTGATGTCAAAATGCGGCTGCCCATGTTGAGCCAGAAGCGCTATTACCCGAGCACCACTTATGGTTATGCTCGCGGTCATGAAGCTTATAACTATGTAGAAAACATCCGCCGCTATCAGGACAGTTTGGTGGGGTATTTGCAGGAGAAAGAGAAAAAAGCCGCCCAACATGCCGCTATTGAAGCTGAACTGGGCAAAGCTTATCCCGTTATCGGCCCCGGCTGGTCAATCAATAATTAGCCGGGCTTTGGGGTATAACAGGCTGCTGGCCGCCTTGATTCGCAGGGCAATGTGCTGAACCAGCCATCGCCCCGGTTGACACCAAGCAAGTCAAATGCAACTTACTTATCGGTTACTGCGCGATCGGTAGCTGCGCGTTTCAAGGCTTTTTGTTGCTCGCGGCGCAGGCGGAAAAACGCGCTCAATTGGTGAGAGCAGGACTCTGCCAGCACACCGGCACAAACCTCTATCTGATGATTCATCCCTGGGTGGCGTAAAATATCCAGCAGTGAGCCAGCGGCACCGGTTTTCAAATCGTTCGCGCCATACACCAAGCGGCGGATCCGGCTATGTACCATAGCCCCGGCACACATCACGCAAGGCTCCAGAGTGACATATAAAGTGGCGTCAATCAGGCGATAATTCTGTACGGCTTGCCCACCTTGGCGTAGCGCCATGATTTCTGCATGCGCGGTGGGGTCATTATTGCGAATCGGCCGATTCCAACCTTCACCAATGACCTGATTATCCAGCACCAAGATTGCCCCCACAGGAACTTCGCCCTCTGCTTGCGCGCGTAATGCTAGCGCCAGCGCGCGCTGCATCCAGTATTCATCACTGTATTCAGCCGGTGACGCACATTCAGAAGACAAATTATTCTCAGTTGACACATTAACCTCTTTGGCACTTTTGCGGCCTGCATTATACATAGCCAGTGGCAGCCGCTCTAGTTGCTACTGCACGACGCTATTTTTAACATAGCCCAACTCATAATGATTGATTAATGTTTCGGCAGGATAGGAATTATTTCTGATTTAAATAAAATGTATCTATATAGAAATCACATCAATAAATCTCAGTAAAAAAATACCGTCGTGGTGCGCAAAACACTCAATGGGGTAGCCCGCGAAGGGGCCATTCCCGAGGAGGTTACTCAAGTAAGTGATTCGGGTCAGTGGGCGCAGTAAATCGCCTGTAACTTCCAAGACAAAAATTCACTCCAGTTGCTGTAATTCACCCGTTTTACTGACCCGCCAGCGATGCTCACAAAAATGTAGCAGCGGGTTATCTTGCTTGCTGTCACTGTAGCCACTGTAGAGTTGCAATGGCGACCCCAAGCGCTGTTCCAATTGCACTACTTTCTCTGGCCCTAAACAGCGCAGCGGCAATACCCATCCGCCATTGCGCCGTGCCATACGGCTGCCCACCAATCTTAAATGGTGAATAAATTCTGAGTCGTGATAAACCTGTTCGACCAGCCGCTGTGGTGATCCGGTTATCAGCCATACCTCGGCATCATTACTGACCAAATATTGGCGCAAACGCATCATAACCACTGGGAATTCTGTCACTTTCTGGCGAAACTCATTCACAAAACGTAATTCCAGCCCCTTCAGATGCGCTTCAGAACGGCCAAAGGTAATCGCCCACAATAACAGGCTCATCGGCCAACGAGCGCAACGCCCTTTGATAACGAATCCCAACCCGATAATCGGCAATAGCGGGATGACCAACAATAGATTCAGTGGTAAATGGCGCAGGAGAAAACGCACAAAACTGCCAAACATATCCTGTTGATGCAAAGTGCCATCTAAATCAAAGAAAACCACACGTTTGGTGCTTGCCGAATGTGGCTTTTCAGTCTTTTCAAAGGCGGGTGCCGCCTGCTCTACGCCCAAAACATAACTCCTATTATTAACTCTCATATACGTCTTATAACGCGGCGCGCAAATAACCATGATGTTGCAGGAGATCCTGACGTGCTTGTTCAGCACTAACACCTTTTAATATCATTAAAATCGCTGGTTTTACTTCAAATTCAGTTTGTGACAGTGCATTTTCAGCCTCAACACGACTGGCACCGGTAGCTTCAACCACAATTCGGCAAGCCCTATCAACTAATTTCACATTAGTCGCTTTCACATCGACCATCAAATTTTGATAGACCTTACCGAGCTTGACCATTGCACCGGTGGATAACATGTTCAGCACTAATTTCTGGGCCGTGCCCGATTTCATCCGAGTCGAACCTGTCAGCGCCTCCGGCCCGACTACCGGTGAAATCGCGACCTGAGCTTCCTGGGCAATAGGAGAATCTGGATTGCAGGAAATCGCAGCGGTTGGGCAACCCAATTGGCGGGCATAGCGCAGCGCGCCAATAACATAAGGGGTACGGCCCGAGGCCGCCAGCCCCACCACCATATCCGCGGCTGTCAGTGCTAAAGCTTGCAGATCCCGCTCGCCAAGTGACATATCATCTTCGGCCCCTTCGACGGCTTTGAGCAATGCCCCAGGGCCTCCGGCAATCAAACCTATCACTCTGCCATGAGGAACACCGAACGTAGGCGGGCACTCAGAGGCATCCAAAATCCCAAGTCGCCCGCTGGTTCCGGCACCGAGGTAAATTAGCCGCCCACCTTGCTTTAGAGCCGCTGCCGCTAAATCTACCGCCTGAGCAATGGCGGGAATAACTAACCGAACCGCTTCTGGTACTTTGCGATCCTCATCATTAATGCAGGTCAACATCGCCACTGTGGAGAGCTTATCCAAATCCATTGTGGCCGGATTGCGGCTTTCAGAAATCAATGCGCCCAAGTTCATGATTTTTCCTTATGGTACTTTTCACTCATAATGACTGAGTTGTTATCAAAGTAGGTGTTTTCTTGTTCCAATCACCGGATTATCGCAAAAAAAGAGTGCTATGCTCCATGACTTGGCCTTTGATTTCATCTTTTGGGCATTATTAGCCACTTTGGCGAAATAACTTCCCCTTTCAGGAACTGATTTATGAGTAGTCTTCTTCGCATCCGTCAGATCTATCCAACGCTGGCGCAAAATGATCGTAAGTTAGCCGATTTTATATTGGGTAATCCTGAGCTGGCACGTCAAATCAGTTCACAAAAAATGGCACAGCAAACCGGTGTCAGCCAATCTGCCGTGGTTAAATTTGCACAAAAATTAGGCTACAAGGGTTTTCCGGCACTTAAACTGGCACTCGCCGAAATGGCCTCCGCCCCAGACCAAGCAGTCACCCTGCACAACCAGATATTAAGCACTGACAGTTTAAAGACCGTTGGCGAGAAGTTACTCAGCGAAAAAGTAGCCGCCCTACGTGCAACACTGGATATCAATAGCGAACAACGCCTTGCACAAGCTTTAGAAATGTTACGGGGAGCGCAACGGGTTATTTTGACAGGTCTTGGAGCCTCTGGATTAGTCGCAAAAGATTTGGCTTATAAGTTATTGAAAATTGGTGTTATGGCCGTTTCTGAAACTGATATGCATGCCCAATTGGCTGCGGTGCAGGCATTAGATGCTCGGGATTTACTGCTGGTTATTTCTTTTTGCGGCGAACGCCGTGAGATAAATCTGGCAGCAGAAGAAGCACAGCGCTGTGGGGCCAAAGTGCTGGCTCTGACCAGTTTCACCCCCAATAGCTTGCAGCAACGCGCCGACCACTGTTTATATACTATCTCGGAAGAGCCCATCATTCGCAACGCGGCAATATCCTCCAGCACGGCACAATATGCGCTGACTGATTTGTTGTTTATGGCGATGATCCAGCAAAATCTTGAAAGTGCACAAGATCATATTAAACACAGTGAAGCGCTGGTGAAAAAACTGGTCTAAATTCTGATGGGGGAGTCATCCCCCGCAGTTATTTAACATATATTTCACCAGCCCTATAATAGTGATTAAAACTTATATTTACCTTCGCTTTCATTAAGAATGAAATAACAATAAATACAATAAGTTATATTAATCTATGACTTAATTTTCATATTTAAATCAGAGTGGCATCTTGATAGGAATGAAAGCTGATGGCCATCCTGATACGAATAAAACGGGTTCTTATCATCCCAGTTTTATTTTGAATTTTTAGTCTCATCATTAGCGCAAACTTGGCGTAGAATAGTGCACTGTCCTATGTTCAATAGATTTCCAGTTGCAGGTAGACGGCAACAGAATAAATCCAATGGGTTGATATAACTCAATAAGTTGGGTAAAACATGCAGAAAGCAGATTTCAACGCGCTGGTAATAAACAAAAATACTCACCAAACAATATTAAAATTTAAACAGGCAATTCATTGAAATGGCTTTAATAATTACTAAACGCTGCATAAATTGTGACATGTGCGAGCCGGAATGCCCTAATGAGGCAATTTCTATGGGTGCAGAAATCTATCAGATTGACCCAATGCGCTGTACCGAATGTATCGGCCATTACGAAACGCCCACCTGCCAGTTGGTCTGCCCCATTGATAAGACGATTTCTATCGATCCTGATTGGGTAGAAACTAATGAACAGCTTTGGGACAAGTTTGTTCAATTGCATCACGCCGATCGTCTGTAATCTCCGTGAGATACATTATCAGTGCTTCCATCGAAGCACTGATAATTGACTATTAATCAGCAGTTAAACAAACATGCTGATAATCAACACCACGACCAAACCCACCACTGAGTTAGTCAACTCCAGCAAGCCCCAGGTTTTCAGTGTGTCTTTAATCGACAATTCGAAATAACCTTTAAACAGCCAGAAAGACGCATCATTAATATGCGTAAAGGTATTAGAACCCGCCGCTGTCGCCAGCACTAATAGCGCTGGATCGGCTCCCACAATGGTATGTGTAACTGGATCCATTATTGCAGCACTAATGATCCCCGCCGCCGTCATTGCCGAAACCACCCCCTGCCCAGTTGACAGGCGAATAAGCACAGTAATCAACCAAGCCATAATATAAGGTGATATACCACCGGCAGACATCAGCATGCCAATAGTGTCGCCAATGCCGGTATCAATAATGACCTGTTTTAGCGCCCCACCCGCACCAATGATCAAAATGACCATGGCAATCCCTTTCACCGCTCCCTCAAAGGAGTGCATAACCCATTCCATTTTATGACCGCGCCCGGTGCCAAAAAGAACAAAAGCAACCAGCATCGCGATAAACATGGCGATAGGTGACGAGCCAAAGAAATTGAGAATGGTGTATGAAGTCGTCCCTTTAACCAGCCAGATATTGGCAATGGTCGTAAAAATCATAATAAAAGCAGGGATTAGCGGAACCAGAATTGAAGTGCCGAATGACGGTAAATTGTTCTCATCAATCGGATTGTCTGCCTTTAGGAACGTCGGGACTGGTCGCTCAAGGTTACCCAGAAATTTCGGTAAAATCAGACCAGCACAAACAACTGAAGGAATGGCAACCAAAATACCGTAGATATAAACCATTCCCATATCAGCGCCATACGCGCTAACCAGTGCTACTGGCCCCGGTTGTGGTGGGAACAATGAGTGCGCTGTGGTTGCTGCAGCAACCGCCGGGATCGCCAGTTTGAGGAATGGGATCTTGGCTTCGACTGCGATGGCAATGATCAATGGAGCCAAAATTATAAAGGCAACTTCATAGAACATCGCCAAACCAAAGATCAGGCCGATGATTATGACCGCAAACTCGACATACTTTAGCCCAAATCGGCGTAACAGTGTTTGAGCTATCTGATGAGCTGCGCCAGAATCGACCATAAGCTTGCCGATAACAGCACCAAATACCACGATAATAGCCAGTTCGCCGAGCGTGCCGCCAAATCCTGCTTTAATGGTATGCAGAAGTTTGAGCAGATCCATCCCGGCGAGCGTTCCCACTAGCAGAGCGGCTAACAGCAGTGCAATCATTGAGTTAATCTGATAGCGGATATTGAGCAATAGCATTAAGCCTATGCCCAGCACAACCCACAGGATATTAATCCATTCCATCTTTTACTTCCCCGATAGTTAAACATCAAATTTATTCTGGTATCACTATTTTTATATTGGTCAGACCAAACGTAGTGAACTTTGTTGATGAAAGAACACACAGATACTGAAACTCCGACTTACTCTTGATATTCACAAGTAAAACCTCTGATTAGATGAGGAATTTGGTACTACAAATATCACTAATTGGCTGACCAAATGAAGTATTGGTTAGTCAACTTGTCGGACAGATCGCAAAATTAAGTTTTTCTCGCGAGTTTCTTCACGGCACTTACACCGCGTCTGTAGGGAGAAATAGAGCAGAGAGAGAGGAATAATGCTGGAGGGAGCCAATAAAAAAGGGGCGGCATCTGCATGCTCGCCCCTCAATATCTATGCTCCTTATTTGGCAGCAATAGATTAAATCAACTTTAAAAAACTTAGCTTTCGATAATCACAGTTGCACAGGCATAACGCCGCTCATCCGCCAGAGTTACATGCAAAGATTTGACGCCCAGCTCAAGCGCTAATTCAGCTGCACGTTGATGTAAACGCAATGTCGGCTTGCCCAATGCATCGTTAACCACTTCGAACTGATTGAATGCCAAACCATTTCGGATGCCGGTGCCAAAAGCTTTCGCGGCAGCCTCTTTGACCGCAAAACGTTTGGCCAAAAAGCGGATTGGTTGTTGGTGCTGCTGATAATGTTGCCATTCAGAAGGGCTAAGAATGCGACGAGCCAGTTTTTCACCGCTGCGTTCAACTACGGCTTCAATCCGGGAAATCTCAACAATATCAGTGCCTAGCCCTAGAATTGCCATTAACGACGCGCTTCCCGCATTAAGACTTTCATATCAGTAACCGCAGCAGCAAGGCCTGTCATTACCGCCTGACCAATAATTGCATGACCGATATTGAGCTCGTGCATCTCCGGTAACGCAGCAATCGGTTGAACATTATGGTAAGTCAGGCCGTGACCGGCGTTAACTTTCAACCCTTTACCTGCGGCATAAGTCGCCGCCTTGGCAATGCGGACTAATTCAGCCTGGCGTGCCAAATCTGAAGAAGCATCCGCATAAGCACCGGTATGAATTTCAATATAAGGCGCACCCACCGCCACAGCGGCATCAATTTGGCGCATATCAGCATCAATAAACAGTGAAACCAGAATCCCTGCCTCAGATAATCGGCTAACCGCGATAGTCATTTTATCTATTTGACCGGCAACATCCAGCCCGCCTTCGGTAGTGACTTCCTGACGTTTTTCCGGTACTAAACAGCAAAAATGGGGTTGCAACTCACATGCAATTCCCACCATTTCATCGGTGACGGCCATTTCCAGATTCATGCGTGTCTGGATTGTCTCACGCAAGATACGCACATCACGATCCGTGATATGGCGGCGATCTTCGCGTAAATGCACGGTAATTCCGTCAGCGCCTGCTTGTTCGGCAATAAACGCCGCCTGAACAGGATCTGGGTAAATGGTTCCACGTGCATTTCGTAGTGTCGCAATGTGATCAATATTAACGCCCAACAACAAATCAGCCATGACAGCCCTCCAGATATGGATGCATCTTTAATAGGTTAACAAGCACAAGCATGCCCGCCAATAAACGCAGTCTACACTGAGAGGACTGCCAGCGGATAGGCTAGCGAGTGGGAAAGTTGATCATGGGCGTGTAAACACAAAAGGCTAAGTTCTAGGGCAAGGGCTCTGCTGGCGGTTTAATTACAAATTGGCGAAACAATTCACGACTTTTAAGTGGCTTACCACCCAGATAAGGTTTCAGTGCAATGCGAGTGAATCGCTTGGCAGCACGCAACGTATCAGCATCAGGGAATTCACGATTCGCCAATGCTAATAATTGGCGGCCAGTAAAACTGTAATGATCAACCACCAGACTGGCAATAAACCCTTTTTCTTCGCGATAGCGATAAGTCATGGAATCTGATACGGGTTGACCACTGCCGGCACAATGCAGAAAATCCACGCCATAACCAAGATGGGCCAGTATCGCCAATTCAAATTGGCGCAAAGCGTATTCAGGCGATCCATCGCTACCTGCTAATGATTGTAAACAATGCAGATAATCGAAGAATAAAGCAGAGTAATTAGTTTGTTGTTCGAGAACGCGGGAGAGCAGCTCGTTAACATATAAGCCGCTGTACAACATAGAGCCGCTCAATGGAAGAGCCAGAGAGACTGGTTCAGCACTGCGTAATGTTTTGATTTCACCACGCCCGACCCAGCGGACCAGTAATGGTGTAAAAGGCTGCAAGCAGCCTTTTAGATTGGAGCGGCGACCCCGCGCACCTTTTGCCAACACCCGCATGCGACCTTCCCCTTCAGTGAATAAATCCAGCATTAAACTGGTTTCACTGTAAGGACGCCCATGCAGGACAAATGCGCGTTGCCAACCTTCCATCGGCGAGTCTTATTTCAGGTCGTCGGTATAGCCTAAGCTGCGCAATGCACGTTCGTCATCTGCCCAGCCTGATTTCACTTTCACCCACAACTCAAGATGCACTTTAGCATCGAACATCTGTTCCATGTCCTGACGGGCTTCAATACCAATCGTCTTGATTTTTGAACCTTTATTACCGATGACCATTTTTTTCTGGCCTTCGCGTTCAACTAAAATCAAACCATGAATGTTATAGCCACCACGTTCATTAGGAACAAACTGCTCAATTTCAACCGTTACTGAGTAAGGTAATTCTTCACCCAAGAAACGCATCAATTTTTCACGAATGATTTCTGACGCCATAAAACGCTGAGAGCGGTCAGTAATGTAATCTTCCGGGAAATGATGCCCTGCTTCCGGCAAAAGTTTGCGCACAATACCGGCAATGGTATCCACGTTCAACCCTTTCTCCGCAGAGATTGGCACAACGTCGAGGAAATTCATCTGCTGGCTTAAGAACTGGATATGCGGCAACAGCTTAGATTTATCTGTTACGTTATCAACTTTGTTAATGGCTAATAATACCGGGCATTGCAAACTGCGCAGTTTATTAACGACCATTTCATCGTCGGCAGTCCAGTTAGTTCCTTCAACAACAAAAATCACCAACTCCACATCACCAAGAGAGCTGCTGGCCGCGCGATTCATTAAACGGTTAATGGCGCGTTTTTCTTCAATATGCAGCCCTGGGGTATCAACATAAATGGCCTGATAAGGCCCTTCAGTATGGATCCCCATAATACGGTGACGTGTAGTTTGCGGTTTACGTGAAGTGATGGAGATTTTCTGCCCCAGCAATTCATTCAGCAAGGTAGATTTACCCACATTTGGGCGACCTACAATTGCAATAAAACCACAATACGTTTTTTCTACTTCGCTCATTCAAGCTCCAACTGTTTCAGCGCTTGTTCCGCTGCCGCCTGCTCAGCTTTACGGCGACTTGAGCCGGCACCTACTACCGGTTCACTCAAGCCACTCACTTGGCAGTGGATAGTAAATTCCTGATCATGTGCTTCACCACGAACCTGCACAACCAGATAAGAAGGTAATGGCAGATGACGGCCTTGCAAGTATTCTTGCAGGCGCGTTTTTGGGTCTTTCTGCTTATCACCAGGGCTGATTTCTTCTAAGCGACTGCGATACCAGTCGAGAATCAGCCGTTCAATTGTATGAATATCGCTATCTAAGAATATACCGCCGATTAAGGCTTCTACTGTATCTGCCAAAATTGATTCGCGGCGGAAACCGCCACTTTTCAACTCACCCGGCCCAAGGCGTAAACATTCACCGAGGTCAAACTCACGGGCCATTTCGGCTAGCGTATTGCCTCTAACCAATGTAGCGCGCATCCGACTCATATCCCCTTCATCCACCCGAGGGAAACGACGATACAACTCATTGGCAATAACGAAACTTAATATAGAGTCACCCAGGAACTCCAAACGCTCATTGTGTTTACTGCTGGCGCTACGATGAGTCAGTGCTTGCAGCAAGAGCTCCTGCTGTTGAAAAGTGTAGCCCAGCTTCCGCTGCAGCCTATTTATTACGATGGGGTTCATGAGTTACCAATAGATCAAGAATGCGTCAAAAACTACAGCAGACGGAACAGGTCTGATCGGTAAATATTACCAAAACAAAACTGTTTCGTTTGCAGTGGCTCCCATAAAAGAGCCAACTTTTATCGCTCGAAAGGTTATTCTACAACGAGTAGAGATATAATGCTGCGTTTAAATACCCTGCTTATTTAAAGTTACGACGTTGTTAGCTCTATGGCTAACAACGCCGCAATGCCAATAGCTTTGGGTATGGTCGGTATTAATGAATTCCACCAATCCGACTTAAACGCACTCCCGTTGGCCATTCACCTTCTTGCTTTTCAAAACTCATCCAAATAGCAGTGGCTTTGCCTACTAAATTACGTTCTGGCACAAACCCCCAGTAGCGGCTATCAGCACTGTTATCCCGGTTATCGCCCATCATGAAGTAATGGCCTTCAGGGACAACCCAAACACCGAGTGGTTGGTTATGTTGCTGATAATATGCGCCTAACTGCTCCTGACGGCCAGGAACAGTCAGAATTTGATGCGCAACTGGCCCTAAACTTTCAGTGCGCTCACGTAAACGTACGCCACCATCTGGTACAGGCTCGTTTGTCGGGATCTGGAAGAACCCGGCAGAAGCCTCGCCATTACCGCTATAACGGAATGTTTGCACAAAATCACTTGGCTCAGATGCACTGTAAGTAATAGGCAACGCGCTGTCACACGAAGTCCCCGTATTACACGCAGGTTGAACCGTCACTTCTTTGCTGATTGGATTATAGCTTACCCGATCCCCCGGTAACCCCACCACGCGCTTGATATAATCCAATCTTGGATCTAGTGGATATTTAAACACGGCAATATCACCGCGCTTTGGATGCCCAGTCGGAATCAGCGTAGTTTGGGTAATCGGGTCTTTAACACCGTAAGCAAACTTCTCAACCAGAATAAAATCACCAATCAAGAGCGTTGGCATCATCGAGCCAGATGGGATCTGGAAAGGTTCGTAAATAAACGAACGCACGATAAAGACCAGAGCTAACACTGGGAAAACTGAAGCACAAGTCTCAATCCAACCCGGCTGTTTTGCCACCGGTGCTAGCGTCTTGTTGTCTACAGCAGAACCCGTTTGTGCCTTGAGCTCCGCAGTTTGCGCATTAACAGCCGCAATTTTTGCCTGACGTGCCGGGCCCCACTTGAACCGCTCGAAGCACCAGATAATGCCAGTTACCAGTGTTGCTATCGCTAAAATCAAGGCAAACATGTTAGCCATTAAAACTCCTTATTTACTGTCTTTTCCGACATGCAGAATAGCCAGGAAAGCTTCTTGCGGTAATTCAACGTTACCGACTTGCTTCATACGTTTTTTACCGTCTTTCTGTTTTTGTAGAAGTTTTTTCTTACGGCTAACATCACCGCCATAACACTTCGCCAGTACGTTTTTACGTAACTGTTTTACAGTTGAGCGGGCAATAATGTGATTACCTATCGCTGCCTGAATAGCAATATCAAATTGCTGACGTGGGATCAGCTCTTTCATCTTTTCAACTAAATCACGACCACGGTACTGAGCATTTTCGCGGTGAGTGATTAGCGCCAATGCATCCACGCGTTCGTTGTTAATTAACACATCAACACGCACCATGTCAGAGGTCTGGAAGCGTTTGAAATTGTAATCCAAAGAGGCATAACCGCGAGATGTTGATTTCAGACGGTCGAAGAAATCGAGCACCACTTCAGCCATCGGAATTTCATAGGTCAGCGCCACCTGATTACCGTGGTAAACCATGTTGGTCTGCATACCGCGCTTTTCAATACACAATGTAATGACGTTACCAAGGTATTCCTGTGGCAACAACATATGACATTCAGCAATAGGTTCGCGCAGTTCTTCAATATTATTCAGGGCTGGCAGCTTGGAAGGGCTATCGACATAAATCGTTTCCTGAGCCGTCGTAATCACCTCATACACCACTGTGGGTGCCGTGGTGATAAGTTCCAGGTCATACTCACGTTCCAAACGTTCCTGAATGATTTCCATATGCAGCAAACCAAGGAAACCACAACGGAAACCAAAGCCCAAAGCAGTCGAGCTTTCTGGTTCATAGAACAAAGAGGCGTCATTAAGACTCAACTTGCCCAATGCATCACGGAAAGCTTCATAGTCATCTGAGCTAATTGGGAACAGACCGGCATAAACCTGTGGTTTTACTTTCTTAAAACCAGGTAAAGATTTTTCAGCCGGGTTACGGGCCAATGTCAAGGTATCGCCAACCGGTGCGCCCAAAATATCTTTAATCGCGCAAACTAACCAGCCAACTTCACCGCAGTTCAGCATATCGCGATCAACACGTTTAGGAGTAAAAATACCAAGGCGATCAGCGTTATAGGTCTGCCCGGTGCTCATTACCTTAACTTTATCGCCTTTACGTAACGAACCATTCTTGATACGGATTAATGACACTACACCCAGATAGTTATCGAACCAGGAGTCAATAATCAGTGCCTGCAATGGCCCATCAGGATCACCTTGCGGAGGCGGAATATCGCGCACTAAACGTTCCAGAATATCAGGAACACCGACGCCCGTTTTGGCCGAACAGCGCACGGCATCAGCCGCATCAATCCCGACGATATCTTCAATTTCTTCCGCAACACGTTCAGGATCGGCTGCTGGCAAGTCGATTTTGTTCAAAACTGGAACAACTTCCAGATTCATTTCCATCGCGGTGTAGCAGTTTGCGAGTGTTTGAGCTTCAACACCCTGCCCGGCATCAACCACCAATAACGCCCCTTCACAAGCCGCCAAAGAGCGAGAAACTTCATAAGAGAAGTCAACGTGACCGGGGGTATCGATAAAGTTAAGTTGATAGGTTTGGCCATCTTGGGCGTGATAATCAAGTGTCACACTTTGTGCTTTGATAGTAATACCGCGCTCACGCTCCAGATCCATAGAATCCAGGACTTGAGCGGCCATTTCACGCTCTGATAAACCGCCACAAATCTGAATAATACGGTCCGACAGCGTCGACTTACCGTGGTCAATATGGGCAATAATAGAAAAGTTTCTTATGTGCTTCATTTATATGAATTTTTCTCTAGTCGTTGTCTTTAATTGATTATTGGTGGACACAGCGATGGACTCAAACCCAAAACTACCCACATAAATATGCACGCATCTTACACTGTAAGTCAGCCTCGTGAAAGGCATCACACTTAGCTTGTTGGTCGATTTATCCTGTCAAAATGTATTAGCGCCGTTCCGCTCGTTACCATAGACAAGACGTAACCCGGATCCTGCGGTTCAAACTTTCTTATTTCAGTACGAATATTGATTAAATCACTTTAGGAAAATGCTCATTTACCTCACCAGTGAATAACTTAATGTATTAAAGGCATTTAATTACAACCAAGTGAAATATCCTCTTGGCGACTAAATGGAGAATATTATGATTGATGAAGGAAAAATACTTAGTCGCCATGAGTTAATAACAAAAAACTCAAAATTAAACATTGGTACAATAGTATTTATATTAGCACTAAGCATTGTCATAATCTTACTATCAATTATAACATCTATTTTTTCAACACCTTCAATACTCTCTATTTTATGTGTTGCTATTGCAGGGATTTCATTAAGTGCACTGTTATATTTGCGTTTATACAACAACCCGATGTTTACCTATTTTCTTTACGAAAAAGGCGTTCGTGTATTCAATCATCATGATGGTAACGTCTATTTTATTTCATTTGATAAAATCAAATACATTTATAAATACCATTCAGGAATATCACCTGGCAATAAAATAAACTCAATGGCATTTCGCACATCAAAAAGCCAACCTTGGTGTGTTATCGTAAATAATATAACCAATGCCTACCCTCTTATAAATACGATAATCCACCAACAAGTTATGCATGTTGGATTAATAAGCTTAAATACATTATCCAGAGGAGAAACAATCGTATTCGATATAGTGAAAAAAAATGATAGCCAGCTTAACACACTAATTTTTAACTCTATTAAGATGAAGAAACTTCAGATTAATACGAGCCCAATATCACTCAGTGCACAATCGTTGACAACGGACGAGGGTAAAATTAACATCGAAGATATTTTGCGTATCGAAACATTACGTGAAGCTCATCATGATAAGATACGATTATTGGGTGAGAAAGGAAATATACTCTTTTCAGCAGACTATTCATCACTTATCAGTGCTGACCTTTTTATTGCTCTACTGGAACATATGATACAGAACCGAATTCCAGCCTATTATGGTTAAAATAATTACTCTTGCTGGATACGTATAGCTGTTGGCGGTAAACCAATCTGCAAAACAGTCGGTTGATAATCACTTTTCCCTTCAATTTTCGCCGCTAATGTGCGGGCTAATAGAAAACCTAGCACTGCACCAGAAACAGCACCAAGAGCAGTAAATGCATCCGTGATTAATAAAGCCTGAAATAACGCTCCACCAGAAATCAATCCTGCTAATGGGGTTAAATAAACCAAAGAAGCTGAACGTAATAAGCTACCTTCACTAATTCCGACCTCAACCTTTTGTCCTGGTTCAAGCGGCTGCGAAATTGCGACTTTTAATTGATGTTCAGACTCTGGCCCCAATTCATTTAATAGATTACTGCCGCATCCAGAACGCGCATTACAGCTCCCACAGCCAGAGTGAGGTTCGCAACGTAACAGCGCGACCCCATTTTGCCATGAGATAACCGTCGCCCATTCTTTCATCATTTTGCAGACTCCAATATCACACTATCGGCAATACGTTTTGCAGTTGAAGGAGGCAACTCACCCACCACAGTAATTTCTACATTATTACGGGTTTCAGTATGGACTGTACGACGCCCTTGACGCATAGATTGCTCTGAAGGCGCATCTTTCGCAACCGGGTTAACATTGATAGAGAAACTGAATAATCCATCGGTATATAACCGTGACTCAGTTGGCTCATCCATGTTAGGTAATGTGCGGCGACTACGTGAAACCTCAGTAATTCCCTCAGGTAACCAACGAGGGGCCCAAGCGAAATCCACCTTAGTTTTAGCAGGCAATGCCAGTAATGGCGGCAAGGACAGTTTTAGTACACCTTGCAGAATCTCTTGAATAGGTTCGCCGACAGCAAAGGAAATCACCCGAAACTGTTCGATAGTCTCACCATCGCGATCTAACAAGTCTATTCGCATTGGGAGTTTTGTTGTTTCATCCATCCAGATAATATAGCTATATCGCGTGCTGTCACGAGCCACAACTCGAATAACCTGACATGGACGATCCGCTACACGGGCACGACCGAGAGCAATATAGTTATAGTGCTTTGATAATTTTTCAAAATCGGAGAAAACAACAGAAGGCAAAGCATCGACAATATGCTCACCGCCCAACGTGAAAGAGTCAAATCCTGGCTCGAAATAACTTATCTCATTGCCACGTTGAATTATCTCAGTCCGTGGGCCATCCATACGCAGTAATTGCGCTAGCGTTTTTTTATCCTGGATAGCATGACGGTAGCGAAGAGAATCAATCCCTTGCTTATTAACATTGATATATGAAAGCTCATAGTTGAGCAATTGACTGGCGCTGTTCATTTCTTGCAACATTGCAATCGGCGCTGTTTCCGCCGATGCAATTGTTGACATGAACAGGCTGCCCGTCATTAAACAGACGGAAAACCAAAGTTGCTTCATTACTGCTGCTGCATTCCTAAGGACTGAGTTCCAGGGACTTGAATCGCGGCTTGTGTCGATGCTGAAGGTTGCTGCAACACATCAGTTTGTGGCAAACGGCGTTGCAATTCAAAATCTTGCAATTGAGTCATCATATTGACACGGCGACGTTGCTCTTGAACCTGATGCTGTTGAGATGTCCCGAAAGAGCCATCCGCAGGCACACCAAAGCTAACAGGTGATGCTTTACCCATCATCGGTAATGTATTAAATGCAGGTGATTCCGGCTGTAAATTGCTGGATGTAGGTTGGTTATATTGCTGAACCCCCACAATTACAGCAAGAGACACACAAGCGGCAACCCCAACCTGAGTGATTTGGCTGGCCCATGGGCGAATTTTTTGCCAAAAAGGCATTTTCTGCCAAACATGAGGTTGTGGCTGAGATTCAGGCACCGCAATAGGAACAAAACGAGCAGGCTCATTTTTGAGCGCCTCTGCGACACGGCTGGCGATATCCAGATGCAAGACTTCGCCAACATCCCCCCGCAGAGTATCACGGATTAAATGATAGCTCTGCCAGCTTTGCTGCAATGCTTTATCTTTCGATAAAGAACCAATCAGCTCACTATCGAGAGTTTCTCCGTCCATCAGAGCGGAAAGCTTTTCTTTCTGCATGCCAAATACCCTTTATGTGTCCGCTTATCGCTGAATCAGCGGCTGAACTTTATTATCGATAGCCTCTCTGGCTCGGAAGATACGAGAACGAACAGTACCCACCGGACAGTCCATAATCACAGCTATCTCTTCATAGCTTAGACCATCTAACTCCCTGAGTGTAATCGCCATGCGGAGATCTTCAGGAAGTGAGTCTATGGTTTTAAAAACTATCTGCCTCAATTCTTCAGACAACATTAAGTTCTCAGGGTTCGATATTTCTTTCAATGCACCCGCATTTTCGTAATTTTCAGCATCATTTGCATCAACATCACTAGATGGCGGACGCCGCCCCTGAGCAACTAAGTAATTTTTTGCTGTATTAACAGCGATACGGTAAAGCCAAGTATAAAATGCACTGTCGCCACGAAACGACTCAAGCGCACGGTATGCCTTAATAAAAGATTCTTGAACTACATCAGGAACATCGCCCTGAGGCACATAACGGGATACGAGGCTCGCAACTTTATGCTGGTATCGAATCACCAGTAAATTGAACGATTGCTGATCACCTTTTTGGACCCGTTCGACCAGCATCTGATCCGTTAACTGCTCGCTCATCCGAGGTAAACTCTCCCGAAATCTATCCCCACGCTAAAAATAGTACTGCCAGCCATATGTTTATTTTCCTGAGCAAGCACACGCTTGGAGTTTATAAAAATTGCAAAGTTCCATGTTGCCAGATTATTTGTCTGAATATTCTTTAGACATCTTATAGCCATAGCTTTTGCTCTGGCAGATAGGCTAACATGAATTTCACTCTTCTTCTGCACACATCATACGATATGCCATCATCATCTGAACACGTAAGCGATGTCTTGATCATCGGGAGTGGCGCTGCCGGTTTGTCACTGGCTTTACGTCTTGCGCCACATTGTAAAGTCACTGTTCTGAGCAAAGGGCCGCTTAATGAAGGCGCCACTTTTTATGCTCAGGGAGGAATTGCTGCCGTTTTTGATGAAACCGACAGTATCAGTTCACATGTTGAAGACACCCTGATTGCCGGGGCCGGGCTTTGCGACAAAGATGCCGTAGAATTTATCGCCAGTAACGCCCGTTCTTGCGTGCAATGGCTTATTGACCAAGGTGTCCTTTTTGATACCGAAACCAATGCCCGTGGCGAAGAACGTTATCATCTTACCCGTGAAGGCGGTCATAGCCATCGTCGCATACTACATACGGCAGATGCGACAGGTAAAGAAGTAGAAACCACCCTGGTTGGCAAAGCAAGTACCCACCCTAACATTTTAGTGAAAGAGCGCTGCAATGCGGTCGACCTCATCACATCAAATAAAATTGGTCTTGCCGGGACTAAACGCGTCGTTGGCGCATATATCTGGAACCGCGAGCTTGAAAAAGTTGAAACTTTCCGCGCTAAAGCGGTCGTTTTAGCGACAGGCGGAGCCGCTAAAGTTTATCAATATACCACCAACCCAGATATCTCATCTGGCGACGGTATCGCCATGGCATGGCGGGCCGGATGTCGGGTTGCTAATTTAGAATTTAACCAATTCCATCCTACCTGCTTATTTCACCCACAAGCACGAAACTTTTTACTGACCGAAGCATTACGCGGTGAAGGTGCCTATCTGAAGCGCCCTGATGGTAGCCGCTTTATGCTCGATTTTGACGCGCGCGGTGAACTTGCTCCACGCGATATCGTCGCTCGTGCCATCGACCATGAAATGAAACGTTTGGGTGCGGATTGTATGTATCTGGATATCAGCCATAAACCCACTGATTTCGTGATGCAACACTTCCCAATGATTTACGAAAAACTGTTGTCATTGGGTATCGACCTGACCAAAGAAGCCATTCCTATTGTTCCAGCCGCTCATTATACCTGCGGCGGTGTCATGGTAGACCAGCACGGGCGCACGGATCTGGATGGCTTATATGCAATTGGTGAAGTCAGCTATACCGGATTGCATGGCGCTAACCGTATGGCATCTAACTCATTACTCGAGTGCCTGGTTTACGGCTGGTCTGCCGCCGAAGATATTCTATTGCGCTTACCTACTGCCAAATTAGCCAAACATTTGCCAGACTGGGATGAAAGCCGTGTTGATAACTCCGATGAACGAGTTGTCATCCAGCATAATTGGCATGAATTGCGCCTATTTATGTGGGACTACGTCGGCATTGTTCGTACCACTAAACGTCTCGAGCGCGCCTTACGGCGAATTAATACCTTGCAGCAAGAGATTGACGAATATTATGCCAATTTCCGTATCTCAAATAATCTGCTGGAGTTACGCAACCTGGTACAGGTCGCAGAGTTAATTGTGCGTTGTGCCATGGAGCGCAAAGAGAGCCGAGGATTGCACTATACCCTTGACTATCCAGAACAAATTGAGAATCCAAAACCGACCATTCTCCATCCGTAATAACTGTTTAGGGCGCGATATTTTTCAAAAAAGTATCGCGCCCTATTACCCCGCTTTCACACCTTCATCGCCACCAGCCCGGCTAGTAGTTTAGGTAGAAATCGCTGATTAGCGCGCAGAACTCTGGCGAATACACCCCTTCCGACTGGCGCAAACTCAGCTGCTGGTATTGAGTCTCACCAGCTTGTCGCGCTAACTTTAGCAACATGCGATGCAGCGGTTTCCCGGGGCGGTCTCTAATATCAACCTGGCAATGTATAAACCAGCGCTGCTCCAGCGCAAGGCGAGCAAACTCGACGCCTAAGTCATGGGGCAAAACCACACAAAAAATACCCTCTGCTGTGATAAGCTTCTCAGCACTGTTCAGTAAGGCGTCGTGCGTTAAAGAGCCGGTATAACGTGCAGTATCGCGGGCTTCATCACGACACGCGACCGCCGGAGCAAAGTAAGGTGGGTTACTGACAATAAGGTCATACTGATGAGAATGATTTTCGGCAAACAGATGCACATCTTGCTCATAAATATGAACCCGCTCAGCCCAGGGAGATTGCGCCGCATTGCTGCAAGCTTGCGCCGCGGCCTCGGGTTCCAGCTCTACACCGTCAATCACGACTTCTGTGGCCGTTCGCTGAGCAATCATCAGGGCGATGAGCCCGCTGCCACAGCCAATATCCAGCACTTTGCGGGCTTTTTCTACCGGCACCCAAGCCCCCAGCAAAACACCATCAGTGCCCACTTTCATCGCGCAGCGGTCATGCGCCACAAAAAACTGTTTAAAAGTGAAACCACCACCACGCAACGCCGGTTTTTTTTTCAATTGTTCGCCCACATTAGTCACCAGAATCTATAACCGGCGTAGCATAGGACAATATGATTGAAGGGAAAAGACATCATTACCGCTTAAACAGGTGAAGAATTCGGCTAACCCGTCTATAATCGGCGCCCCAAGTAGAGGAAGACCATGACTGTAACCAATTTCTCCGAACTCGATCTCGATGAACGCCTAATTGACGCACTGCGCGACAAGGGCTATGAGCGCCCAACTGCCATTCAAGCTTCGGCTATTCCGCCAGCTATGGATGGGCGCGATGTATTGGGTTCGGCACCCACAGGCACTGGCAAAACTGCTGCCTTTTTGCTGCCAGCCTTGCAGCATTTGCTGGATTTTCCACGCAAAAAATCTGGCCCACCGCGTATTCTTATCCTGACGCCAACCCGTGAGTTAGCTATGCAGGTTGCGGATCAAGCGCGCGAACTGGCCAAACATACACAACTGGATATCGCGACCATCACTGGCGGCGTGGCTTATATGAACCACGCGGAAGTCTTTAGTGAGAATCAGGATATTGTGGTGGCGACGACTGGCCGTTTACTGCAATACATCAAAGAAGAAAACTTTGACTGCCGCGCAGTAGAGACGCTGATTCTGGACGAAGCTGACCGTATGCTGGATATGGGCTTCGCACAAGATATTGAAACCATCGCCGCAGAAACTCGCTGGCGCAAGCAGACATTATTGTTCTCTGCCACGTTGGAAGGTGAAGCAATCCGTGAGTTTGCGGAACGTATTCTGGATGAGCCGGTAGAGTTAGAAGCCGACCCATCGCGCCGTGAACGCAAAAAAATTCAGCAATGGTATTATCGTGCGGATAATATCGAACACAAAACCGCCTTGCTGGTGCATTTGCTCAAGCAGCCGGAAGTGCAAAAATCTATCATTTTTGTACGTACCCGTGAAAAGGTACACCAACTGGTCAGTTGGCTACGTGAAGCTGGCATTAACGCCTGGTTCCTCGAAGGTGAAATGGTTCAGGCCAAACGCACAGAAGCAGTGATACGTTTGAGCGATGGGCGAGTTAATGTTCTGGTTGCCACTGATGTGGCTTCACGCGGCTTAGATATCGACGATATTAGCCACGTATTTAACTTTGATCTGCCGCTGACTGCGGATGTCTACCTGCATCGTATTGGCCGTACAGGCCGTGCGGGCCGCAAAGGTGTAGCCATCTCACTGGTTGAAGCACACGACCATTTATTGCTGGGCAGAATTGGCCGCTATCTGAAAGAGCCTTTGAAACCTAGGGTAATTGATGAATTGCGCCCAACCAGCAAAGAGCCAAGTGCAAAATCGACCGGCAAACCTTCTAAGAAGGTTTTAGCCAAACGTAAAGAGCTAAAAGAAGCCAGCAAAGAAAAAGCCAAAGTTAAGGTTCGTCATCGTGATGCCAAAAATGTGGGCAAGCGCCGCAAACCAAAAGACAAAGCTGATACCAAATAACGTGCCGAGAAGTTCAGCACATTAACAAAAAAGCCGCTGATAACTAGCGGCTTTTTTTATTCGTCGAGTAAATTAAGCATTTTTATTGATAAATTTCTGCCCGTTTTTTATTCCTAAGCCACACATTCAATCGCTGATATTTTTGCTGCATTTCGGCACTTTGCCTATTAAATGGCGTGCTCGCCAGATACTGTCGGAACGTCGCCCCCTGCTTGTTACGTAGCTCAGGATCAGCTCCGGCTTTTAGCAAACGCAGTACTAAATCAGGTGCTTTCGCCTTAGCGGCCAGATGTAACGGCGTGTCTCCCATGCTATCCGCAAGATTTAGATCGACACCAGTAACCAGCAACAAAATAACCTGAACCTCGCGTCCAGCCATAACTGCCACTGCCAAAGGGGTGGCTAATGTCACACTATTTCTAACATCAGGGTTTAGAGGGTTTTCAAGCAGGATATGCATGTAATGTGCATCCCGAACTTTCGCGGCAGTATGCCAAGCGGTATCCCCCCACATTCCGGGCTGAGAGGGATCGGCATGTTCTTGCTGCAATGCCCGTAAGCTTTCCGGTTGTTGGTTGAGTATTGCCCATTGCATCAAAGTCATCGACTGCTCGCCCTGCTGTTGTAGCAATACTTTGTTGGCGAGCTGGTGAATCTGCTTCACATCTGCGTGAGCAATCGCATCAGCTATTGGCATTACCGATGGGTCGGCAAAAACCGGAGCAATATCTGTCATGGCCTGCCCGTCAAAACTGACTAATGGCATTAAAGCGCCGTAGATGGCATAACGCAGATGACGTTTCACCCTCATTGTCAGTGTTGATTCAAGCATACTGCGGCTCCCAAGACTGTTATTTAGTTATAGAATAGTGGTCGGCTATCGCATTAAGCAGGTTATCAATCCCCAGCGCCAGCAAACGCCCTCCTATCAGTTTTCCCTAAGGCGACTTCCCTGACAGGGACTAGAGCCTAAACATCTTTCGCGAATAATACTAATGAATCCTCTGTTTGCTGTGATCCTCATCTACTTGAATCAAGGTATTAACTTAGAAAGTAGAAATTCTTTGATTACATGGCAAACCTCGGTAAGCCCGCGTACAAAAATAAAACGGATCAACTGCCAGATGGATTGCAATAAAGAGTGATGGATTCCTCCCATGGCCTACCCTGCACCGTCACAGCCTTTTATTTCACCTGTAGCAATGTTGTTATTTTACTCATCACTCATCTTAGAAATCAAATGGGCAAAGATACCCATACAGCCCAATTTCTGGCGGATAATTCTCATATTAAGTTAGAGGCAATAGTTTTACCTATTGGTACACTGGAGAGGATTTTATTATAATAATTAAGATTTATTTATCTAATTTGAAAACGGCGACCCTAACCTAATCTCTCGAAGCATAAATCATAGAGATAAAAAAAGGGAGCCGAAAAGGCCCCCTTGATATTTTTGAGATGTCATTGCTATAACAAAAATTACAGACTTTCAGTGAAAGTACGGGTAATCACATCACGTTGTTGTTCAGGTGTCAGTGAGTTGAAACGTACGGCATAGCCGGAAACACGAATCGTCAACTGAGGATATTTTTCTGGGTGTTTAACTGCATCTTCCAGAGTTTCGCGGCGCAGAACATTCACGTTCAGATGCTGACCACCCTCAACACGTACAGTCGGTTGAACTTCCAGTGGAACTTCACGATATTCAATCTGGCCCAACTCGCTTGCTGGAACGATTTGGTCTTCTGCGTAGCCTGATTTAGCGCAAACACAACGCAGTTCATTTTTTTCATCATCCAACAGCCAGAAAGAGTTCAGCAAGGCTTCATTGTTAGCTTTAGTAATTTGAATACCAGTAATCATTTGGTGCCTCCGTAATACGGCTATAAATTCCAAGGGGAGAAAACTATCTTGGTTATTTGGTAAAACCATTGTTGTCTTATTGTTCTATATACCAGCCACGCCGCCATGAATCTTTGACTTAAATCAATATTTCAGCCACCACGGCGATCATCACTCGAGCAAATTTATGTTTTATATCAATTTTATCACTCTGGCTGATCGCAATTTTTTTTTGTAAATTTTCAACATTTTTTGCACTTCACGGTCAAAAAAACATCACAACATCACAGAGTCTGGTTTAACAGTTTCACTCGCAAGGTTGAACAGTTAAGCTAGCGCACATCAATATTTTACCGAAACCAAGGAGAGTGTTTATGTCCGCCTCCCTTAGCTGGCACGATGTGATCGGCCAAGAAAAAGAACAGCCTTACTTCAAAGATACGCTGGCTTATGTGGCAGCAGAACGCAGCGCTGGTAAAACTATTTATCCAGCACAACAGGATGTCTTTAATGCGTTTCGACTGACCGAATTGGATAAAGTCAAAGTGGTTATTTTGGGCCAAGATCCCTACCACGGCCCTAACCAAGCGCATGGATTATCATTCTCTGTTTTGCCCGGTGTCCCTGCGCCCCCCTCTTTGGTGAACATCTACAAAGAGCTGGTCACAGACATTCCTGGTTTTCAGCGCCCTAACCACGGTTTTTTACAAAGTTGGGCCGAGCAAGGCGTGCTGCTCCTTAACACAGTGCTAACCGTTGAAGCCGGTAATGCGCATTCTCACGCCAATCTTGGCTGGGAAACCTTTACTGATAAAGTCATTGCTGCGCTGAATGAACATCGTGACGGAGTGATTTTTATGTTGTGGGGAGCACATGCGCAGAGAAAGGGCCGCATCATTGATGCCCAGCGCCACTTTATTTTAAAAGCTCCACATCCTTCACCACTCTCCGCACACCGTGGCTTTCTTGGCTGTAAGCACTTTTCACAAGCTAACCAGCTATTACAGCAGCAAGGTTTGCAACCAATTGACTGGCAACCTACTCTGCCAGAATCTGAATAAACGTTATTTGCCTTAAAAACAAATAAAAAAGGCACCGCGAAGGTGCCTTATTCGGTCAAGACACCTTAAGATTTCGCTTTAGATACCGCAACCATCGCTGGGCGTAACAGACGGCCATTTAGCGTATAGCCTTTCTGCATTACCATCATGACGTGATTAGGTTCGTGATCCGCAGACTCTAACATCGTCATCGCCTGGTGGACGTCAGGATTAAAGGGAACGTTAGTATCACTGACCACTTCAATACCGTATTTACCTACTGCATCCAGCAGTGATTTTAGGGTCAACTCGACACCCTCAATCATTGAAGTCAATTCGGCATTGTTCTTATCAGCGGTATCTATCGCACGCTCCAGGTTGTCAATCACAGGCAATAATTCAGCTGAGAATCGCTCCAAAGCAAACTTATGCGCTTTTTCAACATCCAATTCAGTACGACGACGGATATTCTCAACTTCAGCCTTGGCGCGTAGCAAGCTTTCGCGCTCACGTTGTAAGGCTGCAGCCAACTGTGCTTCAAGCTCGGCAACACGCGGCTCTACACCTTCACCTGTCTCTTGTGTTGCTTCCACTTGCTGCTCTGCTGCATTTTCCATTTCTTCCGAGACTTGCTCGTTTGGTGTTTTCTGTTCTTTACTACTCATGGATATCTCCGCGTTTTAGCATTAATCTCGCTACTTGGCTTATTATGGGGATCAAAACCGGGGATTCAAGGGAACCGGTCATAATGTGGGGTAAAAGACGCCCCAGAGAGGAAAATCACGGCAATGAATAATAAAAGATTCAATTGTATTGGTATTGTCGGTCACCCACGGCACCCGGCCGCTCTTGCCACCCATGAAATGCTTTACCACTGGTTAAATGCCAGAGGTTATAACGTAATGGTTGAACAACAGATTGCTAAAGACCTCAAATTAACTCACGCCGTTACCGGTAGTTTGGCTGATATTGGCCAAAAAGCCGATTTAGCCGTCGTCGTCGGCGGTGATGGCAATATGCTCGGTGCCGCCCGGGTACTGGCCCGTTATGATATCAAAGTCATCGGTGTCAACCGGGGCAATCTGGGGTTTTTAACCGACTTAGACCCAGATAATGCTCAGCAGCAACTTTCTGACGTGCTAGAAGGTGAATACCTCAGCGAGCAGCGTTTCTTGCTAGAGACTCAAGTTACACGGACAAACCAGCAAAGCCGTATCAGCACAGCAATCAATGAGGTCGTTTTGCACCCGGGCAAAGTGGCTCATATGATTGAATTCGAAGTGTATATCGATGACCGCTTCGCATTTTCACAACGGTCTGATGGCCTGATCATCGCCACCCCTACCGGTTCTACTGCTTATTCACTCTCTGCGGGCGGCCCCATTTTAACACCAACACTGGATGCCATCGTCTTAGTTCCCATGTTTCCTCACACGCTGACTGCTCGCCCACTGGTTATTAATAGTAGCAGCACAATTCGCTTGAAGTTTTCTCAAATTACCAGCGACCTGGAAATCAGTTGCGATAGCCAGATAGCTCTACCCATTCAGGAAGGCGAAGAAGTTTTAATCCGGCGCAGCGATTTTCATCTCAATTTAATCCACCCCAAGGACTACAGTTATTTCAATACGTTAAGTACAAAACTGGGCTGGTCAAAAAAATTATTCTAAAAAGTGTCGCAAGGCCTTTACTGTATATAAAACCAGTTTATACTGTAATCAAATACAGTCATGTGTTTATGTACAGGAGATTTACCATGCTGGCCCAATTAACCATCAGTAATTTTGCTATTGTGCGTGAGCTAGAAATTGATTTTCAACCCGGAATGACGGCAATTACTGGTGAGACTGGGGCGGGTAAATCCATCGCCATAGATGCATTAGGGTTATGCCTTGGCAGCCGTTCAGATGGGAGCATGGTACGTTTGGGGGCAACTCGTGCAGATATCTGCGCCCGATTCTCACTGGCTGATACACCATCAGCTCGCCAATGGTTAGAAAACAACCACCTTGATGACAGCAATGAATGCCTGTTGCGACGTGCAATTGGCACCGATGGCCGCTCAAGAGGATTTATTAATGGAACAGCAGTGCCGCTGTCCCAATTAAGGGAGTTGGGCCAGCACCTGATCCAAATTCACGGCCAACATGCTCATCAATTATTATTAAAACCCGACCATCAAAAGCAATTGTTAGACGCCTATGCAAACCAATCTGCCCTGCTGGCTGAAATGAAAGCCGCCTATCAGGTCTGGCACCAAAGCTGTCGTGCACTCGCATTGCATCAGCAGCAGTCACTGGAACGTAATGCTCGCCATGAATTGCTGCAATATCAGTTGAAAGAACTAAATTCATTCGCCCCACAAGCTGGGGAATATGAACAAATTGATGTCGAATATAAACGTTTATCAAACAGTGGACAGCTGTTGTCGCTCAGCCAACAGGCGCTACAGATACTCGCGGATGATGAACAAAATAATATCCTTCGCCAGCTGTATTCAGCTAAACACCAATTGACCGAACTGGCAGGAATGGACGAACAATTTAACAACCTGCTGAATATGTTAGAGGAAGCCTCCATCCAAATCAGCGAAACCAGTGATGAATTGCGCCACTATGCTGAACAATTTGATATGGATCCCAACCGCATGTATGAACTGGAACAGCGGTTATCTCGTCAATTAAATCTGGCCCGCAAGCACCATGTTGCACCAGAAGAATTACCGCAGTTCCATCAACAGCTGTTAGATGAACAAGAACAACTCTCACAGCAAGAAAATGATCATGAACAGCTCAGCCATGCAGTAAATACTCATTATCAACAAGCATTGGCTATTGCCAAGCGCTTGCATGAGGAACGCCAGCAGTATGCTAACGAATTAGCCGTACTGATTACCGAAAGCATGCATGAGCTATCCATGCCACACGGCAAATTCACCATAGAAACCCAATTTGAACCTGAACACCTCAGTGCGGAAGGCGCAACTCGCATTGAATTTTGTGTTACCACTAATCCAGGTCAGCCACTACAACCATTGGCTAAAGTTGCCTCCGGAGGTGAGCTATCTCGCATCGCATTGGCTATTCAGGTCATTACAGCGCGTAAAATGGACACTCCTGCGCTTATCTTTGATGAAGTGGATGTTGGTATCAGTGGGCCGACAGCAGCCATAGTGGGCCGCATGTTACGTCAGTTAGGTGAATCAACGCAGGTAATGTGTGTTACTCACCTTCCACAAGTTGCAGGTTGTGGTCATCAACATTTCTTTGTGAGTAAACAAACTGATGGCACTGAAACCGAAACCCATATGCATCGATTAGATAAAAAAGCCCGCTTGCAAGAGTTGGCGCGCCTTCTGGGCGGTAGTGAAGTGACGAAAAATACCCTGGCCAATGCAAAAGAATTGCTCGCAGCATAGAAAAGATTAACTTTTTTCCTTTCCAGAGGTCATACAGGTGCCCTGTAAAGGTTCCCAACTGCTGCAAGGTCTATTATCATCGTCATCCTACGCCCTAAAGGAATGTGATTACTATGCGCTGTAAAATGCTGACTGCCGCCGCTGTAATGCTTGCAATGCTTACTGCGGGTTGTTCAACGCTGGAGAAGGTGGTCTACCGGCCTGATATTAATCAGGGTAACTATTTATCACCTAATGACGCGTCCAAAATTCATAAAGGTATGACCCAACAACAAGTGGCATATACCTTAGGCACGCCAATGTTACAGGACCCGTTTGGTACTAAAACCTGGTTCTACGTATTCCGCCAGCAACCTGGCCACGAGAAAGTCACGCAACAAACATTAACGTTGACCTTCGATAGCAGTGGTGTGCTGACTGATATCAAAAACCAGCCAACATTAGCAGGAAATTAATTTATCCGAAGATTGCAGAGTAGATTGAGGAAATGAATGCTAGTTAAGGTGTTAGGTGCGAATCTATTAATGTTTATGCAGCTGCAGAATAGCGTACGTTTTCGTCAATAGCAGTCCAGGGCTATAACAAAAAATAAGGCGCAGTTTGTGCCTTATTTTTTTGCTTGCTCCGCACGCTGGCGTCGCAATTCTTTAGGATCTGCTATTAATGGGCGATATATTTCAACTCGGTCACCATCATTAAGCTTATCGCTAAGCTTTACCGGGCGGCTGTAAACACCCACCTTATTCTTTTTTAGATCAATATCTGACCGTAACTCAAGTAAACCAGAAGTATTAATAGCATCCTCAACAGTGCTTCCCACATCAAGGGAAACCGTGCGCAAGTATTGGCGTTCAGGTAAGGCGTAAACCACCTCTACGCGAATATCAGACACTATAAACCTCTTTAGCTCGCTGGGTGAATGCTTGCACCATGTTCCCTGCTAATTCTTTGAAAATTTTACCAAAAGCCAATTCAATTAACTTATTGGTAAATTCAAAATCGAGGTGTAGCTCAACCTTGCAGGCATCAGCACTTAATGGCGTAAAATGCCATCCGCCCATTAGCTTGCGAAACGGCCCATCAACCAGTTGCATATCAATACGCTGGTTATCAGTTAATATATTGCGTGTTGTGAACGTTTTACTTATTCCGGCCTTAGCAACATCGACGGCAGCCGTCATTTCATTTTCAGTAGCATCAATAACCCGGCTTCCAGTACAACCCGGTAAAAATTCTGGGTAAGAGCGAACATCATTAACCAGTTGATACATTTGTTCTACGCTAAATGGAACCAACGCAGAGCGGCTAATTTGTGGCATAACATTTCCTGTGAGACATAAAACGCACTGATAATACCATTTATCCACCGCCATACAAAAAATCTGCTAGATATTCCATGCAACAAATGAGACAAAATGCACAGACATCCTGCGAGAAAGGATTTCATTCGCCACCGCATACAGTATAATGATCAACACTATGACAAAGAAAAAAGCATACAAACCCGGTTCCGCAACCATTGCGCAAAATAAACGTGCCCGCCACGAATACTTCATTGAGCAAGAATTTGAAGCAGGTCTTTCGTTGCAAGGTTGGGAAGTAAAATCTCTGCGTGCGGGCAAGGCCAACATCAGTGATAGCTACGTCACCTTTAGAAACGGTGAGGCTTTCCTATTTGGTGCGACTATCACGCCGCTTAACGTAGCTTCAACACATGTTGTCTGCGAACCTATGCGCACGCGCAAATTACTGCTGAACAAACGTGAGCTGGACTCATTGATCGGCAAGGTTAATCGTGACGGTTTTACCGTAGTTGCCCTTTCCGTGTATTGGAAAAATGCTTGGGTTAAAGTTAAAATCGGCGTCGCAAAAGGTAAAAAAGATCACGATAAACGCGATGATATCAAAGATCGTGAATGGCAGGTCGATAAAGCCAGAATAATGAAACACGCCAATCGTTAAGTCACTGGCATAACGAGTTATAGTTCTGGTATACTACACAAGTTCTTTGGGGCTGATTCTGGATTCGACGGGATTTGCGAAACCCAAGGTGCATGCCGAGGTGCGGAGGCCTCGTAAAAAACCGCAAAAAAAATAATTGCAAACGACTCGCAATACGAATCTGCTGCTTTAGCAGCTTAATCAGCCTAAGAAACTGAAGATTCCCTCTCTCCCTAGCCTCCGCTCTTAGGACGGGGATCAAGAGAGGTCAAACCTAAAAGAGATCGCGTGGACACCTTGCCTGGGGTGAAAGCGTTAAACCCAATCAGGATAGTTTGTTAGTGGCGTGTCCGTCCGCAGCTAACCGGCGAATGTAATGACTGGACTAAGCATGTAGTGCCGACGGCGTAGTAATTTCGGACGGGGGTTCAAATCCCCCCAGCTCCACCAAAATCTTCAATCGATGATTACCAGAGTCATCCGATAAAGTCTAAAGAGCCCGCATGGCACAAGCCCTGCGGGCTTTTTTGTGCCTTCAATTTGTCCCGCGAAGTCTGAAGCCAACTAATTAAATCCGAACCTTTTAGGCACCTTGTTAGGCACCTCATAAAGCTTTATTGTTTTTGAGGTGCCTAAAACTATGGAAACCCGGCAATGGCAAGACAAACCAAACCTCTATCCGTTAAAGAAATCGAATCAGCCAAATCCAAAGAAGCGGACTACGTTCTCTATGATGGCGATGGTCTTGAGCTGCTCATCAAATCAAGTGGCAGTAAAATCTGGCAGTTTCGCTACATTCGCCCAGTCACCAAGAAGCGTGCGAAAAAGAGTATTGGGGCTTACCCATCAGTTACCCTTGCTGATGCGCGAAGCTATCGGGCAGAGGTTCGCGTTCTCCTTGCAAAACAAATCGATCCGCAGGAGCATCAGCAAGAACAACTTCGCAGTACTCTTGAAGCCAAAACCAATACCTTCCAACTCGTAGCTGAACGTTGGTGGAATGTGAAGAAAACCAGCGTAACAGAGGACTATGCGGAAGATATTTGGCGCTCACTTGAAAGAGATGTTTTCTCAGCAATTGGCGATATGAGCATCACTGATATTAAAGCCCATACTCTGGTCCAAGCAATTCAACCCGTTCAGGCTCGTGGAGCATTGGAAACTGTCCGTCGCCTGTGCCAACGCATCAATGAGGTCATGGTTTATGCTCAAAACACAGGTCTGATTGATGCTGTCCCAAGCGTCAATATTGGCAAGGCATTCGAGAAGCCTCAGAAAAGGAACATGCCAAGCATCCGTCCAGACCAACTACCGCAACTCATGCAGACTATGCGTACCGCCAACATTATCCTACCAACACGGTGCCTGTTCATGTGGCAACTTCTTACTATTACCCGCCCTGCCGAAGCGGCTGAAGCTCGCTGGGACGAGATAAACCTGGAAGCACGAGAATGGAAAATCCCAGCATCACGCATGAAAATGAACCGTGACCACACTGTTCCATTGTCAGATCAAGCAATGGCCGTTTTAGAAATGATGCAACCGCTATGCGTAAATCGAGAGTTTGTCTTTCCCAGTCGTATCAAACCGACTCAATCAATGAACAGTCAAACGGTAAATGCGGCGCTTAAACGTGCCGGATTAGGCGGAATACTCGTCTCACATGGTTTGCGGTCTATTGCCAGCACAGCACTCAATGAGCAAGGTTTTTCACCAGATGTCATCGAAGCCGCTCTTGCTCATGTTGATAAAAATGAGGTTCGCCGCGCTTATAACCGCAGCGATTACCTTGAACAACGTCGCCCAATGATGCAATGGTGGGGTGATTTTGTTAATTCAGCCGACAAGGGAGCTATAATTACGCCAAACTCTGGTATCCTGAGACTTGTTGGATAAAAATCCGTAGATTTGTTACATGAAAAATAGCGTGAAAATCACGCTATTTTTTTTTACCACGCTTAACTCGTACAGTTGCTTCGAAGGCCGCCCTCACCTCACTATCTTCACGAGCCCAGCGAACCATAGTTGCGCTAAGTTCATCTTCATTAAGATCCAATCCCTCATTATGGGCTTTCATTTTTTCCACAAAACTCATTAACTCCAACTCTATAGCTCGCGCGGCTACGGTTCTTTTTTGCCATCCGCCATCTGGGGGAGCATTTTTGTGAAGTAACCTTATAACTTCTTGCTTTACTGGAATATAGTGCTCAGCTTTTGCCTTTCCACCTTTAATAGCTGACTGTCGCCTACCCGCACTAACCTTTTTTTCTCTATCAATCAATTGATTAAAATCCACACACCCACGACATTCATTCAAAATTCGGTTAGCATGTAAAAAGGACTCAACCGCCATTTCTTGGTCGACTTCCCATATGTCTCTTCCCCAGAGCTGAAATACGCCAGCAGCGAACAGCTCATCTTTGAAGGTCTGTTTCAATCCTATAGCCGAGTGCATCAAAGGTATGGTTGTCCATTTTAGCTTTAGCTGCTTCCAGCACGCATCATGGTCGATGTACCGAGATCTGAACTTTAAGACCTCGTCTTTTACTTCATCACTATCCTCCTCAAGAAATGATAGCCCCTCAATTAAAGCATCTTTAAACGGCCAATCTGAAGACGCAAGAAGCCTATGCAAATCCCTGCTCTGAGCTACAAATTCCCTGCAAAAAAGTTTTAACATACAATTGCAACACTATGTTTTTTAGACCATTAAAGTAACAACAGTATTGTAAAAAAAAACTTTTTGGCAAGTTGATTTTTTTTTAAGCGCATAAAAGTTATCTTCATTTCGTCCCATAACACACAACCTAAGAGAAATGTTGATGAACATATCCAATGCAAAAATGATACGGATTACATCTGTAATGATAAAAATTGGCGTGGCCCGCTCGACCATCTACGATTGGATTAACCCAAAATCCCCACGTTACGATGCAACGTTTCCAAAACGACGCCGTCTTGGTAAACAATCTATTGGTTGGCTTGAGTCAGAGATAGATGAATGGATTTTGCTCCGAGAGCCAGTATCTTCCTGAGCCCCCATAAACACGATTATTTATTAGCCATAATTGGCACTTGAGGTATCTTAACTCATGCATAAATTAGAAAATAATATTCAGAATTTTTATTAAAAATGCAATTTTATAAATTCCAAATAAACATTAACAGGTTAATTAAAGCATGAAAAGCCTCGTAAACACCTCTATATTTATCACTATGCACTTTTAAAAAAACAATATTCAAATAGGAGTCCTATCATGCTCAAGAGAGTCACATTTTCAACCAATTATACATCAACAATTGATTATTATAAAAGAGTGAGTGATGTCTCAGGACGCTCTCTATCATCTATTTTATCAGAAGAGTTACACAGAGCGTCACAGTCACATGCAAAAAAAACAATCCCCATGATTACGGATAAATCTAGCAAAAAAAAAGCGATATGGAATTTTACGAGGAAATTTGGCGAAAGAGTATTTTAATACCTCAAAATATTATTGATGCAATGGAACTTAAGAAAAATGTTAACACAGGCAAATTGAGCAAATTTGAAAAGGAAAAAATTAAAGAAAAACTTGAATGTATGATTAATGATGGAGACATCAGAAATGCGGTTTATATCTATATAAACAGAGAGGCAAACAATGAAAACAGATTATCTGTCGGAATTGGAACAATACTACTTATCAGGAAAACAGTTCATGATAATATTTTTTTTGACATCAACAAAGCCATATTAATTCCGATTATTGAATTGATTTCATGCAGGATGGATAGCGTTCTTGAAAATCACGCTGTAAATACTTCTTTCCCACACATTTGCTGGATTCCAATTTATTACATTAACAGCAAGGCAGTCATGATACCTGTTATTAGGAAATGTGATAGTTCATTGATGACTAAGTCAGAAGGCGAAATCATTATAATTAACCCATTTATTTAATGAACTAAAAATAAAGGAGATTAGTAAACAACTGATGCGCAGGTCTGAAAAACATGGTGTTAAACGAGTGGACGATTGTATTGCTATTTTAAGGTGAGAAACAAGCTTTCAGTCTGAGGCAGGTAGCATCAATTAATAACTGACACTGGAGTTATGCTGTATGACTCATTTTTTTTATCATCAATGCAAGGATTTGAGAGAAGTCGAGGAGTTTGGAGACAAAACTGAGGTGGTAGAAATCCGAAGAACTCTGTTGATAAATTCCGGAAAGATAATTATCGATAGACAACTATCCCCAGGCAGTTCAGATGTTTTGAAAAAACTGATCAATCGAGACATGAATACAGGGGATGACTTAGTTATTTTAGATCTTAACAGTCTGGGGAATAATGCAGAAATGATTCAGGAGAATATAATACGATGCGCTAAAAAAGCTATACGCATTCACTGTTACTTCCCTCAAAAGAAGTTAACCCCGACAGTTGATGGGTATATTTTTACTTTATTACTTCCAAAGATACAAAATGAATGCAGGAAGGTTAATTTATCAGCATTGAAGACTAGAAATATCACTAGACCACTAGGAAGAACAGAGGGAAGCAAATATCGTGAAAGCATCGAGCTAGCTAAACGCAGAGGGCTGACTCAATCACAAACAGCAAAAGAACTGGATATAAGCATATCGACAGTTAAACGTAATTGGAACAGCGGAATTATCGGTTAGTTCTAAAAGCTAATTAGAGAGTGACTTTTATACAGCCATCACAGGCTGGGGCTAACTTTATCTCAAATTTAGATGTTGGATAGGTATTATAATGGCTATCTACTCTTAGTTCTAACTAATAGTCGTCTAAGGGTAGAATTACTAATCAAGTAATTATCAGATCATAACAGTATGGGGATACTGAGATTTGATTCCAGTATATACCTTAATCATCAGTAAGGTACAGCCCTGCCTGTGTGGCAATAACTAATACGGTTTCTGGCAGACCGTAGGACCAACCACATAGGTATATTGATATGAAATATGTACAGCTTTATCGGATGAAGATTAATGCATTATTGAATGCTCTGACGAATAAATATCCACGAGTTACGGCGGTAAGGGTGGATTTCCATTTTCCAGGTATCGTCGATGATGGTGATAACATTTGCTGCTTCCCTAATCTGGAACCGGGAGTAATATCGCGGATGCGCGGCTCCCTAAAGGCTAAACTGGAAGCTGACAAAACTCGTAAGCAACGAGAGGGTAAACGTATCTATCGTTGCCCTCTGTTTATTATGTGGGCGAGGGAATTTTCAGAATCAGGTAAATGCCATTACCACATTTGCCTGTTGTTCAACAAAGACGCCTACTACCATCTCGGTGATTACAATCAGGAAGACAACTTGAGAGGAATGATTACCGGGGCATGGTACAGTGCCTTGGGGCTGGAACTCGACGATCACCAAGGTCTGGTGCATTTTCCAGATGATTGCCGCTACGTGCTGGACACTAACAGTCCTGACTTCGACGAACATTACCAGGACCTGCTTGATCGTCTGGATTATCTGAGCAAAGTTGAAACTAAAGTGTTTGGGGAAGGGGATCGTAACTTCGGTTGCAGTCAAATCGATCTGTAACTTACTTATGGCCTTCTCTGCGTGAGAAGGCCTTTTTTATATTAGGAATAATGTGCCACGTCCCAGAATCACACAGCTCGATCCAATAGCTGCCTTCCGCTTACATGTGCGCGAAAATCAGCGATGTAGTAAATTTACGCAGCCACTTAGATTATTCATTCATATCCTCCAACGTTCCACCAGTGTCATATGTGTCTTGAAATATCAGACTATCCACTGAGGGGATCGGAATGTGCGAAGGTTGAATCATAGTTCGACTCTTCAGGATGCTATGCTTAAAGTAGCGCTTGCAATCTATCCCTCTGTCGGTTGGAACCCAATGAGCTGCCTCAGGAAATAGCGCAGGATTGATTGGATGCAGTGCGTTCGGGTTGTGGAACACCTCCATCTCCGCAGTCCACGGCTCATAACCATATGGCTCCCATAAACTACGATACTCGTCGCTGTTTACGTCCATACTGAAGGGAATACCACGCAATGCACCAGGGCTGTCGTCAGCGAACTCACCGACTCTCACATAGCGGTAGTCTTCACTTTTACCGCCGAAGGAAACAGGCACTCGACTCAATTTGCTCAGAGTTGCTGCGTTAGAAAAAATAATAGCCGACAGGGTTATGTTTTCGAAGGAAGAGAACAAACCGGCCTTGATATTGGGATCACTTGGCAGTTTATCGAGAGCTTCGGCTACAGCCACAATCTTTCCTTCCTCCGCTACTTCTCTGACATAAAATCCGTAGAGGTAGGAAATGAGAGCCTCACGGCTCCACATCATTGACCCAGGTGAGTAAAAGTCTGCTATCGCAATGGCAAACGGTTTGCCAACGACATGAGTCATTTCGGTATAGTTCTTGCATAGCTTATTCCGCAAGGTCCGAGCATAGCGTTCAGTTACAGTTCCTAATTGTCTTTCGCGTCGATCTTGAGGAAACGGAGCTACCACTGCGCTGGCATGGTCATATCGCTCTGGTGGATTGACTGTCACAGCTTCCACCCAGGCATCTCCGCCAGCTTTATTCGTCACGTGAAAGTCAGGAGAGGGATAATCTTGAGTCACTATCAACCCCTGCTCACGAAAACTAGCAAGAAGCAGAGCCTCCCAGAGCCGAGTGTGAAAATTGCCTGTCTGGCAGTCTCTTGCCCAGTTTGGGTCTGGATTGGGCATTGCTAGATACAACTGATTGAGCACCCATGCGCCACGCTCTCTACATGATTGTCCTAGCAGCTTAAAGATGCCACTCGGCTCACATCCATTAGTGTCCCAGAGAGGTGCGCGCCTGCGAGTTCCTGAAGGCACGGGAACACGGCAAGAAGGCTCATCGCACGCCTGACGAATGATTGTCAGGGCTTCTTCTTCGCTATAAAAATCTACTTTCCTATGCAACACTGCCCATACGTCGTCCTCTCGACGCCGCATGATGAGAACACCGTGCCTCCCGCTATAGCAGTTCTTCATCAGTGCACCTACTGTTAGATGATCACTGCCGCTCCATGCGCATAATGGAGGATCGTCACCAAATCCCAAGCCTTTCGGCAACGACAAGGCATAAATATTGAAGATAAAAGGTTGAAGTGGGATCACGTTTCACGATGTCCTTTGGAGTTAGGGATTGTGTGGTGTTGAGTAGTTTTTTTAAGCATTATCCTTGTTCTCACAAAGTAGCTTACCAATCCACCATATGGAGTGCCCAACGTTGTGAATAAGCTGCTCCCCCTGTCGCAAAGGTGATCGACTCTCATCAATACCTGCTAGTTTCAAGGCTTCACCAATCTTTGATCCCGTTGGATGCGCATCACCAAGTCTTAACTCGTAAGCGCCGACAATTGGACCAAGTACCAACCGGGCTTTATCTTCTCCAACGTCATTAGCCAATATATCTTGAAGTAGTTTGTTAGAGCCAAGTTTATCCTTGTCCGTGTGAGTCGAGAGTCTGCGTAACTCGCGAACATTTAGACGATCCGAAAACACGCGAATGATCTCCTTCGCGAGACGCAGCAATGACGCTTGGTCTCTACACAGGAAGCGAGTGACCAGCTGCATAACCGCTTCGTCATCTATATCGTGATTGAACAAGTTGATTTCAAATCTTTTACGAAAGCCTTGTTCGAGCATCCGTATGCTCACAAAGAGCAGCTCTTCAACAGCATGTGTAGAAGCCACTTGCGCCTTGACTTGTGACGACAGCAGTTCCACAGAAACCTTCCCGTCCGGCGCAACATTGTGAGCAGCCCATAGGTGCTGTTCCCAAGCGGCAAGACGAGCGATGTCATACGCATAGACTGTAACCAAGTCAGCGGTATTAATACCGAAATGTGTGGTATATCCAGAGGTAGAACGAATGCCACCTGTTTCCGCTGTATACCACTTTAAGATGAAACCGCGATGACTTAAAAGTTCAAGCACAACGCTTGAACGAAACCAAAGCCAACGACCAACATCTTCACTGTTGAGCGTTGAAGATGCAGCTCTTGTTCCATCAGTTTCAATAATGAAATTCGGTAATGTTTGATCGGCATCGCCACGGATACGTATACTTAAATCTTGATGTTCAATCCATTCATCTCTCCAAAACTCCCCTTCAATACGTACCCCATCGGGACCAGTTCGCATACCTTCAGATTGCTCAAAACCCGTATTTTCATCATCCTCTGGGCCAAGAACTGGTGCATCCTCTTCTTCATCAACATCAGTTCTCCAGACGCGGAAAGATGCCCAACTACCTCCGTACACATCATTGAGGCTGCGAATTAGCAATTCGAAGCGCCCTTGATCGCGCTCACTTTGATGATTCTCTAAGCCTTCGTAACTACTGCCTTCAAGTGTAGAAACAATCTCTACGCGTTGCCGGTAGTAGGAAAGACGCAATGTGAGGCCCCTGGCGGCCAGGTAGTCAATGAGAAACGCCCGCTTGATCTCAATCAGCTGGTATTTTCCATTTTCATCAATAATTTCTCGAGCTACGACCACAAAGTCCTCTTCAGGCCTAACCCAATTGTTCCCTTCCTTAATTAAGCCAAGAGCAACGACCAAGTCAGGGTTTAATATCCATATAGTTCCGCCGACAACAGGTTGATCGTGCACGAATACAAGCTCAACTCCAATTGGCTCCTTGTCATTGTATTGGTACTCATCAATAGGCGAGTAGTGACCATCCTCGTAGGCGTATGGCCTCGCACTGTGTGCAATCCCAAGATCACCCCAATTCAATCGCTCAGCAACTTCTCGTTGCTGTGGTGGGAATGCTACCGATCCGCACCCGAAGAACTCCCCAACGTAACCAATTTCAGTATCCCGCATTATGTCGCGGGCTTGCTCTTGGGATGCCCGCAGAGGCACCCATGTAGCATTCGCGAAAGCTCGGCGAGTCTCGCTGGTTTGAAGTATCCAGTCTCTATTCATTAATAGTGTCACTCAAGAGTGTGTACGTGTTAAAAAAGGATGCATTGCTGAACAAGTAGGAGTATTTCATCTTTCCCAATCTCATAAATTGCACTACGTCGCTTCTTCTCAATAGAACATTTTTTATCATATTGAGCACGTGGACATTTACCCATCCAATATAGGTAAGGGCATTCAGATGAGTAGATTAATACCTGGATAAATTTTGTACCATTGGTGACAAGAGATAATAAGCAAGGGCAGAAAATGAGATTAAATATCAACAAAAATTCGAATACCTTGGTTGAAACAAAACACGCTGGTTTCTTGAGCATGCTCTTCTTGCTAAAATCGGCGGCATTAGAGGGAAGAGTAAATGTACATCTCAGAAATTAGGATTGAGAACTTTCGGCTGTTCGGCTCCGCTGAAAAAGCCTTTGTGCTGTCACTAAATCCTGGGCTTACCGCATTAGTTGGCGAGAATGATGCAGGAAAGACGGCTGTGGTTGATGCGATCCGGCTGGTGCTTGGCACACGTGACCAAGATTTTCTGCGTATTGACCCGGATGATTTTCACCAAACCATGCCGAACGCTGAACGCGCGGACCAGGTAGTAATTCGACTGACATTTAGTGGACTTACCGTGGTAGATCGTGGTGCCTTTTCAGAATTTCTGACCTATGAAACGATTGGCGAAGCAGTCGAAACTGTACTAATCATCACTTGGGTGGCAAAACGCAACACCAAAGAAGGAAGCTCACGCCGGGTGCTTCCACCCGAATGGCGTACTGGCGCTATGGGGGACGGACCATTTCTTGATCTTGGAGCGAGATCACTTTTAACCGCGACCTATCTCCGTCCCCTTCGCGATGCAGAGCGTGCGATGAGCGCAGGCCGAGGATCACGATTATCACAAATCCTCCAGCACACTAAGGAAATACGTGACACGGGCATCGCATTCAACCGACATGTCGATCCGCCAGTCGACCCGAAAATGTTGAGTGTTCTCGGGCTCGGAGATTATGCCAGCTATTTATTTGGTGAGAGCGAAGGGATTAAGCAAGCGCATAAACGTCTCAATGAAGAATATCTCGCTCCACTGTCATTCGCCAACGATAAGCTGTCGGCACAGATAGGCGTCGCCAACACGCAGGAAGACAACTTCAGACTACGCCAACTACTGGAAAAACTTGAGCTTACCTTGACTGGTTCTGCCGAAGCCGATAGCCATATTAGTCGAGGACTTGGTTCAAACAATCTATTATTCATGGCCTGCGAGTTACTACTGCTCGCAGCCGAAAGCGACGGCTTTCCATTACTATTAATTGAAGAGCCTGAAGCTCATCTCCATCCTCAGCGCCAACTTCGCCTCATGTCATTCTTGCAAGAACAAGCAAAACAAGAACGAGCGGACCATCAACGCATCCAAATCATCGTCACAACACATAGCCCTAACCTCGCCTCAGACCTGCACCTTGACAATATAGCCTTAATAGAAGGTGGTCGAGCCTTTCCTCTATGCAAAGGCAAAACTAAGCTTAGCCCATCAGACTATCGCTTCCTTGAACGCTTCCTAGACGTGACCAAGGCTAATTTATTATTTGCTCGGGCTGTAATGATTGTTGAGGGCGATGCCGAAAATATTCTATTGCCAGTGTTAGCAAGACTGCTCGGCCGCGATTTCCATCATCACGGAGTGTCAGTGGTTAATGTTGGCGGCCTCGGTCTTGGCCGCTATGCGCGAATCTTCATGCGCCAGGATCCCGAGAAGGACGGAGTGATAAACGTTCCAGTTGCATGCATCACTGACATGGACGTAATGCCTGATTTAGCGCCATGGATCGTCGGCAAACTCGAGGCGGGCCAACCAGTGCCGGTTATGCCCCCATCGAAACGACAATGGCGAATCAAGGCAGATTTTCCCGGTAATGCATTAGAGGAGCGCCGTATTAATCGACGAGCTAAAGCTTCGAGTCAAAAAGTCGAGACTTTCGTGGCGGACGAATGGACGCTCGAATATGATCTCGCTTTTCACGGCCTCGGAAAGCAAATGTATAGGGCTGCATCGCTTGCACTTGCTGACGACCGACTCAATGTTGGTACGGCCATCAAAGCCGACATCATCAATGCTGCTGACGCTGCCTATGAGGCTATCGTGGATACTTCGATTGACCAAGAGATGCTCGGATCGCATGTATATGCTTTATTCGAGTCTGATGGAGCATCGAAGGCTATCGCTGCACAGTATCTGGCAGAGCTAATAGAGAAGGATGTCGAGAGTGGTACGTTGGACTCTGACACTCTGCTCAATCTGTTACCCCCCTATATCGTTGCAGCTATCTCACATGTAACTTCACCATTCGATATAGCGATCAATGACTCTGTGACTGAGGACTAACTTCAATGTTTGATGGCCTTATTCGCGAACAGGATATTGCTTGGGCAGCAGCACTGATGGGACTGGGATCAGATGGATTTGCTCCGGTCGGCGGCGACGATAGTCGGCTAAAAGCAATGCTCAATCTCGACACGACCGATTTCGAAGCATGTCCGGGTAGTGGGAAGACAACCTTGCTTGTTGCCAAACTAGCGGTACTGGCGATACGTTGGCCATACCGCCAGCAAGGTATTTGTGTGCTTTCGCACACCAATGCAGCTCGTAACGAAATTAGCGCTAAACTCAGTAACTCAACCGCTGGTATCGCACTCTCACGCTATCCACACTTTGTTGGAACAATCCATTCGTTCGTCAATGAATTTCTGGCCCTGCCATGGCTACGTTCGAAGGGTATAGCGGTGCGCTGTATCGATACGCAAATCGCCCTTATGAAGCGCTGGAATATGCTTCCGAGTAATATGCGTTGGGCGTTACAGCAGAATCGGTTAACGGAAGCATGCCTAATCTATACCCAGCCCGACTACTCTGGTGGCATTACTGGCAGATTCGGGCCGCAGACCCCGACTTATCAGGCGATACTCGAGGCTCGTCGCACTGTTAGCGAGCAAGGTTATTTCTGCTTCGATGAGATGTTTGTGTGGGCTAATGAGTTGCTCGACAAGAATCCTGAGGCAGCAATGGATCTGCGTCGGCGCTTCCCCCTAGTATTCATTGATGAAGCACAGGACAATAGCGAGGAACAATCAGCTCTGCTGCACCGCATCTTCTGCGCTGGCGATTCACCGTCGCGGCGGCAAAGATTCGGCGATTCGAATCAAGCAATCTATTCACGGGCCGGACTAGAAGGTGCGAGCACCGATCCGTTCCCCGGCACCGTCGTCCATGTTCTTCCGCGAAGCTATCGCTTTTCCCAAGAAATCGCTGATAAAGTAAAGGGCCTCGGCGTCGCGCCGCAAACATTAATTGGTGCTGGTCCGCCGCCCCGAATAAATGCTGAACCAAAAGCGCCAACAATTTTTCTATTCGACGATGCATCAGTGCAATTAGTCATTCCCCGCTATGGCGAATATCTTATTGAATCCTTCGACGCTGCAGCTTTAGAGCGTGGAGTGTTTACCGCAATCGCAGGAGTCCACGAGCTAAAAGAGGATGGCCTCGTACCCCACGCCATGGGGCATTACGTACCTACCTATGATCCCTATAGCGTGCGAAAGGAAGCAACTCCGAACAGTTTCGCGCAATATCTGGCGCGCGCATGTTTCGAAATTATGGACAGCACCAACAGCGAAAAGTTGGTTAATGCAACAGCCTCAGCATTGCTGGCTGCAAGTGAGTTGTCAGGTAGCATACACGGAAGAATATCGCGAAAATCACCGCATCGTCGAGTTGTTGAGCTTTTAGACGAGACCGAGGTAATCACAAGCTATACGGCGCTGCAAGAGATGATCCTGACAAGTCGTGGAAGAATTACACAAGACGATTGGAACACAACAGTACTCCCATTGATTATGTCATGCATTAAGCAGTTGAGCGGCTCTGCAGTACTTGGCGGCAGTGTCACAGCTTTCCTGGCTTGGCCACAGATCAACACGTTGCAAGAAGGAGAGACAATTCTCACACGGAGCACTAATCTCGTATCTTTTCCAAGAAATTCCCCCCAGGTCCAAATCCGATTAGGGTCAATTCATTCCGTTAAAGGCGAGACGCACACTGCGACACTTGTACTTGATAGCTTCTACTTCAATCATCATCTCCGCGAACTAAAGCCCTGGTTACTCGGAACGAAGGCAGGAGGCTCGACAGTTAATAGGAGGGGGAGAACAGTATTTGAGGGTTCACGTATGCTTAGCCGATTGAAGCTCCATTATGTAGCTATGACACGCCCAACTCACCTCTTGTGCCTAGCGATGCGCAAAGATGCATTTGTAGATGAAGAACTTAGCGTTCTCGTAAATAGTGGGTGGAAAATTATCGATTGCGGTGCTTCTACAGTTCCCTAAAAAAGCTATTGATAAGCGACTTTTGGAGCCGCGTATCAATAGATACATAGAACATCTTTTTTAAATATTACGTTGCCGGAAAAACCTTGGCGGCTTATTACGAAATTTATTGTGTTCAAATATTTCAAAGAAAACAAGCCCCAGCATAGCTGGCACTGCAATAATATATAGTGAGTATATACCTAGCCCCCATCCATCCGGAATGGAAAAATTAAAGTGAGAATTCAAAAAACTTGGAATCCCAAAATTTAGTGCTCCACCAACGAGTGCCCCAAGAGTTCCCCCTCGTATCCTAGCATTAGTAACTTCATGTTTTGTAGCATCATACGCAACTTCTGCCTGGCAGCCAATACATACCATCTGACCTTGGGCAACAAAGGTATTACAGTGACCACAGTACCATCCTGGGATTTTAGGCCCTTCATCTCCTAAATGCCCACCTTCAAGCTCTTGCCTGATTTTACTCTCAGTTAGACTTTTCCATCCACGAATTACAACTTCAGTATAGATTTGTTCATCGTTATCAATAAGTTTTGCACAATTCTGGCACAGCCATATTCCATTGGATATATGTTTACGTTCTTCGCTTGAAACAAATGGATTAAACCTAGGCCCATTCTTAGCAGCAGCTGTTATATGTGCTGCAACTCCAATACGCGTAGCTTTTTCCTCATCATAATTGGGGCCAGATGTCAGGCAATTACAACCTGGGTTAGAGCAACGATTTGCGACTCTTTCCTGAAGTGTTTTCTTTACTTTTTCAGTAAATTCATCACGAGTGTTGACCATAGGGTTCCCAGTTAGCCATGCTTGTTTTTATAACATGCCATGTAGGTGATACGGTAAGTGTCAAGGTAGTTGGCACCCTTGGTTAATTTATGCTGCCTGTTTTTCTCGTTCTGGATTCAGGGTTACTGAACCTTTTGGTTGCCAGTTTCTTGTCTTTCCTGACCAGCGTTCGGGATGTGCTTTTTGTGCCTGACGATATAGTTCATCACGTTTCTTCAGCAGTTCTCTATCTTCACCACGATGCCTTTCTGCTGGCGTGACATAGCGTATTCCACTGTGACGATGCTCTTCGTTATACCAACGGGTAAATTTATTCACCCAGTTCCGTGCCTCTTCCAGCTTTTTAAAGCCAGATGACGGCCATGTGGGAACATATTTTAAGGTACGGAACAGAGATTCTGCATACGCATTATCATTACTGACCCGCGGCCTGCTGTGAGACGGCGTGATATTCAGTTCGTGCAGTTTCATCTGCAGCGTCTGTGATTTCATCGCCGCACCATTATCAGCATGTAACACCAGGGGCTGACGCCAGCAGCCTTCCCGTATCACGCTGCGCTGCATAAGCGCCGCTGCCTGTTCACCACTTTCCGTTTCATGGACCTCATACCCGGTAATTTTTCGGCTGTACAGGTCGAGTATCAGATACAGATAAAACCAGCGCCCCCGCACTACCGAAGGCAACCAGGTGATGTCCCACGACCACACCTGGCAAGGCCCGGACGCTATAAAGGTTGTCGGGACTGATACCCTCTGCTGCCGTGCCTGACGTCCTCTGCGATGAACTTCACCTGAGCGACGCAACACCCGATAGAAGCTTGACTCACTGGCCAGGTAAACACCCTTATCAGCCAGACGCGGCACGATTTGTGACGGTGGCAGACTGGCATATTCCGGTTCATGGCAGATATCCCGGATCAGAGTTTCCTCCTCCTGACTGAGTCGGTTAACGGGCTCAGGCCTTGATGCCTCAGGCCGCTGATCACATGGGTTATTCATCCATCGTCGCCAGGTACGCAGACTGATGTTGACTTCCTGGCAAGCAATCGGCCGTCGTGCACCCGAAGTTACCGCTTCATTTATCCAGAGAATAAACTGCCGTCGTTCGTCTTCAGAGGTCAGTCGTCCCCGTCTGTTTCCCCGTAGTAGTCCGTGAGCTTTTTTCGCAGCACCAGTATGGCTGCCGCCTCCGCCAGGGCTTTTTCTTTACGGTGCAGTTCTTTTTTTAGCTGTTTGTTTTCTTTCTGACTCTGCTTCAGTGCTGCTTTATCATTGGGATTTTCAGTCTGCATAAAGGCCTGTTTCCATTGAATAAGCTGCTCAGGATAAAGTCCTTTTTTACGGCAGTATTCTGCAACTTCTGCCTCACTGAACGTAGCGGTTTCGACGATCACCGCAAAGCGTGCTTCTGCTGACCACTGATCTGTTGTTTTCTCTGCTCCGGGCACCGGTTTTCCCTCTGATCTAGCCTGATTACGCCAGTTATAGAGTGTAGCTTCGGATATTCCCTCCATCTGTGCAACCGCGGCAACGGTCATATTGTAGGGCGGTAGCAGTTTTGCCAGTATTCCGGTTTTTCGTTCAGGGGAAATACGTTTCATTTGTCACTCCATCACCCTCGAATTTATTTTCAGAGGGGGTGACAACTATGCTGACACTGAGGGGATATGACTTACCATCTAAAATTTTTTATAATATTTCTAGTGGTTTAGCAAACACTTAAACTAATTTAGCAGATTGTACCCCGCCACGGATAACACTTCTGCCCCAACGTTGGACTGACTTAATCACGATTGAAGACCCATTGCCATCTTCTGACACACAGCACTTGTAACAATCCCCTATGCTCTTGTGACTAAATAGCTGAAAATCAATGTTTTTATTCTATAGGCGATCTATTTTATTCTAACATTTCTCTATGCTAATCAATATGAAGAGGGGCATTTGGAAAAACAAAAAAGTCCGAAAAAAACATTTGTTACTTACCCGGATTGCGGTTCAACTGAAATCTAGCCGAGTCCAAGCATTAAGTGACAATACCATGTAAACATGGCTGTCACCTCAAGCTCCCCCAACAGTCCATGGTGACAGCCTGACTCAGTTAACAGGGTCCGTCATTTTCCGCATCATTCCTGAAAACGTGGGCGCTACGTTCTTACATGAGTGTCTCAATGTCCTGCATGAGCTTGCTATTCAGAGGGAATTTTCTGTCAGAAAGGCTGTGCAGATAGCGAAGTTTATCCAGCAATCTGGGGAGATCAATACCTAACTTAGCCACTGTACCTTTGAGCGTCGCTTCAGTTATGCCATTAGACAAACAACTTGAGAGCAACAGACTTAAATCTGTCGGTTCCGCCTTGTAGTATTCTAAGATATCCGAGATATCTGGCTGAGAATCGGAAATGAACAGGTCGCGATCGGGCCGATTGATAATCGACTTATCCCAGATTAGCCGTCTCAGACACAAATGTAGATAGAGATTTTTCCAGTGCGGGACATTAATCGTGTCATCCAATGCCATCATTTCCTTCAGGGCATTATCCAAATGAGTAAACAGGTTGATGGCGTCGGTTAATGCCACACTGTCCCCATTGCTCACCTCATAAGCGAGTCTATCGAACGCCGCCATCCCTATGCTGCACAATATAAGCATCAGAGCGCCCGCATCATGCCTGTCAGAATAGTCATCGGAAGCGCTGTCACGGCTGCCAAACTCGGCGACCTCACGCATGAAATACGATGACTTCCACATCGTTAACCAGTTATCCGATGTCTCACCTGGCTTGATAAAAGGATATGCGAAGGCATGTGAAGTTAAGCCGGGAACCGCGGCCCCCTCTCTACGAAAATACAGAGACAGCTTTGTTTTTGCATGTGTTAAAGCTGGGAAATAATCGGAACTTTTCGTAGCGCGCCAGAGACCCTGAAACACATTCAATGGTGGTGCTGCATGGCCCCCTTCATGGGCGAAGCTTGAGCGTAATGCGAAGTAACACATGCATTCCCAGGATGCACTTTCCGGTGGGCTGGTGTCAGGAAGACAAACACGCGCAGTGTTGCGACCTAATGCGTCCACCATCATTCCGTATAGATAAAAAGGGCGCTTTAGGTTATTGATTTCCGCTTCGCCAAGCATAAAGTTACGCATCAACCATGATCCCCAGCGGGTGATGATTCCGGCAGAATCATCTCTAGTGGAGATAACTTTCCCAATGTGCGCCGTGACTTCATCTAATTCCGCTTTAAACTCATCCTCGTCGAGTTCAAACTCATTAAGCAACTTACCGGGCATGCTCGTCAAGCGGGCATAAATATGTGACAGCAGTAAAGGTAGTAAAAGCTCACCAGTCCAAGTACCGCTCTCATTGAAAGAAGACGGCGCGCGGGCCATTAAAAAATCCCAGAAGTCGAGCCGCGGTGAGAAATGACCGGCTCCCGATACATCCAGCGCGGACTGGATTACAAAGGGATCTTGGGAGCTAGCAAGCAACTCCGCAAACCCATTTGGATCGGTGGTTGCCAGAACCGAGAATAAGCACGACTCCTCGATTGACAACGAATCAAAGCGTCTGAGCTGCCACCAAATTTCCTCCAATCGGTTATTCTGCTGCGACCAATACTCAATGAGGTTATTTCTCTCTTTTTCCCTGTTTTCAAACTGAGACCTCAGTGTGTTTGTCTCTACTGCGTGGAAAATGTCTTTAATCAGCCTAGAATATATTCCCGAGATGGATGACTGGGTCTTGCAAAGCGCGAGCATCGCATTACCAAGCCAATTTTCGGCAGCCCAAGAATTGGCGATAATCTTTCTGATGACTTTCCAGGACTCAATGTCGGGTGAAATACTGAGCACACTGGCACACATCAGAGTAAGGTAAATATCATGTTCATCTTCAGTGATTTTGCCGTTAGCCCTGTTGCTAATGAACGAGAGAAGGGTTTCCGCATCCTTATGATAGCCAGCCTGGACAGCGCTTTCTGCACATTCCTGTACCAGTCCGGGAAATACCATTAGCCAAGAGAAGAAATCCTCTACGCGTTTATCAGACGATGAGTGGTGTGGGCTATTCTGTAAGGCAAGTTTAGTATCAGGCCACATCATGTTTTGATCCTCAGGCTCTTTCCCAAGCCAATTCAAAGAATTCAATTGCACCAGTTTCTCGGGCACACCATCCGCGGCTTACCGCACTAACTTTTTTCTGATAGCCCCCCACGGTTCCCCCAAAATGCCATAGCTCGTTGTCAATGACAGCAAACCGATCATGAATGTAGCTAAACTTACCCGATGTGAGGTTTGTTTTGATTGCTATAGTGCAGACAGTCTGGCGCTTTGGCTGGCTGCGGTTGATATCATCTGCCTGCATGCGGACCAGACTGAGTTCGTCCACCGAAACTTCATCGTGTGATCCCGTCAGTATCCGGATATCTGTCGCCTTCAAGTCTTTGTGAAACCACTTGCAGATGTCCGAAATATGGTTGGTCGTTTTAATATTATTGCTACCGGATGTGAAAAAATACTCATCAACTATCCACACGCGCTGAACTGCATTTCGTACTGCATTGACGAAAACCGATAATGGCATGGGCACTTCGGAGCATCCTCGTAAGCGAATATCAGATTCAGTTGGGAACCTACGGTCATCGCCTGCAGACGAAGTTCCCCAGTAAATTATTTTTTCATGCAGAGGTTGCTCAGGCGGTGCAGCCACTATCGCACCGATAGTGTTGTTAAACATCCGACTCTCCCTCTATGTCGAGGGGGATCTCCTCATCCGTAAACGATGAGAAGGGGGTGCCTTTATCAATGAGGTCAATCAGTTTTTTGATGACGCTTTCCGGTTGAGGTAGCCTGACCACCATTGACGACTGAATACCAACCGAGTTGAGCGAGTTTCCGGATAACCACGCGTTATCATCAATAACTATAAACCTGTCATGTAAGCAGTTTGATGGCAATAAATAGGCCTGAACATTTATATTCTGGTCCTGTTTAAGCTGCGCTAAACCCCGTCTGAAACGTTCGATACTCTCTGCATCGGACTGGTCGTTAAATGCTCGTTTGGTCGATAGGATTGTGACCGGCACGGTATATGGTTGTACGGCATAAAGATACTGTGCCAACTGAATGTCTTTAAAATAAGGATCGGCGATGAGTACCCTTCTCTTCGCTTGTTTAATCAAACCTTGAAAGAAGCGAATAGCTTCCTCACGACAACCTTCCTCGAACCAGTGCTGTTGAAATTTTGCCGCTTCAATTTTTTGCTCACGCCGATGGTAGTGGCTTCTGCGCTTAATTCTGAACTCTTCGGATTCAGTTAACGGGTCTCCAATCAGTGAGTCAGAATATTCAACGTGCTCAGTGGCTGGATAAGTCAGAGTTTCTGAGCGCTTACCATCGCTAGAAGGAACCTTGACGAGCCGACTCTGTCCGCTTGAGACCCCCATTCGCATGCCAATTCGACGGATAAACCCTGAAGGCGGAGAGTACGCTAGAATACCGTAATCAGGATGACGTGCGATAAATCCGTACTGCCCGTCACAGATTCCTTTTTCCAGATCGAGCAAACCATCTTCTTTCAAAACATAGGTCTGGAAATCAGTCAGCAGATTTGTGTCCATATCAAAGGTAGTGATCTTCACCCCTTCAACAGTTTGCCCCGCTCTGGGAACGAAGCGATAAACAACCCGCTCGGTTTTGCCATCCTGCTCTGGAACCATGAAGCATTCAATGTACCTAAACAGGGGCTCGGGGCTAACAAAAGCCGCTCCTCCGAGGTACTCTTGATACTCACGCAAATCTACGTGCATGTGCCGCTCAACAAATTTCACCGCATCGTTGTCCAGCAGAAATACCTCCGGTGCTTCAAAGGTGGCGAACTTACGATGGATACGACCACTTTGATTTCCCATAAAAGGGGCAGGGTGATTCAGGGAGGAGGGATGAGAAAACAGCCCTTTGCCGACGGGAAAACTGAAGTTTGGCCACGTTCTTTCATCAAATAAAGTTGACAGTGCTAGGGGCTTATTATCTTCAATTGTTCGTGATGTAACATCAGCAGGTATAGGCGTCAGGGCTTCTCCCTTTCGCAGTGATAAGTACCACTGGATTGCGGCCTCTTTTGTCATAACCACTCGTTTGAAATACACCGTGAATTCATCATTAATGGTGTGCGGTATGGCGCGCGTCATTTCAGGCGGTTGCATTCTATCAAGCGTCAACAAAGTAACCGTTGCGAATAACAGCCTCGGCGTATGGTCTTTTTGACTCAGCGTGGCCAAACGAACTACGGCCAGTTCTGAGGGAAACGCTTTTATCTCCATTACACTTACCATCCGTATCTTTAGCCATGGCATGAAGATTTCATGATAACGTTGATGAGTCGGCATGTGAATGATCTTAAGTTTCTTACCTGTTTATACGTCGCCACTATTCTTCATAAGCAGATCGTTCAATACTATCGCGCATCCTGATTCTTAATATGTTGTTTGTTAGATATTTAATAGAATCTCTCTATGACGTGTTCGAATTAGTCAAAGATGAAATTAACGTATTTGAAATCGATAAAATCCCCTTAAAAAGCAAAAGCAGTAACCACCTCCAATCCCTAATTAACTTCGAAGCTCTTTTTGGCTCTATTCAGAAAATGGCTTCTGAAATACAGCCAAGCCACCTGCTAGGCCCCATCAATCCATAATTGTTACCAAAGCAGACACTAGTTTATGACTAGCATCTCAAATAATTTCAGATTGATATTATCATCGTGAATCCCCCCGCATTCTTACCGAATTGCGGGGGTTTTAGTTTTCACGCCGAGACCTATATATGACAAAATTTGAAGGCTTAAATGCCATAGAGAAGCCGCTGGCTTCTCTACCCCCTACCATCTGCAACCATATTCTTAAACGCCTCCGCAGTCTTATGCAGTACGAACCGGTGATTGGCATCATGGGCAAAACAGGCGCGGGAAAATCGTCACTTTGCAATGCGCTGTTCCAAGGTGAGGTCACGCCCGTTAGCGATGTAAACGCCTGCACTCGTGACGTGCTTCGATTGCGTCTTAGCAGCGGTGACCATAGCCTGATACTGGTAGACCTACCCGGTGTAGGCGAGAGTGAGCAACGTGATGAGGAATATGAATATCTGTATCGCAAAGTCCTTCCTGACTTGGATCTCATTCTGTGGGTTATTAAAGCTGATGATCGCGCTTTTTCCGTGGATGAACGTTTCTATCGTCGGGTGATGTCTGACCACCAGCAGCGAGTGCTCTTTGTCGTTAACCAGGCTGACAAAATCGAGCCATGTCATGAATGGAACGCCAGCAGCAATGCACCATCACCGCTTCAGTTGACTAATATCGTGACCAAGCTGGACTCCATTCGCCAGCTGTTTTCACCGAGCCATCCAGTGTGCGCCGTTTCAGTCAGAACAGAATGGAATTTGCCATCAATGGTAGAAACCATGATGTGCTGCCTACCTGACCGTGCCACCAGCCCGCTGGCGACACAACTGCACGGGAGGTTGTGTAGTGAACCGGTAAAAAAGCAGGCGCGTGAGAGCTTTGGCGATGCAGTGGGGGAGGTGTTTGATACTGCGGAAGCGGCATCATTTATTCCCTCGGCGCTAAAAGCGGTCATTCGTTCAGTCCGTGAGACCGTGGTATCCGTTGCTCGTGCCGTTTGGGACTGGATTTTCTTCTAACTTTGGCTCACCTGCAGTTATCGCCGGGACATACCCTGTCCGTTCGACGTTTTATAAACTGCTGAATTCCGCCTGCTTTCTCTTTACGCCCCATCACGACTGATTTCAGCAATAATAAAAAAAACGTCTTCCTGTGTCCATTCCCTGTCCCACCCTCTCGTTAAAATAATTGTTTTATTTTCAGCTAATTATCTCACTGGAGAATCTGTCTCATGACCCAGGCTGAACGCCGTCATGACCGGCTTGCCGTCAGACTGTCATTAATTATCAGCCGCTTGGTGGCGGGTGAAACGCTGGATTTGCGAACGCTGGCAACTGAATTTGGTGTGTCGGTTCGTACTCTGCGCCGGGACTTTCGGGAACGTCTGATGTATCTGGATCTGGAGTATCGCAAAGGTCAGTGTCGCTTGCTGTCTGGAGGTCGACAGAGAGAGCTGGCGGTGATGATGTTTGCTCGCCAGTCGGGCGTTGAAGCTCTGTTTCCTGATATGGACAACCATCTGGCCAGTTCACTTTTGAGCGGCCCTATGGAGGCTCCCTGCCTTATTTGGCTGGGAACTGCGCAGGTGCCATCCCCAGACTCTGGCGTGTTCGCCCAACTGGTGAATGCGGTGTCAGAACACAGGAAGGTGACGCTACTGGGAAACGGTTGTCGCTGTACGGGTCTTGCTCCCTACCGTCTGGTTTTGCGTGATGGTGAGTGGTATCTGACAGGCGAACATCAGGCCCGGATAGCAGTATTTCCCCTCGCGGAAATCCGAGCTGTCACGCTCCATAACGACAGCTTTACCCTTGATACCGCCGTACGCGACATCCTCTCCTGTCCAGATTTTCTTCAGGCGTTACCTCACTTTCGGTTCATCAATGACGTGATATCAACCTTCAGAGCCGAACTACATTGACCATAACTTTCAAGAGATTAAAGATGAGTTACCTTCAAAATATTAATACGAATTTGTTCCGTGCCATATATTGCACATCCGCTCTAATAGCTTTCACTGCAAGTTTTATGGCCAACCAGGCTCATGCGAATATCGAGAGTGGCTGGTCTGGCTCTATTCAAGGTGGTATCCCGGCTATCACGCGTGAATCCAGCTCCGGTAAACCTTTCTGGTGTAATCAGTATGGTTTGCTGCACAAAAAATGTCGCGTAGTCGACATATCGCCTAGCAAGCGGGTTGCAATCGTCAATCAACCTCGCCCAGATGCCAACTGTCCTAACGGTGTCTGGGGTATTGTTGACCGTGAATCAGGCATCGCCAGATCCATTGTGCCCGACAATCACAATAAAGTGACTTTTGAGCAGTATTGTCGCGGTAACTTTAATATCGGTTTTGTTAAAACTAGCAATCCAAATGTTCTGGCTAAGGTTGTGGTGTATTTTAATAACCAGCCTGTTGACTCGTTGGAATACGCTACAAAGTAGAATGCCTCCCAAAGGGATCAGTAAAATTTATTTAAGGAGAAAATTATGCGGTTATTTTACGGAATTCTTATGGTGTCAATTCTGGCATCAGCAACAACGGCTCAGGCTATACCGAACATGTGGGCCAGTGGCTTTGGTCAGGGCATAACTGAATACCTGATCACCAGCCCGGAAAATGTCGTTTTTAACCTTAACTGCACCATGAACCCGGATGAGCAGAATATCTTACAACATAATGTGCTCATCGACCTGCCGGACGGTACACGCGCGGATTCACATGATGACAAAACAGCAATAACGATTGTGACCGATGACCAACAGTTTCCATTACCCTCTTCGCTGGGCTGGCGAAATGGCGATAACGCCTGGATTCAGTTCATTGATGCGCTTGGCAATGCCGCAACGTTCGATGTTTATGTTAATGACAAAAAAGTAGGGCATTTTAGTCCCGGTATTAAGAATACGAAAAAAGAGCTGGAGGACCTTAGCGGTTGCAGGAATACCGCAGGTTAACTTTCTTTATTAGTAGCCAAACGATCATCATACGGGTCATGCCTCCTTCGGGAAGCATGGCCTTTTTGTTTTTAATCTCCGAAAAAGGAATTAACCATGACTCGATTAGCATCTCGTTTTGGAGCGGTAAACCTCGTGCGCCGCGACCGCCCGCTAACCCGCGAGGAACTGGCACATTACGTGCCAAGCGTCTTCAGCGAGGAGAAACATGAATCCCGCAGCGACCGGTACACCTACATCCCTACCATTACCCTGCTCGATAACCTGAAACGTGAAGGCTTCCAGCCGTTCTTTGCCTGCCAGACTCGAGTGCGGGATCAGAGCAAGCGAGAACATACCAAACACATGCTGCGTCTTCGTCGTGAGGGCCAAATCACCGGCAAGCAGGTGCCAGAAATTATTCTGCTTAACAGCCATGATGGCTCCAGCTCATACCAGATGCTGCCGGGGTTATTCAGATCGGTTTGCCAGAATGGACTGATTTGCGGTGAGAGTTTTGGTGAGGTGCGCGTGCCGCATAAAGGCAATGTGGTAGAAAAAGTCATTGAAGGGGCTTACGAAGTACTGGGGATATTTGACCGCGTGGAAGAGAAACGCGATGCCATGCAGTCGCTGCTGTTACCGCCACCGGCCCAGCAGGCAATGGCAAAAGCGGCATTAACCTATCGCTTTGGTGAAGAGCATCAGCCGGTGACGGAATCTCAGATTCTTTCCCCGCGCCGCTGGCAGGACGAAAACAATGACCTGTGGACCACTTACCAGCGTATTCAGGAAAACCTGATTAAAGGCGGGCTGTCGGGGCGAACGACCAAAGGCAAACGTGCCCACACCCGTGCTGTAAAAGGTATCGACGGTGATGTGAAGCTTAACCGCGCCCTTTGGGTGATGGCCGAGAATATGCTGCAGCTTGCCTCATGAGCCTTTTTATTATCCCTTCCCTCAGGCCTTGCCAATAAACCGGCGAGGCTTTTTATTTTAAGGAGCAAATATGTCTGTATTCAATTTATCGCCGGTATTTCCTGCAAACGAGCAACTCGTCATTCGTCGGGCGTTACGCCTGCTGGAGAAATACCAGCGTCAGCCGAGTGAGTCATTTACCTCCACCAGCTATACAAAAACCTGGCTGCAACTACAGATGGCTCATCAGGAGCGTGAGGCCTTTATCGTGATGTATCTTGACAACCAGCACTGTCTACTCGAACGCGAAACACTGTTTACCGGCACGCTCTGCCATACCGAAGTGCATCCCCGTGAAGTGGTTAAATCGGCCCTGAAGCACAATGCAGCTGCGGTAATTCTGGCTCACAACCATCCATCGGGTACGACAGAAATCAGCCAGCAGGATAAACATATCACCCAGCGGATCGTAAAAGCGTTGGCACTGGTGGAAGTGCGGGTGCTGGATCATCTCGTAGTAGGGAGCGAAGTGGTTTCTTTTGCCGAGCGTGGTTTGCTTTGAACGGAGATTTTCATGCCATTTACACCATCCCATGAGTGGGGGTTACAAAGCGATATCACCCCAAGATTTGGAGCCAGATTAGTTCAGGAAGGCAACAGGCTGCATTACCTGGCTGACAGGGCTGGGTTGACGGGGAGTTTTAGCCCGATACATCTGCAGAAATTAGATCTGGCTTTCCCGCTATTTGTAGAACAACTGGAAAATATGCTGCGTGCTGGCGAACTAAATCCACATCAGCAACATCAGGTGATCATTCATCTTACGGGTTTAACCTGCATAGCTGATACCCGTGGTAGCTGCGGCTACGTTTACATTTCAATTTATCCAGCCCAGTAAGGCCTTCTCTCTACTTCTTTTATCAGGAACCCAAATTATGCACATTTCATCTGTACCGGCCACGGTGTCGGTTTCGTCACGCCTGTCGCCCGTGCAGGTGTGGCAGCAATTGTTAACGTATCTGCTGGAGCACCATTACGGCCTGAAGCTTAACGACACGCCATTCCATGAAGACACGGCCATTGAGGAGCATATCGATGCAGGAATCACGCTCGCCGAAGCTGTTAATTTTCTGGTGGAACGTTATGAACTGGTACGCATCGACCGTAAGGGATCCACTTGGCAAGAGCAAACACCATTCCTGACCGCCACCGACATTCTCAGAGCCAAGCGAGCTACGGGGATAATAAGCACTTAAATAGTGTCAGCCTTCTTCCCTATCTCTCTTCCTTTTACTCATCAAAATAGGGTGAAAAAACTTTTAGGCACCTAAATAGGCACCAACGAAAAGTTGAACTAGAATTTACCAAAGTAAATTCAATGAATTACAAAACCAATTCAGACTCCCCCAGCCCACCAAATAATGATCCGGGTATTACCAGATAAGTCCGGAGAAGTACGGAAAGCCCGCACCCCACCTAGGTTTGCGGGCTTTTTTGTGTCTGTAGTAGTCCGAGGATATCCGCCTGAAACCGGCGTCTATTGGTATACGAATTACAGGGGAGAACCTTGCATGGCGCGGACTACACGCCCCCTCACCCACACCGAAGTACAAAAAGCAAAAGCCATCGATCCTTTGATAGGACAGTGACCGGACAGTATCATATAAACCAGTAACTTACGATGATTGACCGGACGAAGCACTGACCTAGTTTGGACCCAAAAGGATACGCAAAAGATACGCGGCTCTTTTAAAGATTAAGAACCTCTGTTAACCCAGAGGTTTTTTTTCGCCCTTAGAGCACCGTCATGGGGTGTCGGGGGGCGAAGGTTAAAATCCTTTCATGCCGACCAAAATACCTTAATAAAACCAACCTGTTAGGGTTTGTTTTTTTGTTTGTGGGATTTGAAAATGGTAAAACAATGGTAAAACCCCGTCCATTTTTACATTCACCTGGCAACGGGTAACCAACAACAAAAAATTGAATACTTAGCCCACCGAGCCTCGCGTGGTTTTTTTTATGCTTAGAATCTGACTATCTAATGAAATATGGCATCGGGTAAAAGCTATCTGCGCCATGCAATTTCAGAATTTAGCTCGCTCTTATTGCATGGAGTAATCATCCATAATCCAATATGCTGAACAGGAATTAATATGGCAATAACAAGGAAAAGTTATGGATACGTTCGAGCAGGTGAGTGGTTATTATTTTAAAGGAATGGATAATCTCTCTAAAGGTGAGTTAGCTTTTTGGGTTACTGTTGATGAAGTAGAAAAACAATTCAGTGGGATAGATATCGTTGCTTTTGCTTTTATTATTGGAGGGTTGAACATAATCCCCGTTCCAGGTAAACCAAGTACAGCTACACCTGGAACCAGCATACTATCATTAAGTCTCCGCCGCATGATCTCATACCGTCTTAGCAGCCGCTGGAAATCACCTACATGGAAGACATTAATTGGTGGTGGCTGGGCAAGAACATCAAGCCTAGGCGGACTCATCGGCAGATGGACTCCTTGGGTAGGTGTAGCGATAACTGCTGGCGATATTAGTATTATCGGATTTAGAAGCATTCGTCGCTACAATCTCATTGTTGAATCAAGGGATCGCTTATAATGGATACTGATGAGGAAGTACTACAATTTGTCAAAGATGAATTGCGCTGTCGCCAATTGCAGGCAAACTCATCACTCAGTAGTGGTGAACATCAAACTGTACCAGAAGATATTTATGAACTGATGGATAAGTATTCAGATAAATTTAACGTCGATTGCAGCAATATATATTGGAGACGCTATTTTCCCAAAGTGGTTTTCCCTTTTTTGCCAAACGCAATTCTTTGTGAGCGCTTTAAGTCGGATCGGCATAAAGCGGAGCCATTTACCGTTCAAATGCTTATCGAATCAGCCAAAGCTGGCCGATGGCTGTACGATTGAATAGACCGGGCCATTAAGCCCGGTTTTATGTTTTACGCTTCAGTCAAAGCCGCTTCTGGTAACACTGGCCACTTGATATTCGGCGCAAGAGAAACATCGATGTTTTTCACCGCTACACGATATTGCTTCCACGCTTTTAAATCAGTGCGAAGCTTTTCCGGTGCATTATCGTCGTTGTCCTCCAACCCCTCTATCTCATCTGACAATGCACCAATCATGTCTGTCGCGTGAGACATTAAATCTGACCTTTGTAAATTGACAATAGCGATCTGTGCTTGTTTGATGTTTTCAATGTCTTCATCTGATAGCCCACCCGTTTCTGCCCATGTGCCGCCAGCTATCTACGCGAGGCAAAAACTGAACGGAGATCCTCAGTGGCGGTGGTACTAAAAACCGGAGGGATTACAGTATCAACGTACTTGACGATACTACTCAATATAAAAGTTCCTGCAACTCCACTCGGTAGGAACCCTAAAATGACATGAAACCATCAAGAGTAACTCTCGATAACTCGACTCTGCGTTAATGTAAAGGGTTTCGATTTAACACTATAAAAAACAGAGGAATTGTCGATATAGTCCTGTATCAAATCGCCCGCATTATGCAAGTCGCCGCCTTGGAACAGGTTATATATTTCTTTAGCGTCGCCAAGAAACGCCTTGATCTTAGTCTTGTCATCGCCAAAGGCTTCTTTTAAAACCGGGCCATAGAGGGCAATAAAGTCATGGAAAGAGAGTTTCGATGTATCTACAACTGATTTCACAGCCGTAACTGCGAATACATTCTCCATATACTTGAAAATACTTTCTGATTCGATGTTTCGATACCAGAATTTGAAGTCAAATCTGACTATGGCAGGATATTCGGCGATGACTTCATACATCTCGCTTACGCCCTCCTGGCCCTTGCCTACTCCCATCATGGCCTGAAAAGCTTTACCCACAATACTAGAGATACTTTTGATAACTGACTCATCCCCAGCAAACAACTCGCTAAAGGACTTGCCAATTTCTTCTATGATATCAGAACGATTAGAAGTTACTGCTCGGTATTCTTTCTTACGGCTAATCACTTTTGTTATTGGCACATTGAGGTTATCAATGGTCTTACCCGTGATCAGGTTATTATCGATTTGATTTTCGAAAAGTTCAGCTTTCGCTTCAACCATGTCCATCAGGATTTTCAATGTTTCTTTCGTCTCTGCACTAGCCTCTGTACTTTGGTCGACACTTTTGACGATATCTCTGATTGCAGCCATGCTACTCCCCCTCACTAATTGATTAAATAACTTACTATATTTAAATGAGGATAATCTACAGAACCTGTCTGACATCACAGTAATTAATGTGGGAATCCCCAACTAATATTAAAGTAACATTATGTTTGTTAAACATAATTTACAGTCATAAGTTAGTTAAAGAATATTCCCGTGTAATTAAACAGCACAAGCACTGGCTAATCTTTTTCCACAAATAACTGATAAATTAACAATGGCACATTAATTTTATTTATACAACTTTATGGGAAGCTATTAATATTCCATCTCGACAAGCGGGGGGTGTCCACACGCAGCTCAAGCAATTAAAATCCAAAAGACGGCATCAGAACATCCGATTAAACCAACTCGGTATAGTGGTGGGGGTCGTCGGCAGAACTGCCACACCCACAATACTGTTGGGGTTTAACCCACTTAAGCCACTTGGCGCTTTCCCACGGTACTGCTTCGGAATACGCATAAAACTGGCGGGTGGCGCATCATCAATTTTCAGCGCCAGCCCCCTCTTAACTAACTCCAGCTTGGTTTCAATGATTAGTGTCGGACTCGATGCCCAGGTGATATACCAGCACAGGCAAATTGAGCGCTGGCCTTAATGTAATATTGCGAGATTAAGGTCATGAGTATCGTCCGGATCGCAAAATCCGATTCTACTTGCCCCCCAATACACATTTTAAGCTGAAATATTCAACTTAAGTGTATTAACTAAAATATTAAAAAATACACATTATCTAATTATTTTAGCTTTTAAAAAAAGCAATATACAATTAATATCCATTGACATAAAAAACAATATTAATAAACATAAGTATATTTTACATCTGCAAGGTGCTTATAAATATGTGCCCCATCACCTTTATTACTGTTGATTAAAATTGAGATATTTTGCTTGGCATTAGTGCATCTTCCGAATTTATTCCAGTTGTTACACGTTGTTGTCGTTGTTTCGGTAGTAAAGAATTTTTGAACCTTTTTGCTACTTAACTCTCTGTTATCATTTCCATAAGTGAACTCTTCGGTCGTTGAACCAGATGAGGTTTGTGTTAAACGGTTTTGAGAGTCATAATTATATACTGTATTGACATTGTCATTTTTCAGAGTGCTAACTCGTTTTGATTCGGATAATCTTCCTTTATCATCAATTAAAAATTCTGTTACTGACCGACCAAACTCATGGTTATTTCCGACAAAAATATTGGAGGTATCTTCAGCTTTATTAATTTTCCCATCACTACCTGTCAGAAATTTCCCCTTCATTTCCTGTATCATCAGATTCTTTGCAGATCCTCCTTGCTCAAGGGTATGCATTTTAAATGTCATATTGTAATCCCAATTTACATCATTTTTATCCATAACAGTATTAACTTGGACGACTAAAACATGGTCTTTATTTCGTGTTTTAATTATTCTATTGTTGCGTAATTTTAATAATGCTCCACAACCATCAAATTCCACATGCGAATTATCATTTATATAATCATCCTTGCTTTCTATATGCATATAGACTTTCTTTATATCGTCATTAAATGATTGTTCTTGAATTAAGATGAAGTTGTTAAAAGCATTAGAGGAAACCATATCCTTGGAACAGACCTGTTCACTTGAATGCACGTTATATGAAAAAATAAACGTCAGACATAGCAGCAATGATTTTTTCAAAACTTAGACTCCTTATAATACAATAAGTTATTACCATCTAATAACTATACATAACGATGGTAACTTACTGCAACACAGAGAGATATAAGTTACAAATCCGAATTCTGCAGCGGCTAGAGCCTATTCTAAATAGGGATTGGCCTGTAGCCATACACCCAGTACAGCCGTGGTTGGTTTTGACAAGATCAATGGCACAATTCAGTAGTGAGGTTATGAACGCCCCTTCTCAATGCAGCCTATCCCTGCTTTTACTTATCCCCTTTAATCTGAAAGCCACTATAGCGACCAAAAATAGTGCAGCGGCAAAATTTTAATTATCTTGCAAACATACCGGCTCTTTCGGCAATAATACTCACCTAACATGGTCAAAAAGAAGATTGCCCCATGAGTGCCGGATTTATTCTGTTGTGTATTTACCTGATTGGAGCTATTACCTCCATTTTTATCATTTTCCCCCTCACACGCGACCAAAACTTAGCCATAAGGTGGATATCATCATTTCTTATCGGTGTAACCTGGCCCTTGAGTTTGCCGGTTGCTTTGCTGCTCTCAATGTTCTGATGATGTATAGTCCGGAGATGTAACCCGTGTTAAAAGTATGAAACTGATTGGGTGACCCATAGGCTAAAAATAAAAAGGCCCACCCAATGAGGTGAGCCTAAATATTGGGCACTGTTTTGCCAATATGTCGGTTAAAAATGAAGCTGATACTCTCTATTCAATTTGGCCAAACAGCAATGTGGTTGTCTGTTTGTCAACGGCACCGCTGCGTTTCCCATCGACACCATAATAACGGTCTTTACGGCACAGTCGTTCTTTTACATCACAGAATATGCCATTGGCAAAGGTAAATTGTGTGTGGTCGAATTCACCTTGGGCAGCTAACCGCTTACTTTTGTTCTTACCTAAATATTTTTCAGTCAAGGATAGTGAAATCCCCTCCTTGGCATCTGCGCACACAAAATTATCACAAACCACACCAGAAGCAGGCGATTGCAGTAATTTTGGCGACGATGCTGCATCAATATAAGTCGCAACAAAAAACAATGACATAGCCAATATACCCAGCGAGTTTTTCATTACACTTTTTATGAACATTGGAATTTCCTATTAGCTTTAAAATACAGATGACCTTAGCACTAACATATAAAACTTCATCTGTATTTAATCATAATGGATGCTTTTATCGTAGTTTAAATAAGCCCCCCACATGGGGTTATGTAGGATATTCTCCGACCATAGCAATGGTCACCAGAACTCACTGAGGTATTTCTGCTATTCAACAATCCAAATATGACCCCAACCGATAACCGCGCTGTTCAATCGCCTGTTTTAATGACGGAGACGTCAGGACATCTAATTCAGTTAACCTTGGGTAGCAATAGCCGCTGGTCATCAAGGTTTTATCGATAAATGCCGGATGGCACATAACCTCAAGTGAGTGAATTCCTTGTTGGTCTGCGCAGTCCAGCAAATGCAAAAATGACGATTCCGAGAGTTCCTCGCCATAAAAACCGGCATCAAATCCGTCGGTACTGCGGGGGGTATTGAGCAAAATGCCCTGCTGCTCTGCTTCGTGGCGGTCAATTCGCAGCGCAAGCCCTTTTTGGTGGGCAAAAGATTCAACTAGTGGATAAATCTGCGGCAACATATGGATATGGTGATGGCTGTCGACATGTGTGGGAAGACGGCCAAAAACAGTGACAAATTTATCAAACTGCGCAGCCAGTTCTTGGGCTATTTCATCCAGATTGAGTTCCCCCGCCTCGCTGCGTTGCCACAGCCATTTGCCCAGTTCACCCTGATTATTGACCAAAGAATGTGCCGCCGTTAACGGCTGGCCATAGGTCAGAACAAAATGCATCCCTACCGCTAATCCGGGATGTTGCTTGCTCAGTTCTGCCGCGTGATAAATACCTGCGCAGTTCATCATTGCCGTGGTTGAAGAAACAATACCATGCTGGAATGCTTCAATAATTCCATAATTTTGGCCCTTGCAAAGACCAAAATCATCCGCATTAACAATAAGTAACTTTTCCATTGGGGTGCCTTATAAGCCTATTCCAGCACAAAAATACTCCACCGGAATTAATCGGATAATCCCTCTCTGACACTGTTGAATTTCTTGCGGTAATTCCCTGGCGTAAAAGAGGTCAATTTTTTGAAGTTTTTGATAAATAAGGTGGTATCGCTATATCCCGCGTCAAAGGCAATGTCGGAGACAAAATAATTGGTCATTTCAAGCTGGGTTTTAGCAAAGTTAATTCTAATTTCATTAATAATCTGCATCGGCGTTTTCTGATAATAACGCCGGGTAGCACGGGTCAGGTACTCTTGAGTTTTGCCGGAAAGCTCAATCATATTCACCAGCGCTTTCTCACCAAACATCGATTTATCATGCATTTTGTCGATGCTATTTTTCAACCACTGTGGAATATCGTCGTTGACCTCAGTTTCTTTGTAATGACTGATGCGGTTAGTGACATAAAATGTCAGCAGCTCTACCAGTTCAGAAAGTTCGTCTTCCCTAAAGTGTGGCGCAGAAATAGCAGATTCAATATAAGAAAGAAAATCACCTTTGAGCCGATAAGCTTGTGAAGCGACCATCGGCCTTGAGAGCAAATGAGAATAGTGCTCTTCAAAAAATGTTTTTCTGATACCCACATTAAGAATTCGGGTGGCACCAAATTCATAGAAACTTTGATGATGGGAACCCATAGGGATAAAAACAAAATCCCCCCGTTCTAAAAAAACTCGCTTACCATTAATTTCCTGATAACACATGCCGGTTAATATCAGGGTATATTCATAATAATCATGCTGATGTAAGCCAGTGGCACTTTCCGTTTTGTTATAAATAAACAGATGGAATTCTTTTCCGTTAAAAAAATCCTTTTCACGTACTAATCTGACTTCCATCGTATTTACCTTCAGCTATTTATTTAAGAGCAGAGCTAGTGATGCTGAAGCATCAACTCAACTTTTGATGTAATTCAATCAGCTCAGCTATTAATTCTCGGGCTAGCATCGCATTCATTAAATGATCTTGGGCATGTACCAATACCAATGTCACGCGCGTTTTTCCCTCGCCTTGATCGGCTTCAATAAGTTGAGTTTGCACTAAGTGCGCCTCATTTAGGGCCTGACGTGACTGCGCCATTAAGGCTTCCGCTTGAGTAAAATCGCCCGTTTTGGCATGCTTTAATGCCTGGTAGGCCAAACTGCGCGCTTGCCCGGCATTAATAATCAGCCCCATGACCACATCTTCTAACTCATCAGTGGGCAAGACATCATCAATAATTTTATCTAAATCAAACATGCTATTACTCCGTTAATTAAAGCCGTTTTGCTTTGCGACGTCCGCAAACCAATAACCACTTTTCTTGATGACACGCGTCTGATCCGCGAGATTTAATCGTACTAATCCGTAACGATTTTTATAAGCATTGAGCCAAGACCAGCAATCAATAAATGTCCACAAATGGTAGCCCTGGCAATTGCTGCCCTCTTGTATTGCCTGATGCAACCACTGCAGATGCTCACGAATAAACTCAATGCGATAATCATCTTCAACCCGACCTGATGGGGTAAGAAATTGCTCTTCACCCTCAACACCCATGCCATTTTCAGAGATATAACAGGGGATATTGCCATAATTCTGCTTCAGATTGATAAGGATGTCATACAGCCCTTTTTCATAAATTTCCCAACCACGATGCGGGTTAATTTTGCGCCCCGGCATCTGATAAAAACTAAATAGGTCTTCTGGTGTATTTATCTGTCCTTGGGGCGTTGGCACCTCTTTCGCCTGTACTCTTCGCGGCAGGTAATAATTAACCCCTAATAAATCGATGATCCCACCGGCAATAAGTTGGCAATCACCGGGTTCAATTAGGGGCAATAAATTATGTTCGCGCAATAAGGCAACAAGTTCGTCCGGATAAATACCCTTGGTGACGGGGTCGAGAAAACTGCGGTTCAGTAACAAATCGGCTTGGTTAGCGGCCACCAAATCAGGCGAGCTATCAGAGCGAGGATAGGTTGGGGTGAGATTTAAGATGATGCCAATTTCACCATTTTGTGCCAATTCGCGATAGTTTTTCACCGCCTTGGCATGGGCCAGCATCATGTGGTAAGCCACGGTCACCGCGCGTTTGAAATCAACCACACAAGGATAATGCAGGTCATTCAGGTAGCCGGCTTCTACCGGCACAATTGGCTCATTAAATGTAAACCAGTGTTTTACCCGGTCACCAAACAAGGTAAAACAGAGCTTGGCATAGCGCGCATAGGCTGCCACAACGGCGCGGCTTTCCCAGCCTCCTTTCTGTTGCATGCACAGTGGCATATCAAAATGCTGGAGGTTGATAAATGGCGTGATGCCATGCGCCAGTAAGGAATCAATTACCGCGTTATAAAAAGTGACCGCTTTAGGATTAAGCTCGCCATCACCATCAGGAATTAATCTTGACCATGAAATCGAGGTTCGGAATGTGTTATGCCCCAGTTGCTGCAACAGCAAAATATCCTGCTGGTAATTTTCGTAAAAGGTGGAGGTGTTTTGCGGGCCAATTTGGCCATGAAAACGCTCTGGCGAAATATCATACCAATAATCAAAGATGTTCTTGCTCTTGCCATCCTGCAATGACGCCCCTTCAGATTGGGTTGCAGAAGTGGCGCTACCCCACCAAAAATTATCGGGAAATTGATACTTCATTCCAGCCTCCAACCTTGCACGCTAAGTGGTTATAATGATTAGAATTTCAAGCTGTCCGCTATCTCTTCTTCACTTTGAACTTCACGGTCTATCTCGTTTTGTGCTTTATTGGCCAGAATCACGAATGGCAGATAAATCATGGTGGCAACCCCCAGGTTGAACAGACTTAACAGCATCGCCGCAATACTGCCGTTGGTGTTAAAGAATGCCCCCAAGCCGACTGGCATAGTCCAAGGTGCAATATTGGTGATAGGGGGAATAACACCGGTGTAATACGCCACCGAAGTTATGATTGCTAAGACCGGCTGCACCAGAATAAAAGGGATAAAGAACAGTGGGTTCATGATGACCGGCAGGCCAAACAAGATGGGTTCGTTGATCTGGAAAATACTCGCCGGCGCACCCAATTTTGCCACTTGACGATAATCTGCACGGCGGGAACCAATAAAGATAGCAATAACCAGCCCAAGTGTGGCCCCAGTGCCGCCCAGGAAGATATAGGAATCAACAAAGGGTTTAGCCCACATATGGAACTCTTTGCCCGCGGCTACTGCGGCAGCAACTGAGCCATATTGGGTATAAGTGGCCACGTTTTCCAAGGCGAATGGCATCATAATACCACTTTCTAACGCCGATAATGCCATCGCACCGTGTATCCCGAAGAACCACAGCAATGAGGAGCACATGACATACACCCAGCCCACTACGCTGCCCATTTTCGACAGTGGCGCGGAAATAGTATCCATAATTATCTGGTGGAAGTTGGTGCCATGCAATCCAAGGAAATAGGCCATCACGCCCATAATGGAAAGAATGATAAAGCCGGGAATTAAGGCGGAGAAAGAGCGGGAAACGGATGTTGGCACACTGTCCGGCAAGCGGATAACCCAGTTACGCCGCACAATAAAGGTAAAGACCTCCGCAACTACTAAGCCAATAATAATACCCGAGATAATATTAGCCCCACCTAACCAATTAGCCCCGACGGCGTAAGCATCGCCCACACTGTAAGGTGTCACTGTCATAAAGGCGGCAATCGCCAGCAAGGCCGCAGCCAGCGGATCGACCCTTTTCTCTTCGGCCAAGGCCATACTGATAAAGAATGGCGTCATTAACGACATGATCCCGAGGGTGCCGTTATAAACATTGCCGCCTATTGCTTTCAAACCATTCAGGGTGGTGATGGTTTCAGCATCTAAACGGATACCCATTGAGAAAAAGAAAGATCCTTCGCCAAAACTTAAGAACACGTTATTGATAAGAACAAACATGGCACCGGTCAGGGTTAGCGGCATCAGCCGAATAAACCCATTCTTGATGGCATTAATATGCTGCTGTTTGCCAATTTTAATGGCGAAGGGCAAGATGGCCCTTTCCAGTGAATTAATAAATGCGCTCACCATGTTCCCCTTATTGTTTTGCTTTTTTTATTGCGGCAACAGCAGCTTTTAATACCCCTAAACCATCGACCTTGCCGTAAAGGATTGAGTCAATCACTTCAACAGGTTTGTGGGGGTACATTTTTGTGATTTCAGGCAACATGTAAGCAATTTGCGGCCCTAACAGGATAACATCCGCATCGGTACCATGCTGCGCGGCCAGAGCTTCCGGATAAGCATTAATAATAACCGGCACTTCATACTTCTCTGCTTGCACTTTCATTTTGGAAACCAGTAGCGAGGTCGACATCCCAGCAGAGCAAAATAGATATATTTTTTTCTTTTCCATTCCCAACACCTTTTGAGGTTCAAAAGACACAGTTATTTATATGCCAGTGCAATGGTGAATTCCCTTTACCTATACTTTGTCATGCCCCTTGCCAGCCCCATTGTTTCTGGTTGTCGGCAGTATACGGAGTTGACAGCTAAGCCAGTAATTCAAGTGCTACAATAATCGTCTCTAATTGACTTTTCACATTGATGCCCTTCACATTTCTTAGTAATTACAATGTGATGTTTATCGCAAAATTACTATTTTTTTTCTCAGCGAATTAAGTTTAAATCATTTGTATTTCATATGGTTAGTTTTTATTAGCCGAGTATGAAACCGCGAGATAAAAGACAAAAAGCATATTAAAACTTACAGCAGAATAAGTTAGAGAATCTTATTGGTTTGATAATAGTTTCATCCAAGCTTTCCCACTTTTTTTCGTGAGTTAGCATGCCGGCTTTATTCGTGGAGCGAAGTCCAGAGCGGCTATTCTGCTCTCGACTGCCGCCAGTAACGCATATTTTCGCTTATAAAATAGCCGCATCCCTATTAATACTCTAAAGTTAACAGGTGTTTACATATTTAAGGAGTGAGTGATGAGGTTATTTGGGAATAAAACACCGGCTTACCAACTGAACATTCAGTTATTAACATTATTATTTCTCAGTCTGTTTATTTCGACATCTACCTTGGCGGCCTTAGCCCCTACAGTGACAGTAACCGAGCTACAAGAAGGGCTGGAAAACCCTTGGTCGCTGGCTTTTTTACCGGACAATGGGGGGATTTTGATAACCGAACGTTCTGGACAATTACGTTTATGGCGACCCGATAAACCGCTATCAGCGCCCTTAAAAGGGGTGCCAGCCGTGTTTGCTAAGGGGCAAGGTGGTTTATTCGACGTCGCATTATCGCCGAATTTTTCCCAAGATCGCCGCATTTACCTTAGTTTTGCTGAAGAGGGAAAAGAGGGGAAAGCCGGTACGGCGGTGGGTTATGGCCGCCTTAACCCCCAGGGAACCGCCATAGAAAATTTCACTGTGTTTTTCCGCCAACAGCCAAAATTATCGACCGGCAACCACTTTGGCGGCAAGTTGGCGTTTGATGAGCAAAACCATCTTTTTATCACTTTAGGTGAGAATAATCAGCGCCCTACCGCACAGGATCTAAGCTTGCATCAGGGTAAAATTGTGCGCCTCACCCTTGATGGTAAGGTGCCAAACGATAATCCTTTTGCCCATAAATCGCCGGCAAAACCAGAGATTTGGTCTTATGGTCATCGTAATCCGCAGGGGTTGGCACTTAATCCGTGGAGTAACGTGATGTGGGCCCATGAGCATGGGCCTAAAGGTGGCGATGAAATAAACATCCCAATGGCTGGAAAAAACTACGGTTGGCCCTTGGCAACCCAGGGGATAAATTATTCCGGTCAACCTATCCCAGAGGCCCAAGGTACACATGTTGAAGGTACCGAACAGCCGATTTATTTCTGGGAAAAGTCGCCAGGTATCAGTGGGATGGCATTCTATGATGCCGCACGTTTCCCCCTCTGGCAGCATTCACTGTTTATCGGTGCGTTGGCTGAAAAAGAGTTAATTCGCTTGCAACTGGATGGCGATAAAGTGATTGCAGAGGAACGCCTACTTGGCGATCGTGGCGAACGTATCCGCGAGGTGCGCATTGGCCCTGATGGCTATGTCTATTTGTTGACAGATGAGAGTAACGGTAAGTTACTGAAACTTGGTCTGGCGGCACACGAATAACCTGCCAGTAATAAATGTTATTGCCAACAAAAGCCGGAGAAATTTTCCGGCTTTTTCATCATGCCAAATATTGACTCAGTAACATCAAGAATAAAGAGAGTTACCTGTCTGATGAGGCTTGCCACAGATTAAGCTGTCCATCAGTAACATGCTGATCAATAGCTCTTAATTCTTCAGCAGTGAAACTGAGATTGTTGAGCGCGGCACAATTCTCTGCTAGCTGCTCTGGGCGGCTGGCCCCTATCAAAACTGACGTCACACGGTTATCTTTCAACAACCAGCTTAATGCCATTTGCGCTAATGATTGCCCACGTTGTTCAGCTAACTCATTCAGCTGTTTAATGCTACGCAGATTGGCCTGCGACAACATATGTTCCTTCAATGAACCACCCGCTTCTTTTTTCATCCGCGAGTCATCTGGAATACCATTAAGATATTTGCCGGTTAATAGCCCCTGCGCCAAAGGTGTGAAGGCAATACAGCCGACACCATGTTTATCTAATGTCTCTAAGAGATTAGTCTGCTCGACCCAGCGGTTAAGAATATTATAAGAAGGCTGATGGATAAGAAGCGGGATTTTCCATTCCTGCAATAACGCCACCATTTTGGCCGTTCGCTCAGAAGAATAAGATGAAATACCCACATACAGCGCTTTACCACTTTGAACTGCCTGCGCTAATGCGGATGCAGTTTCTTCCATCGGTGTATTTTCATCCACACGGTGAGAATAGAAAATATCCACATAGTCCAGCCCCATACGTTGTAAGCTTTGGTCCAGACTCGCCAACAGATATTTTCGTGAACTACCCGCACCATAAGGGCCAGGCCACATGTTATAGCCGGCTTTTGTCGAGATTATCAGCTCATCACGATAAGGTTTAAAATCCTGTTGCAGCAATTTACCAAAATTTTGCTCGGCTGAACCCGGCGGTGGGCCATAATTATTAGCCAAATCGAAATGGGTAATTCCCAGGTCAAAGGCTTTGCGCAGCAATACACGTTGCGAATCTAACGTGTTGTTAAAACTAAAATTATGCCAAAGTCCAAGAGATAGAGCGGGTAACTGTAAGCCACTTTTTCCACAAAAACGATATTGCATCTGGTTGTAGCGGGCAGAGTCTGCGTTATAAGGCATGATGGCATCTGTCTCCATTTATTGTATTTTTGAAACGGCATTTCTATTTTAGCGCTATCTACTTCCCACTAAAGTGATCTCTTCGAATGTTTACAACATTATTTGTACTACAATTATGCTTACTCTGACGAATTGCCATTGAGGGCATTGTTATGACTGCAATAGATATAATGTGGGTAGGGCTTGGCGGCGGCATCGGGTCACTTTTACGCTGGGGGATAGGGCTGGGTGTCGGCAAAATATACAAAGGTAATTTTCCTCTCGGTACTTTTTTGATCAATATTTCAGGGGCATTTGTTATTGGTTATCTGAGTATTCTTTTCAGTGTTGACTGGCGAGATCGTTACGGCGATTTACTTAATGCTGCGGTTTTGACCGGTATTTTAGGTGGCTATACCACCTTCAGTAGCATGCAATTAGATGCAGCTAAACTGGCTACTGCCCGGGGCAGAGCAATGGCTGCCGGATATCTGATTATTTCTGTTTTGGTCGGTTTAGCAGCAGCGGCATTTGGTGCCTGGCTGGCTTATTAAACAGAGAATGGGTTTATTAATCGGAGAAAATGACTATGCCGAATCTTATTATTTTAGTTTTTGTGGGTGGTGCCTTTGGTGCCATGTGCCGTGAATTTCTTATGCTATCTGTACCAAGGCTGGCCGATGGTTTCCCTATGGATATCTTTGCCGCCAATATTATCGCAGCGTTTTTATTAGGGCTGGCAACCTCTTACTTTAAAAATGGGAAAATTAATCAATATGTCCATTTGATGGTGGGGACGGGAATTATGGGCGGCCTGTCCACATTTTCCAGTTTTGTCTTTGGGGCCGTCGAAATGATGAAAACACCGAGCGGAATTTTAGTTTCAATCTGTTATCTGGTCGTCAGTCTGATTGTCGGTTTTATTGCCGTTGAATTGGGCTTAATGGTTGGCCCAAAAGAAAAACCTAAAGATCCACCGGTTGCTGCAGAATAAATTCCGTTGAAATTAAACACAAAAACACCCTCATAATGAGGGTGTCCGAACACCGCTAACAACCCTGTAACTCCAAGAACGAAGGGTAATGGATTAATCTAATTTCTGGCAATGACCAAAGAACATCTCTGTAATAAGTTCATTATTAATGGTATCGCCATTTAAAGTTCTGACTAGCAGTTCACTGCCTAATAGTGGCAGTGAGAAGACCATGTCAGGATTAACCCGCTGTACTTTCTTCATATTCGCGGTTTCATTGACCAGTGCCAGTGTTTTAGTCGATTCACCTGAAATTTCTTTAGCTGCAAGAATAGTGAAGGTGTTTTCTGCATCGCTGTCACTTAGCGCAATAATATATTTTGCTTTATCGGCACCGGCTAATTTCAGTGTTGGAACTGAAGACGGGTCACCCTCGATAATATCTGCATCTGTTGGATAACTGTGTTGGCTACCGACGTCACAGACCACTGTAACTTCATCACCACGATCACGTAGGCCGTTATATACGTTCAGTGCCAGAGAACTGATACCTACAATAATAAAATGATTTTTACGTTCCACGTCAGAAGTCCTACCTTTAACTATGCGTTTGATATTATTACTGATCATCGGCCCGGCGATAGAAGAAACGGAAGCAGCAAAGACAGTAATACCGGAAATAATCACCGTAAGTGTAAACATCCGAGCCACCGTGGTATGTGGGATAATATCCCCAAAGCCTACGGTTGACATACACACAATTGCGAAATAGAAGGCTGTGGGTAAATCCGTCACTACCGGAGCGAATTCATCGCCGATGTAGAGCGTACCCAGCATGCTATAAACGATCAGCGAAGCTATGCTAACAATCGCAAAAAACGTTCCACTCGCAAGGCTGTGATAATTAAATTTTCGCCAATAGAAGAGCAAGGCGACAATAACCACTATGGAATAAGTCGTCAGTGCATTGTGATCTTTTAGAATAAAGAGATTGATAGTCACGACAGTAAACAGTAGTAATACTGTGAAAAACCATGCAATACGGGTTTTCATTGATAAAACCATCGCCATCAATATCAGTACAAAACCGATCATAAATCTTGGAATTTCAAACAGTTCAAGAAAACTTAATGCCTCCTTCCAGGAGCTGAACTCATTCGGCTCGGACATAAAATGATCAATAGTCCGGAGAAGCACCGGATTTAAAATCAGAAACCCATTAATTGCCACCATAATAGCCAGACAATAGGGTATCGAAACCTTAGATTTAATTTCCTGTAATATTTTCATCAATAGAGTGACTAAAATTGTTATAGGTAAATTGAGTATAGATAAAATCTCAGATAATTCATGCTAAATTTAATTATTTTTGATAAAAATCAAATGATAAACTATGCCGTTATCGGAAATAAAAACTATAAATTATAGCAAGCTAATATTAACGATAAGTGACGAAATAAAAAAAGGCAGCATAAAGCATAAAAACCCCCGTGGCGGTAATTATTTAAAGCTACTTTTACACTGTGTAAATTTATGCATACTGCAAAGTGAATGGAAATATTAAATTTAATTATTGGCATTAATTAGATTTGCAACTAATATTATACATGCACTTCGGCATTTAATAATGCTAGAGTTAGTATACCTGAGTGATATCTATCACCCTTAATTTTATTCTGTGTTATATAACAGACAAATAAGGAAGTAAGCATGTCCTACAAATCACTTCGTAATATCGCATTGACTGGTTTATTGCTTTCCGCTGCCGCTACCTCTTTTGCAGCGACCACTAGCGCAAAGGGTACTACCCCGAGTGATATGACCTGCAAAGAATTCCTGGATCTGAATCCTAAGTCATTCACTCCTGTAGTTTTTTGGGTATTAAATGATGATACTCAATATAAGAAAGGCGATTATGTTGATTTGCAAGAAACTGACACTATCGTGACACCAAAAGTGGTCGAAGTGTGCAAAAAATCACCTGAAAGTAAACTGTCAGAAATAAAACAGGATATTGTAGGTTTTGCCAAGAAACATATGTAACCTAGAAATGTAAATATAATAAGTAAGGGGCTAATTAAATAAATTAGCCCCTTATACTTTTGGCAATACAGTGATTAGTTAGCGGCTGATACTTAACTTATCATAACCACGGACGTAATAATTTACTGCAGAAATCAGCCAGCACAGTATAAATAACCCAATAATCCAGTAACCTATTTCACCTAGATTCTCACTGATATTATTGATTGGCGTCCAGATCCCCCCCGTTAAATTAAGCTTATCTGCAATTAGCCCTAAAGCCTCAATCCCACCGATGAAGAAAGCAATAATAACGGAAGCTGCTGTGATAGTAATATTGTAATACAGTTTTCTTACTGGTTTAGAAAATGCCCAACCATAAGCACCTATCATCACAAAATTATCAAGTGAGTCGATTAAGGCCATCCCAGAAGCAAATAAAATGGGGAATACCATAATTGACCATAAATTCATACCATGACTTGCGCTGGCAGCTGAAATACCTAATACACCAATTTCAGTGGCCGTATCAAAACCTAAACCAAATAAAAATCCGACCGGATACATATGCCAGCTTTTATTAACCATGTTAAAGACACGTTTGAAAAGCCTGGCAAGTAATCCGCCATTATTGGTGACTAACAAATCAAGCTCGTCATCTTGGTAGACATGACCCGCTTTGACCTGCTTGAATTTTTTGTACACTGATATCAGGATGGTTAAATTAAGAAAAGCGAACAGTAACAAAAATACCGATGAGACCAACGTACCAATTAGCCCTCCGGTTTCATGAAACCATGCCATATTATTCTTAAACGCCATTGCAGTTGCGGCAATAGCTAATGACGCTAATATCACAATAGTTGAATGGCCAAGGGAGAAAAACGTTCCGACCGCAATCGGGGTTTTTCCCTGCTGCATGAGTTTGCGGGTGACATTATCAATAGCTGCAATATGGTCAGCATCGACTGCATGGCGTAAACCAAAGCTATAAGCCAGGAACGCCATGCCCATCAACACCGCATTATTATTAAATTCAATAAAAGCCCAAACCCATGCCAAGCCGTTAACCACCAGTAAGCCAATCAGCAAATAGATGGCGCGACGTTTCGTTTGCTGATTACCAAAGGCACTACGTTTCTCTATTCCAGCCGTCATGTTTGTACTCCAGAATATACTTTTGTACTTGAAGCTACAGGTAGTCAGCAATGACTTTGGGTAGCAGGCCGCTATTGTCTATGTGCTGGCATAATATCTTTATTCGGCACCAAGAATAACCATGAGGCCAAAACAAATGGCATGGTCAAAGTAGGAATACCGATAGGCAACAGCAGGACATTTAGGGCACCTTGGACCAGCACCGTAAAAATAACGCCGATGATGGTATAAACCAAAACACGCCAACTGGGTTTATTAAATGTCGATCCTAATGCGATGGCGGTCAGTGCAGCACTGAATGCATAAAGGCCGACATCAATACTGTGAGGTTCGGCACCAAGGAGTATCGCGGTGAAAATAGCTAATAACGACCCACCCAATCCAAATACTGCCGCCCAAAGTGATTCCACCGCCAGCCCGATGACAAACAAAATACCGCCAATCAAGCTACTTAATAAGAAGACTTCGGAAACACCATTAAACATGCTGACAAAAACATTCCTGCCAATAGCAGAAGTCTCAGCATCTAAAACAAAAGGATGGGGTAGCACTGGTGTAGGTAACCCGCTGCCATTTAGACCGGAAAAAGCATAACTGGCCAGTAATATTATCCAGGTGGTGAGAACAAATGGTGCGGTTAATGCTGCCACTTTCCAGGTTTTTAAAAAATCGGCAATACAGACCATTACGATAACGGACACTATGCTGCCAAGCACAATACAAGCCCAAACTAGTGGTGTAACGACCAAAAATGTCGGTAAGGCTGCCCCTACCAAACATCCGTTATAGCCATATAATCCCGAACGCCATGATTTACGATCACTTAAGTTTAACCCAGCGAGGGTCGCCACCACAGTGCCCAGCACACAACCATATGCTACTGCCGGGTTCCCTTCCCCGTAGGCGCCGACAAATATCGCGATAAAGAAGAATAAGCCCGTCAGTGGGTTATTCTGGAACATAACCTGAGCGCAGCCGCGCAGTGTGGTATCGATAAATTCAATGAAAACATTTGAGTTGCTGAGTTTTTCCCAGCTAGATGGGGTGCCCGTTTTCGCATTCATCATTTTACCCTTATTACTTGAAGTTACAGCTGTATTAGCTATATTTTCTCCCCCGAATCACTGATCTGAGTCAACTCATCGGGACTCATTCATTTGCCACCTTGCTCCAACTCCAATGACTTTGGGTAATCCCTTATTACTTGAAGTTACAGCTGGTTTAGCTGCACCCACTGGCTGTTGCAGCCGTTTTAGTGACTGCAACAGTGGTTAACCTTGGGTGACACCTTAGCGCCACAAGAATTTTTCCGGCAATGTAATGCCGAGAATCTCCTCACGCGCTATTTTCCAGAACTGCCGAATTTCATCCTTAACCCCACCGCTGTCAATGCCCAGCGCTTTAAACACCAGACCACAATCATTCGGTAAACGCGTTGCCCCACTGGCAATGCCGCCCTTAATATCAAAACGGGCCGGCACTCGCGCCAAAATGCGGTCATGATGCTCTTTCGGCGTTAATAAAATCACATTGGCAAATGTATCAAATGATTGCATTACACCAATGGCATCAAGGCTTTCGGATTTTGGCTCCAGCACATATTTTTCAACAAACAGCTCCTTGCCGTTCAAATCATGTGCGGCCACGCGGGATGAATAAACGTCAAAACCAAAGCGCTCATCCACATGGTGATATTTACGCCCAGACATCAGCACCTCGGAATAAATCGCGGTCGCCGTAGGATGAATATGAATGGTGGTATCAGTAATAAAACGTGAATTACGATGCGGAATAAGTGGGTCTGGCATAAATTCCAGATAGCCGCCCTCTTCCACCGTAAAATTCTGTACCTGGGAAGCATAGTTCGCATTCATCATGTGAACTTTGGTTGCCGATTGTGTAGTCACATGCGCACAAGCGCCTGCCTCGACCAGCACATCCGTGGCCAGCCGGTCACCTTGTAAAATGCACCCAGAGGTCGAGATCATGGTGACACAAGGTAATTCCGGCATTTCTTCATCCCAGTACAGCGCTTTTTGCACCAACGATGGCACCCGTCTTTCCATTTCTGCCAAAATACTGCGATGTTCACGTTTAGCAAATCTCAGCTTGAGATAGCCACTTTTCCCTACAGCTCCGCTACGCATTTGCGCCGGTTCATCCTGATATGGTGCTAATTCCGGTGCGTTAACACCTAATGCGTGAGCACGAACCCGTGAAGGAGTTTCCACGATATTCTGGCTCTGCGATGTCATGCGTGCTCTCCTTGCGTTTGTACGTGAGTAAACAGGAAGTCGCGCATAATCATATCCACCAGCTCTTCAATGCCTTGTCCGGTTTTGCAGTTGGTCAGGATATAAGGGCGCTCGCCTCGCACCACTTTGGTATCACTTTCCATCACCGCCAGACTGGCACCAACATAAGGCGCGAGGTCGATTTTATTGATGACCAGAATATCTGCCTGAACCAGGCCGGGGCCATTTTTGCGTGGGATTTTTTCACCTTCAGCCACATCTATAACATAGATATAGAAGTCAGCCAGTGCCGGGCTGAAAGTCAGTGTCAGGTTGTCACCGCCACTTTCAATCATGATAAGGTCGCTTTCAGGGAAGCGCTCTTCCATTTCTTCCACGGCGGCAATATTCATACTTGGGTCTTCGCGCACCGCAGTGTGCGGGCAAGCACCGGTTTCCACTCCAAGAATTTTTTCTTCATCCAAAATGCCTTTCAGGGTGCGCTTCACCTGCTTGGCATCTTCGGTGGTGACGATGTCATTGGTAATAATCAGTGGCTTGATGCCGCGTTTAATCAGGATTGGAGTAATAACTTCGATAATGGCGGTTTTACCTGAACCTACCGGGCCACCAATACCAATTCGGGTTATCTTTTTACGTTTGTCGGTTGAATGGCTAGTCACGGGAAAAATCCTCTTTATTTTAATCTATAGAAAACCCAGAACTCAGAATGTATTTTTATCAATTACTGAATAAGCGAACATGCGCTTTGACATGAACGGCTGCCAACACATCGACAATAGGGACATAAGATGACATTTGATCGATGTCGCCCAATTCGGCAATGTCGCAGAATTTTTCAATATCATGATTTAATTCAAATAAAATGTGCTGGGTATCAAAATGAGTGACGCGCATTAACCGCATGGCCGCACTTAATATCGTCATAGCCACGCCATACTGATGCATCACCACCACTTCCCGCTGCCCAATCCCTTGTGCCGCCATAACGACTGCTTGAGTCGCCGGATAGGTTCCAGCGGTATTGCCATTTTTTATCTGTTCCAACCACCAACTGATGAGCGGGTGCTCCACCACATGAATGGACATCTCGGCCAATTTTTTCCCCATGCGGGTTGCCATCAGGCGGCTTTCTTCATTTAACTTACGGTTATGTATCGCCCAGTCAGCCCGGATAATGCCGTCACGGTCATCGGCTACCACGGCACGATGGGCGGCAACCACCCCCATGCCATCACAGCTGGCGGCCTGCTTTAGTGCGGTCAGGACAAAGCCTTTCAAGGTCGGCACGTCATGCACCACGCCGGTCTGGATAGCGGACTCCACACCATTGGAAAACGTAAAGGCCCCGACTGGCAGTACGGAATCACCAAACTGCATAATACGAATGAGATCTGATGCATTCATTGCGGTGCCTCCCTGCGCGAGTCAGTGTTTATGGTCGTGATCGTGATTATGGTCATGATCGTGGTCGTCGTGACTATGTGAATGCCCATCGCCGTGGGAATGAATGCCATGAATATGTAAACCGGAACCATGGGGTTCATCTAAGGGGCTGGCCACATGCACATGGGTATCCGTGTCTTCTGCGCCGCCAAACAGTAACCGGGCTTCAGAATTGCTGAGTCGTGGCAAAATCTCCGCGCCCTTAACAAAACGGAAAGGCAGATGTTGGAAACCGTGGGTTCTCATGACCGAGTCCATCATGGTGGTGGCCACGGTGAGAGGCACATAGACCTCGTTATTTTTCGTGACCGCTTTCCAGTGCTGATTCCCCAGTGCGTGTCCGAGTTCAAAGCAGGTTTTAATTAATTCATCCGGTGAACGGGTTTTCAGTTCACTTAAATCAATGACCATCACATCACGCAAATTGATTTGTACCACTACCGCGACATTGGTTTTTTCATCCCATGCCAGCACATCACCATCAGCAAGAACAACGTGTCGGTCGAGAGAAATACCGAGATCCAGACCTTGGGTGCTGGATTTACGGCAGCGACTTTTCTGCGCTTCTCGTTGATCCAAAACCAAGAGATCAAAAGTGGCATTTTTAAGTTTCGCCTGCCAAACCGGATCTTTTTTCACATTGCCAAGAATGTGCTCTATCAAAATCATGTTATTGACTCCTTGCGTCAGCCAGTTGCTCAAGGTAGTGAAATCCTTTTCTGTGTCATCCAACAGCTAAAAGACACTTACCCTGAGCAGACTGAATAATTAAACCAACTGGATTGGTGTCCAGAGTCATCCATTAGCCAAAGAAATAGCGCTGGTTCATTGACGCTGTATCAATAGGTTCACAGGTGGCATGCACGCCATCCACTTTCACCGCAAAGGTTTCAGGGTCGACTTCAATTTTTGGTGTTTGGTCATTGCGCACCAAATCATACTTAGAGATAGTCCGGCAATTTTTAACCGCCATAACTTGACGATCCAGCCCGGCTTTCTCTTTCACACCATCATCAAGTGCGGCCTGAGAAACAAAGGTAACGCAGGTGTCTTGCATGGTTTTACCCATGGCACCAAACATTGGGCGGTAGAACACCGGTTGAGGGGTAGGTAATGAGGCGTTAGGATCGCCCATTGCAGCCCAGTTGATCATGCCACCTTTGATAACCATCTTAGGTTTAGCAGCGAAGAAGCGCGGATCCCACAGCACCAGGTCGGCCATTTTGCCCACTTCTACTGAGCCAATAACATGGCTGACACCTTGCGCAATCGCTGGGTTAATGGTGATTTTTGCTACATACCGCAGTACACGGAAGTTATCATTGCCCGGTGCATCTTCTGGCAATTTACCGCGCGAGGCTTTCATCGCATTGGCGGTTTGCATCACACGCAACCAGTTTTCCCCAACACGGCCCATGGCCTGGGAATCACTGGAGAACATGGAGATGACCCCCATATCGTGCAGTACGTTTTCTGCTGCAATGGTTTCTGGGCGCACACGGCTTTCTGCAAAGGAGACGTCCGCTGGCACATTCGGGTTGAGGTTATGACACACCATAATCATGTCAAACAATTCAGCCTGACTGTTCACACCGTATGGCAGGGTTGGGTTAGTCGAACTTGGCAGAACGTTGGGTTGGCTGGCAACACGGATGATATCCGGCGCATGACCACCACCCGCACCTTCAGTATGGAAGGTATGGATAGTGCGGCCTTCGAATGCATCAATGGTATCTTCCACATAACCACATTCGTTCAAGCTGTCGGTATGCACTGAAACCTGAATATCCATTTCATCTGCCATGCGCAATGAATGCCGTATAGCATTGGCGGTAGCGCCCCAGTCTTCGTGAACTTTATAACCGGCAACACCGGCAATGGCTTGTTCAATCAGCGGGCCACGGCCATAAGAGTTACCTTTACCGAGAATACCGATGTTGATAGGCAAGCCTTCAACCGCACGCAACATCTGACGAATATTCCAAGGGCCAGGTGTTACTGTGGTGCCGTTGGTGCCATCAGTTGGGCCAATACCCCCACCAAAGAAGGTTGCCACGCCATTGGATAAAGCATGGTAGGCCTGTTGTGGTGAGATCAAGTGAATATGTGAATCAATACCCGCAGCGGTGAGAATCAAATGCTCACCAGAAATCGCATCGGTACTGACCCCGACCACCAATCCTGGTGTCACACCGTCCATCACTCCGGGGTTACCACTTTTACCGATACCGGCAATTTTGCCATCACGGATACCGACGTCTGCTTTAATTACCCCTAAACGGGCATCAACAATAGTGACGTTGGTTATGACTAAATCCAGTACACCGTTATCGCGGGTCAGATGGTTATTTGCTCCCATCCCGTCACGCAATGATTTACCCCCGCCGTATACAGATTCATCACCGTATCCACGCAGGTCTTTTTCAATTTCGATAAATAGGTTGGTATCACCCAAGCGGATTTTATCGCCGGTCGTTGGGCCAAATAGACCCGCGTATTCTTGCCGAGAAATTTGAGGCATCTGTCGCTCCTTTCTTTTTCCGGTGCGTGTAATGGATGACTTAATTACACGTATGCGAATTTCGATGATTTTTATTGAAACAAGGTATTATTTCGATGACTTGAAACCACGGGCTGCTGCACGGCGGATAGCTTCAAGCTTATCCGGGCGCTCGCTATTAGGAACCACGCCTTCGCCAGTCCAGCCATCAACCAGGTTGTTAAAGCCATACAATGTTTGTTTGCCACCGAAGGGGATCAGCGGAACTTCAGTTTCATCACCGGGTTCGAAACGGATTGCGGTAGTTGAAGAGATATTCAGTCTCTTGCCATAGGCCGCAGGGCGGTCAAACTCAAGTGCTCGGTTAGCTTCAAAGAAATGAAAATGAGAACCCACCTGAATGGGTCGGTCACCCGTATTGCGAACCTTAACTTTGGTTACCGGCCTATTCTCATTAAACGTAATTGGCGCATCCGCTAGAATGCAACCACCGAGGGGAGTATTTTGTTCTGTAGTGCTTTTAGTATTGGTGCTTTTCTTTGCGCTCATGCTTTAATCCTCTGCAATATTTAATTCAGGTTTTACTCGCATGCTGCCATCACTTATTTAATGGGGTCATGCACCGTAACTAATCGGCTACCGTCAGTAAAAATCGCTTCAACCTGAACATTTGGGATCAGATCAGCTACCCCTTCCATCACATCATCTTTAGTCAGAACTTTACTGGCTTCTTTCATGACGTCTTCTAAGGATTTGCCATCTCTGGCCCCTTCCAGGGCAGTCACAGTAATAATAGAAACGGCTTCTGGATAATTGAGTTTCAGACCACGTGCTTTGCGCTTGAATGCCACATCAGACAACGTGTAGATCATGAGCTTTTCAACTTCTCTTGGGGTGAGCTGCATAAGCCCTCCTGTTCTGGTTAAAAAAAGTGAAAGTTAAGAGAATAATTATTGATGCCAATCAATTTTTGAAAACAACAAACCCCCCGCTTTACAGCAGATAATGGCAACAGGATAAAAGCATTATCCTGTCCTTTTAATTTGTGTGATGATTCTCTTGATATGTATTTTTTACCGCTTTTAGTTATCACAAGCAATAGTATTTTTGTATTTATTAAACTTTTGTTACTAATACAAAAAACAATTACTGCTTTTATCAACAGTAAACAATATAAGGATGGCGAGGTTGATCGTTTGCGTTCCATAGCCAATGTCATAACTAATTAGTCCCTTAATTTAAAGAGAGATTTCAGCCTGTTTTTTGTAATTGGAATGACTATAACTAAATTTTTTTCTATATAAAAACTCATCTAACCAATATAGTCCAAAATCTGGAAAATTCATCATTAATTGAAAATTTAATATTTTGCACACTTTCACACAAGAGGCGGATGAAACTTTATCAATTAAAAACAATGAGTTACAATAAAATTAAGCTGTGGTTTTATTTTCAAAAAATAAAATATTTGAGCTGATTTTGATGGTTTTTTTAGACTGGGAAAAACTGTAAGGAAAAACGTAAGTCACACAAAACATAAGAATTCATCACCTCATAAAATGGCGATCAGAACTTTCCCAGAACACCAGTTCTACATTTTTTTAATTTAAATTCATTATGGTGAATATTTACACCGACCTCGACGTAGCGATGTAAACTTATCTAGCCATTATGTTAACTATTATTAACCGTTGCTCACCTAACGTTACTTAAAATATCTAAGAATAGTATGACCCTGATCAATATAATCATTGTCACTTACTTAAATAAAATACCTAACACATTATGGATTTTTTGCACTTAGCACTATTTCATCTTAAATAAGATATGTATTACCTATTGATTATCATAAAATTCACCCTGTTTTTATCATTGCCAAGCCAAGATGAGGTTTAGCTTGTGGCCTTGGATAAAGAGGATTTTCACTCTCTCTTTCGGGTATCCATATCCGCGAGCACACTTTCTCCAATAAATATTTGTTGTGGCTAAACACAATTAACCCCAACGAGCGGCGAGCCGCCTCCTCCAACAAAACTTGCCAGATTTGTGCTTGAATATGTGCATCTAATTGCGCCGTAACTTCATCGGCAATCAAATAACGGGTGCGGGGATCTAATGCCCGCAATAGAGCAATGCGCGCCAGTTCGCCCCCGGAAAGCTCATCGGGCCGGCGCTTTAACCAATCAGGATTAATCACCAGCCGCTCAAGCCAATGCGCATCAGGCCGCCAGGCATCATGCAGACTTTCACCGGTTGTCCGGTAAGGATTGAAGCTTTGTTCTGGATGCTGTGGCACCAACTGGACAGGGCAATAGCCTTTTTTAGGCAAGGGAGCGCCCCCCACCAGAATCTGGCCTGACGTGGCCGATTGCCATTGTGCCAGCACCCGCCCCAGAGTCGTTTTACCAAAACCGCTCGGGGCTGAGATCCCCAAACGCTCCCCCGGCGTCAGTGAAAATGAGACAGAATCCCACAGCCGTTTCCCCCCCTGGATAATGGTCAGGTTATCAACACTAAACATACTCTGCCACCTCCGGTAATGGCTTGATCTGGCTGACAAATTGTTGCTCCGGTAATGCTGCCCAAAGCGATTGCAACCAGGGGCTGCCGCCCTTGTTTTTCAATTCATCGGCACTCAATGTTTCGTGTAATTCGCCTTTATGCAGCACGGCTATTTTGTCTGCAAACCGGGCCGCCAACGCCAAATCATGAGTCACCCATAAAATACCGCGCCCTTGCTGACAAAAGGCCCGTAAATGAGTGAGTAGTTGGCAGGCGTGTTCTTCATCCAGCCATGAGGTGACTTCATCAGCCAAAATATAGCGGGCATGGGTCAAGGTCGCACAGCTGGTGAGCACCCGTTTTGCCATCCCGCCAGAAAGTTGGCGTGGAAAATCATGTACCAGCCCCGGTGCCAGATTATAGGTTTGCAGTTGCATAGCGACATCTTCCAGCCGCAATTTTACTCCGCTGAGCTGTGCCGCGCGGGTCATTTGAGACCCGACTTTAATCAAGGGATTCAAGGCACTCACCCCTTGCGGGACATAACATAAGGTTTTACCGCGTCGATCAATTTTGTCCTGCGCGCAGAGCACCTCCCCGTCGAGGATAATCTCTCCATGACAGCGCATATTTTCCGGTAATAAGCCCAGGGCACTTTGCAGTAGCAGGCTTTTCCCCTCACCACTGCCACCGACCAAGGCGACCAGCTCCCCCGGATTGACTTCCAAAGAAATATTACTCAATAAAGGGTGCCAGGTTTTTCGCCCCAGCCAGCGGTAATGGGCAATATCAATGGCAAACCTTGAAAATTTCAACATCAGGTTATCCTCACCCAGAGTTGCTGTAATGCCCGGGCAAATTGGTCAAATATCAGCACCAACCCCACCAGGATAAAACCGGGGAAAAATGCCAACCACCATGCTCCACTGCTCAGATAACGCAGCGCGTCGGCCAATAATATCCCCAGCGATGGCTCATGAGGTGACAAGCCAAATCCCAAAAAGCTCAGTGCTGCACTGTGTAACACCGCATGGGGAAACATCAATAAGGTGCCAACAATCCATTGTGGTAATAATAACGGTAGCAGATGATGACGCCAGCGGTAGAAATTACTGTTACCCAGCCGATGAGAAAGCATCACATAATCGGTTTCACGAATACGTAAAATCTCAGCCCGTAAAATCAAAGCCAGTTTGGGCCAATGGGTTAGCGCGACGGCCAGAATAACGCCCTGCTTCCCTCCCCCTAAGGTGAAGCAAATCAACACCAATAACAGCAAGTGCGGCAAGGCTAACATGCTGTCAATCAGCCCACGGATCAGATAATCCAGCGTTTTATTTACCGAACATAAACTGGCGGTGAGCATCGCCAGCAGGCCACTGGCAAAGGCGGCAATCAAGCCGATTTGCAAACTGGTGGTCATGCCCTGGAAACAGCGCAACCAGAGATCGCGCCCCAGGCTGTCGGTGCCAAACCAATATGACGGTGACGGCGGTTGGCGGCGGGCCATCAAATCCATTGGGATTTCAATGGGATAAATCGCCCAGCCATAGATAATCAGGATCAATAATAGCGCCAGTGACACTACGAGTCGGAACAAAGCCCGGTTTGGGTTATAAGTCATAATTGCCGTGCGGCCCCCCTGTTCAGGCGGTGTAACAGTGCGTTGGCGATGCTGTTACCGCAAAAGACCAAAATGGCACAGAACATCACTATTCCCATTAATAACGGAATATCCCCGTGCAATCCGGCATCAATGGTGGCCTGCCCTAGCCCAGGATAGGCAAAGACTTTCTCAGCCAATAAGGAGCCGCCTAATAATTCACCTACCGATGCAAATTGTAAGCATAGCGCGGGGGTGATGGCATGGCGCAAAATATGGAAATTAACCAATGACCAGCCCTTATCCCCCTGTGCCTGGGCATAGCGAATAAACTCCGTGTTCATCACTTCGGCGACCCGGGCACGGGTATGCAGCGCAATATTCCCAACCCCCAATAAACCTAAGGCGAGCATCGGCAAAATAAGATGATGCAGCTTGTCGCTCCAACTGGCGGTCTCGGCATTGCTCCCCGGCGTCCATGCACAGCAGATAGGTGCCCAATTCAATTTCACGGCAAATAAGGACAGCAGCAATAAGCCAATCCAGAAGGTGGGCAATGACGCCAATAAATAAGATAAAGTTGAAATCAGCCGATCGGGCCAGCGATTAAGATAGCGCCCGGCCGTCAGCCCTAGCAATAATCCGACGATGCCAGAGAATAGCCAGGCCGAAAATAGCAAGGCGAAAGAGGTCGCAAAACGTTCACCAATAACCTGTGAAACCGGCGCGTTGTACAGCATTGAGTAGCCAAAGTCCCCTTGTAAGACCTGAGTAAACCAATGCAGAAAACGCTGCCATAAAGGCAAATCCAGCCCCCAACGTGCCGCGATCAGCGGATATTGCTCCGGTGGAACATGCAGTAAATCACTGCCAATATAGGCACGGATGGGATCAACTGGGGAGAAACTCAGTAGCGTAAACGTGCCCACTGCAGTGATAAACAGCAGGCAAGCTAAACGCAAGGTAAACAGCGAAACCCCTTTCATTACTGGCAAGTCCATTTCCAGTTATCAAGGCTATTGAGCAGTGACCAAGAGCCGTGGATTTCCGGCGCACCTTTCCCTAAATCAATGCAATTGTTGGCCAAATAGGTGTGCTGAATATTCAGTAACCATGCCCAGGCGGCATCGCCACGAATACCGGCACCGGTGTTACCGTCCCAATCCACTTGCTGCCAGAATGGCACCGCCTGTTCCCAGGTTGGGGCATCCAGCGCCTGTTGCAGGTGTTTATCCACCACCGGATTTTGATAGTAACCCGGATTATAATATTCCACGCCGGCGGCCTTACTGCTGTAGTGATGGTACAGCTCCATTGGGTCAAGACTGCCCCAGCCGAACAGTGTCGGGTTGGCATGCATATTACGCTCTACGGTTTCCCAACTGCCGGACTTCAGATCCACTTCAATCCCAATAGGTTTCAGCATTGAACGAATGGCCTGCGCCAAATCACGCCGCGTAGTATCTCCGCTGGTATACCACAGGGTTATTTTGGCAGGAACGCCGTCTTTCTCTCTAATTCCCGCACTGTTCAGTTTCCAGCCAGCAGCGTCTAAAATCTGTTTGGCTTTTTCGATATCACCGTCTTTGATAGCAGAGTCTGGGTTATTCCAAGGCAGCCCCTGCACACCGGTATAGGCCGGTATAGCATGGCCTTCCATGATTTGGTCAGCTAATAGCTGGCGGTTGATGGCATAGTTAATTGCCCGGCGCACAGCCACATCTGCGGTGACATCATTACCAATAGGATAGCCGTTGGCATCTTTTTTACCGGCGGGAGTGGTCGGGAATACAATGCCACGGTTTTCCACACTCGGTCTGACCCATAACTTCATGTTATCAACCGGGCCAACTGCCATAGACGGAGGAATACGCACGATCCCTAATTGCCCACTTTGCGCCGCAGCAAAGGCGCTGTCTTCATCAAGGAACACAAAAATCAGTTTATCGAAATCATTTTTATTCCCCGCATAATAGGGGTTGGCTTCGACAATCATTTGTTGGCCCGGCTGGAAACTCACTAACCGATAGGGGCCAGCACCAATAGGCTGTTGTGCATATGTTTTAGCATCGTATTTATCTGCTGAAACAATCCCCAGTGACCCCAGAACATTCACAAACGTACTTTGTGGGGCTTTTAATTGAACACGAACATTCAGGGGATCTATTTCTTCGGCGCTGAGGAAATTCCCCATATCAACTTTACCGCCGCTGGCCGCTGCATTGTTATAGGTGAATACCACATCTTTGGCGGTCAGAGGGGAGCCATCGGAGAATTTAAGGTCAGGTTTGAGGGTCAATAACCAGGTTTTGCCATCGTCACTGGTCTTGTAGTCACTCAGTAAAAAATTATTCCAGCTAAGATCTTCGTTTTGTTTCAGTAACGGGCTATGCAGCAGCAGATAACTCCCGTGACTCCAGCCTAACATGGGGTCAAACCCTTCAGTGGGTTCGTCACCGATAGCCAATTGCAATGTGTGAGTTGCGGCACTGACCGGAGCAGAAAAGGCACTCAGTAAAGCCGCGGTCAGTAAGGTATTTCGGAGCCATAGACGTTTAGACATTAATCATCCTTTGATAAATTAGCTAACAAATACAAGTCATTGCCAGTTAGAAAAAGATTCAAAATCAATTAAGCGTAGCACTAAACAATAATATGGCTAATGCATACGTTATTTAGCATTAATGACTCACTCTCACTCAAATTTTTAGGATTTAAAAGCAATTAGTTAACAAAAATCAGTTTTAGATGATGGTAATCAAAAAAAATCAAGACAGAAATAAAATTGATAATAAATAAAATTGATCTATATCTAAAATATCGACAAAAAATTTTAATTAATGTACGGATAATATTCCAACAACAACACCTAACAACAAGATTTACCTATTAGTATTTGCTTATCGAAAGATATTTCCTATTGCTTAGTTGACTTATTATTTGCTGTTTTTATTAAAAATACTCAGCAGTTATTAAATTATTTATCATTATTATTTCAACTGAATAACCAGCCCACGCGGGGGATAATAAGTTAAATTCTGACCAGATATTCTTATCTACTGGTCAGAATTTAACATAATAGGCAGGAGAAGAGAGTGATTCAATAGACATTCCTGAGCATAGGAATTCTTTTAATAACTAACCGAAATCGGCTATTTTTTATTCACCGCCTAACATTGAGCGCAAAATAGCGCCAGCATCATCTGGCGGCAGTTTCAATATCTCACTGTACATATCAATCGCCATATCACAGATTTTTTCGCGGTCTACATCTGGAGCGGCTGGGTTTGAGAACATCCGTAAATCATCACCATATTGCTGCTGCATTTGAGCCACAATGATATTTAACTTGTCCTCATAATCTTGATTTTTTGGCTTTATCAGCTCACCAGTAGAGCCTGTGAACAAACGATTAATTGAGTCAAGATCGCGCTCCAGTAACTCTTGGGGTAATACTTTATTGGTATTAACTCCGCCACTCACTTGTGGAAACAAGGCCTTAAAGCAAAGATTTTCACTGCGATTATTGGCCTGATAATAACGTAACTCTTCTAAGATAACCGTCATATAGCCAATAACGTTTTCATCGGATGCTCGTTGAATTCGCTGCACAGTTAACTCAGTTACCGACTGTTTCATTTCATCGATCAGTTGTTGTTCAGAATGCCCCTCTTGCTTCGACTTAATATAGTTATCTATCAACTGGGCATAAAGAGCAGGTTCTTGCTGCTTAAGAGTTTGGAAGACCGGGAAGCTATTCAGTGACTGTTCTACTTGAGTTCGCTCATTCTCCCGTAGCCAGTTTGGATTAATGTATTGGTAATAAATTATACCTATAATAACTATGGGTACAGCCACCAACAGAATAGCACTCATTTTGCCCAATTTATTTCTGTTGCGTAGCACTCTGGTGATACCACCAAAGACAATAGCAATGCCCCCTAATACCAAGGCCTCCTTCCAATTCACAGCCAACTCCTTTCTGTTATAAATATAAAATTTATGGCACTGTTTAACCGCCCAACCGCCATTATTTTATCAGCTAACTGACAATGAATACCAAGAATAATAGCGGTTCATCGTCAACATAAGCAAAGCTGCGTATTTTATATTACAGTAAAAATACTCACCAATGGCAACCACAGCTCACTGTATTATCGGCCTGCGCTGAGAAAAGTGCTGCAATGCCCGTGGCTAAAGAAACCCATCGAGATATAGCAAAACTGATGGAGCGGGGTCGTGGAACACTGGGGAAAAATTGGACAATAAGCCAGATGGCAGCTGAGTTGGCTTTAAGTGAAAGAACTTTTTTACGCCGTTTTTCTGCCGCGACGGGCCAAACACCTAAAGTCTGGTTACAACACGAGAAAATGCATAGAGCAAAAGAATTATTGGAAAGCGATCAGATGAATATTACAGCTATTGCCGAATATTGTGGATTTCAAACTATAGAGGGGTTTTAGGAATGCATTTCGCCAAACCATTGGAATCACACCTGCGGTATATCGGCGACAAGTTAAATATAATTAGTGGCAGATATTTATATCTAATCAACATATATTCTAAATGCCAGAAAACAAAAAACCCCGCCTTAGCGAGGTTTTCAGTTTGTTGATGATTAATCATCAACAATAAATCTGACCTGAGCCAGATTTAATTACAGCGAAACGTTAACTGCAGCAGTGTAAATTACAGAGCTACTACGTTTACAGCTGAAGGGCCTTTCTGGCCTTGCTCGATGCTGAACTCTACGTTCTGGCCTTCATCAAGAGTTTTATAATCAGTACCCTGGATTGCAGAAAAATGTACGAAAACATCTTTGCTGCCGTCAGCTGGAGAAATAAAACCAAAACCTTTACCTGCATCAAACCATTTTACTAAACCAGTCATTTTAGTAGACATTAAGATATTTCCTTCATTATTTGTGCCAATAATTTGGCAATTGTGGTCTGCTGATCAAGAGTTACTTATGGGGGCACTAAAGAAGGAAATTCGTCGGAGAAGTGATGTCTAAAAAATATCGCTTTAACTAGGAACTGCTTTACTTAAATGGCTTACATAAATAGGTCTGTGCTACAAACCGATAGAGCTATTAACGCATAGCGAGATAATAATGGCAAGAATTATTTATTTAATGCATTAATGAGCGGTAAAAATAAATTATGGTAAAACATAAGAGTTATGCAGCCTGCACCTGCAATCAAAGACAGATTCTAGCGGGTGAGGTTATGCTCAAATTTCGCTATACTGCCACTGAGAATTGGAAGCCGTCATAAAGGAAAAGCAATGACAATGCGTGAGCTTGAAGTAAAGTTTCTTAATGCAATGAGTGAGTTGCAATCAACTTTTGAGAAACAGCACCAGACATGGCAAGCAAGTTACAATCGGCTGCAGCATGAACTGGAGCAATCAAAGGCACGGGAAACAGCATTGCGGGCTAAAAATGACATGTTGCTTAGAAAGCTCAATACAGCGAATACCTTACCGGAACAACATTCCCTGGTTAGGCAGATAAAAGTGCTGGGTGCGCACCTTGATGCCTTAGCGAAAGATGCTGCCGCTTTTAATCATCAACTGAATAATCAACAAAAAAATAGCGATAATTTCAGTGGCGATAATCCGTAGATTTTGGGTTAATTTTATCTGTGCTGCCAATTCTACAGATAATTTTACGTTGTCAATTTCACCTTTTATGGCGCAAAGAAACACTACATGACGTGGATAATTATTGCTGTTTTGATCGTGGTTTTTATTGTGGGCTATCGTGTTATGACCTCAGATACCCGCAAAGCCATAGATACACTGGCTAATTTACTGAAGATAAAACCCATTTATATTGAATCGATGCTGCAAGAAATGGGGCAACGTCAAACACAAATGTTTATTCGCTCCACCAGCAATGGGTATGCTGAAGATGTTAGGAAAGCAGCTTATCTGGTCTTTATTTATCAAACCTTTATCAAAGATCCTTCCGACGAAAACGTGATGCAATGGCGAAATACGCTGATTCGCTCACATATCTCCCCAATGTTAACTGCCGAACATACAGAAGCAGCGCTATTTTATTTCGCTGAACTGGATTTAGATGCCTTTGAACTAGCACAGTTTCGTCGCAATTATAATCTGCAATTTAACCAAGAAGCTGACGCCGTACTGCATTAGCCGCATTGCATTTACAATGGCATTACGGCGTGATGAGATTAATTGCAACGTGGTAATTTACTGGAACATACTGTTCAGGTAGCGCAATAACATTTCCCTTGAACTAAAACCGTGGGCAATACCGTAACGATCTTCAGCTTCACCTGCCAAATAAAGCGGGAACTCAACATATTTATCACTGATACGAAGTGTTGCCGTAGGTGTAGCAAATAACAAACTTTTGTCTTTTTGCGCCGGGTGGATAACCAATGCTGTCCTGCCCATACGGGCTTCGCGGTTCACATACACATAATGAGCTGCTTTCCGATAGCCATAAGCCTGATCAACCGTATAATCCCGCTCAAAGCCGGCATTCTCCAAGACTCTAGCCACTTCATCTGGCCGTAAATACATTTATTTCCCCTCTTTTTAACTCCAATTGAGCGACCTTACCGCAATAAATAAGGGAAACCACGTATTTATTAGCCCAAAGCTGCTATTTCGGAATAGTCTAAATACCATCGAGCCGAGCCGCATTATCAGCTTGCTGCTGTCGCTGTATTAGCCGCAATGTGAGTAATACACCCAAGACCACAATTAATGCGGCCCCCAGATAAATCGTAGGAATACCAAATTGGCTAATAGCTAGCCCTGCCAATGGGCCGGTTATCCCCAGCCCTAAATCCAGAAATGCAGAATAGGTGCCCAGTGCCGAACCCTGATTTTGAGGTTCCACTTGCTTAACAGCTTCAACACCTAAGGCAGGGAAAACTAAGGAGAAACCCGCCCCCGCTAATAATGCACCAATCTGCACCATCCAAGGCGCATTTGCGCCCCAAATTAGCAATAACCCGGCTATTTCTATCAATAAGGAAACCAAAGTAACTTTTAAACCACCGTGGCGGCCGATGCTATTACTAAACAATAATCTGATACCGACAAATGCAACACTGAATAATGTCAGCGAGAATGCCGCTCCGCTCCATCCGTGGTCGGCATAAAACAAGGTAATAAAGGTTGCAATAACCCCGAAACCAACAGTGCCGAATCCCAGCCCCAAACCGTACAACCAGATTTTCCCCAACACCACGCGAAAAGCAATGCGCTTGCCCGTGAGCACTGAGACGGCCGCTTTACGGCTAGCCAATACCAAAGCCGAAAGTACCGCCAGACAGATAAGCCAGGCGATACCCGTTAATCCCCAGCGCATATTCAGGTAAACCCCAAGCGGCGCGCCTATTGCCATCGCGCCGTAAGTTGCCACACCATTCCACGAAATAACTCGCGCTGTATGTATTGACCCCACCACGCCCATCCCCCATAAAGTGGAACCGGTGCTGGCAAAGCTTTCTCCAACCCCAAGGAAAAAACGGCCAACCACCAGCATCAACACACTAAAGAGTGGCAGGTTATCCAACCAAAATGCCAAGCCACAAAATATCCCGCTTATTCCGCAGCAACTCAAACCAAACAACACCACTTTTTTGGGCCCTAATAAATCAGCATATCGCCCCGCATGTGGGCGGCTAATCAGGGTCGCGAAGTATTGTGCGCTGATAACTAGTCCGGCCAGTAATGAACTATAACCCAGGTGGTTATGTACAAAACCGGGCAATACCGCCAGCGGCAGGCCAATGGTCAAATAGCAAACGAAAGTAAAAATAACCACCGAAAGGATGCGTTTATTAATTTGGCGAGTAGTCAGTGGCGGGTTATTCGCTCCCACCGGCGCGGGGCCTGCAGACATAAACAGTGCTCAGATAAAAAAGAGAATGTTATTCACAATACGCCGATTCGTGCACAGGCTAAAGAGGAGTAGGTACAAGCCAGTAATGCATCACACCAAAATAGGTGCCAATAGATAGCGCCGGCTCATCTTTATGACCAAAAGAAAACACCCAGTATTAACTGGGTGTTTATTATGAACTGAGTAAGCGGTGCTTAATGGCCCGCATTCCAACTTAATTATGCAGCTGGTGTTGCAGCTGGTTTTTTAGCGGCTGTATGGTGTTTTTTAGCGGCTTGTGCTTTTTGAGCTGGTGCTTTTTTCACGTGTTTTTTAGCAGCCTGAGCTTTTTGGGCTGGTGCTTTTTTCTCGTGTTTTTTAGCAGCCTGGGCTTTTTGAGCTGGTGCTTTTTTCTCGTGTTTCTTAGCAGCCTGGGCTTTTTGAGCTGGTGCTTTTTTCTCGTGTTTCTTAGCAGCCTGAGCTTTTTGAGCTGGCGCTTTTTTCTCGTGTTTTTTAGCGGCTTGTGCTTTCTGTTCTGTTGTTTGTGTGGTGGCTTTATGTTTTTTATGGTGAGTTGCTTTAGCTGGCGCAGCTTTTTCCGCAGCAGGTGCAGCAGTAGTGCTGGTTGCAGCTGGTGCTGCTGTAGCGGCCGCAGTAGTTTCAGCAGCGAAAGCAACAGAAGACAGGCCCATGGTGGCAGCAACGATCAGCGCTAATACTTTTTTCATTTTAAAATCCTCAGAGTTTGTTTCGCAAAGCCCCCGGTGGGGCCGTTGGAAAGAGCATAGAGGAATGAAATTTTCCTTTCCGTGAGTCATTGGTTTCGTTGAGTAACCAAATGTACAAAGCCAAATAATATGAAAATCACTTTAGCGCTGTCATAGCATGCTGAGTAAAAAGCGGCCTTATAGCCCGAAGACCTGATTCAGATTAGTCTAAAAGCTAATTGCCCCGAATCTACTGGTCTATGCTTAATGTTCAGCAGAAAAACGGAGAGTCAAATGTTCAAGAAATCAGAAAAAGTGGCCAGAGATCTCAGTCAGGACGTAGCCCTTCTGACAGAGACTCTTGACGATGTATTGCGCTCATCAGGAGAGAAAAGCAAAGAAGAGCTCGCTAAGGTGCGGCAAAATGCCGAAGGCGTATTGCGCGATGCACGGGCGCGTTTTCTCAACTCACCTCACCTGAAACAACATGCGCGCGATGTGGCAAATAATGCCAATCACTATGTCCACGATAAACCATGGCAAGGTGTCGGTATTGGAGCCGCAATAGGTCTGGTTCTGGGTCTGTTGCTCGCGCGCCGCTGATATAAATCCAATTTTTCATCACTCTTGCGGCAGAATCACAGCATTGCCTCTTTGCGGTGTATGGGTGGCCCGGGTGCTATTCACCACGGGCCAAAATTCTTTATCCCTCTGCTATTGCCGCTATTACTGCTGCCAGCCGTGCGACTAATAAATCGGTTTCCGCCACTGAAGTCAGATTGGTAAAGCCCATCAATAATGCATTCCTACGGGGATGACGTCCATTTTCCAACGCCCAATCAGATACCGCCTCAATGGCAAGCCCCTGACTTTGCGCCCGCGCCGCAACCTCGCTATCGACCAAGCGGCTTGCTAGCTGAGCCAACAATTGGATTCCTCCCGCTTGCTGTTCAACCCTTACACTCCCTGCCAGTTGCCGCTCCAGACTTGCGGTCAGCATTTCACGACGTTCCACATACAAATGGCGCATTCGTTTTAAATGGCGATAAAAATGCCCTTGGTTAATAAATTCCGCCACGCTGGCTTGTATCAGTGGCGGACTGGCGCAACTGCGCAGTTGGCAGCGGTGATTAAAAACAGCCACCAGCTCTGGCGGCACCACTAAATACGCCAGCCTCAGAGCAGGAAACATCACTTTACTGAAAGTACCGGCATAGAGTACTCGCCCATGTCTATCCAAGCTTTTCAATGGCGGTAGCGGCCGCCCTTGATAGCGGAATTCACTGTCATAATCGTCCTCGATAATCCACGATTGCTGCTGCTCGGCCCACTCCAGTAGAGCAATGCGCCGTGCCAAACTCAGCGCAACACCCAGCGGGCTTTGATGTGCTGGGGTAATAATGGCAAAGCGCGCCTGCGGGCAATCATTGATAGCAGTGATAACATCCATGCCATCGCCATCTACATTCACCGGGTGCGGAATAAGCCCAGCTTCGCGGATCAACTGCTGAGTGGCAGGATAGCCGGGGTCTTCCAGCCAGCCACAATCCCCCGGCTTGAGCACCGTATTCACGACCAAATCCAGTAATGACTGATAACCTGCGCAAATAAATACCTGACTCGGGTGGCAACTAAACCCCCTCGATAACTGCAAATAGTGGGCAATTGACTCACGTAAAGCCGGTAATCCCGCCGCAGGAGGGTGCCCAAGTGAGGTCGCAGTTAAGTGATGTAACTGCTTGGCCATTATTTTCCCCCATTGCGCCCGAGGAAAAACATCCAGCGCCGGCAGCCCCAGTTGGAATGGCCGTGCCATCCCCCGATTGGCCGATAGCGAATGGTTTAATGTGATGGTCGGTTCCGGCTGGCCTACAATATTTAGGGGTAATAGCGGGGCATCGCGCAGTTGAGCAGAAACATAAGTGCCGCCCTGCCCGCGACTTTGTAAAAAGCCTTCGGCAATCAACTGCCCGTAAGCATTTTCCACGGTTCCCCGCGCGACACCCACCTCACTGGCTAGCGCCCTGACAGACGGCACTCGGGTATCTGGCAACAAAGTTCCCTGCACAATGGCCTCTTTTATGCGCTGATAAATCTGGCGATAGACCGGTTCATTGTGCTGGCGATCCAGTTTAAGCAGGTGTGAAAAATTGCTCATCATGACCTACTAAAATAAGTAATTTATGGCCCTATAGTATAGGTCATGCTGTTGCTAAAGTAGCACCATATTGCACAGAAAAACCCAAAGGATCCTATCATGGTCGAACAACGTCTTTACTTTTCCGAACTCTCACCCGTGACCTACAAAGCACTGGTCAATGCCTCTATGTCACTCGATAAAAGTTCATTACCAAAAACGCTAATAGAACTGGTTTATATGCGGGTCTCTCAGATAAACGGCTGTGCGTTTTGCCTGAATATGCACGGCAAATTCTTGCGCGACAGCGGTTTTGATGATGCAAAAATGGATGCGATCGCTGGCTGGCGGCTCAGTCATGCTTTTAGCACAGCAGAAAAAGCGGCATTAGCATGGGCAGAAGCGGTGACCCATATCACCACCAGCGGTACGCCAGATACTCTTTTTGACGACTTAAAAGCCCATTTTACTGATGCCGAAATTTCTGACTTAACTTTTGCCATCAGCATCATAAATGCATTTAACCGGTTAGCCGTCAGTCTGCGTCAGTAAATATCCTGCTCCACCCTTCTGCTATAAAAATATTTTCACCAGACTTTACATGACGCCATCCGCTGCCAGCCCTGCGCTGGCGGCCTTGTCTTTTTCTTGCCAGTAAAACACCCAAAATAACTACATATAGTGTGGTTGAAATAAATAAACACTAGATATAGTATTCAATCTATCAACTACGGGAATGAAACCAATGTTGATAATCAGGAGATGGTGGGCGAGGCCTGCTAATTATGCCTATCTTTAACATAAAAGGTAAATGCGAATCATGAGCATTATTATTTACAGTAAGCCTGATTGTGTCCAGTGCAATGCCACCTACCGCGCATTGGACAGACAAGGAATTGCTTATCAAGTCATCGATTTAACCCTTGATGAAGCAGCATTGAATCACGTCAAAACTCTTGGTTATCAGCAGGTTCCTGTGATTATTGCTGGTGAGGATCACTGGTCTGGCTTCCGTCCCGACAAAATCAATGCACTGGTTCAGGCCGTCAGTGCTTGCTAAGGAAAATGAAATGAATCCGCTGGTGTATTTCTCCAGTTCATCGGAGAACACCCACCGCTTTGTCGGGAAGTTGGGGCTTCCAGCAATACGTATTCCCATTGCCGGAGCGCGGGAAAAGCTGCGGGTTGAACAACCCTATATCTTGTTAGTGCCCAGTTATGGCGGTGGCAGCTCAGTCGGTGCGGTGCCAATTCAAGTGATTAGGTTCCTGAATGATGCCCATAACCGTTCATTGATTCGCGGTGTCATTGCTGCGGGTAACACTAATTTTGGCGACGCCTACTGTCTGGCCGGGAAAATTATTTCCCAAAAATGTCAGGTTCCATATCTGTATCGCTTTGAACTATTGGGTACAGCAGAAGATGTGGCAAATGTGCGCAAGGGAGTAACTGAATTTTGGCAACATTAATTTCAGCAACAACAATTTCAGCAGCAGCAGTTTCTGCAACAACACTGAAGAGCACCGATTCATCCAGCAGTGAACTTGACTATCACTCATTGAATGCGATGTTGAACCTCTATGATGCCGACGGGCGCATCCAGTTTGATAAAGACCGCCTGGCGGCACGGCAATATTTCTTACAGCACGTCAATCAAAACACGGTATTTTTCCATAATTTACAGGAAAAACTCGATTATTTGGTTGAAGAGGGATATTACGAAAAAGAGGTGCTGGATAAGTATGATTTCAGCTTTATCAAAAGCTTATTTCAGCAAGCTTATAGCAAAAAATTTCGCTTCCCTACCTTCCTTGGCGCATTTAAATATTACACCAGCTATACCCTGAAAACTTTTGATGGCAAACGTTATCTGGAACGCTACGAAGATCGCGTTTGTATGGTTGCCCTCACCTTGGCGGCCGGTAACCCACAGATTGCACGGGATCTGGTCGAAGAAATCATCTCTGGCCGCTTCCAACCTGCCACCCCAACTTTCCTTAATTGCGGCAAGAAACAACGCGGTGAGCTGGTGTCCTGCTTCCTGTTACGTATTGAAGACAACATGGAGTCAATTGGCCGCTCGATTAACTCGGCGCTGCAATTATCTAAACGCGGCGGTGGGGTAGCTTTCTTGCTGAGCAATATTCGCGAAGTCGGTGCGCCGATAAAACGTATTGAAAACCAATCTTCTGGCGTTATTCCTATTATGAAAATGCTGGAAGATGCTTTCTCCTATGCTAATCAATTAGGTGCCCGTCAGGGGGCTGGTGCGGTGTATCTTCATGCCCATCATCCGGATATTTTGCGTTTTCTTGATACTAAAAGAGAAAATGCCGATGAAAAGGTGCGAATTAAAACCCTGTCGCTAGGGGTGGTTATTCCGGATATCACCTTTGAATTGGCGAAGAATAATGAAGATATGTACCTGTTCTCTCCTTATGATGTCGCGCAGGTTTATGGCCTACCGCTGTCAGAAATTAGCATCAGCGAAAAATACCGCGAACTGGTCGATGACAAGCGCATTCGTAAAAGCAAAATCAAAGCACGCGAGTTTTTCCAGGTTCTGGCAGAGATTCAGTTTGAATCCGGCTATCCCTATATGATGTTTGAAGACACGGTCAATCGCGCCAATCCGATTAAAGGCCGGATCAACATGAGTAATTTATGCTCAGAAATTTTGCAGGTTAATTCACCAACTGAATATAACGATGACCTCAGCTATCGCCATATTGGCAAAGATATCTCCTGTAATCTTGGTTCAATGAATATTGCCCACACCATGGATTCACCCGACTTTGGTAAATCCATTGAAACGGCGATCCGTGGGCTGACTGCGGTATCTGATATGAGCCATATTCGCTCAGTACCATCAATTGAAAAAGGCAATCAGGAGTCTCATGCCATTGGCCTCGGGCAGATGAATCTGCACGGTTATTTAGCGCGTGAACGTATTTTTTACGGCTCGGAAGAAGCACTGGATTTTACTAATATCTATTTCTATACCTTGGTATACCACGCCATCCGTGCCTCCAACCAACTGGCCATAGAAAGAGGCAGTTACTTCAAAGGCTTTGATGAATCTGACTATGCATCGGGCCGCTATTTCACCAAATATACCGAGCAAAGTTGGCTGCCTAAAACGGCCAAAGTACAGGCGCTGTTTGCTAAGTCGGGTATTCACATCCCCAACCAGCAGGACTGGGCAACATTGCGCCAATCAGTAATGGCGCACGGCATTTATAATCAGAATTTGCAGGCCGTGCCACCGACCGGATCTATTTCTTATATCAACCATTCAACATCAAGCATCCATCCGATTGTCTCTCCGATTGAGATCCGCAAAGAAGGCAAAATTGGCCGGGTGTATTATCCCGCGCCTTATATGACCAACGATAATCTTGAATATTATCAAGATGCTTATCAGATAGGGCCGGAGAAAATCATTGATACCTATGCCGAGGCAACTCAGCATGTCGATCAGGGGCTATCACTAACATTATTCTTCCGCGATACCGCCACCACTCGCGATATAAACAAAGCGCAGATATATGCCTGGAAGAAAGGAATTAAAACCATTTATTACATCCGACTGCGCCAGATGGCACTCGAAGGCACAGAAGTTGAAGGTTGCGTGTCCTGCTCGCTGTAACTGAATAAACAGAATCGGATTAATAAGGACGTCATTTATGAACTCAGTAAAAAAGATCTCACCGGTTAGTGCTATCAATTGGAATAAAATCGAAGACGATAAAGATTTGGAAGTATGGAACCGTCTGACCGCTAATTTTTGGCTGCCGGAAAAAGTCCCACTATCAAATGATATTCCTTCTTGGGCAACACTAACCCCTAATGAACAGCAACTGACTATTCGGGTTTTTACTGGCCTGACCCTGCTGGATACTATTCAAAATACCTTGGGAGCCCCCGCTCTGATTAAAGATGCTATAACCCCCCATGAGGAGGCGGTATTCTCGAATATCAGCTTTATGGAGGCGGTGCATGCCCGCTCTTATAGCTCTATTTTCTCTACACTTTGCATGACATCTGATGTGGACGATGCTTATCGCTGGAGTGAAGAAAATGGCCCGTTGCAAAAGAAAGCCGATATTATTCTCCAGCATTATCACAATGAGGATCCATTAAAGAAAAAGATTGCCAGTGTCTTCCTGGAATCATTTCTATTCTATTCTGGATTCTATTTACCTATGTATTGGTCAAGTAGAGCTAAATTAACCAATACTGCCGATTTAATTCGGCTTATTATCCGAGACGAAGCTGTGCATGGGTATTATATCGGCTATAAATTCCAGAAAGGGCTAGAGAAGGTTGATAATAACCGACGTCAGGAAATAAAGAATTTCGCTTTCGATCTGTTGCAGGATTTATATGATAACGAAGTGCGCTACACCGAAGACCTTTATGATAAAGTCGGCTGGACTGAAGATGTTAAAAGCTTTCTCCATTACAATGCCAATAAAGCATTAATGAATTTAGGTTATGAGGCTTTGTTTCCGGCGAACCAAGCGGAGGTCAACCCGGCCATTCTGGCGGCCTTATCGCCAAATGCAGATGAAAACCACGATTTCTTCTCGGGTTCAGGTTCATCTTATGTGATAGGTAAAGCCGTGATTACCGAGGACGAAGACTGGGATTTTTAGACTCTCCCAATCTGCTTTGGCCCCCTTTTCTCTTGCTTAAAAATGGGGCCATCCACACCAACGTCAAGCCACACTAAGGTTACCCATATTTTCACTGCCATTTACAGATAATTTTCCCACCCAAATACTGCATAAATTCCTGATACATTTTACTGCCTCAATCCACCAATCCAGCGCTAAACGCTGCTGCTGTTATCTACCTGATGATTTGGCTGAAAAGCAGAGTATAAAGGGAACTCAGTGCATCTTCTGGCAGATTAAATCTGTCATATTCGGTCTTTTCACAGCATCAAATTTGGAGGTTATTCAAGCAAAGATATTTAGTTGATATTATCAATAATAACCTAGAGATTACATTACAAATAGATGTTCAATATTTAGCCCACCAACACCATAATTACCCACCACTAACACCTTCAATATTAGACAATATATCAGCCATAAAAAACCACAGTATTAATGCAAGTAACATGGTTATTTCAAAAGATATATATTGCGGTAAAGACTATTGCGATATTGATTATAAGGACATTGAGGGTTGTCTCAGATTCTCATTGTGTTAGGGTATATGGCGCTCTATTTTTTCATCAGGATAATATCGATAGAATAAACATAATTTAAAATTGACAGAGGAATACACCAGCTGCATGGCAATTAAACTCGAAGTAAAGAACCTATATAAAATATTTGGTGAGCATCCAGATCGTGCTTTTAAACTACTTGAATCAGGTAAGAATAAAGAGCAGATATTTACCAAAACTGGTTTGTCCGTTGGCGTTAAAGATGCCAATCTGGCCATTGAAGAAGGCGAGATATTCGTCATCATGGGGTTATCCGGTTCCGGTAAATCCACCCTGGTACGCCTTCTCAATCGTCTGATAGAACCCACCCGTGGTGAAGTGCTGATCGACGGCGAAGATATTGCCAAAATATCTGATAGTGCCCTGCGCACCGTGCGTCGTAATAAGATCAGTATGGTTTTCCAATCCTTTGCATTAATGCCGCATTTGAATGTGCTCGATAATACCGCATTCGGCATGGAGCTGGCGGGTGTTCCCCAACAGGAACGCCACGAAAAAGCGTTGGAAGCCTTACGCCAGGTAAGTTTGGAGAGCTACGCACATTCTTACCCCGATGAGCTATCCGGTGGGATGCGCCAGCGTGTGGGGTTAGCCCGTGCGATGGCCAATGACCCTGATATCTTATTGATGGATGAGGCCTTTTCGGCACTTGACCCATTAATACGCACCGAAATGCAAGATGAGTTGGTCAAGCTACAAGCCAAACATCAACGCACCATTGTCTTTATCTCCCATGACCTGGATGAAGCCATGCGCATTGGTGATCGCATCGCCATTATGCAGGGGGGCGAAGTAGTACAAGTCGGCACGCCAGATGAAATACTGAATAACCCGGCGAATGATTATGTGCGCACCTTCTTCCGCGGCGTCGATATCAGCCATGTCTTCAGTGCTAAAGATATCGCCCGCCGTCGTCCGGTATCGTTGATCCGTAAAACACCGGGTTTCGGCCCGCGCTCTGCATTAAAACTGCTTCAAGATGAAGACCGCGATTACGGCTATGTGCTGGAACGCGGGCAAAAGTTTATTGGCGTGGTATCGATAGACTCACTGAAAAAAGCATTGGCTGAGAACCAATCGCTGGATAGTGCCTTATTGGACGATCCGGCACCGGTTCCTGCCGACATGCCCCTTAGTGAGCTGATTTCACTGGTGGCACAGGCACCGTGCGCGGTACCAGTCGTCGGTGAAGATAACAGTTATATCGGTATTATTTCTAAAGCCATGCTGTTGCAGGCTTTAGATAAGGAGACGCCAAATGAGTAATCAAATCCAGGTTAACGATCAAACCATCAGTAACCCCTGGGCCACAGATGCGGCGGCGTCTGCTGCACCCGCCACAACAGATGTTGCCCCTCAGAGCTTGTCAGCCGCTGCTGACCCTTGGGGAGCCAGCATGGCCGAAGGTAGCCGTGCCGCAGGAAGTGCTGCCCATGAGGCTGCGACTCAGGCCGCACAGAGCCAGGTCGCCAATACCGACTGGCTAAACAGCGCCCCGGCTGCGGCGCCTGAACATTTCAGCTTAATGGACCCCTTCCATACCACGTGGTTACCCTTAGATTCATGGGTAACTCATGGTATTGATTGGATAGTGCTGCATTTCCGCCCACTGTTTCAGGGCATTCGTGTACCGGTTGATTTTATTCTCAGTGGTTTTCAGCATCTATTACTGGGCATGCCCGCCCCCGTGGCAATCTTGGTTTTCGCACTGATAGCCTGGCAGTTCTCCACATTAGGCATGGGCGTGGCGACATTGGTATCACTGGTTGCCATCGGCGCTATCGGCGCGTGGTCGCAAGCCATGGTGACACTGGCCCTGGTTCTGACCTCGCTGTTCTTCTGTATTCTTATCGGACTCCCCCTCGGAATATGGTTAGCACGCAGTAATAATGCCGCCCGAATCATTCGACCCTTACTGGATGCGATGCAAACTACACCGGCATTTGTCTATCTGGTGCCCATCGTCATGCTATTCGGTATCGGTAATGTCCCCGGCGTGGTGGTGACCATAATCTTTGCCCTGCCACCCATTGTCCGCCTGACTATTTTAGGTATTAAACAGGTGCCGGAAGATCTGATTGAAGCGGCAGAATCCTTTGGTGCTAATCCGCGCCAAATGCTGTTCAAGGTGCAATTACCCCTGGCGATGCCCACCATTATGGCGGGTGTGAATCAAACCTTGATGCTGGCACTGTCGATGGTCGTTATCGCCTCGATGATTGCCGTCGGTGGTTTAGGTCAGATGGTACTGCGCGGCATTGGTCGGCTAGATATGGGCTTAGCCGCAGTGGGGGGTGTGGGTATTGTGATTTTGGCCATTATCCTTGACCGCCTAACCCAATCACTGGGCCGAGATCGCCGCAGTAAAGGTGTTGGTCGCTGGTATGCCACCGGCCCTATAGGGTTAGTTACCAAACCATTCCGTAGCAACACCATCAATAACAACACCATCAATAACAACAAGTAATTTCAATTAATGACGCTAAACATTAGCGTCATTGTCACAGACAGTTTGGACTGGAGCAGCACGCAATCACCGCAGCGTACAGGCAGTACCTGAGGATGATGAGCACTGCTCTGGTTCAAAATGGCAAGTAAAATAGCTAAAAGGAAAAACTATGCGCACAACAGGAATCTGGGCCCTGGCCCTCACCACACTGATCAGCACTCAGTTATCCGCAGCAGAATTACCGGGCAAAGGTATTAGTGTCCAACCTCTGCAAAGTACCATTTCAGAAGAAACTTTCCAGACCTCGCTGGTGAATAAAGCACTGGAAAAACTCGGTTATGATGTCCAGCCAACCAAAGAAGTCGACTACAATGTCGCCTATGCATCCATTGCCGCAGGGGATGCCACCTATCTGGCGGTCAACTGGGAACCACTGCATAATGACCAATATGACTCCGCCGGCGGTGATGCTAAATTCTACCGTCAGGGCAACTTTATTGAGGGGCTGGCGCAGGGGTATTTGATAGACAAAAAAACCGCCGATAAATACCACATTACCAATATCGAGCAGCTAAAAGATCCGAAAATCGCCAAATTGTTTGATGCCAATAATGATGGCAAAGCCGATCTGACCGGCTGCAACCCCGGCTGGGGCTGTGAAGCACCAATAAATCACCAAATTCAAGCTTATGGCCTCAGTGATACCGTGACTCATAATCAGGGTAACTATGCCGCAATGATTGCCGATACCATCACGCGCTACAAAGAAGGCAAACCCATTCTGTATTACACCTGGACGCCATATTGGGTGAGTGATGTATTAGTGCCGGGCCGTGATGTGGTGTGGCTACAGGTGCCTTTCTCTTCCTTGCCCGATAAAACTATCGATACCCAGCTTTCCAATGGCGCGAACTATGGTTTCCCGCCCAGTGTGATGCATATTGTGGCGAACAAAAAATGGGCTGAAGCCAACCCTGCGGCCGCAAAGCTGTTCTCCATCATGAAATTATCCATTAATGATGTGAATGCTCAAAATATGCGGATGCATGCTGGCGAATCTTCGGATGCGGATATTGAACGTCATGTAAACGGCTGGATTCAAGCCCATCAGGCCACCTTTGATGGCTGGGTCAGCACCGCCGCACAAGCAGGTTCAGGCAAGTAAATAGACTCATAACCCTGCGGCTTCAAGTGCGCAGGGTATAGAAACAACGAAGCCCTGAGTTAGTGATAACTCAGGGCTTCTAAATGTTGGCGGTGCGGACGGGACTCGAACCCGCGACCCCCGGCGTGACAGGCCGGTATTCTAACCGACTGAACTACCGCACCACGCTGCTGTTCCGGTTAAGAACGAGTCGAATAGTACGTATGGAACACAATTTCGTCAACACTTTTTCCTGTAAAATAAGCTGTTTGCACAGTTTTTCAACTGAGTGTCGCTTTATTCTTCGTTTGCGCTCTCTTCGGTATCCAATGGCATCCGCCACAAACAACTGCCCCCTTTTTTCATCACTAAATCCAGACGTGACTCATGGGCTTTCAATTCATCTTCAGCAGCATAAATTATTTTCAAACCGGATGCCGGGCGAGTAATTCGCTGGATATCTTCTGAAGAGTTATTTTGCGATTGATCGCCTTCCATTGAAAACGAAAGGGAGGTCTGACCGCCGGTCATCGCCAAATAAACTTCTGCCAGAATTTCGGCATCGAGTAACGCGCCGTGCAGAGTTCGCTTAGTATTATCTATTAGATAGCGATCGCACAGGGCATCAAGGTTATTTCGCTTGCCGGGGAACAAGCGGCGCGCCAGTAATAAGCTATCGGTGATGGTACAGAAGGTTTCCGTTTTCGGAATATCCTGCTGCAACATGCGGAATTCATAATCCATAAAGCCGATATCAAACGCCGCGTTATGGATGACTAACTCAGCACCCCGAATAAATTCAAGAAATTCCGGGGTAATATCGGCAAAAGTGGGCTTATCCGCCAAAAACTCATCACTGATACCATGAACGCCGTAAGCTTCAGGATCAATTAGGCGATCTGGTTTCACATAAACATGAAAATTTCTACCGGTCAGGCGGCGGTTGATCACTTCAACCGCACCGATCTCAATAATCCGGTGGCCTTCATAATGAACGCCCAGCTTATTCATACCGGTAGTTTCAGTATCCAGAACAATCTGTCTGGTCGGTGTAACTTGCATATTGCCAGTGCTCATAGCGCTCGTTTATGTCAGACTTAACGTTTAAACAGATAGGAAGAGTCTACCAGAGATGACTAAACAGGTAGAAATTTTCACCGACGGATCTTGTCTTGGCAATCCGGGCCCCGGTGGTTATGGTGCAATTTTGCGTTATAAGCAGCATGAAAGAACATTCAGCGCTGGCTATTTTCTGACAACTAACAACCGCATGGAGCTAATGGCAGCCATTGTTTCGCTGGAAGCCTTAACCTCACCTTGTGTGGTGACACTCAGCACCGACAGCCAATATGTTCGCCAGGGTATCACCCAATGGATCCATAATTGGAAAAAACGCGGTTGGAAAACAGCAGACCGTAAACCGGTACGTAATGTCGATTTATGGCAGCGCCTGGATTTGGCTATCCAAACTCATACCGTGCAATGGGAATGGGTAAAAGGCCATGCTGGCCACCCGGAAAACGAACGCTGTGATGAACTTGCCCGCCAAGGCGCTAATTCACCCACATTAGAAGATACGGGCTACAACCCCGATTAACAGGCCAAGTCAGGGTTGGTCACGATAACTTTTCGTGGCACCGACTGCCCGGCTGAACCAAGGTTTACGTGCACCGGACTTCATCGGATTGAAGGTCAATGGAATGGTGCGCTTACGGGCAACAATCAAACTCACACAACCCAATGCAGGCAAATGGGTGCTGATAAAGTGCCCACCTTCTTTATGCCACGGCAAAACGTGAAAACGTGATAAATGCAACACTTCATAATTCAGTAAACTGAGCCAATCTAACAACCGCATCTGGGTAAACATTCGGCTGACGTATGGCTGCCGCTGGCGTAATAACGGCACCAACTTACCAGCGCCGAGCAGACTCAGCGGATTAAAATTGCTGATAACCAACCAGCCATCATCAATCAGCACGCGATCCACTTCACGTAAAATACGATGCGGATCAGCAGCATAGGCTAAAGTATGAGACAGCAAACAAGCATCCACTGATTTTTCGGCAAAAGGTAATTGATACGGGCTGGCAAGCACTTGCATATTCTTGCCCTGCTCCCCAACATTAACCTGATGGGAAATTGCACATTTATCACTGGCGATTTCAGCACTCAAATGGCCTATTTTCAATAAATGGAAACCAAAGAATTTCGGCCACCAAGGCTGCAATTGCTGCTCAATGGCTGAGCGATAATATTCTCCCCAAGGTAACTCAGCCCAAGATGCGGGCGCATCGATTTTTTGGCTTATTTGCGCTGGTTTCATGTTTTATTATCTTCTTTTTCTTTCAAATTATTGCCAAAAAGAGGTTTCAATGAATCTTATCAGTATTCCGGCATTTCAAGATAACTACATTTGGCTATTGGTCGATGCCCAAAAACGCTGTGTTATCGTGGATCCCGGCGAGTCCGCGCCAGTACTGGCCGCGCTGAACCAAGGTCAATACCTTCCTCAAGCCATATTATTAACTCATCACCATCACGACCACGTGGGTGGAGTGGCCGATTTACGCCAACATTACCCTGACATTCCCGTTTATGGGCCACAAGAAACAGCGAATAAAGGCGCGACAATTATCGTAAATGGGGGTGATAACCTGACAATTGGTGACCAAAACTACCGTATTTTTGCCGTCCCCGGGCACACTCTAGGGCATATTGCATACTACAGCGCACCTTATCTTTTCTGCGGTGACACGCTCTTTTCTGCCGGTTGCGGCAGGCTATTTGAAGGGACTCCGGCGCAAATGTACTCGTCAATTCAACAGCTCGCGCAGCTTCCTGACGAAACCTTAATTTGTAGCGCGCATGAATATACTCTCGCCAATCTTAAGTTTGCCCGGTTTATTCTGCCCTCAGACCAAGACATTGCCACATATCAACAGCAAATCATGCAATTACGGGCAAAAAACCTACCTAGCCTACCGGTAAAATTACATATTGAACGTAAAATTAATGTTTTTTTACGCTGTAATGACATTGATTTACAAAGAAAAATAGGCGTAATCTCTCCGCCAGACTCACTTGTATCAGTTTTTTCCGAATTACGCGCCCAGAAGGACCGCTTCTGAGCTTTTAGTTGTGTTTTTTATTGAAGCAAAGTATGATTGCTCGTCTTTTAAGCAACTACATTGACACACACATGAAGACCAAAGCGATATTTCTCGCCTCAGTCTTGCTTGTTGGGTGCCAGTCGTCCAAGGTGGGCGTACAGGCTCCTGTACAGCATGCACAGAGTTTGTCTTCGGCAGGTCAAGAAAGTGAAGCAGGAGAGTACACAAATAGTGCCCGAGAGGGTTCCGCGCGATGGCTGGATAGTGAAAGTAGCCTAGCGCAGCAAGATTTGTGGAACTTCATTAGCGACGAGCTGAAGATGAAGGTTCCGGAAAATTCCCGGATCCGTGAACAAAAGCAAAAATTTTTAAAAAATAAGAGCTATCTCCACGATGTAACATTACGGGCAGAGCCGTACATGTACCTGATAGTCGAGCAGATTAAAAAACGTAAGATGCCGATGGAATTGGTACTGCTACCCATAGTGGAGAGCGCTTTTGACCCACACGCGACATCATCCGCCAACGCCGCAGGGCTATGGCAGATAGTGCCAAGTACCGGTCGAAATTATGGCTTAAAACAAAACCAATGGTATGACGGCCGCAGAGATGTGGTGGCTTCTACCAAAGCAGCGCTTGATATCATGGAGCGCCTGAACAAAATGTTTGACGGTGACTGGTTATTAACAGTCGCTGCGTATAACAGTGGTGAAGGCAGAGTGATGCAGGCGGTGAAAGCGAATAAGGCAAAGGGTAAACCGACTAATTTTTGGGCATTGTCGCTTCCGCGTGAAACGTCAGTTTATGTTCCAAAAATGCTGGCCTTGGGTGATTTAATTAAGAACAGTAAAAAGTACGGTATAAACTTACCTGAAACCGACGAAGACCGTGCATTAGCGCGTGTTGATGTTGGTCAGCAGATACAGCTAACTCAGGCGGCTGAGATGGCGGGGATGTCACTTACCAAGTTGAAATCCTTTAATTCTGGGTATAAGCGCAATGTAACGGCACCAGCTGGACATGGTCCTCGTTATATTATGTTGCCGAAAGCCCATGCTGAGCAGCTTAAAGATTCATTGGCAGATACCGATATTGCTGCGGTTCAACCAACCAAGTTGGCACAGAACAGCACAAAGTCAGCATCGAGTTCGCAGTATAAAGTTCGCTCCGGCGATACCTTATCTACGATTGCCAAGCGGTTGAATATCAAGACCAGCGATTTGCAGAGTTGGAACAACTTACGTGCCTCGAGCACCTTAAAAGTTGGGCAAACCCTGCAACTGGCAAGCAATACAACCAACAACAGCATCACCTATAAAGTTCGTCAGGGTGATCTTTTGCCAGTATTGCCAAGCGTCACGGTGTAAACACCGACGATGTGATGCGATGGAATTCGGTAGTCAGCAAAGCTAATAAGTTACTACCAGGTTTGAAGTTGACGTTGTTTGTTAACAATAAATCAAACCCGGAAGCATAAAGTTAGCATCGCTATTAAGCTGTTAAAAAGCACCCTGCGGGGTGCTTTTTTTATGGCTGGAATTCGACCAGTAGAGGGTTGTGATCAGACGCTCGAGTCACTAAGACCGATGCATCTGCCAGTGTCAGTTCACGGTAAAACACAAAATCGAGAGGTCGACCAAATGCTCGGCTACGGTAATCTGACAGGAATTCAACTTCCGCCAACCCCGCCCCTTGGGCAAAACGCTGTAAAGCATTAACCCGCTGACGACTCCAGGCATTGAAATCCCCCGCCAGAATGACTGGGCCACGGTGCAAAGCAATTTGCTCACCAATAGGCTCGAGCTGTTTACTGTAAACATCAACGCCAAAACTGAAATTCACCGCATGGATATTTACGACCATCAATAAACGGCCATCATGGATAGGATAAACTGTAACCAATGCCGACTTAGACAAGCGCAGCAGTGGCTCCCGCTCACGTAGTGGGCAGCAGTAGACTGGGTGAGTGGCAGCTAATGTCATAACACCTGAAGGGTGCTGAGGCAGTGCAAAAGCCGGAACCTGATCCGCCGCTTGATAATGAGACGTAGCAAACCTCACCAGCTCGGGTGTGGTTTGTGCTTCTTGCAGCAACATCAGTTGAGCATCACGGCCAAAATCCTTGAGCACAGATAGCCATTCGGCCCGCTGTTGCTTAAAGATATTCCACACCATCACTCGCAGGAATTCTGAGGTAGGCAATGGTGCGCCAGGCGGTAACCCCTGCCCCAATTGCTTAGCGGAGCCTGGGAAAATCTGTTCAACCGGTTGACCTGCAACATACCGCATTGCATATGTTCGTTTCGGCACTTTGATGGCCTTCCCTTATCCGAGATCACTCTGGCGCGTGGCATAGCCGCAGCCAGTGGTTTTCTGATTATACGCCCAGATGTTCTGGTCAGTAATGTCTTTTACCCAGGTAATGATACTGATATTGAGATATCTAAGGATGCATTCAGCCTATATCTTTAATAATGCACTAATAAGGCGCCTATTAACAAAAAAACCCGCAATTTGCGGGCTGAAAAAGAAGATCTAAACTGGGTTTAGCGGGTAACAGCCTGATGCAGATACTGTTTATCCAACTTACCACTCAAGGTAACCAGCAATAATGCGCCTATCACTATCACCCCCCCAATCCAGGGTGTCTGCGCCAACCCAACTCGGGTAACCGCCTGACCACCAATTATTGACCCTAATGCAATTCCTACGTTAAATGCAGCAATATTCAATCCTGAAGCAACATCAACAGCATGTGGTGTGTACTCTTGCGCCTTTTGTACTACATAGACCTGCAACCCTGGCACATTACCAAAAGCAAAAATGCCCATCACCAACAGTGTAATCAGTGCTGCAACACTGTGATTAGCACTGAACTGGAACACAAATAACAGTGCGGCTAATGCAGTAAAGATAAAGCTCAACGCCGGCACGGCACCATATTTATCCGCCAGCTTGCCTCCCCAGATGTTGCCAATGGCAACTGACACCCCGTAGGCCAGTAAAATCCAGCTTACTGCGGCGGCCGAGAACCCTGCCAGCTCTTGCATTACTGGGGCCAAAAAAGTAAACATGGTGAAAAATCCGCCATATCCTAATGCTGTAATGGCATAAATCAGCAACAGCCGGGGATGAGTGAGTACTTGTAGCTGTTGTTTTATGCTGGCAGAAGCTTTCGTCGGAATATTATTTGGCACCAAAATAGTAGTTGCGATAACAGCGATAACACCAATAAGTGATACCGCCAAGAAGGTTTCTCGCCAACCAAAATGCTGCCCAATAAATGTGCCCAGCGGAACCCCCGTCACTAATGCTACAGTCAAACCGCCAAACATAATGGCGATAGCCGAAGCTGCTTTTTCTTTAGGTACCAAGCTGGTGGCAATAGTGGTGCCAATAGAGAAAAATACCCCATGAGCCAGGCCGGTTAATAAACGTGCAGCGACCAGGGTTCCATATCCGGGAGATTGCCATGCTAATAAATTCCCGAGAGTGAATAACATCATCAACCCAATCAATAACATTTTGCGTGGGATTCGCCCTGTTAATGCAGTTAACACCGGAGCACCAATGGCGACCCCTAAGGCATAAATTGAAACTAATAACCCCGCGGAAGGGACAGAAACACCCAATTGTTCAGCAATCGTCGGTATCAGCCCGACAATAACAAACTCCGTGGTACCAATAGCGAATGCACTGATGGTCAGTGCCAGTAAGGCAAGCGGCATTATTTACTCCAGAAACTCAGTTCAGTTAACAACAATTCAATTTGATAGCGGCAATTATGTACCTATGTTTAAATGACAAAAATGCTCAAAATATCAAAATATTTTTGCTGGAGTGGCAACAATGAAAGCAAATTCAGATGAACTAATTACCTTTGTTACTGTGGTGGAATGTGGCAGTTTCAGCCGGGCAGCAGAGCAGCTTGAACAAGCAAATTCAGTAGTAAGCCGGGCAGTAAAAAAGCTGGAAAGCAAGCTGGGCGTGACTTTGCTTAATCGCACCACCCGGCAAATAAGCTTAACTCAGGAAGGCGAACACTATTTTCGGCGGGTACAAAATATTTTGCGGGATATGGCGGCAGCAGAAAATGAACTGCTAGACAGCCAATTGAATCCCAAAGGATTACTGCGCATTGATGCTTCAACCCCGGTATTGCTGCATATTATTGCGCCGCTGATGGTTGAGTTTCGCCAGCGCTATCCACTGGTAGCCTTATCTTTGGTTTCATCTGAAACATTTATAAATCTTATTGAGCGGAAAGTTGATATTGCTATCAGAGTTGGCACTTTGCAGGATTCGACCTTGCGAGCCAGAAAACTCATGACCAGTTATCGCCATATTTTGGCCTCACCGGCCTATCTGAAACAGCATGGAACACCACAAACTGTGGCTGATTTACAGCATCATATCTGTTTAGGATTTAATGATTTACCGGTGCTAAATCGTTGGCCGCTGGCCGGGAGTGATGGGCAACTCTATGAAATAACATCAGATTTAACATCAAATAACGGAGAGACACAGCGCCGCTTATGCCTTGAGGGGAATGGAATTGCCTGTTTGTCTGATTTCATGATTCAGCAAGACCTACAACGCGGAGATTTAATCCCCCTACTGGAAGAGCACATCCTGCCCGTGGCCATGCCCATTAATGCGGTGTACTACAGTGATCAAGCGATAAGTAATCGGCTGCGCTGTTTTATTGATTTTATCAATGAACGTCTACTATCAACCGAGCCTATGAAATAAAAACCACCAGACGGCAGACCAACACGGGTGAGTTAAGCCGGCAAAGAGAAAACAGAGAGGGGAGTAAAGCGCTACAGCCAGAGCCTACAGGGCGGTATTTACGGCAATGTTAGGTTTTGTGGAGACAAACTAAACCCCCTCCTGCAAGGCGGTTTAATTTGTTATTTAGGATGCTATCAATCCCAGTTTGGTGCTAAACCATCCGGGCTGACAAGTCGCTGATTACGCTCTAAAGTGGCAATCAGCGCCATATCTTCCGGGCTTAAATGTAAGTCCTGAGCCAACAAGTTGCTGGCTAAATTCGCCACTTTGGTTGACGACGGAATCACACTGTAACCCAGTTGCATTGCCCAACTTAAAATCACTTGGGCGGCTGTTGCACCATGCTGCAACGCGATGGTTTTGATAATTGGCTCTTCCAGAGCTTTACCATAGGCCAGTGTCATATAAGAAGTAATGGCAATTCCCTGTTCCTGAGCAAACTCAACAACCTTGCGATTCTGCAGCAAAGGAGAAAGTTCGATTTGGTTGGTAGCAATAGCTTCTGCCCCCACTGCCGCGATGGCCTGTTTCATTAAATCAATGGTGAAGTTAGAAATACCTATTTGGCGGGTTAATCCCAGCTCTTTGGCTTTCATCAATTCAGCCATAAATTCAGCCACAGAAACTTCGTCATTGGGTGATGGCCAGTGAATTAAGGTTAAATCCACATAATCTGTTTGCAACTTCTGCAAACTGACTCGCAGGCTAGGGATTAATTCCCCTTGCGCTAAATTAGCAATCCAAATCTTGGTGGTGATAAATAGCTCATCACGTTTGATACCACTTTCTGCTATAGCTTGCCCAACAGCGGCTTCATTGTCATATATTTGGGCGGTATCAATGGCACGATAGCCCAGTTTTAAAGCCTGGCTAACTGAATCAATAACGACTTGATCTTGAAGGCGAAACGTTCCCAGACCGAATGCAGGTATGCTCATAGTAATTCCTCATATTGAACAGAGATGATTTTATTGTAATTAGACAATAAGTCATTGATGTTTAAAGATTGGCAATCTACTGAGAAGCCACTAACTTATGCTTCCCGGTAGAAATCTAAGGTGATTATGCCTAGAGTTTTATTGCCAAAAAACACCACATTCAACACAATACTTTTGATAAATACTCAACAATGAGGAAATCAAGCACCATCACGGCCAGCGACGGATCACCAATGATGTATTAATGCCACCAAAGGCGAAATTATTGGTTTGGAAGAATTCGGTATCAATGCAGCGCCCCTCCCCCATGAGATAATCCAGGTCACCACAGGCGGGGTCTGGGTCAGTCAGGTTAATGGTGGGGGCAAAACGCCCTGCTCGCATCATCTCCAAACTGATCCAAGCTTCAAGAGCACCGCAGGCCCCTAAGGTATGGCCAAAATAACTTTTCAACGAAGAAATTGGCGTCCGGTTACCAAAAACAGCGGCAGTAGCCTGACTTTCTGCAATATCGCCACGTTCAGTTGCCGTGCCGTGGGCACTGATATAGCCAATATCAGCGGCAGCCAGACCTGAGCTCAGTAATGCCTTTTCAATACAAATTTGCATCGTTTCTTTTTGTGGTTGAGTAATATGGCTGGCATCACAATTAGTATAGAAACCAATAATCTCACCATAGATAGTGGCTCCACGCGCTGTGGCATGTTCCAACTCTTCCAGAATAAGTGTCCCGGCACCTTCGCCGATCACCAAACCATCGCGCTGACTATCAAAGGGTTTAGGTGATAATTTCGGTGAATCATTTAGCTGACTGGTCGCAAATAAGGTATCAAACACCGCGGCCTCTGAAGGGCACAGCTCTTCCGCACCACCAGCAACCATAACAGTTTGATAACCATGACGAATAGCTTCATAAGCATAGCCGATGGCCTGACTACCTGAGGTACAAGCACTGGAGGTAGGGATAACCCGACCACGCAAACCAAAAAATAACCCGGTGTTCACCGCCGCCGTATGGGGCATCATTTGCACATAGGTGGTGCCAGTAATGTTATTGGTATGTTTTTCAGTCAACATGGTGGCAAATTCACTGACTGGCTTGGTGCTGCCGGTTGAGGAGCCGTAAGCAATTCCGGTTTCACCATTGGTCAGGACATTTTCACCGAGTAACCCAGCCTGCTCCAACGCCAACTCAGTTGCTCGGGTGGCCAATAATGATACCCGCCCCATCGAGCGAATGCGCTTGCGGGTGTAATGTGCCGGTATCACAAAATCGTTAATTGGTGCGCCTAAATGGGTATTCAGCCCCTGATACTCTTCCCACTGCGGCATATATTGCACCGCATTTTCGCCGGCATAGATACGTGCCGAAACATCAGCCCAGTTATTGCCAAAGGCGGTGACGCCGCTCATCCCGGTAATCACAACTCTTTTGGTGGCAACCATACCGCTGCTCATATCATTCCTCCATTGATTGAAATCACCTGACGAGTAACATACCCGGCAATATCTGACATCAAATAACTGGCTAACCCAGCCACCTCTTCGGCCTCTCCCATCCGTTTCAGTGGGATCATCCGCATCGCTTCATCCAGTGCAATCGGCTCCATATTTATCATGCCGGTATCAATCAGCCCTGGCGCAATACAATTGACAGTGATTTTTCGTTTCGCCAGCTCCAAGGCGAGCGCCTTACAGGCACCAATAACACCGGCTTTGGCTGCACTGTAATTAACCTGTCCACGGTTACCAACCACACCTGAAACTGAAGAAAGCACAATGATGCGCCCTCCTTTACGTAAGCCAATCATCGGCATCACGCAGGGGTGTAATACGTTATAGAAGCTGTCCAAATTGGTATGAATGACGCCATCCCAATCCTCGTCCGTCAGTGCCGGAAAGGCACCGTCACGAGTAATACCCGCATTGTTTACCACACCGTAATAACCACCATGTGCGGCGATATCCTGCTCCAGCGCGTCTTTACACTGCTGCCTTGCACTGATATCAAAATTGATAACGCGCCCTTCGCCCCCTGCGTCAGTTATCTGAGCCAGAGTTTCTGCACCACCTGCGGCATCTCGGTGATAATGCACCACAACTAAAAATCCATCTGCAGCCAGACGAAGTGCAATCGCCCGCCCAATCCCTTTGCTCGCCCCAGTAACTAAAACAGAACGCTTCATGCGCCATTCCCCAATGTAAGTTTTTTTATTTCTTCGCTATCTGGTTGATAGGTATTTAATCGGCCGCGAGCAACCTGCTTACCAGCGATGCTGATGCCGCACTCAAAACTGCCAATCTTTTCATCTTGTAGGATTAAATTGACACAAATGTGCAGCTCACTGCCCGCGGGGAATACCGGTAAGTCACAGCTAATGGCTCGCCCACCGAGCAACATCCCTATGGTCGGTGGTATTGCTTGCTCCAAACCATGCCAGCCACGCCATACCCCAATAGTCTGCGCCATTAATTCGACAGCAAACCAATTAGGGAGGCAGCCTTGAGCATCAAGGAAAGGCGCAAGAACGCCATCCTCACCCAAGGTGACTCTGCATTCAGCAAATGCCTCACCCACGTCATGGAGGGTATCCAGCATCACCATAGGTGATTGATGGGGTAAGTAATGTTGGGCGGAGTAATACGCCATCAGCTGGCTCCCAATATCAAACAGGCGTTATTGCCGCCAAAAGCGAATGAGTTAGACAAAATCACCGGTGTTGCTAGCTTTGCTGGCCCAGTCACCAAATTAATCTCGGCTAATGTCGTGTCTCGAGAACTATCTGTAAAATCTTGTACTGGCAAAGGTAAACCATGACTCAACATCAGCCAGCTTAATGCGGCTTCGGTGGCTCCGGCAGCCCCTAACGTATGGCCGGTAAGATGTTTGGTTGAACTACAGGGCACCTGATGGCCAAAGACTCGATTCACCACTTGTGCTTCTACCTGGTCATTTAATCGTGTCGCCGTGCCGTGCAAATTAATGTAGCCCACGTCCGCTGGCTGCAATTTAGCCTGTTTTAATGCCATTCTGATAGCTTGCTCTGCTCCGAGCCCTTCAGGATGGGGAGCCGACATATGCCAGGCATCGGAAGACTCACCGACACCGAGCAAAGCAACAGGTGCGGGTTCACGTGACAATAAAATTAGCGCGGCCGCCTCACCGACGTTGATCCCTTTGCGCGCAGCAGCAAATGGGGTGCAGCGCCCAGCCGACAAGGACTCAAGGCTATGAAAGCCATTGATCGGCATGCGGCACAGGCTATCTGCACCACCGACAATGGCTGCATCGACTATTCCTGACTCTATCAGGCGCTTACCGCTGATAATCGCCCGCACACTGGAAGAGCACGCGGTGGAAATGGTATAGCTCGGGCCAGTCAAACCTAAATAGCGGGAGAGAAAAATGCTCGGGTCACCTAACTCCTGCTGTTGATAATCATATCCGGGCGGAAATTGCCCCGCGTTTTCACCCGATCCCGGCTGAAATTCCCTGACCGCCCTTTCACCTTCAAAAATACCCGAGGTACTGGTGCCCATAATCACCGCCACGCGGGATGCGCCATAGCGAATGATGCAGGCAGAAACCTCGGCTTGAATCTGTAACAAGGCGGCCAGTAACAACCTGTTATTGCGACTGTTATGTTGTGAAAGCGGCACCGGTATTGGCGGTAACTCAGTATTTACTGCACCCAGCCAAATAGGTGAATCCTCCACCAGCCAGCCTTGCTGAAGTGCCATTCCCGGAGCTTGCCCAGAGGTGAGATTCTGACTCACCTCTGACAAAGTGCTGCCTAATGCATTAACCATCCCAACAGCAGAGAAATAAACCATAACAATCAGCCCTCTACATTCTGGATGCTAATAAAGTAGTGGAACACAAATTGTTCAATGGCCACCGGCTTACGCACGCTACCTGACATTTGGTAGCTAATCTCTGTCACTATTTGGCCTTTATCATCAAACAGTCTGCGTTTATCACCCTCATCCACCAGCCGCCAATTTGCAGGTAACAGTGGGCGCCATGATTCAATGTGCCAATAACTGAGCATAATATCGGCAAGAACTTGATTTGCTGGGGGTAGCCCTACAATTTTTATACTTTGTTCCAGCTGAATACCCCGTTTGTCATAGGAAACTTTAAACAAACGGATCCCCAGTGGTGACAACCCAACCAAGGTTAAACGCTGCCCATCCGCATGGAGTAATACCAATAATGACTGCTGCTTACCCTGCGCTGTTGCCGTCAATAATTGCTGTTGATTGATAGGCTCCGATATCATCGGTTGCGGTAAGTCCACCCTCACCCCGGGCTTAAGCCAGGCTTTAGGTTGGGTTTGATCCGGCGAGCTTACGCACCCAACAATCAACAGAATCAACATTAACAATACGCCACTGCGTTTATAATTCACGCCCGCTCTCCTTGGGGGTTGGCAGCGCCAAAGGCGCTAATAAAAAGGCGGTAAATACGCCACTGCTCAGTACAATGCCAAAGCTACTGATAGCTTGCGTGTGACTGAATACCAGCATGCCGAAAGTCAGCTGGGTGGTGAATACCGCCATAAAGATGGCAAACATCGAGGTAGCTGGTGTCCCGCGGGGGTTGGTAAAGAATAGGGTATAATTGATGCCAATCCCAAGAACCAATATCAATGCCAGTAACGAAAAGAGATTCAATGAATGACCGGTAAAAGAAAGTACCGCCAGCCCCATCCCCAATGAAAGGAAGGTCGGAGTAATACAGTACAAACCGCGACGAAGCCCCAAACGCCAACAATAGACAACCGCTATAGCAATGGCAGAAATGAGTAGCAGCCATGATAAATAAGCACGGTAAAGGGAAAACAGCTCATTAAATTCTGTTTTCCTGTCAACCCAAGAGACGCCGGGTACGGATGTTGCCAGCTGTTGCAAAGCGGTAGGATGACTAACGCCACTTACCGGCACCAACATTGCCGTTTGCCCGTCCGGCAATGAGAGCCACAGCAATCGCCAGCCTTCACTTACAACAGAACCAAGCCACTGCTCTGGCGTTACCCACACCTGCTGACTACCTTCTACCGGCATTTTTGGCAAGGAAACACTCACGCCTGCTTGTTGCAATTTTTGGATAATGCTCGGCGCAGTTTGCTCAAGCAACGCCAGATTTTGCTGCTGGCGCAATAGTGATGGCAGTGGCAGCACGCGGTAATTCTCAAGCCAGCCGGCCTGTTTAGCCTCTAACAGATGAGGAGAAAATTGCTCTAAGCGTTGCAATGCTTGCTCAGTATTATCGCCATAAACCACAAACCACTTTTGGTCACTGTGCTGCCCAGTCAGTGCTGCAATACGCTGTTCCTGCTGCTGGAACTCACGCGGCATCGCCTGTAATTCGCTGATATCGTCATTAACTTTTAAAGTAGCTATCCCGCTGATAATCAAAACAATAATGATTCCAGGCAAGCCAAATCGTAATGCCCGGTTGTTTTGCCAGAGAGCTAACCATAGATAAATCAACTTTAAACTGGGTACTGGGCGAACCGGTAATCGTTTTGCGAGTATGGGGTACCAGCACATCACAGTGATACAGGCGGCGGTTAAACCCGCGGCGGCAAATACTGCCAATTGCTGTAATCCAGGGAAAGGGGCAATAAGTAAGATTAAATAAGCAGTTACTGTGGTCAATAGTGCCATTGACAACGCAGGGAAGAGTTTTTTCAAACTCTCTAATGGCGTTATTTGCTTGCCATGTGCCATGCGGTCTGTCAGGTAATAAAGGGTGTAATCAGCTGAAATCCCTATAATGCTGGCGCTCAATACCAGAGTCATCACATGGACTTCACCAAAGACAAGTAACGTTGCGACTGCCCCCGCCAATGCCCCAATGGTGATTGATAGCAGACATAAGCCAAGTGGTAACAGGGATTTGAACATGATAAGGATCAGCAGAAACACGCCAACCACCGATATCACACCGATGGTCGAGATGTCACTTTCAGCTTGCTGACTGGCGTAATTACTGTAAAAAATCGTCCCGCGTTCCAGTACTTCAGTACCAGGCCAGCGCTCTTGAAGTTGTTGTTTTAATGCAGCTAATGACTCAACAGTGCTACGTGCACTGGCCATATCATAGGACGAAGCCCGTAATTCTCCGTGAATTAAATACCATTCGCGCCCGTGGCTCTCTTTCGCCACCAACCATCCCTTATTAAGGCTTAATGTCCCGCTGTTTTGCTGTTGCGCCAGTTGTGAACCACGAACCAGCAACAATGGGTCATGCTGCAACTCTTTACCACTTACGCCAGCAAATGCCGAGTACGCCTGCCCGAGTATCCATTGTGCTTGCGCGTCGCCGCCCTTACTCAGCCGCAGACGTGTTGCATCATCAAGTAGCACATTGCGGTGCTGAAAGAAAAAAGCCCCCCACTCTTGTAGCCGTTGGGCGGTCATTTCACCGCTGACCTGATGCAGTTCTGGCATTTTTTGCAACTGCTGTAACCACCAGTTCACTGGGGCTAATGTGTCTTGCGCAGGGCTAACCAGCCATACTAATTGGCGATCAAGGCGCTGGTTAAACCCTTCGGTCAGTTCAGCAGGAACACCCGCTAACTCCTGTTTTGGCAACAGCGCTAAAACACTGCTGTTAATCTGACTACGGGGGATCAGCCAGAGTAATGTTGCCAATAAGAGTAAACAGACCAGTAACCAGCCGATAGCCAGTTTTCGATGGCAATCAGTGCGCAAAAAGCTGCTGTTCGGCATGGCTCAGTATCTTAGGTTCAGTGAGTTGATTGAAAAAGCGGATGTGGGTTCCATCGCCCTGCATATCTTCTATATCAATAGTTTCGAGAAAGAACTGACCGTGTAACGTGATGGTTTTAAACAGTTTATCCAATGGCGTTGTTTTCGGCGTTAGCACTAACACCCACTTATCCTGACCAAGGTCAGTAAAGGCCAAGGTGAAATTTTGTTCCAGAACAGAGGTATCGGCATGAAACAGTGCCGTTAATAAGTGATTAAACTGGAACATTTGAGGATTGCTGTCAGCAGTAATTACCTGTGAGGGCTGGCCTGCCATGGTTTGCACCATACGCTTATCATCAAGTAATAGTGTCAGGGCAAAAGGTTGCTGCTGTGACCACCAAAGACCTTTCTCACGTGAAATCAATAAATTACCATTTGATTTCAATGGTTTATCCATACCACTTATGCTGCGCTGTTGTTCAAAATTAGCACGCAACACTGGCTGCTCACTGAATCGTTGCTGCAAAGATGACAGTGTTACCGCATAGGTATTGATGCTTAGGCAAAGCAATAGAATTGTCAGAATAGATTTCATAAAGTGATACCCATTTTTTCCAGCAGCACCGGTGGAGAAACAAAATTCATTTCTTTTGTCGATTCCTTCACTGCAACCTGAATGGTGTATCCCGTGGTCATCCGCTTGCCGCTATTAGCATCATAAATCTGGTAACCGATACGTAAGCGGTTTTCGTATTCTTCAATAGAAGCGCAAATATGAATCCGCTGTTCAAATTCAAGCGGGGCAATATATTTCACTCTTGTATCAACGATTGGCCATACATAGCCTGAAGCTTGCATCGCGCGATAGCCATAATCAATTTGGTTGAGTAATGCCTCACGGGCGATTTCAAAATAACGGAAATAATTGCCATGCCACACAACCCCCATAGGGTCGATATCATGGAAAGGAATATTGTGAACTATCCGGGTAGTAAAACGCGGGTCATCAGGTAAATTCATTTCACGGATTTCCTTGGTTTTTCGTCGCTTAAATGCCAAAAATCATAAAAATTAAACCAATCAAGCGGCGCTAATAAACTGTAATGTTCCAAACGAGCTGCGTAGCTATCCACTGCTTGTTGCAACGCTGCCTGGCGATTTGCTCGCGGTAATATCAGTGGATCGGCGAAAGGCTCGAAGTAAACATGCAATCGGGCAGAAGAAACTGAGTTAGTGCTGTTTGCAGGTGAGTTCGGCAGTTTTTCCCTGGCGAGTTTTAAACCAAACATCAAAAATACAGGACACCGCAAGGCCGAAGCCAAAGCAAATGGCCCGACAGGGAAAGGCGCTGGATGGCCTAAAAATGAGCTCCAGATAACTCTGGGTTGGTCATCTCGCTGATAGGGGCTGACAGAAGTTCTGTCACCGACAATAGCGACCCACTCACCTTGGTCTAGCTTTTGCCGTAACAATATGGCTGTATCAGGCCCAATAGACGTAACTTGAATCAAGTTAATAAGTGCATGTGGGTTAATTTCTTGCATCACTTGGTTAAAACGCGCCGCATGGTGAGTGAAAACTAAAGCATTAACTTTCACACCAACTGATAACTCAGCCAAAGCTCGGCAAGATTCAATATCCCCTAAATGGGAGGCCAAAATTAGCGCCCCCTGACGGCGGGCAATCTGTGCCTTACAGCACTCCCCATCAACCAAAATCACATCTTTATCAACGACTAAATCCCCTTGCCAACTGGCCAATTTATCAAGCATAGATTCACCAAAACGCATGAAATGGCGAAAACTATTTAAAGATGTGGGTAGTGGATGGTTTTGCTGTGCGGCAAAATCAGTAAGTCGTTGTAAATATTGAATTGATGCCCGACGTTGGCGATGGCCGGTAAGCCAAAAATAACCAATAACAGGGTATAGCATCAGATTAAAAGCAGTCCGCCCCAAAGCTTTGTAACTGCGCAGCATCAAACGCATGCCCCACAATCCACTGCGCTCTTTTGTTTTAGACCAGTGATGTTCAGGCTTTTGTAGATTGCGTTTAAGTAATGCGGGGATACGCGGCACCATGCCAAAAAATAAGCGCGTGTGCATCCAGGAAATGCGCAGGTTGTCATGCAATGCATCAAAATGCGAAACGCCATTTTCTGGATAAGTGACCTGTGTTGGCAGGAATCGGCTCTCTGTCCCCTGCCAATATAATCTCACCATAACCTCAGTATCAAAATCCATTCGCGCACCCAATGGATGTTGTGCAGCTAAAGCCAGGGTTTCAGCAATCGGATAAACACGAAAACCACACATGCTGTCTTTCAGCGACAAGGACAGTGTTTCGACCCACACCCAAAAGTGAGTGATATAGCGCCCATAAAGCCTTGCTTTTGGTACGGAGTCATCATAAACCGGCCGCCCGGAAATCAAACACTGAGGGTGCTTATCTGCCTCAGCCAGCATGAGGGGGATATCTGATAATTGATGCTGACCATCAGCATCAACTTGTAAACCATGGCTATATCCGTGCTGCTGCGCTATTGCCAATCCATTCAGAACTGCATTTCCCTTACCACGGTTATCGGCTTGCGTTACCAGCACTACCCAAGAATATTCCGCAGCCAAACGAGCCAACTCATTCGCGGTATCTGCATCACTGCCATCATCAATTATGAAGCAAGGAAGTTGATAAACAGCCAACTGAGCTAACACACCCGCCATAGTGTGGCCATGATTGAAACAGGGAATAACAATGCACGGCATGAAAGAGATTACTGACATAGCGATATCTTTCCACTGCTGGCGGTTATTTCGCCGTGGACAAGGTATTTAAACATCAGTTTATGCTTTGTCCGCTCCCAGTTAAGGACTAATGTCACTTTATCTTCAGGCATCAGGGGGCGCTGAAACTTTACGACGTCAATACTTTTCATCACTGGCAACGGGCCCAATAACTCATTGACGTAGTGCATAACCCAATTGAGTTGTGCAACACCTGGCAGTATCGGGCAAACAGGGAAGTGCCCACTAAACCACAACAAATCAGCAGGTAATAAGAGATCAATCGTCGCTAAGTGATCACCTGTTATTTGCTGACTGATGACAACGGGGAACATCATAAAAATAACTCCTGTAACCGGGCATAATCACGCTTTCCTTGTGGGTTCACTGGTATAACATCAATGACACGCACACGGCGAGGAAGAGAAGCCGGTTCAAGCCAATTACGCAAAGCACTTCGCAATTTTTGATTGAAAGAACTCATGGTTTCTGTGCAGAGTTGTTCTTTGCCCGCATCCGTCAACACCACGACAGCGGCAATGTTTACTCTCTCATTTTGAGTTAAGAGTAATACTGTTGCATCGGCAATATCAGGAAGCAAAAGCAGGCGCTGCTCTATCTCAGTCAGCGAAACACGTTTTTCTTCTATTTTAACAATTCGATCTTGGCGCCCTAACAGATGGAAACCCTGCCCATCATCAGATAGCTCAATAATATCACTCATAGGCATACCGGTTGATTCAGGTATTAGGGCCGAATAGACAGTGAAAGTATTGTCGCTATTGATATCCAGAGTTATTCCTGAAAAAAACTGCCATGGTTGCTGTGGTTCAAACTGCTGACGATGAGCAATAAGGCCGGTTTCGGTTGCACCATAAATCTCTGTTGGCAAAATGCCCAAAACAGCCAAAGTAGATTGTGCATCGTGAAAACTGAGCGGGCCGCCAGCCGAGAAGATTTGTTGACACTGTATGGGCGGCAATTTCACATCCAGGCGTTTTAGAAATGCAGGGCTACTGATAAATATAGGCGAGCAGCATTCGGGTAAAAATTGAAGTTGCTCATGGTAGCCAATCAGTTCAGCCTGAAAGGGGATACCCAGTGACAGTGGTAAAAAGATACGAAAAGTTAGCCCATATAAATGTTGGTGGGATACCGATGCAACAATCAGTGGGTTATTCGCTCTATCAATATACCGCCCCCATTGCATAGCCAGCCAATGGCTTTCAATATCCAGACCCTCGATAGATTTAACCACTGCTTTAGGCGCACCAGTAGAACCGGACGTGAACAGAATTAATGAAGCATCAGAAGGCCAGTTAGGCAGTGGACTATAAATAGCCTCGGGGGATACATGTCCTGTAACCATAATGCGCGGACATTCAAGATTCAGTTGTTGATCAGTCAGCATGCCATCAAATTCATGAAGTTGCTCTTTGAGAACAGCTTCACGAGCATGACCAAAAATAACCGGTGTTTTCTTGCAATACAGCGTGGCCAGTAACGCGACAGTAAACCAATAGCTATTTTCAAAACATAACGCCCAGCGCATATTGGGCAAAAGAGTCATTTTATGAGATAGATAGGCAACATCACACCTGAGCTGATTCAAAGTGATAGACTTAGTACCGCACATCGCGATAACCAAAGCATCATCGCGAGAATGATCCAGCCAATTAGCCATTGCCAGGTTCACTGTTGTTGAACCCTCTTCCTGATAATCCATTCCAGCCCCATCAAAGAACCAATAAGTAAATAGCTTAACCCGCCGTTATATAAGGCCCATAAATGCATATCACCGTACAGACAGGTTGCCAGCGCAAGGGTGCCATTGATGACAAAAAAAACGCACCAAACCAGTGTTACCTTTCGGGTGTATGCCACAGCCAAGGGAGATAATTCAGGTTCAGTCAGTCTTGCTAATCTTTCAATGATGGAAGGGGGGCGAAAGAGAGAATAAGAAAACAAAGTCAGTAAAAGGATGTTTACCACAACGGGATAAAACAACAACCACTGCGTCTTCCCTAACCCCCAACTGGCTAAAGACAGAATTATGCCCGTCAGTGCCAGTGCTTTACCCAGCCAAAGTTGTTGTTTGATTTTGCTGCGCACCACAAAAAGCCGCACTGTAAACATTAATAGCAGTATTGGGGCTAATACCTGCATTCCCCAACGCGTCAAACCAAACCATACCGCCAATGGATATGCTGTAATTGCGACAATGGTGAGGACTTTGAGTAAAGCAGTCAGGCGACCAATGAATAAATTACTCTGATTAACTGTCACCTGATGCCACCGTTTACGACTTGGCGTTTAGCAAATTATCGACAGCATCGACAATATCTTGAACCGTTCGCACAGACTTGAACATTTCCGGCATTATCTTTTTGCCGGTCGCCTTCTGCAAATGTACGACCAGATCGACTGCATCAATGCTGTCTAATTCTAATTCTTCATATAACCGAGATTCTGGTTTGATATCAGCGGCATCAAGCTCAAAAAGCTTAACGAGAAGATCTGTAATCTGCTGATAAATTTCTTGTTTTTCCATTATTGCAATATCCTGTTAGTTACGCTGCTCAGAAATAAATTTCGCGAGCGTTTCCACCGAATAGAAGTTCTGGCGCATATCTTCACTCTCAGCAGAGAGTACGATGCTATATCGGTTTTTTAGTGCTAATCCAAGTTCCAGTGCGTCTATTGAATCCAAACCTAAACCATCACCAAATAATGCGGCCTGAGAATCAATATCCTCCACCGACATATCCTCCAGGTTTAAGGCATCAATAATTAGCTGTTTAATCTCACTACTTAGTAATTCCATTAACTATTTCTCTTAGATTCGGGCATTAATTCACAGGTTAAATGCTTAGTAAGTCGTCTTGCAGCCAGTGCTAAAGATAAATCACTATCCTGAATAAAGTCATGACAGTTGATTTTATTTTGAACAATAATTCTAAATTGAGGTTTTACCAACGGAATATTATACCATTTCAGTTCTTTCGTCAGCATTGGTGGATTACAGTCAATATAGACAACTCGAATATCACACCCACTATGTAATGCAATGTTCGCAGCTCCTCGTTGCAAGCTTAGGGTATTGCCCGCAGTTGTTCTGGTTCCTTCAGGGAATATAAGAATGCTCCCCCCACGATCTAAACGGGCTTTACAATGCGCCAGCAGTTTATCAGACTCACTATTAACCAAGTAACCTGCAGACTTAATGACGCCTGAAACAAATATATTATTTAACAAGGCTTCTTTGACAATACAATCGCACCTTGGCATATGTGCAGCCAGCAACACGTAGTCTAATAAACTTGGATGGTTAGCAACAATCAGACATCCTGAGTCTTCAGAGAACAACTCATTATTTTCTATTTTATAATCAAATACACCGAGAAATCTGGCTATACGTAGAAAAAATTGAAAACTATAACGAATACTCTTTTGAGTAATTTGGTTACGTACATTTTCAGAGCGAATAATTATGCGAAGAGAGGAAAACCATAAAATAGATAATATCAGCCCCCCTAAACCAAAAAGCACAAAGCAAAAACCAGTTGCAATAACTCGCCACGATCGATTTAGCAAAGAAGAATGTTGGGCTGCAGTTTTTCCCGTAAGGAAGCTATCCATCATTGACTCCATTGCCAATTATTATGCTGACCTTGTATAACGAAAGAGCTTTTTTTATTCAGCCAGTTACGTAGAAAACTAAGTCCCTGAGGTAATCCAGATTCATTGGAATCAATCGTAGGAATGTATTCACACTGTAAACCATCACCAGTACCTAACAATAATGCCAAAGCATAAGGCAAACCTATTGGAGAAGTCTGAGAATGGTAAAAATCAGGCAAAACCCCATCAAAATCGACCAATAGAACACGCTCAGCACCGCTGGCGAGCATTCCCATAGCCTCGATAATACCTTGTTGGAAACTATCTATTCCCGCAGCAAGGGATGTCACTGGCATGGTATCACTTGCTGTGATAGTTAACCATCCAGAGGCAGTATTATGTACTGACATGGCAAAATCCGTTGGAGAAATATTCTGCTGCTGCTTAAGACACTGTAATACTTTATAAGTACGTTCTAGTTCTCCATGACGGCTGGTAAATATCGCCATATCAACAGGTGCGCTGTCTAACAACGATAGGCCTGCTTCAACGGCCAGCCGGCTACCGGTACTCATTCTTCTCGCAGACATCATTGGTATATGCGATAACTTGGGTAAAGCCCCTTGCCATTGAGTACTGAGTTCAGAATCTCGTGCCCAAGAAATCCAATGCTCATGACAGCCCATGCCAGGAGCTAAAGCACACCAGTTCAATATATTCAACGAATGAGCCATGATATCAGGACTTCCTAAGCATTAAAGCGGGATAATCTATTCTATTTTTAGGTAAAAAGCATTTAAAAACCATCTTAATTATATTTTAAATTAACCATAATAATTCTCCCTAGGAAAATCAGAATAAAAAAATAAAAACATCCTACATATCGGCATGATCATGAAATTCTTTAGAGAAATTTTATCTTTTTAATTTTAGCTGTAAAATAAATAGCCAATAATTTATTTAATAAAAAATTAACATATATTTAAAGTAAAAAAACATAAGAATATTTGTGTATTTTAATGAGTAAGAGTATTTTATCATTTCCGTATAGTATTTCTGCGTTATTCATTCATGAATAACATGAAAAACATTAATTAATTGGACTATCATGAAACTATTAAGAATGCTTCTAGTTGGGGCTGTATCCATTGCATTTATTACTGGCTGTGCTGGTACAACACCCATCCAAAACGTTAGTCAAACCGTGGTGGGTAGCCATACGGCTTCCGAAGTACAAAAAGCGATTCTGGCTGGTGGGATAAATCGTGGTTGGATAATGGTGCCAGCATCTGAAGGTGTGATTAATGGGAAACTAATAAATCGAGGCCACTCGGTTGAAATTAAAATAAATTACAATGCTAATAATTATCAAATTAGCTATGTTGGCAGTACTAATATGGATGCAAAAAACGGGAAAATACATTCAAAGTATAACCGTTGGATTGCTAACTTAAACAAAGACATCCAAATCCAGCTGAATAAATCATAAGTATATAATTTTTTCATCACCAATAACTATAGTAAGTACCTGCTCACCATTCAAAATTAGATAATGCTGAATGGTGAGCTGTTACCTGAATTATGAGGATGTAAGTTTGCGCTACGGATATGATAAAGACCAAATTAGTGCTTTGGCGGCAATCACTGAGGCCCAGAAAATAGCCTTTGCCCCAATGCTATTTCAAGCCGCACTTAATCTTAGAGAGTCAGGGATCCTCGCCGCATTGGATGAGTCAGGTAAAAATGGTATTACACTGAATGATCTTGAAACCCATTGTTCACTCAGCAAATATGCGATCAGCATCCTGCTAGATATGGGCCTTAGCGGTAACATCCTCTACCAAAAAGAAACGCGATTTTATTTAGGAAAGGTTGGCCACTATTTATTGCATGATCAAATGACCCGCGTAAATATGGACTTCACTCAAGATGTTTGTTATCAAGGCTTATTCAATTTAAAAGAAGCATTAGAAACGGGAAAGCCTGCCGGGCTATCTGTTTTTGGTGAATGGCCGACTATTTACCCCGCACTGAGCGAACTACCTACAGCAGCCCGTGACAGTTGGTTTGCCTTTGATCATTTCTATTCCGATAATGCCTTTCAAATTGCTCTAAAAGAAATTTTCTCTCTTGAGCCAAAGCATATATATGATGTCGGTGCTAATACCGGTAAGTGGGCACTACAATGTGCAGCCTATGACCCCGATGTAAAAATAACATTACTGGATTTACCGCAGCAGATAACCTTAGCTAAAGAAAATGTTAAAAACAAAGGTTATAGTGACCGTATCGGTACGTATCCTGTCGATTTATTATTAGCTGATAAGTTACCAGGAGATGCAGACGTTTGGTGGATGAGCCAATTTTTGGACTGTTTTAGTGAAGAAAGAATTGTGCATATCCTTAAACTTATTCATCGTGCGATGAAACCCGATAGCTACGTATGTATTATGGAGATATTTTGGGATCGGCAACAATTCGAAGCTGGTGCATTTAGTCTTAATGCGTCATCTCTTTATTTCACATGTATGGCTAATGGCAATAGTCGTTTTTACCATTCAGATACTTTTTACCAGTGCTTATCTGCCGCCGGGTTCCATATTGAGAAAGATATTGATGGATTAGGAATTGGGCATACATTATTAATCTGCCGTAAATTATCTGCATAACCTTTAAGCCCTCTGTCAGAGGGCCTACCATCTCTATAACCAGTTTATTTTACTCTTCCCGTCACAGATACCTTCTAAGCCCTTATCCAAATAACTCTATCAATTAAGAATTGAACCTGCTGAACAAAACTAACAGTATTGCAGAGAGTATTTTAAGCTGTAAATATTACAGCCAGAGGGAGTCGATGATTTTTTATGGTGTGATATATCTGGCAGAGAGGAAATATATAAAAATTATAATGCAAAAAACCCCTGAATCATTGATTCAGGGGTTTTGC